>CBFHTO010000014.1:0-64568 GCA_965658765.1 Glaciecola sp. | reverse complement strand
AGGGATATTGAGGCTTATATCAATACTATTGACTGGGCGCTCTGTGTGAGGGCTTTCTGGTAAGTCAAGGCTTCGATGCTCAACTTTAGAAGAAGTAACTAAACAGCCTCTGAGAGGTGAGCTTCTTAACGCTCTTAAATTATTGGTTTTGCTTTTAAATGCAGCCTACTAACACTCATGTTAAGAAAAAATGTCAACCACCCTAAGTATTCTTTTAAAAACATGGATAAATATTAAGCTCTATATCTTTTCAGTTACGTACTTGTTTAGGTCGCTAAATTTTTTTTATAGTTAAACCTTGTGCCCAGCATGACGGTAATGTTTCAGTGACAAACGACGTTTTACTCAAATCGTAACTATTTTTCCAATTCATTAGAAAGCTCTCAAGGAAATACAAAATGCTCCAACTAAAAAGATGGGTAGTCACCATAGTAGGGATATTAGTGATCATCTCTGGTCTTGGATTTATCAAATTCACACAAATCAAAGCTGCCATAGCATTTGGCGAAAGTTTTCCTGAACCGAGCGAAACCGTCCTCGCGCAAGAGGTGACCTGGTCAAGCTTCCAACCCCAAGTAACCGTAATTGGCGAAGTAAGAGCGACTCAACGCATCAACATTAGAAATGAAGTGGAAGGGATCATCACTCAAATGAACTTGCCCTCTGGTGGTAAGGTGAATAGAGGAGATACATTAATTCAACTCAATGTTGAGTCAGAAATGGCGCAATTGGATGCGATAAAAGCAGAAATAACATTGGCAGAATTAGACGTAAAACGCTTTACAGATCTTCTTGATGTGCGCGCATCTTCCAAAGAACAACTCGATAGAGCCAATGCTCAGTTGGCGGTATTTAAAGCAAGAGCCCGTGGCATACAGGCGGACATAAACAAAAAAACGATCTTGGCTCCTTTTAATGGTTTTACAGGGATCCATGACTGGCAAGAAGGTACTTTTCTTGCGGCGAATACTCTATTAACGACTCTGCTTGGAGACGCCGACCATCATTGGATCGACTTTAAACTCGCTCAAATATATGCTGATGTCAATATTGGTGACGTTGTCACCGTGTCTATTGAAGGTTCTAAGGCAATCAACGCTGAAATAGTCGCGATTAATACAGAATTAGAAAACAGTTCGCGTTCTATGCAAGTTCGAGCAAAGATAGAAAACCCGCCAAGAGACTTTAAACCAGGTGCTGTCGTCGCTGTTCTCGTGCCAACCGCTTCTCCAGTAAGCGCTGTTCCTTTACCCAATCAAGCTATACGCTACGACGCGTTTGGCAGTTTTGTGTATGTACTGGTAAAAGACGAACAAGGCAATTTAAGAGCCAACAGACAAGCTGTGACTGTTGCTTCAAAGCAGGACGAAATAAGTTATGTTAGCGATGGACTTGAAAGCGGCATGCTGGTCGCCACAATCGGGTCGGCAAAGCTCAATACCAACATGCTTACCTATGTTAAAGCTGACTAATCGGAGTATTCTATGGGAACTTTGACAAATAATAAGCATGCACAACAAGCCAGTTCATCTCTTGTAAACGAAGCCGAAGCAAGCTCTACAAAACTAAATACACCTTCGAAGATGGATATATTTAGCAAGCGTCCAGTGATCGCTATTGTATTATCGCTAGCGCTTATTTTAATTGGGATAAGAGCCGCAATGAACATTTCGGTATTGCAGTTTCCCCAAATAAGCAGTGCCTCTATACAAATTTCAACCCCATATGTGGGAGCCTCTGCTGAGGTTGTGCAAGGATATATCACCGAGCCTATAGAGCGTGCAGCGTCGTCTACTCCGGGCGTTGACTACGTAGACTCGCAAACCACACCAGGGCGAAGCTTGGTAACGGTTTGGTTAAAGTTAAATGAAGAACCCTCTGCTGCCCTTGCAGAACTCTCTTCAAGAATTGATCAAATAAGGTTCGAATTACCTGAGGGGGCAGAAGACCCTGCGATTCAGGTAGTCAGAGCCGACCGCCCTTTCGCTGTGTTTTATCTAACGGTCAATTATGATGAAGAAAAAGCCGGGATGTCACGCACAGAGGTCACCGATTATTTGTCGCGCAACGTTTCTCCCGCACTGGCGTCGATACCTGGCGTGCAGCGCATCGGACTTGAGGGAGCTCGCTCCCCTTCTATGCGCATATGGCTAGACCCCAAAAAAATGGCCGCGCTCAACGTTGCGGCCGACGATGTATCTTCGGCACTTAGAGCAAACAACCTTATCGCAACAATAGGAAATTCCGAAAACAGTCAACAACGCGTTTCATTGTTAACCGATAGCAGCCTTACCAATGTCGAAGAATTTGAAAATTTAGTTATCCGTGACAACGATAATTCTCTGGTGAAAATTAGAGATATAGCAAGGGTTGAACTTGACGAAGAAGAAGGTGTAACGACCGCTCGATTAGATAAAGATACCGTACTCTATATATCAGTGTGGCCATTACCAGGGGCCAATGAGATTGAAATTGGCGATGATGTTTATGTGATGATCGACGAGATAAACCAAATCTTACCTGATGGACTTAGCATTACAGATGGCTATGACGGCACGATTTACATGCGAGATTCTCTGCGAGAAATATTTATTACCTTAGCTGAAACGGTACTCTTAGTTGGACTTGTGGTTGTCGCAATGATGGGGAGCTTTAGGACAGCACTTGTTCCACTTATTACCATTCCAATTTCTATTCTAGGCGCCATTGCGGCAATGTACGTTGTAGGCTTCTCATTAAACTTATTGACCGTACTGGCTATTGTGCTCTCTGTCGGTTTAGTCGTAGACGACGCCATCGTGGTAGTAGAAAATGTCGCTCGATACATGCGTTCTGGAATGGGCAGGATGCAGGCTGCCTTAGCCAGTTCTCGTCAATTATTAGCGCCTATAATCAGTATGACAGTGACATTAGCTGCCGTGTACGCCCCTATTGGATTGTTAACCGGCTTAACGGGTGCCTTGTTTAAGGAATTTGCTTTTACCTTGGCTATAGCAGTTATTATTTCAGGTATAGTTGCGGTGACACTATCGCCGATCATGAGTGCTTATGCCTGCCCTGAAGGCGGAAAAGAAGGAAAAATCACTCAAAAGGTCAATCGAATTTTTGATAAAGCGCAGGATTTTTATGCGAAGGTAGTCATCAAAACCATCGACATGAAAGCGCAAATATTAACGGCAGCAGTCGTTTTGGCATTGCTAAGCGTTCCCTTTTATTTATTATCCTTAAAAGAACTGGCCCCCACCGAAGATCAATCGGGTATCACGGTGATCATAGAATCTGCACCTGAAGCCTCTTTGGATTATACGCTTACGCATATGAATGATGTGGTGGATACCATGAAACAGTTAGAGGGCGCAAAGTTTATGTGGCAAATTATCAATCCGGCGGCAGGCTTCTCTGGCGTTGATTTTGTTCCGGTTGATGAACGTGAACAAAGTGTTCAAGACATGTACTGGCAAGCTTTTGGCAGCTTAACTCAAGTTCCAGGAATTAAAGCCTTTCCAGTGTTAGATTCAGCCTTACCGACCGCAGGTAATTTTTCTGTCGAATTGGTAGTGCTAAGCACAGACTCATACGCTGACATGAAGGAGTATGCAGATAAAATGGTTCAGGCTGCTAACCAGTCTGGCAAGTTTTTGTTTGCCAACACCGATTTAAAAATCGATCTGCCGCAAGTAAGATTTAAGCTCAATCGAGAGCGTATCGCCGATTTAGGCTTGGATTTGGCCAGTGTGAATCGACAGCTTTCAACCATGCTTTCTGGCAATTTTGTAAATAGATATAATCAAGACGGTCGTGCTTATCGCGTGATTCCCATGATATCTGAATCAGAGCGTATGAACCCGCAAGCAATTATGAACCTGCAGATAAGAATTGCAGATGGAAGCTTGGTCCCATTTAGTGCCATAGCAGAATTACAAACTGAAACCGCTCCCAGAGTGCTGTCTAAGTTCCAACAAAAAAATGCATTTAGGATATTTGCAGAAGTCATCCCTGGGACCACCAAAGAACAAGGCTTGAGCACTCTAGAAGAAATAGCAGAATCCCTATTGCCCAGTACTTACACCATTGATTACGCGGGTGAATCAAGACAAATAAGACTTGAAGGTAACACCTTAGAAGGGGTGTTATTGGTGGCTTTAGTATTTGTATATTTAGTGCTTGCTATCCAATTTAATAGCTTTCGAGATCCACTGGTTGTACTGCTCGGCTCTGTGCCTCTTGCCCTTGCAGGTGCAATGATGTTTTCGTTCCTTGATTTCACGACCATTAATATATACTCGCAAGTAGGGTTTATTACTCTGGTAGGCCTTATAGCCAAAAATGGAATACTGATTGTCGAGTTTGCCAATCATATGCAGAAGCAAGGACTGGAGAAGCTAGATGCTGTAATTAGGGCCGCACAGACTCGCCTAAGGCCGGTGTTAATGACGACTGGCGCAACTGTGCTGGGTCACTTCCCATTGGTACTCGTTACTGGTCCTGGCGCCGAGGCAAGAAACAGCATCGGGATTATTCTGGTTGCCGGTATGCTAGTCGGCACAATGTTTACTTTGCTTGTTCTGCCCAGCGTATATATGGTACTCGCGTCCGACCATTCGAAAGACCATGAACGAGAAGAAGCAGCTAATGCAAATCTGACAACAAATTCTAGACTACCGGTATGAAAAAATAATTTTTGTTGAGACTTTATTAGATTTAACGCCAATTTTGTTTCTTGCCGTTGCGCTTGTAAACTTTTAAAGGTTCTTAAGTATAAAACTAGTGCTGCTTAGACAAACCATTGGCCCCAAATCGTTCGAATGGAAACTATATGATCTTGAAAATATTTAGAGGCGTTTTTTTCTAGTTGAACCATACATTGATAGACTGAAAATTAAGGAATAGCTGAATGAAATTCATGTGAATTTAGTGTATCGTTTACGGAGTACTACATTTGTTGCGTAACGCTATTAATGAAAAAATACCCGTCCCCTCATCTACTTCAGTTATTTGAAGCCGCCGCAAGAACATCGAGCTTTAAACTTGCCGCTGCTGAACTATTCATTACGCCATCTGCAGTCAGTCATCAAATAAAAACTCTTGAAGAAGTGTTAGGTATGCAATTGTTTCAACGGAAAAGCCGCGGTGTAACGCTCAATGCGGCTGGTAAATTCTACCTTTCTTTTGTTCAACAAGGGCTGACTAGTTTTGAGGAAGGAACAAAACAACTCAAAAATCAATTTTTACAACCGACAATCAAAGTGACAACTTTTAGTACATTAGCCACTCATATTATCATTCCTCAACTCGGCCACTTTCAAAAAGCACACCCAAACATTGATTTGCGTATTGAAACGTCTGGAGAAGTCATTGATTTACGTTATGAAGATTATGATCTAGCGCTTCGAATTGGGAACGGAGATTGGACCGACCTCGTTTCCCAGAAATTAAGTGATATTTATGTCTCTCTGGTATGTTCTAAAACATTTTTTGCCAACAACAAATTGGATAGTTTAGACGCATTGAGTCATTTACCTCTTATCAATATCAGTAGTTTAGAAAATGTATGGGGAAGGTTTGCTGATGAGCTTACTTTACCGAAAATCGAAAGTAATCATGTTTTGTCTTTTGATAGGTACGACGACGCGATTAAGGCCGCAGAGGAAGGCTTAGGCATCGCGCTTGGCATATTTCCTATTGAGCAAAAAACAGTAAATTCAGGCAATCTTATTAAGCTGTTCAATATTAACGTAAAGTACGACAAAGACCTGTATGCCGTCCTAAAAAGTGAAAATTCCCACAGACATGAAATCGAATGCTTTTTAGATTGGCTAAAGAAATCACCTTATTTGAGTCAAAATGAGTAACTACTAACTTAGCGTTCGGCCAACAAATAGTAAACGACGCGTTTTAAAAAAGTCATAAAGATGAATAAATTTCACTCATAAGCTGAATATATTACCTTTGTTAGTCGCCACACAAATCCTTATAGTCCGTTACTAGACAGTTTAATTTTATGTATAGGTACTAATTATGACTCACTCTTTTCTTATTTCTATTTTCCGATTGTTAGGCTTTGCTGCACTTTTATTCATTGGCAGCCTGCCATTCATATTGAAGCTTCAAATGAGTTTATTTGCTAGTTTAGTGTTGTATCCTTTAGTGATGATTACTGGATTGGGAGTATTTGCATTAATCGAGCAATTACTAGTCAAACTTATTGCAGATTTCCACTCGAGACAGTATCGCCGCGATTACTGGTTTGTATGCTGTCTTGGATTTCCATGCTGTAGTGTATCCAGTTAAGCAATCTTAATCACGTATAAGAAGCATTGGGACTGAGAAAGCCCGACATCGTCAACGAGCAAGCCATAGCCAAGTCTGCTAGCTTTCAACGATAAAACAAGAGGTTTAGCCTTTGTACGACTTATGCTCATCGTAAAAGATACAATTATTCTTCACCCGAACCTAAGTATTTCTCTTTGATGACTTCCCACTTTTCGCTTTCTATAAGCGATAACAATTCCTTGTTGAGCGGCTCTCTTAGTGGACTATTTACAGGTAAACCGATGGCGTAGTCTTGTCTTTCGATTTCTCCTGGTAATATCAATATCTCATCATCGAATTGCGTGTTAGCTAAATACTGAAGGATAGGTTTATCGTAAACCACTGCTTCTATACTGCCTTGTCTAAGTTCTTCTAATGCGCTGGGTAAATCAGACCTTGTCGTATAATTCACGTTTATTGACGATAAAAAAGTGGCGCTGGCAGAATTAGGCAATGTCACCACCTTCGCACCATATAAGTCATCGATGCTTTCAATGGATGATTCAAGTTGACTAACCGTTAAGCTTGTTGCAATGGCTGCGGTAAAACTACTGATAATAATTATCGCGGCAAACATCCAGACCAAGCCTACTACTCTCCCGCCAAGCGTAGTGGGCGCTTTATCGCCATAGCCAACAGTTGTCATGGTCACTGCTGCCCACCAAAAGCTAGCGCCCAAACCTTGCGCTGCCGAGCCGCCGAATTGCTCTGTATTGCGCTTACGTTCAAACAGCCATAACACAAACCCTACCGCCAAAAGCACCACACATAAACCAGAAAGCGCGACCAAAAACTCCCAAGAGAAAAACCGAGCTAAGGCACTTGTCCACGAACTTTCATTTTTGGTAGTTGCAATAGCAAGTCCAGTAGTAAAGAACGGATGGGTAAAATCAATGCTCTCGAGCCGGTCAGATGTGACCGTGATGGCAGAAATAGATGCGTCGTAATGCTTCTGCTCAAGTCCCTCAATTAATTGCGCTAGATCAGCTTCTTCAAACCGATAGCGTAAATCAAGTTTTTCAGCCATATGGCTCCACATCTCTATGGAGATACCTTCAAACTCACCCTGGTCGTTTTTAACAACAAAAGGAGGCGCCACTTTCGTACCGATTACCAAGGGATCTGATTCAAGCGTTTGTGCGATTGAATGACACGAAGCGAAGCTCAACAATGTTACGATAGATATTAAAATTTTTAACATTACAATCCTTTAATTGCCTTGCGCGTTTGACATACATGTAAATTCAGGGCGAAAATCTAGAGTGGTTGAAATCGTATTGCACTGTCAACACCGAGTCGTTGCGTTACTATCGGATTGACTGTCCGTATTGATAGTGTTGCGATTAGCAATTAGTTCAAGTTTAACGTTGTCTGTAATAGGCGTGAAGTATGAAATAGGCGCTGCTTTTCGTGCGAGTATGAGAAATATCAAAGCTGTAGACTAGTGTCTGTTGATCTTTGCTATAGTGACAGATTATTTGCACCTAGTCAGTTGTCTAGTACATCACTATCGAGCTCTTCAGCTTGCTGTGACAGCGCCTGTTGACGAATAAAGCTCATTGGCGGCGCGAAAAATGCAGCTCCCGTCTCTGCGACGGTGTAATCCAATAAACGGTCATAATGACCATTTGAATCTCCATAAATCCGGCTATGTAGCAAGTCTTTAAATGACTGAGGATGACTGCTACAGGCGACAAAATATATACCTTGAGCGGTCATGTCACCATATGGCATGCTTTGATTGAGATAAATCGGATACTGCCCTCCGGGACCCACAATTTTCGTCCTAAACGCATGTGAATCAAGCTCAGGACCGACTACGTCTAAATTGTGCTCTTTTGTTTTACCCATTACTTGTTGCTGATACTTATCGGAAAGAGTATTCCACTTTTGCATGTCATGGCGATAGCGCTGAATATGAATATATGAACCGCCTGTAAATACGGGATCCTCATCACCTACCAAACTTACTTTAAACTTTTTGCTACCCCTTGGGTTGGCGTCCTCAATCACGAAACCGGTCCAGTCTCTGCCATCCAAATATCGAAAGCCTTGGATCTGTTCTACCAATTCGGTATGAAGTTTTAAGACCTGCATAACTTCCATGCCCATCGCTTGGCATATATCTAAGCGGTCTGCCCTTATTTGAATGAATAAATCAGCGAGGATGACTGGTGCAACTCTGTCCTCACATTGCATGTCTGGAAAAGGCGACAAATGCATCGGACGGGTTTCACCGTATAATTCTTCCCAGAATGCATGACCTATGCCGATAACACCAGATACCATCGCTTCATAATGTTCATTATCAAAATGTTCGAAAATATCCAGCAACCTCGAAAGCTTAGAGCGAATGCATTCGATGTCTTCGTCCACAACATTAAACAACAAATACAGAGAATGTAAGTTAGGCTCTGCGCAGATGCCTTTCTGTGCTTGGCTCATTTAATATCCTGCCGCTTGTCCATCTTTACGAGATTCAGACGCGCCGAAATAAGTTTCATTCTTTGCATCATACATAATAGCTTGATAACCACCAAAAGCGCCTAAGCTATCCCTTAAAACATGCCCTTTTTTGATCAATTCGCGCCGTGTTTGTGGGCTGAAACCCGATTCGAGGCTGATATAGCCGCCATCAGTCATAACTTTACCCATCGGAGTGCTCGAACCAGTATGAATAATTCTTGGCACGTCTCCAGCTTCTTGTAAATTCATACCAAAATCAATCATATTTACCACTATTTGAGCGTGCATCTGAGGTTGAGTACCTCCGCCCATGACCCCAAAACTCATTAATGGCTGGTTATTTTTAGTGACAAAAGCAGGAATGATCGTATGGAAAGGACGTTTATTTGGTGCATACTGATTAAAATGTCCTTGCTGAAGAGCAAACATCTCTCCCCTATTTTGCAGCACAAAGCCAAGCCCCGTAGGGATCATACCAGAACCCATCCCACGGTAATTGCTTTGAATAAGCGAAACCATGTTTCCATCTTTGTCGGCGACGGTTAAATAAATCGTATCGCCCTCGTGTCGCCCAGCATCAACCCTTTTTGCTGCTTGTGAAGCATCGATTAACTTTTGACGTTGCTTTGCGTACTCTTTTGATATAAGCCAATCAACAGGGATTTCATTAAAGTCTGGATCAGCATAAAACTTTGCCCTATCTGCGAACGCCAGTTTTTTCGCCTCAACAAAGGTATGAACATATTCTGGTGAATCAAATCCCATACCTTCGATATCATAAAGTTCCAGAATATTTAAAATTTGCAATGCCGCGATCCCTTGACCATTAGGCGGTAGCTCCCAAACGTCATATCCCCGATAATTAGTCGAAACCGGCTCTATCCAGTCAGAGGTATGTGATGCCATGTCTTCATAACTCAAGAATCCACCCTGCTCCTTCATAAAAGCTCCAATAACCCGTGCAATATCACCTTTATAAAATGCGTCACGGCCACCCGTTGCGATTTTTTCATAGGTACTTGCAAGAGCAGGATTGCGAAATATTTGTCCCTTTTTGGGTGTCTTACCGTCAAACGTGAATGTCTCTGTAAAGCCAGGATAATGCCCGATACGTTTTTGATTTACCTCTAAATAGTAAGCAATTAACTCCGAAACTGGGAATCCACTTTTGGCGTAAGCAATGCTAGGTGCCAAAATTTCTTGCATGCTCATACTGCCAAATCGTTCTTGTAACTTAAACCAACCATCAACCGCGCCAGGTACAGAAACAGGCAAGGGTCCAAATTTAGGGATACTGTCGATGCGATTTTCTTTAAAATAATCAAGAGTGAGTGATTTTGGAGAACGGCCAGATGCATTCAAACCATATAATTTTTGCGTTTTTGCATCCCACACTATGGCAAATAAATCCCCGCCGATACCACAACCTGTAGGTTCAACCAAGCCAAGCATTGCATTTGCGGCGATGGCGGCATCCACCGCATTACCACCTCTTTTCAAAATATCCAAGGCAAGTTGTGTGGCAAGTGGCTGGCTAGTAGCTGCCATTCCATTTTGGGCAATCACTTCCGAGCGCGTCGCAAAAGGAAAACCAGTAATACGGTCGTAAGCAAGTAGAGAATTGCTAAAACATATAAGACTAAGAACAAGAAAAGTAATATTTTTCATTGGGCGATTTCTCTTTTTATTTATTAGTATTAGCTCAATAGACCATCATCATTATTCTGATGTCGTTTGTATTTCTTGTTTAACAGCAAAGTTTCGATTTAATTTTTGCTTGTTGTTTATACAAGTGTACCCTGTGATATTGGATAAAACTAGAACCATATTAAGAATGGTTTATTATTGAATTTTTAAGTGATACTAAGGAGTTATATGCAGTATTTACACACTATGGTGAGAGTGAGCGACTTATCTGAGTCAATGGCTTTCTATTGCGACCTTTTGGGCCTAGTTGAAATTAATCGTTACGAAAGTGATAAAGGTCGCTTCACACTCGTCTATCTTGCAGCCCCTGAAGATAAAGCCCTTGCCAAAGACAGACAATCGCCTTTACTTGAGCTGACCTATAACTGGGACCCACAAGATGAGCCTTATGCAAATGGAAGAGCTTTTGGACACCTAGCGTTTCGTGTTGAAAACATCTATGCCTTATGCAAAAAACTGCAAGACGCTGGGGTTATTATTAACCGCCCTCCTAGAGACGGACATATGGCGTTTGTGAAATCGCCTGACGGTATTTCTATCGAGCTTTTACAAAAAGGCAAAGCGCTAGATGCAAAAGAACCATGGGTGTCTATGGACAATACGGGTACATGGTAAACTAGTGAGTATTTACTATCATCTTGGTATTTTGGTGATCAGTAATATTTCTTATAAAAATAGTCAAAATACCTCATCTCACCCAAAGGTGTAATTGCTCAGGTGTTCTGGCAGTGATAGTTTCCCTGCCACATTTCATTAAAAGAACCACCTATTGGATATAAGATGAATACGTCGATACTTCAATCTATGAGCAATTACCTAAGCTTTCGTTTGCTGTTAACGTTCGCCACCCTACTTTTACTGCCGTTTAATTCGTTTGCATCAGGTGATATTACAATACCCGATCTTAGTGCCACTTTTTATGGCTATGCCGCAGTCGCAATTTTTGTCCTAGCTTATTCACTTGTACCATTAGAAGAAGAGATTCACTTACTGAAAAGTAAACCGGTTCTTTTTGCAGCTGGTGTAATTTGGATTTTAGTTGCATTGGCATTTAAAGACATCGGTATGTCAGACTATGCGCATGACGCAATAAAACACGCTATTATCGAATATGCAGAGTTATTCTTGTTTCTTTTAGTTGCCATGACTTACATCAATGCGCTTGAAGAACGCAACGTATTTCAAGCTTTGCGTGCATTTTTAGTTTCTCGTGGATATTCTCTCAAAAAGGTCTTTTGGATAACGGGGGTGCTGGCTTTCTTCATCTCTCCTATCGCTGATAACCTAACCACTGCTCTTTTGATGGGTGCTGTGGTAATGGCCGTTGGTGGCAAAGATCTAAAATTTATATCGATTGCATGTATCAACGTCATAATTGCTGCGAACGCTGGTGGGGCTTTTTCTCCGTTTGGAGATATAACCACGCTGATGGTGTGGCAAAAGGGTAAAGTAGAATTCTTAGAATTTATTCCAATTTTTGTTCCATCAGTAGTTAACTGGTTAGTGCCAGCCGTAATAATGAGTTTCGCTTTGCCTAAAGGGGCACCTGAAGCGTCTGATGATCATGTGGTGATGAAACGCGGCGCGCAAATTATGATCGGCCTATTCTTAGCAACCATTGCCACAGCCGTCACTTTCCATACTGCGCTGCATTTACCTCCAGCTACAGGCATGATGTTTGGTTTAGGATACCTTGGCCTCTACTCGTTCTACCTTAAGCGTCAAGAAGGTAAAACCATCGCTGCGGATTCTATCTTCGGTGGTAGAAACGAATCACACAATAATCCCTTAAAAGTACTAGAAAGTTATGGAGAAAGAATCGGCGATCATATCAACGAGCAGCAATACCCTGCATTTATAATTGACAACAACCATACTGTCACACATTGGAACCCTGCCTTAGAGAAGCTTACTGGTATTAAAGCTGCTGAAATGATTGGTAAAAAAGACCAGTGGAAAGCGTTCTATAAAAAGGAGCGTCCAACGCTTGCAGATGTTGTGCTTGACGATAAATCAGAAACGGGTGTGCGACAGCACTACAGAGGTCAATATCGAGATAACCCAATAGATGGAAAGTCTTACGATGCCGCGAACTATTTTGATAATTTGGGCGCGTATTTAATGTTCAGTGCCGCTCCCATAAGAGATGAAAATGGCAATAGCATCGGCGCGGTTGAAATGTTTGAAGACATGACTGATCAGCGAGCCGACGTAAAAGAATTTGATGTTATGGAGAAAGTTGCAAGAGCCGAGTGGGATACCTTGCTTTTCTTCTATGGCGTTATTTTATGCGTAGCAGGTCTTAGTCAATTTGGATATATGGCCATTATATCTGAATTGATGTACAACGATTTAGGCCCCATCTGGGCGAATACGCTTGTAGGTGTATTATCTGCGATTGTAGATAACATTCCGGTGATGTTTGCCGTATTAACGATGGATCCCGTCATGCCACTTGAACAATGGCAGTTGGTTACACTGACCGCGGGTGTTGGTGGAAGTATGCTAGCAATAGGTTCTGCAGCTGGTGTTGCCCTGCTAGGTGCCGCTAGGGGTAAATATACCTTCATGGCGCATCTCAAGTGGACACCAGTGATAGCCTTAGGATATGTGGCCAGTATCGGTGTTCATTTATTACTAAATGGCAGTGGCCTCTAAACACTATTAAACACAATATCTGAATCAAAAATGCTAGCAAATCGCTAGCATTTTTTTTAATTACCAACCCTATAGAAGATAGTTTTGAACGCAATCAAGCACAAGAAAAACTTCTTTCACCATATATACATTATCGTGAATATTTTTTAACGCTAATACTGATTCCCCGCCACCTAAGCATTCGTTTTTGCAATAACTAAGCCCACGAACGCTTGCTTGCTCCTTGCTATAGTGAATAGAACAACAATCAGTTAACGTCATACTTTAAGGCTTGTGACAGGCTAAGGCTTGTGACAGGCTAAGTCTTTTGACAGCCAAGTATACTATTATTGTTATTGGTGAAAATATAGAGCTTGTAGTAATCCTAGGCTCTTCTGCACGATTTAGACATACACTAAATACTGATTTGCTTATATATAAGAGTAGCGCCATGCAAGACTCGCGCATATCTGCGTTGGTGAACAAACGCCACTTTAGATGAAATGATCTATCCAGATGTTAGAGGGCGTCATAAATTCACAGATAGCAGAAAAACACAATGGCAGGAATATGCCCACAACGAGCATCGCTAGCCACGGAAATATAAGACAGAAAGTGTTTTGAACAGACCCTAGTATTAAAAATAAAAAAACCGCAAATATTAATATTTGCGGTTTTCGGTTTAAGCTTTATGGCTTATTATAATTTAGAAAGACTCCGTTTATCGTTGTATGAGTCTTTCTATCCTAGTTCTCTCGCTTATTTAAACTCAGGGTAGGCTTCTAATCCACATTCACTAGCGTCAACACCTTCGTACTCTTCTTCTTCAGAAACTCGTACGCCCATGATTGCTTTAATCGCTAACCATACAACCAAGCTAGTTACAAATACCCATACAAAGATAGTAAGTGCACCGATGATTTGGCCAGAGAAAGAAGAACCGTCGTTAGTAAATGGTACTAGTAATAGCCCAAGTAAACCAACCACACCGTGGACAGAGATAGCACCAACTGGATCATCAATCTTCAGTTTATCTAAGCCGATGATACTGACAACTACTAACAAGCCACCCAGTGCGCCAAAGATCGTCGCTTCAAGTGCTGATGGAGTTGAAGGTTCAGCAGTAATAGCAACCAGACCAGCGAGCGCGCCATTCAATGCCATAGTAAGGTCTGCTTTGCCAAACAATACGCGAGCAAGCAATAGTGCTGCAATGGCACCACCAGACGCTGCGGCATTAGTATTCATAAATACGATTGCGACTGCATTTGCTGACTCAACCGTTGCTGTTGCGAGTACTGAACCACCGTTAAAGCCAAACCAACCCATCCATAAAATAAACGTACCTAGCGTTGCTAATGGCAAGTTTGCTCCTGGGATTGCGTTGATTTTTCCATCTTTAGTGTATTTGCCTTTACGAGCACCAAGCACAAGAACACCTGCAAGAGCTGCAGCTGCGCCAGCCATGTGAACAATACCCGAACCAGCGAAGTCACTGAAACCAAGGTCACCAAGTGTATACATACCAAATACTGGGTTACCGCCCCAAGTCCAGCTACCTTCCATTGGGTAGATGAAACCAGTCATTACAACCGCAAACAGTAAAAAGGCCCATAGTTTCATACGCTCTGCAACTGCACCTGAAACAATAGACATTGCTGTAGCGACGAATACCACTTGGAAGAAAAAGTCAGCCGAAGGTGCATAAGTTGCAGGGTCTTCTGCGCCTGTTGCGCCATCACCAGTGATGCCGCTTAAGAAAATATCGCCACCATACATAATGGCATATCCACAAATCATGTACATCGTACATGCAATTGCGTATAGAGCGACGTTTTTAGTTAGTATTTCTGTGGTATTTTTAGATCTTACAAGACCCGCTTCTAGCATTGCAAAGCCAGCCGCCATCCACATCACGAATGCACCGCAGACCAAAAAGTAAAAGGTATCTAATGCATACCCGAGTTCAAAAGTTGTTTCCATTGTGTTATCTCCGAGTTGTGCTTAGTTTTAAAGGGCTTCGCTGTCTACTTCACCTGTACGAATTCGTACCGCGTGCTGTAAATCGTAGACAAAGACTTTGCCGTCACCAATTTTGCCTGTTTTTGCTGCGCCAACGATGGCTTCAACTAAACGCTCCACTTGGTCAGCGTGTACCGCGATTTCTAACTTCACCTTAGGTAAGAAATCCACTTGGTATTCTGCTCCACGATAAAGCTCGGTGTGACCCTTTTGACGACCAAAGCCTTTCACTTCGGTTACTGTCAAGCCATCGATGCCAATCTCTGAGATGGCCTCACGAACATCATCTAGCTTAAAAGGCTTGACGATTGCAGTGACTAGTTTCATATGTTGCTCCTGCTTAATTTAAAAAAAAGAATGTGTTCTTGTTTCGGATAGTGACTTTCAATACAAAAGCAGTGCCAAAAATAAATAACATTATTTTTCATAAACTTAGAGCAAAAAAGAGAGAAACAACTTAGATTTTAAGCACTATTTTAGTGCGAAATCACAATGTTGAACCATTTCAGTGCAGGAATGTACGATCTTTATATGGCTGGCCTTTATATGGACGATCTTTAATATGGATGGTCTTTAGATATGGACTAAGCTGATACAGATACTTGTTTTAGAAAAGTTGAACGAAAGAAGCAATAAGGTAAGCAGTAAATTAAGTGATAAAACAGACATTAATAAAAAATATTATTTTTAATTCAATTATTTAACATCATTTTAGTGTGATAAGTGCATTTAAGATAGTTGATACCCACCGCCTAAAATAATAGTTATCAGCCGACTATTCCAATCACCAAAGCAATCAAAAATAATGATGTAAAGCTACTTGCGCTGCATATACCCACAATACGAGCTCGATCACCTTTTTTTATGAGCGTAGGGTCGTCTATGCTGCGATAACCCGCTTTAAAAATAAAACTTACGTAGTGCGTCATACTTTTAATTTCGGTGAATGTGTATTCATTTCTTAAGGTGAAACTTGTGGCACTCGCGCGAACCCGAGCGCTTACCTTTCTCTCTTTAGGAAATGACCAAAATAAAACATGAATAACAGGACTACCTAAATGTTTATACACATCATCATGTCGATCTACAAGGTGTTGCACTAAAGACGAAACACAAAGCAACCATGCCATCGCGCTTGCAAAAGAAAACGCAAACACCGGGAGGAAAACATAAAATATAATAAAATCTGCATTCATAAATTACATATCGGCAGTCTTTGGTAAAGCGAGAGGAAATAAGAGGGAAAAAATAGTTAACACTCACTATTTTGCCATTATGTCTGTGAGTGCTTATTTTTTTTCTACAGCGCCAATTTCATACAACTCAAAATTTGCTTCTTCAATTTAACCAGTCACTGCGTTCACGTCTACTTTCACTTCAGGACCTAAGTTCGTCATGATATCAAACTCATAAGTCACGCTGCCATCGAATCCAACTTCGTATTCAGTTGCAACGACTTCACCTGGATGAAAATCCAAGGAGACTTTTTCAGCATCTTGTTTTGATATTTTTGCATATCGCTTAAAGACTGGATCATCGGGTGACGCTTTACGTTCGACTTCCGTCACAAACCCGTCTTCCGCATTGCACTCAACGTTATATTGATTGCCATCCTCAGCTAAAATATCAAACTCGTAAACTGGGTCATCACCTTCAACCTTTAATTCATGTCATTGAGCTGAACCATCAATCTTTTCCAACGCGGCATCCAAACAGATTTCAACGCTGACCATTTCCCAACGCTGCAAATCATCCAAATCATAGTTGACGTCTGCATAAGCGTATGCAGCGTTAATCGCTGTCAACAACATAATTGTTTGTTTTATTTTCATAGACTCTATCTCTGTTTGTAATTATAAATTAATTCTAATCTCTTAGCTGAGATTTTGTTGTTGGGTTCAAGATTTTATAAAGTGAATTCACATAGTGGTTATCGTTGCACTTAATTTTCGCTTTTCTACGCTGTTAACCTTAAAAAAGCATGAGCAAAAGAAATCCAAAATTACGCTGGCCTGTCGCCGGTTACAGAGCGAAGTGGCCAATCGTGCTGGGTGCACTGGCGGTGGCAATGTTCGAAGTTCGTTAGGCAAAGCTTTATTGAATGGGCAGCCAAAAGTGTTCACCAGTCTTATTGGGCCGGCCTTTACTATGCGAACCAAGGAGCAAAAGGGAGGTCTCACCAACAAGCAGCTAGAGCGCTTTCATACAAATGGGTGCGGATTGTATTTAAATGTTGGAAGGCGAGAACGCCTTACGATGAATCGAAATATTTAAAAGCACTAAAAGAGAGAAACTCTCCTCTTTTAGCGGCATAAAAAGCTTGTTGAATGGCTCAGGGCGTGATGCGGACATTGACGATGAGACTCTTTAGATTTGGTTTAAGTGGTTATTTGAAAGGCCTTCCCATATTGTGAGGTTAACATATTCAATCTTTTATCGTGAGTCCATAAGCTTTGACTTTTACATAGAAAAACTGACGCTAGAAGTGCTAAATCTATATAGCCGCAACCCTTACCATAAAGTTTGTTTACCTCAATGGATTCGAGTACCTCTTGCATCGTTGCAACAGGAATAGTTTGCAGTAGCGACAGATCCTTAAGAGTCTGTGCCCGAGGGCCCGGAGGAGTTCGGCAGGCAATCTCAGCCAATATTAACGGATGACATAGTACTTCGTCATTCTTTAGTAGGTAAACGAGGTCATCATTTGTAGCTTTAAAATGGGCTACCCAAACAGAGGTATCTACCAATACCATTTTCACCCCCTCTGTCTGGGAATATCTTCCATTTCAGGTTTCCTTCCACCAAGCGCTGCGAGCCTTTGTGCTGCCTTGACTAGCACGAAAGTTTTCATAGCTTCTCTTATCACACTGGCTTTATCGCTATTTGGTTCGCAGAATTGCGCTGCTTGCGCAAAAAGTTCATCTTCAATACTGACTGTTGTTCGCATAATTGACATCACTTGCATTATAATTGACGCCATAATGTATCACCATTGATAAAAAAGTAAGGTGGAAAATTTATACTTATTGGCTGAGTGCTTGCCAACAATTCGCCTCAATGCTGCGCCATAGGAGCCGTTTGCCAACCTATTTTCTAACCAGTGCTAAGTTCATCAATATAAGTTAGAAAAAGCAATTTCCAAGCTCAGAATTAAAATAATCATAATATTTTTACTATTTATGTATACACGTGTCTCGCAGAAATACGTGCGCATAAACGTACTAAAAGCCAATTTTTTACATACTGAATACTCCTCAATACTAACGGCATCAATGCCATTATTGGCAGCGACATCGCCAATAATGACAATTAAATTATAGGTTTTATTTTTGTACCCTCCCCCAAATTAGATAAAGTTCAATATTTACATACACTTAAATTAATTTGGAAATATGGTCTACTTCTTGTATTACATAAGATAAGCAACAAAGAGAAACGGCATTTAAAGGCCCAATTTTTTAAAGAGGTAATTGACTATGTTTTCTATGATTTTTAGCGATCCAGTAGTATGGGGTTCTTTTCTAGGTATATTAATCATGCTAGTGATGGCTGCTTATTATACATATATGTTTGTTCATAATAGTGCCCCTGAGCATTCAGATGACTGATATTTAAAGATATATATCAGCGAGATAGCAACATCAAACGAGACAACAACAGGGGTATTAAAATGGCATTACACATAACGGAAGAATGCATAAACTGCGACTTGTGCGCAGTAGAGTGTCCAAACGAAGCCATTTTCATGGGCAACGAGATTTTTGAGATTGACAGCGACAAATGCACTGAATGTGTTGGCCATTACGACGAGCCAAGTTGCGTACAAGTGTGTCCTGTTGAGTGCATTATACCTGACCCTGAGCACAAAGAAGATATTGACCAATTAGCTGAGAAATTCACGCGGCTACAACACTAGTATCTGGTGTCATTCTCTCGAACGTTCTTAAGGGCTTCAAAGATACAGCTTGGCGCAGATGTAATATCAGGTCCTTATGATAGAAGCGCTAAAATAACGCTTATAAACACGTAGCCAAAACCAAGCGTTGTTGGCAAGAAGCTGGCGCAGACCACAATGCGCCCGAACGTTGTATCTGAACGACCTATCTTAGGATTGATGGCTTGTAAGAAAAACCCAAAAGGGTTGTATAGCACGCCAAAACATAGAAGGGCTACGAGCCAAGCCGGCGGTTCAATCCGTAAGTGTATGCACAAGAAATACGACAGACATAAAAGCGCCGCCATAATCAAATAATCCACATGGGAGCGCACCAAATTGTGGGGTACTGGGAATACTTTTTTTAAAAATGTGAGCTTTCCGTACACAATAAGCGTTGCAAGCCAAGCCTCAATCAACGAAAAGATCATGGCTACAGAAGCCGTGATCAAAAACCAAGTCAGTGATATTTCTGTGAACGAAAATTCTGGTACTTCTGTGAAGTTGCTGAAAATACTCATTTTTAGGACGCCATTGCCGTGTTTCGCTCATATTCCATTTAAAGCGCTACCATGACCTATTTCAGAATATCTAACAAGTAAATTGACAGCACAGGCAAAAAATTAAATACGCAATTTTCTCAAGAAAATAAGCGCTCCCACCAAGATTTTTTCTTTTCTTTCTCTTCTGGCTCAAGCACGGTTGATTGTCCCGAACTGTCAGGGCAAGAAACTCTATCAGCAAGTGCATACTTAATTGCTGGTACGCTCAAAACGTCATCGCAGCGCGCCAGTGTATGATTACCCGTTGATTTATCGAAATGGGCAATCGTCAATGACTCAGGGAAGCGCCTAACCAAACTTTTTGGTGACATCTTTTTTTGAAACTCAATAAATACTGGCAAAGCACCTGTTGCTCCCGACATATTGATCGGCGCGTTGTTATCATTACCGAGCCAAACAGTGGTGACAAGATTTCGGTCAAAACCACTAAACCAGCTGTCTCGGTAATCATCTGTTGTCCCAGTTTTGCCTGCCATATTAATTTTACTGAAGGTTTTGCCAATCGCTTTTGCAGTGCCCTCTTTTGTCACTTTGTGCAGTGCATAGTTGAGTAAATAAGTCGCGTCTTCATCAGCCCTGTTTTGCGAGCGATGCTGGTGTTTCCAAATTAACGCATTATCATGCGTCGAAACTGCGTAAAGGGCGTATAAAGGTCTTAACTCACCATTGTTAGAAATGGTTTGATAAATCTGGTTTACATTAAGCGGAGACATCTCTACTGCACCGAGGGCAATCGAAGGCAAAGGCTTAGCATCGCTTTGTACTCCAAGTCTTGAAATCGTCGATACCACTTCATCAAAACCCACTTTAGCAGCAATATTTACGCTGGGCACATTATAAGAGTGCACAATTGCATCCATCAAATTAACGCTTTGTCTAAACTTTTTATCCGCATTTAAAGGTCTCCATTTTTCACCATTCGCATCATCGTAAGTAATGGGTTTGTCGTCCACTTGCGATGCTAAATTAAAGGTAAAAGGATCTTCTAAGGCACTCAGATAAATAACTGGTTTAATGAGAGAGCCGATAGGCCGTTTCGCATTGAGCGCTCGATTGAACCCAGCATAAGTGGTATCCATACTGCCCACAATCGCTCGAATACCGCCTGACTTGATGTCAGATACTACCAAGGCTCCTTGTAGCGCCGGCTGTTTATAAGCTTTGCGCTTTTGTGCTACAACGTTAACCAGCGCAGCTTCAGCTCTTCGTTGAGCATTAATGTCTAGTGTAGTAAAGACCTTCACGCCAGATAAGCGAGTCTCTTTTGTTTGCACCACGCTTTTTAATTCAGAACGTATTTTATCCATAAACGCCGGATGTTTTCCCGATGCAAGGGCCGGATTATCATGAGTAATTAAGGGAGTATTAAGCCCCTTTTCATATTCTTCCTTTGAAATTTCATAGTTTTCAAATAAGAGCCTTAAAACTAGATTTCGACGCTCTGTTGAACGCTCAGGATGACGTATCGGATCGTAATACGAAGGGCCTTTTACCATACCAACTAGCGTTGCGATTTCGGTGATCCCAAGCTCGTTTAATGGGCGATTGAAAAAATAATGACTTGCAAGTCCGAATCCATGAATCGCGACTGCACCATTTTGTCCTAAAAAAACTTCATTGATGTAGGCGTTTAATATTTCGTCTTTACTGTATCTTGCATCTATAACCAAAGCCATTGCCGCTTCTTTTAGCTTTCGTACGTATGAGCGTTCGCGAGTGAGAAACAAATTCTTGACTAGTTGTTGAGTCAAAGTACTACCGCCTTGAACCGTGCGCCCCGCAGTGATATTAGCAATTAAGGCACGTAGTATTGATAATGGAGCTACACCAAAGTGTTCGTAAAAATCCCGATCTTCTACTGTTATTAAACTGGCTTTTAATAAACTAGGGATATCAGCATTACCTACTAACATCCTATCTTCGTCTAAACCGCCGACAAGACGAGAGACCAACCAAGGCTCTAGGCTGGTTCGACGTAGCCTAGTATTTGATTCTATTGCTTGAATTGACGAAATCCTTGCGCCATCCCACTCTATGAGCACTTTTTGTGCAGGATAGGTGTGGTCAGGGTAATAAAATTCGCGTCGATAAATGATCAACTTATTTAACGCGCTCGAGTATTCGCCCACTTCGTCTGCTCGCTGTGTTGCTCTGTATCCAAGTAATTTTAGCTCGTCCAAGATCTCTTGTTTACTGATCTCCTCTCCCTTCTCAATACTTAAGGGGCGAGCGAAAATTTGTGCGGGAACCTCCCATTTATTGCCCTCGAATCTAGGTTGTATTTGTGCGTCCAAATATACGAGGTAGCTGACAATCACTACGAGCGAAACAACGCTAATTTTCCAAAAATGTCGAGTGAACCATTTAAATGGCATACTTATCAAAGATACTAGTTTCAATTATTTATAGTCCATATTGCATGTCTTTCATCAGCCAACAAAAGATGATTTCTTATCACGATTTCAGTCCCAATAAAGGACAGTTTTTCATTCGGTGCTACATTAGTCTATGAGACTGGACAAGGTTTGGGCTCGCGATTAGGCTTGTAGTTCAACTTAAAATTACATAAGGCCTATGTAAATGAAAGTGAAAATTGAACTCGAACTTTCCCCTTCTGAAGCCCGAGAAATTTTCGGTCTACCTGATTTTAGCGATTTACATGCTTCAATTACAAATGACTTATTAAAAAAATGCGAGCAAGATCCACAAACCGCCTTCGAAACATTCATTAAACCATCGATGGAATCAGGTATGAGTGGCTTTAATGCGTATCAAAAGATGATGAGTAGCTTCCTAAAAACAGGAAACGTGACAAGCGAAAAAACAGACTCCAAGAACAGCTGAGCAAACAAGTTTAACAAAGGATAATAAAATGGGCAGTGATGAGAAACAGGTGTTGGGCTATATAGAGCAATATGCCAAAATCTTTAACACGGTGGCGGATGATATCGTCAAACGAGCAAGCGTTGGTGACCAGCAGAGCAGTCCTTTTTTAGGTGATCTTCAAAAATTGCAGTCTTTATTGTCAGGCGATACAAAAATCGACGCCAGTAAATTATTCAACCAACAAGTTGAATATATGCAAAAACAAGCAGATTTATGGCAGCGCGCATCTAAAGCTATGCTTGGAGAAGAAGTCGAACAAACAAATAAAGCCAAAAAAGACCGACGTTTTAGTCATCAAGACTGGGATGACAATCCAGTCTTCAACTATATAAAAGAAAGCTATCTGATCAATGTAGATATGATGACTAATATCGTTGAATCTATAGAATTTTCAAATGCTAAAGATGCAGAGCAAGCAAAGTTTTATACTCGCCAGTACGTTAATTCACTGTCACCTACAAATTTTGTTTTAACCAATCCAGAAGTGTGTGAAGAAATTCTAAAAACTCAAGGTCAGAGTCTACTGAAAGGTATGCAAGCCTATTTAGAAGATCTTGAACAAAGTCCGCTAGAAGCCTTCAAAATGCGTCAAAGTGACAGCAAAGCATTTGAAATAGGCGAGAATTTAGCGACCACGCCAGGCAAGGTTGTCTACAGAAACGAATTAATAGAGCTACTGCATTATGAGCCAAAAACAAAGACCGCTCATGAAACGCCCGTATTAGTCACACCGCCGTTCATCAATAAATATTATGTTATGGACATAGAAGAGAAAAAATCTCTTGTTGGCGGTCTACTCGACAGTGGCTACTCAGTGTTTATGATTTCTTGGGTCAATCCAGATGCAGAATTGGCCGATAACGACTTTTTTGACTATATGCGAAAAGGGCCGATTGCTGCTCTCGATGTAGTAAAAGAGATTACTGGCAAAGAAAAAGTGAACCTCACCGGTTTCTGCGTGGGTGGCACGCTAAGCGCAGTGACCGTTGCCTATTTACGAGCTAAAGGTGACGAAAGCGTTAACTCTCTGACATTACTGACAACACTTTTAGACTTTTCGCAGCCAGGGGAAGTCGCGAATTACTTCTCTGAAGATATGCTTTCCATGATCGAAAATAACGCTGATATTAAAGGCGTATTTGATGGTCGTATTATCGCGATGAGTTTCAGTTTACTTCGAGAAAACAGTCTATTTTGGTCATTCTTTGTAAATAATTACTTAAAAGGTAAAGATCCAGCACCATTCGATATTTTGTATTGGAATAGTGATTCTACGAACATACCAGCAGCTTGTTTTAAGCAGTATTTACGTTTGACGTATTGGGAAAACAAGTTAAAGGACGGCGGAACGGTCGAAGTAGACGGAGTCACAATTGATTTTGCTAACATTGATGTGCCTACTTATTTCTTAACTACCGTCGCTGACCACATCGTCTTGTGGCAAGGCTCCTATGAGGGAACCAAATTGATAAGTGGTCCAAAACGATTTGTATTAGGTGGATCTGGTCATATTGCCGGCGTTATTAACCCGACTAAAGGTGGAAAATATCCTCATTGGACTAATGATGAATTGCCAGACACCCCAGAGGAATGGATGGAAGGCGCAAGCGAACAAGAGGGTTCATGGTGGAAAGATTGGCATGCGTGGTTAAAGCCTCAGTCAGGGAAACGTATCAAAGCGATTCAACCCGGACAAAGTGATAGTCTGCCAGCGCTAGGAGATGCGCCTGGGGAGTATGTGAAGAAAATCCTCCAATAAGGCATATCATAGCTTAAGTAAAACGCCTGCAAATGCAGGCGTTTTTTTGTATACTTGTAACGTAAATGCTTTGGATATCTAAGCATAGAGGAATTTACAGGAAGCTATTCATTGATCATTATTAAGAAATACCCGAATCGAAGATTGTATGACACCGTAAATAGTAAATACGTGAATCTCAGTCATATCAAAGAACTGATCAATAATCATAGTGACTTCCAAATTGTCGATTCTAAGACTTCTGACGACATCACCAAGAGTGTACTACTGCAGATTATTACTGAGTCTGAAGCAAACGAACACGAATCACTACTAACGGACGTTTTACTAAAACAGTTGATTCGCTTTTACGATTCAGACATGGAAGTATATGTACGCCAATATTTAGAGCAGAGCATTGTACAGTTCATCGAACAACAAGAAAAAGTGCAGGGTCTGATGAAAAACATGGTCGACAACTCTCCAATGGGCATATTTACCAAGATGATGGAGCAAAACATGTCGACTTGGTCTTACGACAAAGGTCGGAAAAAGGAATAAAAGCAATAAATTCAACAACCTAAGCCTCAATATCAATTCCCACCAAAAAAAATGTTGCACCGCAACAAAAAAACACTTGATCTTTTCTCTGTAGCGTCTATTATTTGAACATACCAGATGTTGCAGTGCAGCAAGCACATAAGAATTAGCAACAAGCATTTGAATTTTTATTATTGAGGATATCGATCATGTTTGGCAAATTTTCAGAACAAATGAAAAAGTCGGCACAGCCAGCCGCCAGTCTTTTTGAGATGAATGCTAAGACGCTTGAGCTTGTATCACAGCAGCAAACCGTTTTGTTTACAGGCGTTATGACAGACAGCGTAAAGCTAGTTGAAAACCTAAGTGACCTTGACGAAATCAAGGGTGTTTTAGCCGCACAATCTGTTTACGCAGAGTCTGTAAGAGAGCGTTTAGCAAGTGCATCAAAAAATACTTACGCAGGATTGAATGGCATAAGAGGCGAAATGACAGATTTAGTGAAAACTAGTCTAGAAAGCGTCAGCCAAGAAACAAAAGCGGCTTTTGAAAACGCACAAGAAACAGTAGCGAAAGCAACTAAACCAGCAGCAAAAGCAGAGGCCAAGCCGGCTGCAAAAGCAAAACCTGCTGCAAAAAAAGCCGAAGCTAAACCTGTGGTAAAGGCAGAAGCAAAACCTGCGGCTAAAAAGGCACCAGCAAAAAAAGCTGCTCCTAAAGCTGCCACAAAAGCGGCTCCTAAAGCTGCCCCGAAAGCCTCAGCGCCAAAGGCCGCTGCTCCAAAAGCAGCTCCGGCGAAAACAGTGAAAACTGAAAGCGAACAGAATGCAGAAGCTGCTTCTACCAAGAAGAGCGTCGCAAAATTATCTCCTGCTGATGTAAAAGCAGCTGATAAATCTTAATTTTTTTAATTACCAACATCCCAACGGAGAAACATTATGTTTGAACAAATGAACGAGCAACTTAAAGATTCAATGAAGCCTGTAACTGAACTAGCTACATTAAACATGAACACTTTACAAGAACTAGCAGAAAAGCAAAACGCTCTTTTCTCTACTCTTTTAAGCAACGGTGTATCATTCGCTGAAACAGCTGGCCAGCAAAAAGACGTAATGAGTCTTGCTGAAGCTCAAAAAGCATATTTAGAATCTTTACAAGAAACTATCACTGAATCAGCTAAAGAGACTTACACTTTAGTATCAGGTGCTCAACAAAAAGCTGGCGCTATGATAAAAGAGCTTAGTGAAGAAGTAAGTTCTAAACTAACAGCTGTTGCTAAGTAATATAAACTTTAAAGTTTACATTACAATCGCAATACGGATCGCAGTGTGATCCAAAGGACTTCAATCATCAGAACAAGAAATATTCGGGTGATTGAAGTTTTTTCATCTTAAAGATTTAAAGAGTGGAGAATGAGTTATGCATTATCAAACCTATGATTTCTTAGCACGTACTGGCCAAATGATGAATGAAGGGCTCAGTATTGTTAACGATATTGTGACTCACCCATCTAATCCAGTTTCCTATACTTGGTCCGGACGATTTGCAAACGCAAGCCTCGAGACCGCCATGAGATTGACCAGAAGATACGACAAGCTAGGCTTCGAAATTAACGAAGTAAAAGCTGCTGACGGCTCTGGTACCTTTAAGGTAAGAGAAGAAGTGGTTATGTCTCTACCTTTTTGTGATCTAATGCATTTTGACCGAATAGGTCATCGCGACAAAGACAAAGTTTTATTAGTTGCTCCTTTATCTGGCCATCACGCCACTCTCCTAAAAGGCACCGTTGAAGCCTTGCTTCCGGGCCACGAGATTTACATTACTGATTGGGCCGATGCGCGCGAAGTGCCATTAGACGCAGGTCCATTTTCTTTTGATTGTTATGTATCCTATCTTATTAAATTCATGGAATTTCTGGGCAAGGACACACATGTAATCGCCATCTGTCAGCCCACCGTTCAGGCTCTTATCGCAACGGCAGTTATGGCGCAAGAAAAAAACGAAAGTACGCCTAAATCGCTCACATTAATGGCTGGACCACTCGATACGACTAAGAACCCAACTCGAGTAAATGAATTTGCTCAAACTAGACCTATGAGCTGGTTTAAAAACGTGGCAATCATGGAAGTCCCAATGGGATATCCTGGCACTGGTCGAAAGGTATACCCAGGATTCATGCAACTGGGCGGGTTTATTTCAATGAACCACAAAAGCCATATGAAAAAGTATGTCGGTTTCTTCCAAAACTTATTGTTTGGAGAGCAAGAAGACGCAGACCGTTTTAGAGCTTTCTATGACGAATATATGGCTGTTTTAGACATGCCTGCAGAATTCTATTTAGAAACAATCGAGCGAGTATTTAAAAACAATGAGCTAGCCAAAGGCCGAATTACCTATAAAGGGGAGCCTGTGAATTTTGAAGCCATTGACAATACAGCTCTACTAACAGTTGAGGGCGCTAATGATGATATTTGCGGCCTAGGTCAGACGGAAGCGGCACAAGACATTTGTAAAAGTATTCCAAAGAATATGCGTAAACACCATATACAAGCTGGAGCTGGTCACTACGGTATTTTCAGTGGCTCTATGTACCGAAAGAATATTCGTCCTATTGTGACTGAATTTATTAATAAGTACGAGTAAACAACAAATCGATAATTACCTCAAAAAGCCCAGCAATTGCTGGGCTTTTTTTGTTCAGAAGATTTCATCTGAACTAATTGTCATTAAGCATGCACTAATCTATTATCATCGATTCAACAGACCTTAATTCGAAGGACGCGATTTTGAAAATGTTCACCGCTAACCGCCCAAGGCTTTTGATCTTCACATTGGGCTTTTTATTGTTTTCTGGCATCCAACATCTACATGCAGAGCAAAACGACGTTTCGTCACTGATCGAGTCAAATAAACAGAACTTTCAACAGTGTTTGGCTACCAAACAAAAAGAGGCTATAGCAAAAGGTGTGAGCGCCGAGCGCGCCAAGCAAGAGTTCGCAAACATGAAGTTTATCCCTCGAGTCATAGAGCTTGATAGAAGCCAACCTGAGTTCGTATCAACCTTTCCAAGTTACTATTCAAAACGCGTAAACGATTGGAGAATTAACAAAGGCAAAGAAAAATACGCTGAGCACAAGGAGTTCCTTAAGACATTAACCCAAAAATATGGGATCCCTGGTCACTATCTAATTGCTTTCTGGGGCCTAGAGACAAATTACGGGGGATATAAGGGGAACATGTCTACTCTGGACTCACTTGCAACCCTCGCTTGCGACGAGCGGCGTTCACGATTTTTTAGTCAAGAGTTATTTTTAGCGCTTAAACTAATGGACAGTCAAAACTTGAGCCGTGAACAGATGCAAGGATCTTGGGCGGGAGCCATGGGCCATACTCAGTTTATGCCAACCACCTATACAAATTATGCCATCGACGGTGACGGTGATAATAAAATTGACCTTTGGAACAGTGAAAAAGATGCTCTCAAATCTGCGGCCAATTTTTTGTGGAAGCTAGGTTGGAAATCGGGTGAAAGATGGGGAAGAGAAGTTGCCTTGCCTAAAGGCTTCGACTATCGCCTAGCGAACAGCGAAGAGAGGTCAGTAAGCCAATGGAAATCGCTTGGCTTAACGATGGCAGATGACTCAGCACTACCTTTTAGTGAACTAGAAGCACGGCTTCGCGTACCGTCAGGTCACAAGGGACCGGCGTTTCTTACCTATGATAACTTCAAAATTATCATGAGATGGAACAATTCAGAGTTTTATGCTATTGCAGTTGGGCAACTAGCTAATCAAGTGGCTGGTGGCGTTGGATTGCACAATAAACTTCCTGATTTACCACCGTTCAAGATCACTGAAATTGCTAGACTACAACAAAAGCTAAACGCGCTTGGCTTTGATGTAGGAGGCGCAGACGGAATATTGGGGCCTGCGACCAGAGAAGGTATTAGACAATTTCAATCTCAAAATAACATGATTGCAGATGGCTTCCCTTCACCCGAGACAATAACGGCAATCCTAAGTTCGTAATTTTGGGATAGGACATTTTAGAAAAAAAATAAAAAAACCTAGCTACTTTAAATAGCTAGGTTTTATCTTAAGATGTAACTCAACACTCCCAGGGGGCAGCGTTTAATACATGTGTTGACCGCCGTTGATTGACAATGTAGAACCCGTAATGAAGCTTGATTCATCGTCGACTAAGAAAGCAACACTATTAGCGATGTCTTCTGGTCTGCCTAAGCGGCCAACAGGAATGGTTCTGATAATTTTGACTAGTACATCTTCTGGAACAGCTCTCACCATGTCAGTATCTACATAACCTGGTGCAATCGCGTTTACCGTAATGCCTTTCGCAGCATTTTCCAATGCCAATGCTTTTGTAAAGCCATGAATACCTGATTTAGCCGCCGCATAGTTCACCTGCCCATACTGACCAGCTTGACCATTTACAGAGCCGACGTTAATTATACGTCCAAAGTTACGCTCACGCATGCCTTCAATAACCGCTTTACAAGTGTTAAAGCACGAAGCTAGATTGGTTTGAATTACAGCATCCCATTTTTCAAATGACATTCTGTGCATTGTACCGTCACGAGTGATACCAGCGTTATTTACTAATACGTCAATAGGACCAACGTCTTGCTGGATCTTTTCAATCGCAGTTTGCACAGCTTCAAAATCTGACACATCAAATTTTGCTGCAGCGATGCCGGTACGAGCAGTAAATTCTTCTGCTGCTTTATCATTCCCAGCATAGTTTGCTACTACTGTGTAACCTTTATCTTTTAATGTAGTACAAATCGATTCACCAATACCACGTGTACCGCCAGTTACCAATGCTACTCTACCCATTTCTTTATCCTTATATTTGTCATAATCAACGACTGTAAACTGTCAAAGCTTAAACGATATTTATAACGGTATTAGCAAAGAGACGCTATGAGACGTTAGTAGCCCGAAACAATAACTCGCCAAAACCATGATTTATATCAATTCTTTTTGTGCCGTCAGTTTACGATTGAATTATCTAAACTATCACAAATGAATTGAATAAAACTATTTGTCTGTTGATGTAGCAAACAGGTAAACTGACGGGCAGAAAGCACGGTCGTTAAAGTCGCTAAGAGACGAGTGTCTAATCTCTTCGAATGGCTTGTATTAGCGACCGATACTTAGCAGCTGCGACTTGCAAACACGACGAAAATAAGCATTGATTTCAAAAGCGCTTTTAACTTTTATGTTAATTTAGCTGCGTTCCCCGGCACCGAGACTTTAGTCGCATATTTTCATGCGTAATAAATCTCACCAGTTAACACGCTTGTTGCAAGCTGACAGCTGTTACTATTTAGTAAATTAGATAGGCGCTCTTGAGTCTATCAAAAAGTAAAAGGAACAATAAATTGCCATCTTCATACAAGTTGATAATAGACTGTCCAGACCAAGTAGGCTTGGTTGCGGCGGTTTCTCAATTTTTAGCGTCTTATAACGCAAACATCTTAGAGGCCAGCCATCATACCGATACGCAATTAGGACGCTTTTTTATGCGCCACGAAATAGAAGCGACTTCGGTTACGATCGACCATAGTGAGTTTGAACGTGCCTTTGCTAAGGTTGCACAACAATTTGATATGAACTGGAGCTTGCATAGTTCCGAAAACAAAACCAAGCTTGCCTTACTTGCAAGTAAAGAGTCGCATTGTCTAAATGATGTATTACATCGATGGCACACCGGAGAACTCGATTGCGAAATATCCTGCATCATCGCCAACCATGAGAGTATGAAGAAATATGCCGATTGGTATGAGGTTCCGTTTCATTTTGTGGATTTTTCCACAGACAAAGTTGCTGCATTTGAGTCGATTGACCGCTTGTTAGACGAACATCAGATAGACCTAACGGTACTTGCTCGATTTATGCAAATTTTGCCTGACACTTTATGCCAAAAAAGAGCAGGAAAAATCATTAACATTCATCACAGTTTTTTACCTTCATTTGTGGGCGCGAAGCCTTATGAACAAGCATACAATAGAGGAGTGAAGTTAATTGGCGCAACCTGTCACTATGTCACCAGTGATCTTGATGAAGGCCCAATTATCGAGCAAGAGGTGATGAGAATTTCTCACAGTGATAGCGCCAAAGATATGGTAAGAAAAGGCAAAAGATGCGAAATAAACGCCCTTGCAGCGGGTATTAGATATCACATAGAACATAGAGTCATTATTTGTCAAAATAAGACCATCGTGTTTAACTAAAGAGCAAGGTCCTGCGACCTTGGCAAAATAATAATAATAAGGAAGTCCTCATGAAAAAACCAATATTAAGTCTCATTACTGTTGCTGTAATAATGGGCCTGGGCGCCTGCTCGCCTGCTCCAGAAAAAAGCGAGGTTGTGTCAGCGACAGTTGCTATGACACAAGAGCAAAACAACCCTTTATTAGCACAATTCGAAGGTCCTTACGGCGGTGTACCTTCATTTGACAAAATGGAACTCAGTTCGCTTAAAGATGCCCTTGAAATTGGCATGCAAGAGGCCCTAAAAGAATACGACCGTATTGCTAATAATGAGGAAGCGCCTAACTTTGAAAATACCATTGTTGAGATGGAACGTGCAGGGAAAATGCTAAGTCGCGCGTTTGTCTATTATGGTATTTGGCGTTCAAACAAAAGCTCTCCAGAGTTTAGAAAAATCCAACAAGAAATGGCACCTAAGATATCTGCTTATAGTTCAAAGATTTCACAAAATCAAAAGCTATTTGAGCGCGTAAAGGCGGTCTATGAAAGTGAGGAAATGGCATCACTGAGCACAGAAGAGCAGCGTATTACCTGGATGCGATATAGTAGTTTTGTGCGCAATGGGGCCTTATTGTCGGAAGAAGATAAAGCGAGATATGCAGAGATTAATCAAGAATTGGCATCATTGCATACAAAGTTTGCAAATAACGTATTGGCTGATGAAGAAAACTATGTTTTGTATATTGATGATTCGCAATTAGACGGGCTTCCACAGTCATTCGTCAATGCGGCCGCAGCGATGGCATCAGAGCGAGGCCAAGAAGGAAAATATGCCATTACTAATACCCGTTCTTCTATGGACCCTTTCCTCAAATATTCTAATAATCGTGAGCTCCGTCAGAAAGTCTGGGAAACCTACTACAGCCGCGGAGACAATGCCGATGAGTTTGATAATAATGAACTTATAAAACAAATATTGACCTTGCGGCATGAACGAGTCTCATTATTAGGCTATGAAAATTATGCACAATGGCGACTCGAAGACCGCATGGCAAAAACACCTGACAACGCCATGGCTTTGATGGAAAAAGTTTGGCCCGCAGCGATTGCTCGTGTCGAAGAAGAAGTCGCCGACATGCAAGCCGTGGCTGATTCTGAGGGTGCAGATTTTGAAATTGAACCTTGGGACTATCGTTATTATGCTGAAAAAGTGCGTAAAGCTAAATATGACCTAGATTCAGACGAAGTAAAACAGTATCTGCAACTCGATAAATTAAGAGAGGCTATGTTTTATGTGGCCGGACGCCTTTTCAATTTCGACTTTACAGCAATCGAGCCAGGCAAGGTTCCGGTGTTCCATCCTGACGTGAAAGTATGGGAAGTCAATGATAAAGACAGTGGTGAGTTTATTGGTCTTTGGTATTTGGATCCTTTTGCAAGACAAGGCAAACGTTCTGGTGCTTGGGCAACTACTTATCGTTCGTACACCACTTTTGATGGCGAAAAGTCAGTTTTGTCTTCTAACAACTCTAACTTTGTAAAAGGGGCCGATGGTGAGGCTACATTAATCTCATGGGACGATGCAGAAACGTATTTCCATGAGTTTGGTCATGCTCTTCATTTTTTATCAGCTAATGTAAAGTACCCAAGCTCTCATTCCGGCGTACGTGATTACACCGAATTTCAGTCGCAGTTACTTGAACGTTGGTTATTGACCGATGAAGTTATAAATACCTACCTTGTTCATCACGAAACGGGAGAGCCTATTCCTCAATCATTGGTGGCTAAAATCAAGCAAGCCTCAACGTTCAACGAAGGGTTTAAGACCACCGAGTATATGGCATCAGCCATCATGGATTTGCTTTACCATACTACTGATCCCCAAAGCATTGAGCCAGACACTTTTGAGCGAGAGCAACTAGCGGCACTCGGTATGCCTGAAGAAATCGTTATGCGACATCGCTCCACTCACTTTGGCCATGTCTTTTCATCTGAAGGTTACGCTGCAGCATACTACGGTTACATGTGGGCTGAAGTATTAACATCTGATGCAGCTGAAGCCTTTGCTCAAGCACCTGGCGGATTTTATGATAAGGAGCTAAGTGAGCGTTTAGTGCAATACTTATTCTCCGTTCGTAATGCAATGGATCCTGCAGACGCGTACAGAGCGTTTAGAGGACGTGACGCAAAAGTCGAAGCACTAATGCGTGACAGAGGATTTCCAGTGAGCGCTGAACAAGGAGAGTAGGAACAATTTAATCTGTCATGTCCATTTTGACGAAGATTAATAGTTTGTAGAGGCTTTGCAGTAGCAAAGCCTTTTTTATGTTCTTTCTAATAAGTTTTGCACTACTTCATAAGTGTTTGTAACTGCGCCTTGATTAGCCTTCAAAACATCCTCACATGATTGCCCCATTGACTCGGCTTTATCTGGATATGATAGAACGTGGTCTAAGAAAGTACTCAGTTCCTCTTCGTTTTCACAAATTTTTAAAGCTCCGCTGTCAGCTAAGGCATCACATAATTCAGGATTGTTAAAGATACTCGGCCCCATAGCCATCGGCTTTGAATAAAGCGCAACCTCTAAAGGGTTATGACCGCCTCTGTCAGAGAAACTACCTCCAACGAACACAATATCAGACAAAGCATAGCAAGCTTTTAGCCAGCCCATTTTATCAATAAGAACACAGTCTACAGTTTTACTCTGTGCGCTTTCATCAGACGCTCTTGCTAGAGATAAGCCACTAGCTTTCAAGAGCTGAAATACTTGATCAAAGCGATGAGGGTGGCGTGGTACAATTACCAGACATAGATGAGGGAAACGTTCTTTTATTGCCAAAAAGTGTTTTATGCCTAACTTCTCTTCCGGCTCATGAGTAGAACCCATAACCCATACTACTCTTTCAGATAAGGAAAAACGACTACTTATTTCTTTCGCAAGTGCCAAATCGTTTTGATCTTCCTCTAAGTCAAACTTCATGTTTCCGGTTAGCGAAACCGCACTCTTATACACGCCATATTCCAAAAAGTGGTTAAAAGATTCATAACTTTGTGGGCAGATGCGTTGAAAAGATCGCAGTGTGTATCTAAATAACCAAGATATCTTTTTGTACTGGACAAGTGAATTGCGACTCATACGAGCATTAATTAGCGCGGTATAAATACCTTTTGACTTACAGGCATGCATTAAATTTGGCCAAATTTCGACCTCAGTAATAAGCAATAATCTTGGTTTCAAAGCGTTTAAAAAAAATGACACGCACCATGGCAAATCAAAGGGTAAAAATAAGTGTTGTACCCTGTCTTTAAAGATATTCTGACTGTGCTCAGCCCCGGTATGGGAACTTGTGGTAACTGTGATGCTAATATCTGGATGTGATTGCAGTAAACGTTCAATTAACTGCTTGGCGGCGTTTACTTCTCCCATCGACACACAATGGATGACGATACCGTTTTGAGAGTAACTTTTAGGCACGATACCTAAGCGTTCCCGAAATCGCCTCCCGCTTGTCGATGGCTTGCTCATAAAAAGCTTTTTCCGTATCAGTACTAATAGTAAAGGTAGTGCACACAACAACAAGATAGTGTAGAGCGCTCTACATAGATGATAGCGAAGAGGAAAGCGATAGTTTTTCACGATAAATACCGAGATATCATTGAAATAAGCTGTACTTTTGAAAATGGTTTAACGAGAACATCGTCCATGCCGACTTTAAAGCATCTCTCAATATCCTCATCGAATCCATGAGCAGTTGCCGCAATAACTTTGATTTTTGATAAGCGTTTATTTTTATTTTGGCGAATTAACTTTGTTGCTTCAAATCCATCTAAAATTGGCATTTGGCAATCCATAACAACTAAATCTATGCTGTCATCTTGCTCGAGTACGTCTATAGCTTCTTGACCATTTTCAAGCATCGATACTTGCACGCCATAGCCTGCGAGCATATCAGTAAATAAGAGTTGATTTATTTCGTTATCTTCAGCGATTAATATATGTTTATTGGGCCAGTCTATTGCACGCTCGTTGTCCTGCTCCTTATACCAAGTCGACAATAAACGAATTTGATTTAATACTAATTCAGGATCATCTAGTCGTTTATCCTGTTTAAGCATATTGAAATTTAATGGGCTGGCGCCAATGATCGAATTTCCTTTTCCAAGCAATTCATTATGAATCAGAATATCGTTAGGACTTGGGATAAACCTCGCTACAGAGAGAACAAGCGTATCAATACTAAACTGATCGAGTTTGGTATCTAACAACACTACTAACTGCCATTGGCATTGTTCCCTTATAGTTTTGATAACAGTCTTAAAGGTTTGACATACTTTGATGGTCAAACGGTAGTGGTTTATTAACTCACGCCATACACGCGCTTGCTCTCTATCCGACACTAATAGAACAGTGTTCGGAATATTAATCGTACTCACCTTTTTACTTTTCTTAACACGAGGTTTGTCGTAGGGCAAAGTAAATGAGAAGCAAGAGCCTTTCTTATACTTGCTCTCAACGTAAATCTCACCCCCCATAAGGTTTACTAGTTGTTGTGATATAGATAAGCCTAAGCCAGTACCTTGGTACTTTCGACTTAAAGACGTATCGAGTTGCTGAAACTCAACAAACAGTTTTTCAAACTCCTCTTCTTTAATTCCTATGCCAGTATCTCTTATCGCGAACTTAAGTACACCCTTGTCATTTTGACTTACCTCAAGTTCGATTTTTCCTCTGGGAGTAAATTTTACTGCATTTGATAAAAGGTTATTTATGACTTGCGCAAGACGATCGGGATCTTGATGAATGAACTTAGGCACGGCAGATTCAATTGTTACTTTAAATTCACAGCCTTTTTTACTTGAAGAGTATGCATGAATATGACTTTTTTCATTGATAAAAGACCGAATTTCAAAGGTTTTTTTATGCAAAAGCTGCATGCCAGAATGTAGTTTCGCATAATCCAAGACTTGGTTTACTAAGAACAACAAAGAAGATGTACTATCGTCAATTATCGAGACATACTCTTTTTGCTTATCGTCGAGACTTGTCTCTGACAAGAGTTCAATTAAGCCAGCAATACCAGTAATGGGTGTGCGAATTTCATGGCTCATATTGGTCAAAAAATTACTTTTTGCACTCGCAGCTTGCTCAGCATTTATGGCAGCTTTCCTTAGATACGTTATATTTTGTATGGCCCCCTTTAGCTTTATAATTTTACCTGCGATAAATTCAGCATATCCCACCGTTCGCACCCATAACTCCTTCCCTTTTGCGCTGACAAAGGGCAGTTCTAAATCAAAGGGCTCTCCAGTGTTTATCGTTCGTTCTATTGCTGCCCGAAGCGTCTCTTCTGCTTCTTTTGTATAATAACTAAGGGTAGATTCGATAGTCACCACAGCGTTTGTTGGTAACTCGTAAATTCTATATATTTCATCAGACCACTCTAAAGCTTCATTTGCTAGGTCATAAGAATAGAATCCAAGCTTTGCCAAACGTGCAGTCGTTTCAAGTAACTCATTATCTTCTCTTAACTGGCTCTCGAGCATTCGCCTATTGGCGATGTTACGAGCAACAAACACAAAACCAGATATAGAATTGCCATTGAAAACAGGTGTAATCGTGGCATCTACGATAATGTCACCATTTACCCCGGTCTTTAAAATACATTCACCAGTAAACACCCGTCCATTTTTATAGGCTGTCTCAAGCTGAAATTGAAAGGCACTATTAGTACATTCGACGATATCAAAAATTCGAGTTTGCAATAAGTCTTCAAAACGTTTTTCAAACAGCATGATGGCGTTTTTGTTGAGAAATTTTAATTTCGCATCTTCATTACAAACGAACACGGGGTCACGGCTATCATCGCCTATCTTGAGCAGTCTTTGACTGTTCTCAATTTTTTTCTGTGCGTCGTCCCTTGCTTCCCTAAATGTATCGATAACAGTACGAGGACCGATGACGCGAGCAATGCTTGCAACAGCATAGGTTTTACCTTGAAGTTGGATCGAGGATAATCCGATGGTAACTTGAATAAATCGACCACTAGCGTGCAATGCAGGGAATAATGAATTGGTCGTTCTAGCTTCATGCGTAACGTTAGAAAAAAATGTATTAATATGCTCTTGATGGCTACGACGGTATTTTTGTAGCAAAAGAACATTTATACTTTTAGCGATAAGTTCATCAGGGCTATAACCAAAAATATTCCTAACATGCGAGTTCGCAAAGACTATAGTACCGTCATTATCAACCAATAGTATTGCGTTCGTCACAGCGTTGTAGGTTACGCTAAGATCATCAATAGTAAGGTCTTTGATAACTTTCATCCTTTGGGATTGAAGAGCAAGAGCACCCTGTGAGCTAACTACTAAGTAAATACTCGTAGCTTGCATGCATTATCTATTATTACCGTAAAAATACCACAAGCGATAGCATTTCACTATCCTAACCGAAAACCCAAATTTTTATAAAAAAAAAGCGCACTTAATGTGCGCTTTTTCTATATAACAAAGTTGTTATACGGTTACTTTTTCTACCACGTCTACCAACATCCAAGTCTTAGACTTAGAAATCGGACGACATTCGGTTACCGTTACGATATCACCTTCGTTACACACGTTTTCTTCATCGTGTGCGTGTATTTTAGTAGAACGCTTTATAAACTTCCCATAGATAGGGTGTTTAACAAATCTTTCTACAACAACAGTTACGGTTTTATCCATCTTGTTGCTCACCACACGACCTTGGACTGTACGAATTTTTTGTTCAGACATCTTATTCTCCAGCTTTCTGAGTCAATATGGTTTTAACACGTGCGATGTTACGACGTACTGTTTTAAGTTGGGCAGTCTGTTCTAGCTGTCCAGTAGAGTGTTGCATACGAAGATTAAACTGCTCTTTAAGCAAGCTCATTAACTCTTCGTTCAGCTCATCTACACTTTTTGCTCTCAGTTCTGTCGTATTCATTACATCACCGTCCGAGTTACAAAGGTTGTTTTAAATGGCAATTTAGCTGCTGCAAGTGCGAAAGCCTCGCGAGCCAATTCCTCTGGCACACCTTCCATCTCGTATAAGACACGTCCTGGTTGAATCTGACAAACCCAATATTCCACGTTACCTTTACCTTTACCTTGTCGAACTTCTAAAGGCTTTTCAGTAATTGGCTTATCAGGAAAAACACGGATCCAAATTTTACCTTGACGCTTAACATGACGAGTCATGGCACGACGTGCGGCTTCGATTTGACGAGCGGTCATACGACCACGGCCAATAGATTTAAGGCCATAGGTGCCGAAACTTACTTTACCACCGGCAATAGCAAGTCCACGGTTACGACCTTTATGCATTTTACGAAATTTCGTACGCTTTGGTTGTAACATGATTAGCCCTCACGCTTAGGATTACGGCCTTTCTTCTTAGGTGAAGATGGAGCTGGTTGCTCTTGGGTTAGTGGTAAACCACCTAACACTTCACCTTTGAAGATCCAAACCTTAACGCCAATAATTCCATATTGGGTTAATGCTTCAGACGTAGCGTAATCGATGTCTGCACGGAAAGTATGCAAAGGTACACGACCTTCACGATACCACTCACCGCGTGCGATTTCAGCACCACCTAAACGACCACTAACTTCGACCTTGATACCAAGTGCGCCTAAACGCATTGCGTTTTGTACCGCACGCTTCATAGCACGACGGAACATAACGCGCCGTTCTAGCTGGCTAGAGATTGAATCTCCAACTAACTGAGCATCTAGTTCAGGTTTACGAACTTCGGCAATGTTCACTTGTGCAGGTACACCTGCAAGCTTAGTGATGTGATTACGTAATTTTTCTACGTCTTCACCTTTTTTACCGATAACAACACCAGGACGAGCTGTGTGAACAGTCACACGTATGCTTTTCGCTGGGCGCTCGATTACGATTTTAGAAAGTGATGCATTTTTAAGTTCTTTTGTCAGATACTGACGAACTTGATGGTCACTATATAAATTGTCGGCATATTCTGCTGTATTAGCGTACCAGGTGGATGTCCATGGTTTGCTGATACCCAGGCGTATACCGGTAGGATGAACCTTCTGTCCCATTATCTACTCCTAGTTATCCGCCACAACCACAGTGATGTGACTGCTACGCTTAAAAATACGATCAGCACGGCCTTTGGCTCGTGGCTTAATACGCTTCATAGTTGGGCCTTCGTCAACAAAGATTTTCGCTACTGATAACTCATCAATATCGGCGCCTTCGTTATTTTCAGCATTGGCGATCGCTGACTCAAGAACTTTCTTGACTAGCGCTGCGCTTTTCTTTGGGCTGTAAGTAAGCACTTCTAGCGCTTTCTCAACATGTAACCCGCGGATTTGATCTGCAACCAAGCGTGCCTTTTGAGCCGATACGCGAGCATGACGGTGTTTAGCTAAAACTTCCATTTCATTCTCCTGTTATCGTTTGGCTTTCTTATCAGCGACATGGCCGCGATAAGTACGCGTTGGCGCAAATTCGCCCAACTTGTGGCCTACCATCTCGTCACTGACAAATACAGGAACGTGTTGGCGACCGTTATGGACTGCAATGGTTAATCCGATCATATCAGGGATTATCATAGAGCGACGAGACCAAGTCTTAATTGGTTTCTTTTCGCCTTTTTCCACTGCAGCTTCTACCTTCTTCAGCAAGTGCAGGTCAATAAAAGGACCTTTCTTGAGAGAACGTGGCATGGTGAATCCTCGCTTTTACTTGTTACGACGACGTACGATAAGTTTATCTGTACGCTTGTTACTTCGGGTTTTCTTACCTTTGGTAGGAACACCCCAAGGTGATACTGGGTGGCGACCACCAGACGTACGACCTTCACCACCACCGTGTGGGTGATCAACTGGGTTCATGGCAACACCACGAACAGTTGGGCGAATTCCGCGCCAGCGATTTGCGCCAGCTTTACCTAGTGAACGAAGCATATGCTCTGAATTCCCGACTTCACCAATGGTGGCGCGACAATCAGATAATACCTTACGTACTTCGCCAGAACGCAAACGCAATGTTACGTAAGTTCCTTCACGAGCAAGTATTTGTGCATAGTTACCAGCAGAGCGAGCGATTTGAGCTCCTTTGCCTGGCTTCATTTCAATCGCGTGAACTGTTGAACCTACAGGAATGTTGCGCATAGGCATTGCATTACCTGCTTTTATAGGAGCATCAGCACCAGATTGTACAGCGTCGCCTGCTTTTGCACCTTTAGGCGCTAGGATGTAGCGACGCTCACCGTCTGCATAAAGCACAAGTGCAATATTTGCAGAGCGGTTTGGATCATATTCTAAACGCTCAATTTTAGCCGGAATACCGTCTTTATTGCGTTTAAAGTCGATTACACGATAGTGATGTTTATGACCACCACCGATATGACGTACTGTGATTCGACCGTTGTTATTACGACCACCACTCTTGCTATTTTTCTCAAGCAATGGAGCATGTGGAGCGCCTTTGTGTAAATCAGGATTGATTACCTGAACAACGTGACGACGACCAGCAGAGGTAGGTTTAGCTTTTAATAATGGCATATCAAATCCCCTTATTCAGCCGCACCGACGAAGTCGATGTCTTGACCTTCTTTAAGCACTACATAGGCTTTTTTCCAGTCGCTGCGTTTGCCGAACGCCATACCATGACGCTTAACTTTACCCTTTACGTTTACCGTACGAACGCCTTCCACTTCAACTTCAAACAGCTTCTCTACCGCTGCTTTTATTTCGGCTTTATTTGCGTTTTTCAATACTTTGAAAACGAAAGTGTTGCTTGATTCAGCAGCCATTGTAGACTTTTCTGAAATATGAGGTGCTAATAGCACTTTCATTAAACGTTGTTCGTTCATGCTAGTGCCTCCTCAAGTTGCTTCACCGCGTCGGCAGTCATTAGTACTTTTTCAAAAGCAATAAGACTAACTGGGTCTATGCCTTGAACGTCACGAACGTCTACTTTGTATAGGTTTCTAGAAGCTAAGAACAAGTTCTCATCAACTTCGCCTGTTACAATTAATACGTCTTTTAATTCAAGTTCATTTAATTTGCTTAATAGTTCTTTCGTTTTTGGTGCTTCAACACCAAACTTCTCTACAACGATTAAACGTTCTTGACGTACCAATTCTGAAAGGATGCTTTTAATCGCACCACGGTACATCTTTTTATTTACTTTTTGATCAAAGTCACGAGGCTTTGCAGCAAATGCACGACCACCGCCAACCCATATTGGGCTTCGGATAGTACCAGCACGCGCACGGCCAGTGCCTTTTTGACGCCATGGCTTCTTACCACCACCACGTACTTCTGAGCGAGTCTTCTGTGCTTTAGTACCCTGACGAGCACCTGCACCAAAGGCAACTACTACTTGGTGTACTAGCGCTTCGTTGAACTCACGTCCAAAAGTGGCGTCGGATACTTCAAGAGCGCTGTTCGCGTCTTTCAATGTTAATTCCATCAGTTCACTCCCAAACGTTACGCTTTAACAGCTGGCTTTACGACTACGTCGCTGCCAGTTGCGCCAGGTACGGCACCTTTGATTAATAAAAGGTTGTTTTCAGAATCAACACGAACGAGTTCCAAAGATTGAGTAGTCACTTGTTTATTACCAAGTTGACCGGCCATCTTTTTACCTTTGAATACTTTACCTGGACTTTGGTTTTGACCAATTGAACCAGGTGCTCTGTGAGACAATGAGTTACCGTGCGTCATACGCTGAGAACTAAAGTTCCAACGTTTAATTGCGCCAGCAAAACCTTTACCTTTTGATGTGCCTGCTACATCAACTTTTTTCGTGTCATTGAAGATTTCCACAGTGATTTCACTGCCCACTTCAATTTCGTTACCTTCGCCATCGGCGAGACGGAACTCCCACAAACCACGGCCCGCTTCAACACCTGCTTTCGCGAAGTGACCAGCAGCAGCTTTGTTAACTCGGTTTGCTTTCTTTGTACCAGTGGTAACTTGTAGTGCACGATAACCGTCAACGTCGTCAGTACGTAACTGAGTAACACGGTTAGGGGTCGCTTCGATAACAGTCACAGGGATAGATGCGCCATCTTCTGTAAAGATGCGAGTCATTCCTACTTTACGACCGATAAGACCAATCGACATTGTTATTACCCTCTTCTTTTAGCCTAGGCTGATTTGAACATCAACGCCCGCTGCTAAGTCCAATCTCATCAAAGCATCAACCGTTTTATCAGTTGGTTCAATGATATCTACTAAACGCTTGTGTGTGCGGATTTCGTATTGATCGCGCGCGTCTTTGTTTACGTGCGGAGAAATCAACACAGTATAACGTTCCTTGCGGGTAGGAAGTGGAATAGGACCACTTACCTGAGCACCAGTACGCTTAGCTGTTTCAACGATTTCCGCTGTAGACTGATCGATCAATTTATGATCAAACGCTTTCAAACGAATACGAATTCTTTGATTTGGCATCGATTAAGCTCCAATCGAAAGAACAAAAAAATTCACCTTTTCGTCCATACTTCTCTATTTAAAGAGTAGGAGAAAAGATGTGCGTAAACCAATAACCTCTTATTGAGGTCCTGTTCATATAACTAGTGTGCTGATGCAACATATCAAAAACACCTTTTATGTTGCGCTTCGCGTGGTAATACTTAAAGGAGCGTTAACGCTAATAGACCTAAATATTACCCACTAACCTTGCCTTTCATTACATATGTATGCTCGACAGTGGGCGCGAATTATACATGCTTGAGGGGTGATGACAAGTTTTTTGTGTAAAAAAGCAGTATTTGAGTACGGCTATATAAATAACAGCGCACGTTGTAACATACGCTACGTTGTTATTTGGGTTTTATAATCCTAATAATATCGCTTAGTTTATGAATCTACTGAACTTTAAGCTTGTTTGATTCACTAATGGCTTACACAGAATAGCCGATAAATGACGATACACTTTGCGTTTATGTTAAACTAAATCTATATATCATAATATAAATCCACCAAAATTTGGAATAAGAGAGAGTCCAACAGGCACATGTTCACAAGTATTCAGAGTACGCAGTTATTAGATACCCTAAGGACAAAGTTGAACGAACATTCAACTTTGCTAGATGCTTTCCAACAGATCGAGCCTATCATTCTTCAAGCTTTCGACGCACAGCGTATATCTCTTTTCCAGCGAAGATCACAACATCAAGACTTAGTCGCTAGATTCAAAACAGGCAAAGAACGCACCGAAATCAAAGTACCTATAAGTCCTCAATCCATTGCTGGTTATGTTGCAATGGCACAACAACCCCTGATCATTAATGATCCGTATAACGATAAGATGCTTGAAGGCATACATTTTAGGTTGAAATTTGATAAAAAGTTCGACCAAACAAACAAATTCACTACTCGTAATATCTTATGTGTACCCGTAATGAATGCCAACGTATTGATGGGTGTTATGCAAATTATCAATAAGTCTGAGGCGGAGTTTGATGCTGAAGATTTAGACCTTGCACTGCAGATTTCGGATATTTTAGGCGATAAATTTCGTTACGAATTAGGCGGGACGAAAAATCCCTTTGACTACCTTATATACCAAGGCCTGATATCTGAAAAAATCTTGGGCGAACTCACTAAAGACCCAGATGTAACACACACCGTTCAGCGCCTAGTATCAGAATACAGAATAAACGAAACCGTAATAGGCAACGCGCTTTCTGTCCATTATCAAGTACCTTTTATTGCCTATCTGCCAGACGATTTTCACCTGTATCACAACGAAGCAAAGCTCAACTTATCTTATCTTAAACGCAACTATGTGGCTGTGATAGCTAACGTGCATGAACAACCAACTGTACTGATGGCTGAGCCAAACAATGCTCAGCTACTTATGGAAATTGAAAGCGCTTTAGGGATAGATAGCTACGACATTGCAGTTGGATTGCCCAATCAAATATTACAATATCTAGGAGAAAATAGCGCGGGGGCTGCGCCCGGTGAGTTAGATGAGATATTAGATGAGATTGGCACTAGCTATGAAGAAGTTGACGACCAGACGGATGACCTAGCAGAAGATGCACCTGCCGTTGTGCGTTTGGTGAGCCGTATTCTTCATGATGCTAAACGCTTGAATGCATCTGACATACATATCGACCCTGAAAAAGGCGCCCCGACTAGAGTAAGAATGAGAGTGGACGGCGTAGTACGAGACATCAATCAAGTACCCGCGTCACATCACAGCGCGGTGATTGCTCGTATCAAAATAATGTCTAGTTTAAACATCGCAGAAAAGCGCATCCCGCAAGATGGAAAACTTGCGTTTAGGTCTGGCGGCCAAGCGGTAGAAGTGCGGGTTGCAACGATTCCGACCGTTGCGGGTGAAGGGGTCGTAATGAGGATATTGGCCACTGGTGGCGCGATGCCGATTGAAAAAATGAACCTGTCACCACGTAATCTTGAAATGATCGAAAGTATGATCAAAAAGCCACATGGTATTTTACTGGTGGTTGGGCCAACAGGTTCCGGTAAAACAACTACATTACACGCAATATTGGGTTACTTAAATACGCCGGACAAAAAGATCTGGACAGCTGAAGATCCTGTTGAGATCACTCAGCCAGGCCTTCAACAGGTTCAAGTGCAATCAAAGATCGGCTTTACTTTCGCGAATGCATTACGAGCCTTTTTAAGGGCAGACCCCGACATTATTTTGATCGGTGAGATGCGAGATAAAGAAACTGCGCATGCTGGTATAGAAGCATCGCTCACAGGCCACTTGGTTCTATCGACACTACACACGAACTCAGCCCCTGAAACTATCACTCGTCTGCTCGACTTAGGACTTGACCCTGTGAACTTTTCCGATGCTTGTGTCGGTATTTTAGCGCAACGTTTAATCCGTACTCTTTGTCCAAACTGTAAAGAGAAATATGAAGCAAATGAACAGGAACTCGCTTTTTTAAAACGTCAGTATGGCTCTGAACAGTTTGACGAACTAAATGTAGAAACGCCTTTGATGTTGAGCAAAGCGGTAGGTTGTGATCAATGCAGTGATACGGGTTATAAAGGCAGAACGGGCGTACACGAGCTATTAGGCATGACCGATGCACTACGGAGTCTTATATATAAAGAGGCTTCAGTAAACGAAATGAAAGAACAAGCAACCGCTGATGGAATGCGGAGCTTAATCCAAGATGGCGTCTTGAAAGTCATAAAAGGTGACACAGATATAAATCAGTTACAGGTCATTAGCGGATAAGGATGCCTGTTTTCTGTTTGTCGCCTTTATGAACAGTTCCTGATTAATCTGATACTTTTTTTACTAAGTCAGAAGGTTTAAATCCATACTGCTTTCGAAAACACTGAGTAAAATAGGATGGGGAAGTAAACCCGCATTCAAAAGCGGCGTTAGATATCATCTCGCCCTCTAATATGAGCTTGCTTGCTTTAGTTAAACGATACTTTCGTAATGCGTCACTAAAGGTGGTGTGACAATGACTCATAAGACGCCTATTAAACGTTTTTTCTGTCATGTGTAGACAATCTGCTACGAACCCTACTTTTAAACCCTCAGATTGATAATGACTTTCAAATACTTTATCTAAGTTCTGCAAAAATTGAAGCCTATGGTCATTTTTAATTATTCTCTCGGGATCCAGTGCAGGGCTTAAGTGTTTTATGTGGTAGTTGGCAAGCCTCTCGTCAATCATCTTCTGATAATTCCGATAAGAAGCCATGACCGTTTTTAGAGTAGCTCGTAATTCGACCATGGAGTGGTCTTGGCCAATGACTGCTGCAATTCCTGCTCTTAAATTTACAACCTTGGACTGCGTCTCTGAATCATCTGCAATTAAAACAAGCGGTATTTGCTTTAACACTTCACTTTGCGTAAGCCACTCGTGCAAAGAGAGTGAGTTATTTAATTTTCTTCTCATATTTAAAACAATACAATCTGGCTTAAGATTATTTAGTTGTAATAACGCGGCCTCCAATGTTGAAAAATGACTTATAAAAACCTGCTTTTGTAAAGATTGACGCAATGTAAGATGATAGTCTTCATCTGATATCAAGAGCACCTTTTCAATGTTTGAATTCGCTGGTGGCGCTTTAAATTTACTTACTATTTTCAAGTGCTCAAAATCGTTAATCTGAGGCGTAGAGCAAAATCGCAAAGGGATTTTAAGAGTAATTGATGTGTGGCTATTAGCAGAACTATTGATATCAAAATGGCCGCCAGTTGCTTCAATATGCTTTTGTATGACAGGCAAGTTCAAAAGCAAATGTTCATCTGTGTCTCGTCTGTATCCCTTATAATTTTGAACACGCAGGAGGTTCAATTTATTGCGTACCTCACTCGAAAGTCCGGGGCCATTGTCTTCTACACAAAGCACTAAATATTTCTCATCTATGATGCTTCTTATGCAAATTTCGACATTCTGCTGACTATGTTTTATCGCGTTATTTAGTAACCTTGAAATCGCTTGGTTTAGCCAAGTGACTGAAAGTACTATGTTGGCAGACGAATTTTCTACAAGACAACGCTCAACTTTGACATTTGTGAACATTTTTTCCAATGAGCTAATTTGCTTATTGATGAGCCTATTCAAAACGCATGTGTCCATTTTTTGACTCGAACTTTTCGCAGTAAAGACTGTGAGTTCCTGATCAGTGGGAGATGTTTGCAAGCAGCTAGGCGAAAAACACTGAGACAAATATCGCTCTGCCCCCTTAAAGCGAGTTGTACAATGTTGAGAACGTGTACTGTCACAAACCATACTATTTTTTGGAAGTCTTGTTCCCGGTTTGCTTTTCACATCAATATGGTAAGTAGATTTGTCATTATCTTTATCAATATTATCAATGGGTTCCTCTAATTGAATCAGCTCATTAGCGGCTTTGTAAGAAGTATCGATAGCGTTAATCGTGCTTATGTTTTCTAAGTTTTTGGGGTGAGAACAAAGGGCCTGTACTTTTGTAGAAGAAACTAAAGCCTTACGCGCAAATCGTTTGTGAAATAGTGAGCGAATTTGGACTATGATATTTTGACAAAAACCTCTGTGGACAGTCACAAATGCTTTTTTAGTATTAGCTATAAAACTCCTGTGGACAGTCACCACCACTTTTTTAGTACTAGCTATGGGGTTTTTGAAATGCTTAAGTATAAAAACAAACCGTTTATGTGCTTGAATAATGACATGTGATGCTTTCACATCGGGCTGAACATGCGTTTTAGCAAGCTCCTGTTTTAGCAAAAAGTATTTTGCGTAAACCTTTATCTTGATTAAAAGAATTGGAAATAATCTAGCGACAAGACCTCCAGCAACAAACCAACAAAAATAATCAAACGAAGTGATTACTGATGCACTCATCAGTAACGAATAAAAAGAACTAACAAATTCCATCAATCTATCCTTAGAAAACTACAACTACAGGGATATTAAACATATCCCTACTACATTTTTGTCCTCTTGCTCAATGAACAATTATGTGTAAATAATTGATTTTATTGTTAATACCTTTATTTTTATACGTCGATAGCATCTGTAACTAGATTAGTCATCAGCGACAGAGCTCTGCACATTACTTATTACGAGGTCTCACACATCACTATTAGACTAATAACAAATGTGGTCGGTCGCAACTAAACTCAGACCAAGGTGTATATTATGCTTTTGGTATAAACGACAGGCAACTAGCAAACTCTAACCCTTCATTAAGTTGCTTAACATCAAACCACCACGCTTGCATATTCGCGTTATGTGCCGCTTGTATATCATATTTATAATCACCAATGTAGGCGATTTTGGAAGGAGTGAGTGCCCACTTCGATGCTAACATTAATAGTGCGCTTGGATTAGGTTTCGCTGGTGCATCCTCTCTCGACAGGTAGGTTGAAATAGGGATCTGATTTTTTTCTATTTTGATCTCTAGTGCTTCTTTGCAATTTCGAGTGACGATCGCCATAGGTAATTTTAAACGTTGAGCATGTGTAACGAACTCTTTTGCCCCCAGCAGCCAAGTAGAGGTTTGCGCGTCGCTTAGTTCATGCTCCCGCACTTTCCTTTCTGCTTCAACACGTTCTTCATAACTAGGCAGGCACTCGATAAAGCTCAATATGTCATGATCAACTGGACAATTAATTTCTTTTTTTAATTGAACAAAATCAAGCTGGGTTTTAACTAAAGTATCGTCTAGGTCAAAAATAATGGCCGACACGCTCGAAAAATTAAACAAAAATACCTCGATAATAAAATGTTTAGTATGCTTACATGAGCTAGTAATTAAACGATTAGTATCGTTTCTATTCTAAGCTGCTTTTATGGCCAGAATAGTTTGCAGATATTCTTTAAAAATCGATAAAAAATACCTATCGACTACGTCGTCTTACTTCAAAGAGATAAAAAACTGTATTAATATACAGTTAATACAGGTATGTTAAACCTTTAACACGATAACTTAGGAGTCAATTATGGCGGTCATCACTCAATACGTCGTTCAACACAAAGGAGTCGATAAATTGGTAACCACTGATAAGAAAAAAGCGGACCAGTACGATAAGATGCTCGAGGTCGCTGATAACCTATCGGCGTATATAGCAGCAAAAGGGATTGAGTTGAATGACGAAATATCCGAAGAATTGGGCATTTTATTAGCGAAAAACAAAGATTCGGTCGCTAAGCTTCTCAAAGGAACAAGTGCTGATGATATTCTTGAAAAAGAAAACGCTGATGTAGTGACCTTAAAAAAAGCTTAGAGCCATCTAGAATTTATCCGCCAACAAGTGGTACGATGAGCGGATGAACAAAGAAGTATCTAAAAAACTAATAAAAGTACATACGATTGAAGGCTACATCCAAAATATTCATTTGGCTGAATATGAGCATGGGCTCCTTCTTTTGGATGGTTGCTGTAAGGTTGATTATGCTTCAGTCGAAAAGTACATAGTGGAAGTATTACAGCGCCCGCTTTGCGATTTACATTCGATAGTCGTAACACATATGCACCCCGACCACGCAGGTTGTGCTTCAACCTTTCGTAAACGACTCAACTGCAAAATCTTAACTGGGCAAAACACCCGGCAGTGGTACGCTGGTATACGCGGCAGACTCGCGCACATAGTTGATATTGGGCTTGCACTTTGGGTAGCTGGTCGAATGGGCAAACCCAAGAAGAATATATGGTACTCGCCCACTCTGTGTCCATGTATAGAATTAGATGATGGTCAGGCGATTCCAAATTTTGAAGATTGGCGAGTCATTTATACACCAGGGCATACTGACCGCGATATTAGCTTAGTAAATGAAGTTGAAAAAATTGTATACGTCGCCGATTTAATTGTGAGTATCAAAAAGCAACTAAGCCCACCGTTTCCCATATACTTGCCACAACAATATAAACACTCATTAGAGCGGCTTAAATCCTACTGTGGTTTTGAGTTACTGATGGCACATGTTGCGCCAATTCGGATCACAGAAAACGATATTGATTCACTCATTTTACGAGCACCTAGTCATCCTAAGACAAGCTATCTATCTGTCAAAAATAAATTAAAAAGAATAACTCGCTGAGCCTTTTCTCGCAGCCAAAGAAAACGCGTCTATGCCGTTCCGCCAACGGTTAACTCATCAATCAATAAGGTTGGTTGGCCAACACCCACTGGTACTGACTGTCCATCTTTCCCGCACACACCAACACCAGAATCTAAAGCGAGATCATTACCGATCATTGATATTTTTTGCATCGAGTCGGGACCATTTCCAATAAGTGTTGCGCCTTTGATTGGAGTAGTCACTTTACCATTCTCAATTAGGTAGGCTTCTGAAGTTGAGAAAACAAACTTACCCGAAGTGATATCCACTTGACCACCTCCAAAATTTGGCGCATAGATGCCTTTATCAACACTTGAGATAATATGCTCTGGAGAATGTTGCCCTGCTAGCATATACGTATTTGTCATTCGGGGCATTGGCAAATGCGCATAGGACTCGCGCCTGCCATTGCCTGTGGGTTTTACCCCCATTAAACCAGCGTTTTGTTTGTCTTGCATATAGGATTTCAATATACCGTCTTCAATCAGAACGTTGTATTGAGAAGGTGTCCCCTCATCGTCTACAGACAACGAACCACGCCGGTTTTCAAGGGTGCCATCATCAACTACTGTCACTCCTTTAGATGCAACCTGCTCTCCAATACGCCCGCTAAAGGTCGATGCGCCTTTACGATTAAAGTCGCCTTCAAGGCCATGTCCAACGGCTTCATGCAGCAGGACGCCAGGCCAACCATTCCCTAAAACCACCGGCAATGTTCCCGCTGGTGCAGCAACCGCTCTTAAGTTAACACGCGCCATATTTAATGCGTCATTGGCAATTTTTTGATAAAGCGCTTGACCTGATCCGCTCTCGTTCTGAGTAAAAAAGTCATATGATCTTCTTCCACCTGCTCCCGAACTACCTCGCTCTTTAACCCCGTCATTTTCAAGTAATACTGAACAATTTAAACGAATGAGCGGACGAATATCGGTAGCGAACGTACCATCGCTTGCTGCAACCAGTATTTCTTCATAAACCCCAGTTAAACTAACAGTAACTTGAGAGACAGAGGGTTCTTGACTCCTAACATAAGCGTCTACCGTTCGAAGCAAATCAACTTTGTCTGCGTCCTGCATGCTCATCAAGGGGTTATGGTCTGAATATAGTACCTTTGGTGACGCCTCAGTGAATGTGCATGGCACTTTAACTGAGCCGTTTTTATGTTTTGAGCGTGAAATACTCTTAGCTGCATTTACCGCGGTTTTTAGGGCATCAAAATTAATTTCATCCGAGTAGGCAAACCCAGTCTGTTCTCCCTTAACTGCCCGTACGCCAACGCCTCGTTCGATATTGTAATTACCATCTTTAATGATGCCGTCTTCTAAGACCCAACTCTCATGCTGAGACAGCTGAAAATAAAGATCCGAATAATCGTTGCCAAAAGCAATTACCTCAGTCAACAGCTCAGACAATTGTTCTCTGCTTAAATCAGATTGAGTAATTAAACTTTCGAGCACTTTAGAATTCAATGTGATATCTCTCTTTTTTGTGTTGGTGCAGTGGCATCTGCTTTCGTACTTTTGTGATTTGGCTTGGATCAAACTTAGCTAGAGCGAAACCCTTATCTGTCCTTATGATATCAAGTAATTCACCCCACGGGGAATATATACAAGTATGCCCAAATGTTTCTCGCCCGTCCGCATGTTTCCCACTTTGGTTTGCTGCGACAATATAACACTGATTCTCAATACTACGTGCCTTAAGGAGCGCATGCCAATGTGCCTCGCCTGTTTTTTTAGTAAACGCAGAAGGCACAACGATCACTGGCGGTGACTGTCCATCAATGGTGAATTTAGCATAAGCTTGAAACATACTCGCAAATCGTAAATCGTAACATACCGATTGCGCCACCTCGCCAAACGATGTTTGAAATAGGGCGAGGCTTTTACCCGGTATGGTTGAATTTGACTCACGGTAGGACTTGGTATTGTCGTTCACATCAACATCGAACAGATGTATTTTGTCATACCTTGAAATCAATTCACCTTTTGGAGAATAGGTCAAAGAAGCCGCGTAATACTTTTCTGCATCATGAGAATCTACGATAGGAGTCGTGCCCGCGACAATGTAAGCATTATACTGCAAAGACAAAGCCTTAAGCTTTTCTTGGATGCGACCCGAGCCTATCTGTTCAGCATTTTTTCGCATTTGCGCCGCAGACACTCCGAAAATAGAAAAACACTCTGGAAGCACAATCAATTTATTGTCTTGAATATTGAATTTTAAATCCGCTAATCCTTGATCTAAGATTTGAGATACCTGATCAATGTTAGTGTCCACTTCGGCTGTGGAATTTAACTGTACACTAATCAGAACGTCCATCGTCTACCTCTATCTTTAACAAATCTTGTTCCGTGGGGGCAACAAAATCGTCTGCTTTCTTCTCTTCGGTTGAGCGTCTTGCAGGCAGATCGACTTCAGTACTTTCTCGACCTGTTTCAATCAAAATAGGCTCACTGAAAGTCCCAGTCACAGAATAATTTATATTCGATATTACCTTAGCCGACGTCAAGACCTGATCTATCGCTAATGCGGCAATCGCAGAAGGGGGACTTACAGTAAAGAACATTAAAAATGGTAGATTACCAGTAACGTTTGGCGTAAAACTCACGTTGTAATTTAAAGTTTGTTTTGCAAGATCGGTATTGCCATATATTTCAATTTCGCCAGCGGCGCCGTCGATGTTCGTATCGCGTGTATCCGCTTTGCCTTCTGTGATTTGCAAACTACCTTGCATGCTATCATAAAAAAAACCCTTTGCGAAAACGTCCCTGAAATCCAAACTGAGTTTACGCACTAGGGAGTTTAAACTTAGTAATGAGAATATCCTCGACCCTTTGTCACTTACTTCGGTCAAATAACCATCGCTTAGCTGCCACGTTATCTCCCCATCTATGTTTTCAAGCTCAATATCTAAGGGAGAGTTTTGCCACGTTAGCGCAAAATCCAAGTCGGCACTTGAGTCTTTTATTCCCGAATCAAAGCCAAAATTCTGAATAAATTCACCAAAATCACTCGCACCAAGATCGCCTGCAATAAATGTATAATGATCGTCATTACGCTTATACCACTGCCCTGATGCGTTTAATCGACCATTTTCATTGTCAAACAAAAGCTGACTGATTTTTAGGCCATCGCTATTTGGCTCAGCTTCAATTTCAACTCGACCAAAATCGTAACCGAACAATTCACATGACTTACAGGTAAAATTAATAGTGGGTAGTGTTTTAGGGTCAAAATCACTTGCGCTTATCGTTTGACGTTCGTTATCTGCAAATTGTTTAGGTAAGCGTAAGTACTCCGCATCAATCTGTATGCCCTTGGAATACAACTGGTCGAAGACATTCACACTTGCCCTAAGCTGGTCAGAGTCAAGCTCGATATCCCATCGTTCCATTAGCTGTTTCACATTAAGATTTAAATCACTGAGCGTATATCCTGCAAAGCCGAGCCTTTCTACATTAACAAACATTCGTTGAGGGGCGCTTAACAAAGGCGACTCATTAGTTTGAGCAACTGTTTGTGTGATTGATTTAACAAACTCATACCATGGCTCAAAGTCTATCTGCTTAAGTTCACCACTTATGCTGAACCCCACACCTCTGGTTTCAAACTCAGTTTTGCCTAAAGCAAGGTGAGCTCTATTAAATTTGCGTTCTTGATGAGCCAACACACCATCAAACAATAATTCTTCACCCAAGCTCAGCTCAACAACAGAAGCCAGTTTGTCTCCTCGAGAGTTTACGATTAAAGCCTGCGACTCATTTGCAGCTTTGTAGTATGGCGCGGGTAAATTCAATTCAAGCCCTTGAAGTGAACTTTTTAATACTGCAGCGTATTCAAAGTCGTTCTGGGTCAATTGAACATCGACATCCAAGTTCCAGCCTACATCACCATTGGCATAAGCGGAAAGACTAGGTACAGTGTTTTCGATAATACCTTGCCCATCCCAGAAGCCTTGCATATTAGCGTTTATGCTGTAAAACCTCTCGGCTTGTTCACCATTTAGGCTCAACTCAACAGGCTGTCCTAAGAGCAAAGCGTTCTGTATTTCAAGTTCAATTTTATCATTAATAAAGGTCAGTTCTCCTGAGCTTTCTCGCAGATTTAACTGTAAAGCTGTTAAGAGAATATCGTTTGAATCAAAGGTAATGCTGCCTGATGCTACGGTTTTTTGGGGCTGGCTTAATGGGATATCTAATTGCAGTTCACCAGCTAATTCTCCTGAAAAAATCACTTGTTCTTGCAAGAGCGGACCTAATGTTGCGCTTAAAGGACTGTCTAAAAAAAGAGATGATACTATGTCACCTTGCGCCTTTGTTGAAGCTTTGATATCAAGCCGGGCCCCCGCGCTTAAATTTGGGATGGCAGCGCGGATCTCACTCACGCTTATGCCTTGCAACTTAGCTTTCTTACTTGTCAGCTCTAAGCCACTGTTCTTAAAATGAAGATCTACATCTAAATCATGTAGATGAGGCCAGTCTTTTGAGAAAAGAAAGTCAGCAGAATCGATACTTAGCTCACTCTGGAAGACACCCTCTTGTTGTGTAAATGGAAAATCACTGGTCTTGCCATGATAAAGCAGGCTCCCTTTGTTCAAAGTTCCCTTTCCCATCAAGGCATCTACTAAGTATTTTCGCGTATTTTCTCCCATTAATTGCTTTGGTAAAAACTTTTTCACCTGTTTCAAGCTGAGTGCGTCCCTCACCTTTGCGTTAAGTGATAAAAACTGGTCAGTAAATCCATACTCAGCTTGTAGACTTATATCCAATTCGTCGACTGTAATTTCACTCGTTTCAATTGCAAGGCTATTTCTCTCTCCATCAAGATTGAAAAATATCGGCATATCGAAATTCGATAAGGTAAATACTCGATCAAACAGGCCATCTGCTTCTATTATTTTTTGCTCGGCGCTTATGTGTACCTTGCCTGTATTATTATGCCAATAGATCTTGGCGGACAAATCACTGACGCCGGGGACTAGGTTTTGTTCACGCCAGCCGATTTTGTCTACTTGCGCTTGAACAAAAGTATCATTACCGGTTGCCCATAATTGAATTGACGATACTTCAGCTTTTGCTCTAGAAAGCGCAAGTTGATCTGCTAGCTCTATGGAGTATATGGGGACTAATGACTTTAAGGGAGATAAATCGATAGCGTCTTTTAACTCTACAAAAAACGAACTGGGAGAAACATAGTTTCCTGCCCATTCGCTAGTTAACACACTATCACTATTTTTAAACTCAGCGTCTTTTATCAAAAAATCCCAACTATTTTGCTTTTTTTCAGCAGCAAAACGCGCGGTCAGTTCATTTTGCATGACTGTTTCGCCGCGTTGCCAGGTCAAACTCGTTGGTAAAATTTCACCATCTAATCGAACAAATTCACTGTTCTGTATTTGAGCCCAAACCTCAAAATTGCCTTTGCTATCCGCCAGTTCGTTCTGCAAGCCAGTGTACTCATTTATCCATGCAGCCAAATTTATGTCTTGAGCGTTGGCATAAAGTGTTCCGTTGTAGCGTCTAACATCACCTTTTAAATCCAAGATAAACTGAGCTTTATTGTTCGAAAAGTCCTCTAGGGCAAATGCTCCGACCCCTTGATGCCGGTTTCCCTCATTTAACCAACTAAGTTTTTCAATCTGAATGGACTTGGTGTGCAACTCGCTGTTAAGTGTTAGACGACTGTTCGAGACTAAAAAATTACTTAACTGCGATAGAAACACATTTTCAAGCGCTTGTAAGATTGGAAAGTCAGAATCGCCTTGTTTTAGCTGCGGTAAATCTAATTCCAAATCGAGCCGATTCAAAACGATTTGATTGCTCTGCAAACTTTGCTTGAACAGCGAAGGCCAAAACTCTACCTCTAAGAAGATTTCGCCAACACTAAGCTCTATCGGTGATTGATCACCCTTCGCAATAAGTACTTCTCTTAGTACAAGTGCAGGACCTGAGTTCTGCCAGCTAGCTGATAGCTCACCAATGGATATTTCCACAGAATACTGTTTGGAAATATAAGACTGTACGTAATCTTTGTGGTCGTTCAAATAAGGTAAGGCATAACGCAGCAAACTTATCACTAATGCAACCAACACCACAGCGAAAGCAATTAAGCTCCAAAGCTTTTTAACTAAAAATGCGCTGGCGGCCCGTAACGTTTTCACATCATTACCACATCGAACTTATCTTGGTGATATAAAGACTCAGTTTGCACCTTTATTTGCTTTCCGACAAATGCTTCTAACTCGGCAAGAATATGCGACTCTTCACCGAGTAAGGCATCTGTTACGATAGGCGAAGCGTATATGACAAACATATCCGCATTATACGCTTTGTTGACTCTGACAATTTCACGTGTAATTTCAAAACAGATCGTTTCAACCGTTTTTATGCTACCTCTACCCTTGCAAGCGGGACATTCACCACACAATAAATGCTCGATAGACTCCCTCGTTCGCTTCCGCGTCATTTCGATAAGGCCTAGGGACGTAAAACCATGGATATTTGATTTCGCTCGATCTTTTGACATTGATGTTTCTAGAGAGTGCAACACTCGTCTTTTATGATCATCGTTTTGCATATCGATGAAATCAATTAAGATCATGCCGCCTAGATTACGCAGGCGCAATTGCCTAGCAATTGCAGAAGTCGCTTCTATATTGGTATTAAATATCGTTTCTTCCAAATTGCGATGACCAACAAATGCGCCCGTATTGATATCGATGGTTGTCATAGCTTCAGTTTGATCAATAATCAGATAGCCTCCAGATTTGAGATCTACCCGCCGCCCTAAAGCCCTTTGTAATTCGTTCTCAACGTCGTATAAGTCAAATATCGGTAATTCACCCTGATAATATTCCAACTTCTCACTGAGTTCCGGTACGTATTCTTTAGTAAAGGAAATCAGCTCTTTAAAGGTGAGGTTTGAATCGATTCTAATACGGTCGATTTGTGTACCGACAAAATCGCGTAGAACACGTCTCGCAACGGGTAAGTCTTCATATAAGACTTGCACTTTGTTGCCTTTCTTTCGTTGTTGTATTTTACTCCACAATCTGCGTAAAAATTCGGCGTCTTGAATCAACTCATTTTCTTTAACGCCTTCTGCTGCAGTTCTCAAAATAAAGCCACCGCTATCGTCACAGCTATTCTTCAAGATTTGCTTTAGGCGAAGTCTTTCTTGTTCATCTTCGATTTTTTGCGAGACGCCAACGTGCGTAACTGAAGGCATGAAAACAAGATAGCGAGACGGCAAAGTAATATCCGTACTTAGTCGAGCACCTTTCGTGCCGATAGGATCTTTTACTACCTGAACCACAATGGGCTGTCCATCCTTGACAAGTTCGCGGATGTCTTTAATCTCAAGCTGCGAACTGCTAACTTCATCGGCAAGTTCGTCGTAGATTGCGATATCGGAAGCGTGCAAAAATGCTGCTTTTTCGAGCCCAATATCAACAAACGCTGCTTGCATACCGGGTAACACTCTACTGACCTTTCCTTTATAAATATTGCCTACTAAGCCCTTTTTGGTATGACGTTCAATATGAATCTCTTGCAATATTCCATTTTCGATAAGCGCAACTCGGGATTCTGAAGGTGTAACATTGATCAATAATTCTGCACTCATATCTCTTCGCTTTTTACCGCTGGTGAATTTTAGTGAATATCGCGTTTTAATTTAGCGCCGCGATGTCATTCTGCATTCGCATTATCAGCTGTTTAGTATGGAACAATGGCAAACCCACAACAGCGCTATAATTACCATTGATTGCTTTCACGAACTGTCCACCTAGTCCTTGAATAGCATACCCACCCGCCTTATCAATGGGTTCGCCGCTAGCCCAATAACGTTCTATTTCTTTTGTTGTAATATCGGCAAAACTGATCTGAGTCGTCACCAACTCAAATAAGCAGAGCTCTTGATAAACGAGCGCGACCCCAGTATGCACTTGGTGAACCCTACCCGATAAGGTTTTCATCATTTGACTAAAGTCATCAAAATCATATGGCTTACCAAGTATGTTGTTCCCAGCAACAACAACCGTATCTGAGCCTAACACGATGGACTGTTGATTTGCCGATGCAATCTTTTGGGCCTTATTTATGGACAATCGTTCAACTAAATCTGTCGCTGATTCATTTTTCAACGCTTGCTCATTGATATCTGCAGATTGTATGTCGAATTTAGGACAGATTTGAGCTAATAACTCACGCCTTCTTGGTGAAGCGGATGCGAGAATTAAATTGTTCTCATCAAGTAACACGTAAATTTCTTCTAAATTTTCTAAGTAGCCAAAACAACCAAGGCCAAAACAAAATGGAGCTCAAAGCAGGCCACAAGAATATCCAATTAAATTCAATGCCGGTTATCCAAAACTGCAACCAATACACTAGTAGGTGATACATAGTTGATAACACAAGAATCATCATAGCTTGCTGTAAAACAGAGTAGTTTCTGAATCTTTGGTAATTTGCAGACACCAAATATATTGGAATAGCCAAAGCGAAGCTGTGTACCCCTAAAACCGTCCCGTATAAGAGATCTAACACCAAACCTGACAAGCCAGCAATACCAACACTGACTCGGTTAGGCAGCGCCATTGCCCAGTAAATAAGAATTAATAACAACCAATCAGGACGATATAAATCGACAGGGGGAGGCATTGGGATTATCTGTAAAATGAGCCCAATGACAATACTGACAGAAATAAATGATTTGTTTCCTTTCACCTTAGTCACCCTATTCGCTTGTTCGAGGCACTAACTCGTCTGGCGAGAGCGCGTCTTCGGGAGCAGAACCTTGTGGCCACAACAGTAAAAGGTACTTTATTCGATCTAGCTGTGCAGATGGCATTACGGTTACTTTAGCAAATGGCTGGCTTTCATCTCGGATGATATTTTTAATCACTCCTACCGGATAGCCTGCTGGAAATACGTTTCCTAAGCCTGAAGAGACTAATAAATCATCTACCTGTAAATCGGCACTGTGGGGCACATGCTCTAAGGTCAGCTCAGTCAGAGACCCCGTGCCGCTTGCCACTAATCGAATGTTGTTTCTATTTACTCGTACTGGTATTGCGTGCGTAATATCAGACAATAATAGTACTCGACTGTTGGTTGTGCCCACCTCAATCACTTGTCCCACAATCCCTGTGTCATCTAAGACTGATTGGCCAAGATAAACGTCATGAATTGCTCCTTTATCTATCACTATTTGATGCGTATAAGGATTATTGTCTACCGCCATCAACTCAGCGATCATTCTGTACATATCAGACTTCACTGGCGCGTCTAGCAAAGAACGTAAGTTCTCATTTTCTTGTTTAAGTACTTGGAAACGCTGTAGCTTTTCATTCATCAAGGCAATTTGATTGTTTAAGCGCGCATTTTCGTTTATCAGGGTCGTTCGCGAGGTAACGCTGGTTGCACTCCAATCGAGAATTGCTCCAGGTAGATCAGCAATGTATTGAAGCGGGCTGACAAGTGACGTTAAGTATGTTCGAACCGTTGCGACCTTATCCACTTTTGTATCGATGATCATGGCGAGTATGGATAACATCAATACGATGCAAAGCCTTGTAAATAATGTAGGACCGCGTGCAAATACTTCGTTCATAATAATGAAAAAGGCAGGTAAACCTGCCCCTTTTTATTACTCGTAGCTAAACAGGTCGCCGCCGTGCATATCGATCATATCGAATGCTTTACCGCCGCCTCTAGCAACACAGGTTAGAGGATCATCTGCGATTACAACCGGGATCCCGGTTTCTTCCATCAATAAACGGTCTAAGTCTTTGAGCAGTGCACCGCCTCCAGTTAGGACCATGCCTCGCTCCGATATATCAGAAGCGAGTTCAGGAGGTGATTGTTCTAAGGCAACCATAACTGCACTCACAATGCCAGATAAAGGCTCCTGCAGAGCTTCAAGCAACTCGTTGCTATTTAAAGTAAAGCCTCTTGGTACGCCTTCTGCTAGGTTTCTGCCCCTAACTTCAATTTCCTTAACTTCTTCGCCAGGATACGCAGCGCCAATTTCGTGTTTGATCCTTTCAGCAGTAGCTTCACCAATTAGTGAACCAAAGTTCCGACGTATGTAGTTTATTATGGCTTCATCGAACTTATCACCACCGATCCTTACCGAAGAAGAATACACGACTCCGTTTAAAGAAATAATGGCCACCTCAGTTGTACCGCCACCAATGTCGACTACCATCGACCCAGTAGCTTCTGAAACAGGCAGACCAGAACCGATCGCCGCAGCCATTGGTTCATCAATTAAGTACACTTCACGCGCACCTGCACCTAAAGCAGATTCACGGATTGCTCGTCGTTCTACTTGTGTTGAACCACATGGAACGCATACCAAGACGCGCGGCGACGGTCTTAAGAAATTGTTGTCGTGTACTTGTTTTATAAAATGTTGAAGCATCTTTTCGGTGACGTAAAAATCCGCAATTACCCCATCCTTCATAGGCCTAATGGCCTTGATGTTGCCAGGAGTTCGCCCTAGCATCTGTTTAGCCTCGTGTCCAACCGCGGCCACGCTCTTTGGACCGCCGGCTCGCTCTTGCCGAATTGCAACCACAGAAGGCTCGTTCAAAACAATGCCCTGATCTTTAACATAAATGAGAGTATTCGCGGTACCGAGGTCGATAGACAAGTCATTTGAGAACATGCCTCGAAGCTTTTTGAACATGGAATGCCTTTAATTATTCTTAAGTTTTGACGAAATGCGCTAAGTGTAACCTATGAATGTCGATTACGATAGCTTTGTTAGGGAGTATATAAGGACTTACAAAACAAGCATAGTAAATATTGTCTGCTTTTAAAAAAGATAGGCTAATTTTGACATGCGCAACTCTTGTTCTTTTACGCTAAAAGCTGTTTTAACAAATATCTCTGCGTAGCGCGTCGAGTATTTTTAGCGGCTAGGTTTTAGGGGCTAAGCTCACGCACAGATTCTGCGTAAATTAGGCGACTAAATACTTCTTGTCCGACAGTACAAACGCCTGTACTGGAAAACTTATAGGCAAGATAGTCTCGTCCAGTGAAACGGATTGATTGAGTCTCACATACAGCTTGATACGAGCATGATTGTAAACCAGACACAGTCGAAAACTGACTGTCACTATTAAGTGTTTGGTTACATACTTGAGGAGGCGTATTAAGTGGAAAGGTACTCAATAACAATCGCTCTATACCTGCATCTGCGGAGTTTAAAGCTCGTAGCCCATAAATGTGCTGCAGTGACGAGTTTGATGCGGAAGATACTGAGCCAATTAGTGACATCGCTAAGCCACCGAGTACTACGATTATAAATAATGCCAATATCAACATATTACCTGATTGCTTATTTAAGTTAGGGCGCATTAGGGGTTTGAACCTCCTGCAAGAACGTAAAACGTTCGTCCTCTCGAGCAAATACTAATAAAATTTGTGTTGCGCCGTTTCGCTGCAGAGTAGCCGCGACACTGGTAAAGGGATTCTGAGTTCCCGAACTTGGTGAACTGCCTAGTTGATTAACGACTTGCTCAGCCATTAAAACGCCACCGCTCAAATATATACTCTGATTTGTATTGATGCTTGAGCTATGTCGATACACTGACTGTCCACGAAGGCAATAACTTACTGCTTGGTCAGCAATATAAATTCTTCTTGAAGGAGATGTGCTAGCAAAGCCGTCAGCAAAATCAAGTTGCACAACCTTATCTGCGTCATCAAGTGTTGCACAGTCTCCGTCACCGTCGTCTGAACAAGCGCTTATCGCTTGTCGATGCTGCTCAGCTGCGTCATACACCTGGCTGGGTTTTGTCGGGAACACTATGCCAAAATCACTGCTTTGAGGTACGTAGCTGGTACCGTCAATACTGTTTAGCTCAAGTACATTAGCTTGCTTGCTCGACCCTGCAACAAGCGGCAAGGTGAAATAATGCGCAGTCCAATTCAATGGAACAAACTCTATACAATGAGCGGTTGAATTACCTCTAATTCTGATTGAGTTTGGTACAGCATTTTTGATTTCCCTATTCATCCTTTCTAATAAGAATGTGCCCTCACGAACCACTGACTCTCGCTGATTAACATCGACTACTGTAGTGACAGCGTTTTTGACTATGCCACTTAAACTTATTGAAACAATGCCAAGAACGACAATGACTAATACCAATTCAACCATAGTGAAGCCATTTTTGAGAGCTTCTCGGCGATATGATAAAGGCATATTCGCCACTAAAAGTTGCTCCTGTATAAAGCAAATGGAATATTTTCACCATTAGGCGTAATTACTATAACGTTAATGAGCTTTGTCGTCCCGCGATAAGCACCAGTATCTAAACTACCGTCTTTATCTAGGTCATCGTCATTAATACCGTCTTGGTTGTCATCGTAAAATACACTAACAACAGCAGAAAAACCGTTAAACGAGCTTTGAACATCTGGATTAGTGGAAATAGTTAGTCCCCCCAGATTAGCGATATCAGAACCAGTTAATGTTAATCCATGAAAGTCATCAATATCATCAAACGTGTCAATAGTCTCGCTTAAATCAGCTCCGAGCGACGCAGACTCTGTACATGGCGCAGTAATACCAGTAATACCGCAGGGTTCACGGGTAGGACTTTGAGCAATACTTTCATCAAATGGCTTTGATTTAATGTTATCCATGATGGACTGAGCCAAGGTCGCAGCACGCACCTGCCAAATAGGCTCAATGCCTTTTATCGTTTGCGGCATAATCACTGAAGTGACCATAACCATCGCGCCAGCAAATACCACGATGCCAATAACTAGCTCAATCAAAGTAAACCCAGAGCGTTTCAAATCGTAATAAATTGGGCAGTGTTTTTCCAACACAGGAGTAACTGAAGGTATATTACAAATGCAATGATCGTTCAGAGGTTCAGACTTTGAGCAATCACTAGCATTCATGAACATACCCTTCTGATTCAACACATAAGGACGCGGTATTAATCCCGGTAAAACTAATAACACAAGTGTTGGTACATCGCCCAGTATCAGTAGTGACTTGCCCTAAACTGTTGAATTGTACAAAAGTCATAGTAATGCCAGAATCAAAAGCGGTCATTGTTAGGCCATTATCATTGAGAACGTCCGCTCCAGAACTAAGATATGAAGCTGCACTAGAGTCAATGTTTACATCACAGGACGCGCCCTTTGATGAGGGTTGATAACTTGCCACCGTTGGGCCGAACTCTTGAGCACTGCCTTGTTTCAAAATCATTTTAAAACAATATCCAGCGCGAGTATCGAACATAGCTTTTTGCTGAAGATTTCTCAAAGCGCTAAGCAGCTGATTTCGATAATTAAACTCTGAATATCCATTCGAACCAACAAATCTTGGCGCAATAACCACCGAAAGTATGCCAAGAACGCTTATGACGATCACAAGTTCAACAAGGGTAAACCCCTGTTGAACTTGCCTTTTATCATATAATGCGCACAAAGCTTTACTCATAGCGCGGTACTGCCATACATATTTTTGATTAGCAACCGTCTGTATCTACAACAATTGCAGGTGCTACACCAGCGCTTACTGTGTTAGTGTAGGTTACAGAACAGGTAGGTACGCCGGTAAAAAACAGACTGAAAGAGTTCGCGTCTGCAGCAGCAACCGTGGTGGTACCTGTAGTATTTGACTTTGAGAAGGATAATTTAGTACCGTCACCGGTATCTAATTCCATAATAGGACTCAGTTTGGCTACCGGATCGATTGTTGTGGCATCTGGATAACCATAAACCGTTGCGACGCTCTCCCCAGACGTTAAAGTTATGGAACTTGCCGCGTTGTTATGAACTCCTGCGATCGCTGCTTTAGAGTAAACAAGCTGCGATCCACCCTGCAATGCAGCTTTCACGCCCCGAATGGTTTCGGTTCTTGCGTCACTCTGAAAGTCAAAGAATTTAGGCACTGCGGTAACCGCAAGTATGCCTAAAATGACGATGACGATGATAAGTTCGATTAATGTAAAGCCTTTTTGCTTCATATTGAGCTCCTAATTTAAGGGTTATGGTTAAAATATAACTAATTGTTACTAAATATTTGAATCTGACCGATTCTCGGATCATAAACAAAGCCGTTACCTACCGATGTATTTATCGGCTCTTGGGTTTCATTCTTTACCGTTTGGAGCAGATAGTAGTGGCATATATCGCTGCCGCCTACACCCGCACCTTTACTTACATTGGTAAAATACTGAAATTTTTCTGAAAGCGCTGGTTGCCATATAGATGTAATGGTCGGATAACTTTGCAAAATAAGCCTAAATATACCAGCACAATCTTCGTCGCTCATAGCATCGTCATGACTTGAGTCATTTCCAAGCCCACCAGTTGGATAGCCCGTGTCTCCATCAACCCATACAGACAAGCTGTCTAACGTTACAAAAGTCTGATCGAGGGCTTGATTATTTTCTGGACGAGCATCGATTTCCCATTGCGCTCTCACCAAACCAACACTGGTAGCGAAGCCACCTGCTACGCCTTCAACAGCCGCATCTTCGGCTTCCTCGGTAACATTAAGAAATCGAGGGATTGCCGTAGCAGCAAGAAGGCCTAGTATCACAACAACAATTACCAGCTCTATAAGGGTAAAGCCCTTTTCTGATGATTTACTTATGTTATTCAGCATGTGTTTTTCCACGTTGTGTCATTATGACTGATCCGCTTTCGGTAAAATACTCAATCATGTAAGGGCCATACAAAAAACGACAAGTAAACGAACCCTGAGAATGTATTTTTGAACCCTTCGAATCGCTTGCATCTAGCTTTACAAACTCTCGACTCACTCTTTTGCCTGCCAATATGCCGATGTCTTTATTCAAATTACTTAACTCAACAAACAAACTTAAAAAAAAACGACATCCCGATTTGCTATTATCGATGGCTATTCGTCCTTGTTCATCGACTTTAATAGTTCGTGTCTCGTTCGACGCCTTGCTAAACCCAAT
>CBFHTO010000013.1:0-64651 GCA_965658765.1 Glaciecola sp. | reverse complement strand
GCCGCCACTTTTCTAGTGCAGCAGTTGCTGAATCAACAAACTTTTGACCACCGCTTACTTCAATAGGATTAATATTTTCTGCTATCCCGTCGGCTGAAATATCATATTCAAGAACAACGTAGCCCTCTCTGCGTAGTTTAATTGCTCGGCGCGGGTAATACGGATCTACGGTTCTTAATATCTCTCGCCCAGTGATGGTTGCATCACTAAATTCACTTACGGTTGCGCAACGCTTTTCTCCAAACAGAATACCATCTTCACTTCGTTCTAAAGTGCTTCCACACCCTGCTAATAAGCCCAAGGCAAGCACAGAAACACTGGCAGTTTTAAGGGATCGTATATGTTGTTTTTTCACAATCTCTACCTTTAAATATTTGGTTAACTTCTTTCGATGCACGACACAATACTGTAGCTTCGCAATAAACAAAATAGCCATTTACCCTTTGTTACACTTATTCGAACTCTGGTCGTAATATTTACAAATTGGACATATCTTTACGCAGCATTTTGAAAAAAGCACAGTAAATTTATTAATAGAAAAGCGAATTAGCCTAAAAATTTGGTGAACATCAATCCTAATAAAAATAGCAGTATTAAAAATGCCAAGACATTGGTTAAGATTGAGTTTTTGAAGCGCCCCATCAAAGCGTGACTGTTACATGCCCATAGTAATAAGGCGATAGAAACTGGTAGTAATATGGCGTTGGCTGTTTGCGCAAGTAATATTAATGAAAATGGCTTGATCCCCAAGCTCGCAAACGTAGTGCCGATTGCCACTATCAGCAAACTGCATAATTTAAATTTTTTATTGCTCAGATCAGCGTCCCAATCGAACAACCCGCTAATCGCATAAGCCGCTGCCAGTGGCGCAGTAATGGCACTGGTTAAACCGGCCGCAAATAATCCTAAGCCAAAAAACACAGTGGAATAACTTCCTAATAATGGAGCCAATTGTTGAGCGATGTTGGATTTATCGATTGGACTTTGAGTTATAAAGAAAGCGCTGACAGAGCTAGACAAGATTGCAAGAGTCACAATCCCTCCCATGCTTATGCTCAAACCGAGTTGAATATTTTGGCTTTTAAGTGATTGGAGATTTAAAGATGTATCGTTTTTTTCTGTTAAAGCGTCTCGTGCGCTTAACCCAGAATGTAAATAAAGGTTATAAGGCACGATAGTGGTGCCGACTAAAGCCAAGGCTAAGGCTCCTTGTTGCGCGAGTGAATTTGAAAACGCGGTGGTATCGCTTAAGCCACTAAGCAACAAATCAAGTGAAATTCCGACTGTGAAAGCTAAGAATATAAAGACGAAAGACATTATGACGACAAGTAAAATCAATATTTTTTCGACATACGCATAGTGACCGAGTAGCAGGAGTAAAAATGCACAGAGCCCAAGCACTAGCGACCATAAGGTTATTGATGCACCGAAGGCGGAACTTAGGCCTAAGGCAGCCCCAGTAATATTTCCACCCTCGTAAGCTGCATTGCCGATACCAATCGCCGTTACAATCAATATTGACACAGCAACGCGCGAAAGCTTTCCGTTAAGTAAAGTGACAATGGCAGCGCTTAAGCCGAGTTTAGAAACAGTACCTAATCGCGATGACATTTCTTGTAAAATGTAGGTTGCAAACAGAGAAAACAAAAGCAGATAGACGAAATGATAAGCTGTATTTGCACCTACAATGCTCGCTGTCGTTACTGTCCCTGGGCCAATAAATGCAGCGGTTACAATAAGCCCCCTGATCCCTGCCTTCATAAATACGACCTCTTTTTATTTTTTTAATTTAGCAGTACTTGTATTGAGTGTATAGCATCAGACGTGCACATGCACTTTGTCAATAAACGCGTTACACTCACGATAAGAACAAGGTTATAGTAGTTTTTCGATATTGCCCGAGTTGTTTTTAATATCTAATAAGTAAGGTACACCGAGTGGACTTGAATTCTTTTTTTGCTTCAGGACAGCAACCCGACTTTTTGTACGACCAACATTACGTCGAAGGATGCTTATTTGGAGCATGTGCTTGCCCTGAGATCCCTTTGCCAGACGTTTGGTTACCTTGGACAATCAAACACCATAAACAGATTAAAAGTGCCGAGGAAGCCGACTATATCACTGATATGATGTTTGCTTATTTCAAACAAATATTAAAACAAATCAATCAAGAAACTTACCAGCCACCTCAATATCTTGTGTACGATGATGCGAACAAGGAGAACCTTGCCAGATGGTGCACGGGCGTTTTAACTGCTCATAGCGCACAAGAAAAGGTATGGCAACATGCATGGCAAAAAATGCAACAACAGGCACCAGAAACTGCTCCAAAATTAGCAAAAGACCTGCAACATTGTTTGCTAATGTTTACTACGTTTGCGGAGCCAGACAAAGCGACGATATCAAACAAACAAGATTGCAATGAAGACCCTCAAAAGGTTTTACCAAAAATTGCGAAGAGTTTACCTATAACAGTACAAACCTATCTCAATATTGCTGGAGAATTAGCTGGTTTCTTACCTAATCAATTTGAAACATTCAGTCAAAAGCCAAACTGAATGATTGAATTTACAATCGCTAAAATGGTGCCTTTGGGTAGAGTGAATTAACAGGCAAAGACGATATGTTTTTCATACGACCACGAGCAATGTGATCAATCATATTTGAGTGTATTTTCTTACAGCGTTAAATCGGCTTAATAATTGCCAGAATCACAATGGCCAATAGAGCCAACACAGGCAGTTCGTTGATCATGCGATAAAACCGAGGGCTTCTTTTGTTTTTGTGATTTTGGAACGTTCTTACTAAGCGATACAAATAAATATGATAAACATAAAACAATAATACGAATGCGAGCTTGATATGTAACCAAACGCTGGCATTGAACCATGCTAGACCGTATTCCAAAATAAGTAGTACCCCGAACACCAGCGTTAGGACGGCAAATGGAGTCACAAAAAGCCAAAGACGTCTTTGCATAATATTTAATTGGGCTTTTACTGCCAGATTGTCAGACTCTGCGTTGTAGACAAATAAGCGCGGTAAATAAAAAATTCCTGCCATCCACGCTACCATGAAAAAAACGTGCAATGCCTTGTACCATAAAAGCATGGATATCCCTTTTAATGTTGTTGACGTAATAGGTATGTGTGTAGCATATCCCAAGTGATAAGACCGACCAACTCATTTGGATCGTTGCGGTAGATCACCACGCCGCCTTGTCTAATTTTATATAGTTTTTCATACACTTCTGCTAAGGTATTTTGATCCGAAATCGCATCTATTGCGTGCACTTTTATCGGTTGAGCATTTTGTTCTAAGCTCACATCGAGTGTTATCTTTTGCCACTGTGATGATGCATTTTCCGCATTTTCGGGAGGCATATCAATATCGGACTCAGGATTTTTATGAGGGTCAATGCTCACTAAATTTACGACGATTTGCTGAGGGTTATCTAGAAGATATGTATACATTTCTGCATTATCACCTTGCTTAAATATTTTTACATCTGTTTTCATCAAGGCCATTACGCCAGTGTGTTGCAACAAATCGCGCATTGAGGTCGTTTTATACGCAGATTGTTGATAATCAAGTTGTTGTATGAAAATAGAACTATTCGAGCAAAATTGCTTTGATGTGACGTAAGCGCTTACTATTGTGATTATTGCCGGCAATACGACCTGTTGGGTTGACGTAAGTTCCATAGCTGCTGACAAGGCGGCCATAGGAGCATGCAATACTGCGGCTAAAAATCCTGCTAAGCCCAAAATAGCATAATTTGCCCCAGCGGTATCAATGTCTGCAAGCAGACCAGAAATTGGATATATAAATAAACTCCCAGCAAGTATGCCAATGACCATTACAGCGCCGATGATACCTCCTGGCACACCCAAAGCAATTGCCACTATCGCAAGAAAAAACTTAGCAATGAAAAGAAACGCTAGCTCTGTAATGTGTGGACTTGACGCTAAAAATGTCTTGATCGTTATAAATTCTGCACCAAGCGCTGTTGGCATAAAAAACGCAAAGCTACCTGTGATCACTGCCGCAATTAGCAGACGATCTAACATACTTACCGTTCGCATGAGACGCATCAAGCCCATTAATTGCTTATTAAATATACTTGCTAGTGCACCTAAGATAGCCCCTAAAACGATAAGCAAAGGGAGTTGCCAGTAGGGCATTGGGCTGAAGCTGAGGAAGCTTAGTTCCGTGTAATCTCCAAAAACCATTCGAGTAATCACGGAACCACATGCTGCAGATAGCATAACTGGTACAAATATATGTACTTTATACTCTCGCATAACGACTTCCATCACAAATATAACGGCAGCAAAAGGGGTATTAAAGGCAGCTGATATACCTGCCGCAATCCCACAACCTGCAAGAATTCTGAGGCTGTTAAATGGTAATTTATAATAGCGCCCGATGTAGTGGCTTGTTGCCGCCGCTAAGTGAACGCTCGGGCCTTCTTTACCGACAACAAAACCAGATGACAAGGCAAGGAGACCGCCAAAAAATTGATTAACAGTGCTGATTAACGGAATATGACCGTAATGAAGTTTGATTCGGTGGATCACATACGGGATACCTAGCCGGTAGTGCTTGAATCCAGTTATTTTTGCGATGATAACAATCAACAAAACAGATCCAATAGGTAATAGAAATAGTTGCCAATCTTCTAATGCGCTATAATTAGCAACACCACCTAATAAAGAGCTTTGGGTATATTCTATACACAATCTAAAAAGTACGATAACTAGCGCAGCGATAATGCCCCCTGCGAGACCAACAGCACAGATATAAATGCTGGTGGAGGGTACAGAAAGCGCCTGGCGCACTGTCTCTTTATTCATTTTGTCATACGATAAGAAGAACGTAATTAAATGTTAACATAAGCGATTGCTTTTTGGAGAGCGTTTGAACATTAGTGAGTATCGAAAGAAACTAGGCTTTGTGAAGTCATATTCGATAATAGTCGGAATTATTGTCATTTTTGTGCTGATGACATTCGAGTTTTCGAGTTATCGGCATCAGTCGCTGTTAGATGAAAACGACCTTCTGCACAATTCTCTCGACAATTTAAAACAAGAATATGAGTTAATTAGAAGTGAATTTAACAAGCAAAAAGTGGCGCTCGACGTGGCTAGCCTGTCAAATGAAAAAGCACAGCAACAAATCCAAGATCTGCTTGATAAGCAAAGAGAACTACAACAGCAAGTTGGTTTTTACCAGCGTGTTTTAGCGCCTGAAACAACTCAAGGTGGGTTTCTAGTCAACAGCGTTGAAGTGAGCGATACTTCGAGTGATAATAATTTCGAAATTCGATTTATGCTTCTTCAAAACGAAGACATTAAAGCTGTTATTAGGGGGACGCTAGAAGTGCAGATATCGGGTAGCTTAAATGGTAAGCCCGTTGCATATAAACTTCAAAGCTTACAAGACGAACCCGAGCAGTCCCTAAAGTTTGGCTTTAAGTATTTTCAAGTGCTTTCGCGATACATTACGCTGCCTGAAGGCTTCACTCCAGAGCTAATTACTATAAATACTGACATATACAAATACAAAAGAATGAGAGGCTCTTACACGAGAAGCATTAGTTGGAAAGACGCTTATAGTAAAATAGAGTGAATTCTTGACTAAATTACTCAGGTATTAGATAATCTAGCACTTGAATTGCCTATCAGTAAGCTCGATGTAGCCCATTGATTAAGAGTGAATTAACCTTATCTATAGTTTATTAGTTAAGCTTCTTCGGAGATAATAATGTCAGAATCTAGCCCTGTGCCGATTGAATTTTCAGATGCGGCTGCCCAAAAAGTAAAAACTCTGATTGCAGAAGAAGAGAACCCTGATTTGAAGTTAAGGGTTTACGTGACTGGCGGAGGATGCTCGGGTTTTCAGTATGGGTTCACGTTTGATGAAAAAATCAACGAAGGTGATATGACGATTGAGAATCAAACCGTGACTTTAGTAGTCGATCCAATGAGTCTTCAATATCTTGTTGGTGGCATTGTAGACTATACTGAAGGATTAGAGGGTTCACGTTTTTTTGTCAATAACCCCAATGCGACTACCACGTGCGGCTGTGGTGCGAGTTTTAGTATTTAATTAAGGATTCATTATGCAACTGTACGGCTCTGTTGCTTCACCTTATGCGCGTCGTCTACGCATGTTTATGCAAAATATGGCTTATGACTTTAAGGTAGTGGATATTTTTAACAGTCGTGACCGAGCTAGTTTAAGTGAGTGTAACCCTACACTTAAAATTCCAATGCTCAAAGACGAAGAAAAAGTTATTTTAGACTCACGAATGATTTACCAATACATCGCAAATAAGCTAGAAATACCGGCGTTGTCTTGGGAGCAAGAAAATCTACTCACGAGCATCGATGCAGTAAATGACTCATTGGTTCAGCTATTTATTCTTTCTCGCTCAGAAATCGACGTTAGTGCTGATAAGCTTTATTTTCGAATCCAGCGTGAAAGAGCTGATCTAGTATTTTCCCATTTAAATGAGCATGCCCAATCAGGTGCCTTTGATGAATGGAATTATCTCTCGATCTCTTTGTTCTGTTTACTTGACTGGATTGATTTTAGACAAGTTTATGACGTATCACAGTACACAAACCTAGTTTCCTTACATGCACAATGGGCGGAATTAGCAGTCAGCCATGAAACAGATCCACGAAAGTAGGTTAGGAAGAAAAGTGGACCTCAGCTCTCAGTGCTAGGCCAGGAGATGCACGGAAATCTTCCGATCGAAGCCACAGAATGAAAGGCTCCACCTCAACGAACAGCCAGTCTCTCAGTACTTTTCGCTTAAACCGCATACTTATCAGCATCTGTTCACGCCTGTAACTAGGCTGCGATAGACCATCGATCAATGCGGTAAATAAGTAGCTAGTTTCGTTCTTTCCAAGGTAAAAGTATTGAAACTCATGCCGCCAAATCCAATCATTTGTACGGTCTCTAAATCGGAAACTATTATTAATTTCAAAGACCGAACTAGCATCAAAGATATAGCCATACTCGGCGTTTAATTCAAACCCCAGTTGGTCTGATGAATAGTAGTTGGCTTCGACAAAATAATTGATTGATGACTGCTTACTGTATTCAATCTTGTCTGAGTATCTGGCCCGAGTATACACTTGAGAGCCGCGTCCAAAACCCACCCGATAAGACATTCTATCGTCATCGTCTTTTTTAAACTGGAGCGCTAAAACCGCTTGGTCGCGATTGCCTAGCTCTTGTGATCGCGCTGCCTTCACGGCTTGTCCATTTAGGTCATCTTCTTCATCTGAAAAAAATAATTCGACCCTATTTTCCAGAGCAGGCAGTTTAATTCGTATGCGAAAACGAAAGTCTAATTCACTGAACTCACCTGTTCTCGGTTCAATACCAAAACGCAGCCTCCCTCTGGTTTTGGCCTTTGCATTTAGATTGTACTCGTCGTGTTTAAAAAGGTCATTGAGTCCGTTTGCGAAAACATCTACTCCGTACGTCAAGTTGCAATGTGCGTCATCTAACCATTCAAGCGATTCACAAGTTTCATAATTATATTCAATAGTATCAAGTGAATCTTTTGACTCTGCGCGTAGTTTTGCAGAAAAAGAACACAGCAAAAAGCTCGCTAAGCATATGAAAGCGAGACCTGACAAATATTTAGGGCAATATATTATTTTTTTAGTTTGCAATTATTTTTGTCTTACTTTATTCAAAGCCAGTGATATTCACATTGATTAGCGTATAATACGACCACAAGACGAATGGTTATACAACTAATTTCAAGAGAAGTTAGGTCACATAAGGATTTCAAATGGGTGGAATTAGCATCTGGCAAATACTCATAGTATTAGTATTGGTTGTGCTGTTGTTTGGTACAGGTAAGCTAAGAAATGTTGGTTCGGATTTAGGGTCAGCTCTAAAAGGCTTTAAAAAAGCCATGAAAGAAGAAGAGAGTGATGAGAAAAAAGACGCAGACTTTGAACCATTAGAAAAGCCCGCAGAAAAGTCTCAAGCTACACATTCTCAGACAGAAAAAGAGAAAGAGAAGCAATAAACGATGTTTGATATCGGATTCTGGGAACTTTTAGTAATAGGAGTTATGGCGCTGCTCATTCTCGGGCCGGAGCGCTTGCCAGGAGCAATAAAGACCTGCTTGTCTACAGTCCGTAGTATCAAATCGGTGGCGAACGGTTTTAAACAAGAGGTGGCATCACAGTTAGATGCGCACGAATTGCACAGCAACTTAAAAAAAGCTGAAGAGCTAGGGATGCAAAATATTGGTGAGGATCTTCAGAAATCTGTCGCTGAATTAAAAGCGGCTGCAGCATCGGTTCAGCGTCCTTATTCTACGAAGCCAACAGGCGAGTATGATTTGTCAGAGAAGAACAAAAGCCTCGAGAGTTCTGAAAAATCAGCCAGTGATACGGATTTATTGTATGCCTCGCGTACACACAACGAGCAGCCTGATTTGCCGACAGCCGCAAAAACAAAAGACAACAGACCAGACAAAGGTAAAGACATAAAAGATGAGTGAACCAAGCGGGCTTATCGGCCATCTCATTGAATTGAGATCACGTATTCTTAAAGCCTTAGCATCTGTATTGTTATTGTTTTTGTGCCTTGTTTATTTTGCGCAAGATCTATATCAATATTTGGCAATGCCTTTGATTGCTAGTTTGCCAGAGGGCGCGAGTATGATCGCTACCGACGTGGCTTCTCCTTTTCTCGCGCCATTTAAATTAACCTTAGTGCTGTCATTTTTTGTTGCTATTCCCTTTGTGCTTTACCAAATATGGGCATTTGTTGCACCGGGGCTCTATCGGAAAGAGAAAAAACTGGTTGCGCCACTATTGGCAAGCAGTACGCTTTTATTTTATGCAGGCATGGCGTTTGCGTATTACGTTGTTTTTCCATTGGCATTCATGTTTTTTAACAGCGTTGCTCCAGAGGGGGTATTAGTCAGTACAGATATATCTAGTTACCTCAATTTTGTATTGAAATTATTCTTTGCTTTTGGCGTTGCTTTCGAAATCCCAATTGCCGTCATTTTGATGTGCTGGACTGGCATTACTACGGCAGAAAAGCTGGCAAAAAAACGACCATATGTAATTGTTGGTGCCTTCGTGCTAGGAATGTTGCTCACCCCTCCTGATGTCATTTCTCAGACACTCTTAGCCGTGCCTATGTGGATCCTCTTTGAATTCGGTATTTTAATTGGAGCGATCTATTCTAGAAAGCGTAATGATTTGCCGGAACAAAGCGAGCAGGACGGCGATGAAGATTTATCGAAAGACTAATATTTACGCACCTTTTCGTTATTGGTGTTTAAAAAATGGACAATTTCTTTAAGGCTGAACTATACTTTCAAGGTTGGTGTCTTATATAAGTGTGATTGATGTTTTGGGGTTAATAAGGCCGAAACGTCTAGTTATAATAAGAAAAAAAAGGACATAACAACATGGTAATGATGAGAAGAATTCAGGTGCTTTTAAGCGTCTGTGTCAGCTGTTTCAGCGCTTCTGTTTTAGCCGACAAAGCGGAAAATGTTTCATCTTGCAAAATTATCCAAAATTCACAAGAAAGGCTCAAATGCTATGATGAGCTCTTTGGTTTCGAAATCACAGGCAAAAATACTAAAAAACCCTCGTCTACCAGTGACCTAAGCGAAACAAAAGCACTGCTAGAAACAAGCAATCCTGCTTCTACTGCTGCTCCAGTCACACCTAAAGTTATTGAGTCGATGCCTGCAACCAATAATACGGCACAGCAAGTCCTTAACCAAAATAAGGTAACTACTTTTCCATCAAAAGATGAAATAACCAGCGATAAGATTGAGAAAAAAAGACGAGGTGAAGCAAGCTTCGGTGCAGAGCAACTGATACAAAATGCCAGTGAAGACGACGTCAGCGAGATCGAAATGAAAGTGTTGACTATCTCTGAAAATGCGCGAGGCATTCGTACTTTCGTTATGTCCAACGGTCAGGTTTGGCGCGAAAAACAAGGCAGTCGGCTGCGCGTCAGAGAGGGTAATACTATCGTAATCCGAAAAGGTGCCCTTTCAAGTTATTACCTAAGCACTTTAAGTTCAAATCGAAGTGTGCGCGTGAACAGAGTTCAGTAAAGTGACTTGGTTTGACTGTGGTGTCAATTTAACTGAGGATGAGTTGTCAAACGAGCAAATGGCAATACGTTCAGTTGAGTCAGGTGTTACTCATTGGTTAGCGATCGCCTCAAATATCGATGAATCTTCTGCTCTAGACTCAAATACTTTCGGTGATTCTTTGCCTGTAAAAGTCGCACATACATGTGGCGTGCATCCGCACTATGCGCAAGATACAAACGCTGAGACATGGCAAATATTGAAGAAACTTGTTAATGGCAACAGGCTTAGTGCTATTGGTGAATGCGGGCTAGATTTTAATCGAAATTTTTCTAGCAAGGAACAACAGCTTTATGCATTTGAAAGCCAACTAGCACTGGCGGCCGAAGCAGGGCTTGGGGTGTATTTACACGAAAGAGATGCTTTTGATGAGCAAATACAATTGCTAGAAAAATACGCTGCCAGTCTTAAATTTATGATTACACACTGTTTCACTGGGACTAAGGAACAACTTCAAACATATCTGTATATGGGGAGGTATATTGGTATAACTGGCTGGCTTTGTGACCCCAAACGAGGCGCTACTTTGCGCGAAGCGGTGCGTATTTTGCCCCTAGAGCGCTTGCTATTAGAGACAGACAGTCCATACTTATTCCCGAAAACCAAGAAACCTAGACGCTCCAAAAATGAGCCATGCAATATTCCCTTTATTGCTGAAGAATTGGCATCTGTCATGAATGTCCCCCTAGATGACATCGAAAGATATTCTGAATGCAATGCGCGTCGTACTCTTTTTAGAGAAGGTCATATTTAATGACTAATGAAATTCGTCACCAGGGAGCTTCAAGTGTAAGTATAGCGGTGGGTATCATTGTTTTAGTTTGCCTTTTGTTGGCACTGCCATATTATCTAACTAAAAAAAGTGAAGAGAAATCAGTTAACCTAGATGCGCATTTTATTGCTGATAAAAGCGCTAGTATGAGTATTGAGGATGCCGTTCGAAGCAGTCCTGAAAAATGGCAAAAGGTGACTAATTTTAATTTTGGCTTTACAGAGAATGCTCATTGGTTAAAAGTCTCAGTTCCGACAAATCCCAAAAGAGATAAACGCTTACTCGTCATTAACTATGCATTAGTTGATCATTTAGACATATGGTTTGTAAACGAAACAGAAGAAAGAGCAGAAATAATCTCGCGTTTATATGGTGGTGATAGAAAACCATTCGAAGACCGTGGCGTAAAGCATGAGTATTTTATTTATGACATACCCATTCAAGTTGATGGACTAAATATCTATGTGAAAGCGTCAAGCAAAGGCCCTCTCAAAGTGCCACTTGAAATGTGGACGGCAAAAGACTTTATTGAGTTTTCAAGCTTGATGAAATTGTTCTTAGGGCTTTTTTTGGGTTACATGGCAGCAATGAGTCTTAGTAACATTATTCTCTTTGCTTTTACTCGTAATTCAATTTTTCTCCTTTACACCGGATACGTGTCAAGTATTGCGCTCGTTGTTGCATCTCTGCAAGGCATTGGTTTTCGATACTTATGGTCGAGCAATATTTGGTTCCAAGAAGCTGCCGTAATCATTTTTGCTTGTTCTACCATGATTTTTATCATATCGCTGACCATGCGCTTGTTGTCAGTAAAAGATAACGCGCCCAAATTACACCTAGCGTTGCAATATGTCCGATTTGCTTTCAGTGGACTTTTGATTCTCTCTTTCGCGATACCTTACGAAATAGGAATAAAATCTACACTGGTTTTGCTCATTATATCTACCCCTATCATCCTAACGGTGGGAGTTTTTTTAGCCCTTCGCGGAGACAGAGTCGCTCGTTACTTCTGTGCTGCTTGGGCAATTTTGTTGATGTCAGGGCTTAGTATTGCGCTTGAAAATTTCGGTATATACGTGCCGCCTATCGAGTCAGCTTATTTACTTATGGTTGGCGCTTTAACCGAGTCTCTATTATTGGCTTATGCTTTGGCAATAAACTTTAATGAGCAACTCCAAAAAGCAAAAAGTGCACAGACCCTTGCTTTGAAAAATGAGCAAGAGGCCATAACTGCTTTGGATGAGTTAATTGCGCTACAGGAACAAAACCAGGCTGATCTTGAATACAGTATTGAAGAGCGCACGCTAGAGCTTGAGGTCGCACTACGTGAATTGGCAGAGAAAAACAAAGAACTCGAAGATCTCAGTGCTATGGACCCGTTAACAGGACTGATGAATCGGCGATATTTTGATAAGCGTTTGTTGGCTGAATCACGTCGTAGCAGACGGGAACAAACGCCTTTGTCACTTGCCATAATTGACATTGATCATTTCAAAAAAGTAAACGACACCTACGGCCATTTGTGCGGTGATTTTTGTTTGAAAGAATTCGCAAGTATATTAAAGGCTACGATAAAACGCCCATCTGATGTCATTTGTCGATACGGTGGGGAAGAGTTTGTATTAGTCCTGCCCAATACTGATATGGCCGGATTAGCTTTATTGCTAGAAAACGTAAGGCGGGCAACTGAAAATCATCTTATCCGTTTTGAAGAACACGAATTCAATATGACAGTAAGTATTGGAGGCTGCACAAGAGTAACGCTCACGGAAGAGGAAAATATATTAATGCTAGGATTTGTTGATAAACGCTTATATGAGGCAAAGTCGAAAGGTAGAAATTGTGTTGTCATCGACACTTATTAACTTTTGTGCGAACTTCGTGGCTGATTAAGCATGAATAAATCATCAGAATCGAGTGAATACTCTCATTTTTTAACTGGCAAATATCCAGCTTCTTTGTTTGTGCTGGCTTCCTTTGTCTTGTTAATCGCAAGCGTGATGAATTTGGGGCAGGAATCCCAAGGAGAGCGCACGCTCCCAACCTTAGAAATGGCCTCTCTCGAGGTACAAAAAGAAGTATTGCAAGAGTTTCAAAATCATCTCCTTGCTGGCAAAGATACAAAAATAAAAAGTAGGCTGGAGGAAATTTATACATTCGTTTCGGCTAACGCTGGCACTATGCAAGTGTTAAAGCTACATGAAGGCATTGATAGTGAAAATTTGTACATTCGTTTTGATGAGCCAAGAATTGACAAAGTTATAGCCTTAATTTTTCAAAAGAGCACTAAAAATAATGAATTAAATCTGATAGCGAGTACTTACTTTGGCGATCAATATATTTTTAAAGAAAGAGCCTTAGAATTACCTAACTTCGTATTGCCACTAGACCTTTCAAGTGATGTGTGGACAGTTCAAAGGGCTGAAGGTACGCAAGCACTACCTACAGAAAAAAATGATACAGAGACTTGGGTATTGCTTACAGAACAAGACGTTTCGTCTAATCTGTTAAATATAAGTACATGGCACTTAGATTCGTTATTATTATTCAACGATAATAATACGCTGTTTTATGGCACTCTATTCGGCTACTTACTGGCCCTGTGCTGTTATTGTATTATGGTTTACTCAACAGCAGGAACCCGTGTTTACCTCTGGTATTTGGGTTTCTCAATAGCGTTTAGTTTACACTTAATGGCCATCAGCGGTTATGGGTTTCAATATCTTTGGCCAAACTCTCCGTACGCTCAACAATCTGCATATGGATTGTCTATGGGCATTGGTTTTTTCTTTTTGAGTAAATTCACACAAAGTAATTTAGACACTAAATATATTTGGCAAAACTACATCATGAATGCCATAGCTGGCACCTTAGTTTTATTTTCAATTATGCTTGTGTTCTTCTATGACGTGGTCCTCGAATCGATTATGGTCATAATGACCTTGATCGTAACTACTGCCTATTTATTGATTTGTTTATGGCAAGCGTTAAGGGGGAAAGAAACCGCCTTATTTTTCTTAATTGTTTGGCTTTCAGTTTTGCTGATCCTTATCATCGGTATTACAAATTCATATGCCATGATACCTTTACGACTGGATATGGCCTTTGTACTAATAACTGGCTTTCATATTTTGACCGTTATGATTGGCTCGGCCATTATTTATCGATACCGTCAATCTTATTTAATGACTCAGCGCTTAAATGAAGCTGCAATAGCAGATCAGGCGAGAGCACTTGAAGCAAAAGATAAAATTCTACGTATTAAACAAGATGCTTCGGAACAATTAGACAAACAAGTTAAACTACAAACTCGACAGTTAGAAAGGGCTTTGGGTAAATTGTCGTCGGCAAGTCGTGAATTAGAGCTATTGGGTAACTTAGACGGATTGACAGGTCTACCGAATCGACACGCGTTTGAATCATCTATCAATCAAATCCTTTTATCTAATAACAATCACTCATATATTTCGGTTGCAATCTTAGATTTGGATTTGTTTAAGCTGATTAATGATAAATATGGTCATTTAGCGGGGGATGCCTGCTTAAAGCACTTTGCTGCATTATTGAAAGAAAGCTTTACCAGCGATAATTTCATGTTTTGTCGATACGGAGGAGAAGAATTTCTTATAGCTAGCACACTGGATGAACTTGACCATGCTCGCTCCATGGATAAATTTCGACAACAAGTATCGAATGAACAAGTCAATACGGGAGCTGGTGTTATTCGTTATACAATCAGTATTGGTGTTGCAGGTAGTGAGATTTATTCGAAGGCTGAGTTTTCAAAATTAATTTCCTTAGCAGATAAAAACCTTTACTTAGCCAAAGACCGTGGCAGAAACTTAGTTGTCCTTTAGGACCAAGTGATATTTTCTAAAATTTTTTAAGGAGTTTGCAATGTCTGCGTTTATACCAACGAGACCTCGTCGATTAAGAAGAACACAAGCTTTGCGTAATCTAGTAAGTGAGACATCTCTCAGTACTAAGGATTTGATTTATCCAATGTTTGTTATCCCAGGGCAAAATACGGTTCAAAAGATTGAGTCAATGCCAGACGTGCAACGTTACTCCGTTGACCTGTTACTAAAGGAGATAGAAGAGTGTCTTGCTTTAGGTGTACAGCACTATGCATTTTTTCCGGTCGTTGGAGAAGATAAAAAATCTTTGGATGCCAATGAGGCATTCAATCCTGATGGCTTGGCTCAGCGAGCTGTGCGTGATGTAAAAAACCGCTTTGGCAACGATGTTTGCTTAATCACTGATGTTGCTTTAGACCCATTTACTGTGCACGGCCAAGACGGTCTTATTGATGATCATGGTTATGTGATGAATGATGAAACGGTTGAAGTGCTCGTCCAACAGGCATTATCACATGCTGAGGCAGGGGCTGATATTGTTGCGCCTTCTGACATGATGGATGGAAGAATCGCGGCAATTCGAAATGAGTTAGAAATCAATGGCTTCTCGAATACTTGTATCATGGCTTATTCAGCTAAATATGCGTCCAATTACTACGGCCCGTTTCGCGATGCGGTTGGCTCTGCAGGCAATATTAAAGGCGGCGATAAGAAGTCATATCAAATGGATCCGGCAAACGGTAACGAGGCCATATTAGAAATCGGTTTAGACATTGAAGAAGGCGCAGATATGGTGATGGTGAAACCAGGCATGCCTTATTTAGACATTGTGAGGCGTTGTAAAGATGAATACAAAGTACCTACTTTCGCGTATCAAGTTAGTGGCGAGTACGCGATGCACAAGGCGGCTTTCGCCAATGGCTGGCTTGATCAAGACAAAGTAATGCTTGAGTCCTTATTGGCTTTTAAACGGGCTGGCGCAGACGGGATCCTCACCTATTTTGCAAAAGATGTCGCGAAGTTACTATAAAGTGTAGGGGCACTGTGTAGATTAGGAACTCAGTGCTCAACTGCTTTACTTGATTGAAATTTGAATGTTATCAATAAGGCGGGTTTTTCCTAAAAAGGCAGCGGCCAGCAGGACAATGTGTTTATCTTCATGGCCAACTTGCAACAAGGTATCAGCGCTTCTAAGTTCGATATAGTCGGGTTTAAAGCCTTGTTTACTCAGTTGTTCTTTTGCTTGAGTAATCAAAGCTGAAAAGTCCCTCCTACCGTCTTCGATGGCTTTTGCGATTGCACAAATTTCAGCATATAAGAGTGGCGCTATCGCTCTTTGTTGGTCAGTTAAGTATCCGTTTCGAGAGCTCATTGCTAGCCCATCCGGCTCTCGTTGTGTAGGAACGCCATGAATGCTTAAATTCATAGAAAGGTCAGTGACCATCGCCTTGATGACTTGCAATTGCTGAAAGTCTTTTTCTCCAAAGTAGGCTTTATTTGGTTGAACCATGTTGAATAATTTACAAACGATCGTCGCGACACCCCTGAAGTGTCCTGGCCTACTTGCTCCACATATCATATAAGACAAACCGGGCACTTCTACGAAGGTTTGCTGCTCTAGCCCTCGACTATATATATCAGATGCCCTCGGCATGAAAAGCACATCAACACCGAGTGAGTTGAGACCTTTTGAGTCTTGTTCAAAGGTTCTTGGATAAGCATCTAAGTCCTCGTCTGGGCCAAACTGAAGTGGATTAACAAAAATAGACACAACCACCTTGCTAGCGTTTTTTTTCGCCTCTTTTACCAAGGTAAGATGTCCTTCGTGCAAGTTACCCATTGTAGGCACGAAAGCAATGACTTCTTTGCTAGTTTGCCATTCGCGTCTGAGTTGCCTTAGCTCTAGAATATCATTGATTATTTGCATATTTTGTTCATCTTAATTTATAAAAAGCTGTGTTCTGGCCCTGGGAAGGTTTGAGCTTTGACCTCATCTATATACTGCTTTACTGCATCTTGTATATTATTCGACAAATTTAGATAATTTTTGGAAAACTTAGGCATATAGTTTGCGCTAATCCCCAACATATCGTGCATCACAAGAATCTGCCCGTCCGTTTCTTTACCCGCTCCAATACCGATAACAGGAACAGATAAAGCTTCACTTACACGTTTAGCCAGAGCGCTTGGAACGCATTCAAGTACCAACATCTGGACACCGGCACGTTCAAGATTGAGAGCAGATTCTACCAAGGCATCAGCTTGTTCTTGTTCCCTTCCTTGTACTTTAAAGCCACCAAGAACATGCACGGATTGAGGGGTAAGTCCTAGGTGACCGCAAACCGGTACACTGCGTTCAACAAGGCCCGAAATAGTTTCTAGCAACCAATCACCCCCTTCGAGCTTCACCATACTTGCACCAGACCTCATCAGTTTAGCCGCATTTAAAAAGCTTTGTTCTGGCGTTGGATAACTCATGAAAGGCATATCTGCAACCACTAAGGCCCGTTGAGCTCCTTCACGGACGCAGGCAGTGTGGTAAGCAATGTCTTCAACACGCACGCCCAGTGTATCGTTTTTCCCGTGTAACACCATGCCCAAAGAATCACCTATTAGCATTACCTCAACGCCTTGTTCATCGAACAATTTAGAAAAACTGGCATCGTACGCGGTGATAGCAACAATTTTTTCGTTTTCTTGTTTTTGTTTTAATAAGCTTGAAACGGTTATTTTTTTCATTATCTTATCTATCGCGTTTGCTTAGAGGTAATTGCAATACCTAATTCATTGCATATTTCTCTAAGGCTTTGATTAAGTTGGTCCTAAAACAGATACTTCACATGTCATGCTTTGTTTTTCGGAAGTTCACTTGATGCTTTAGTCGTTTTAGTCCGTTTAATGGACAATCTGCCACCCATGCAGAAAGCGGTCTGCCATCATGCATTATCATATCAGGCTCTATTTCGAATAAAGGCACGAGCACAAATTCTCGTTCAGCCATTCCGTAATGAGGTACGGTAAGCTTATTCTCTTTTATGTTCAAGTTGTTAAACAGCAGTATATCCAAATCTAGGGTACGAGGTCCCCATCGCTCACCTTGTCTGATTCGGCCATGCACGTTCTCAATTTCTTGCAAATGTTCGAGTAAATCGAGTGCTGCTAGAGAAGTGTGTAGTTTGCAAACAGCGTTAACATAACTTGCTTGATCTTGCGGTCCCATAGGTGCACTTAAATAAAAGTGTGAAACCTTCTCTATACTCATGCTTTCATGTGAGTTCATATGCTGCAGGGCACTTTTTAGCTGTTCTTCAGGCGTCTGCATATTGCTACCTAAACCGACATAAACTGCGTCAATCATTTCTTTTTTTGCTCCGACGCTTGCGTCTTGGGCGGCTTGATGGCGCCAATGCTTTAAGCATATTGGATTTTTCGTCAGCCCCAACTTCTTGAAAACTTTTCCACCATTCTGCGATTTCCATAAGGTGCCCACCCTCAACTTCACCACGCAAGCTTAAAAAATCAAAGGCTGCTCTAAATTTTGGATGGTTTAACAGCTGCATGCAACGACGTCCTTGACGGTTTTGCAATCTTAATTGCAAATGCCAGATGTCGCGAACGGGAACGCTAAATCGCTTTGGTATCATGATCCTTGTGGTTTGTTTAAACAGGACCTCTGCGCTCGCCAAATTTATTGCGTCATGCTTATTAATTTGCGATTCAAACATGATTGACTCCGATTTTTCTTCCATCGGATACCACAAAAAAGTTGCGTAAAGAAATGCGGGCGTTACGCGTTGATCAGACGCGATACGCTGATCGGTATTGCGCAACATAGCTAATAGTAATTGGTATTCTTTTGAACGCTGGTCATTTAAAAATGGCACCAATTGTGGGAACAACTGTGCGAGTAACTTGTGCTTTAGTAATGACTCAAAGGTAATGAGACCTTTACCGCTAAGTAAAAGTTTATTTGCTTCTTCGAAAAGCCTGGCCGGTGGGATATTAGCGAGTAGATGCGCATTTTCACAAATACTATCCGAGAGTGCTTGAGGCAAGGACATGTTCAGTTTACAAGAAAAACGAATGGCTCTAATCATTCTTACTGGATCTTCTCGAAAACGTGTCTCGCTATTCCCGATCATTTTAATTGTATTTTGCTTTATAGACTCAAAACCCTTGGCAAAATCTAATATGCTTTCGTCAGAAACATCAAAGTACATGGCGTTAAAGGTGAAATCTCGTCGCGCAGCGTCTTCATTAATGCTGCCAAAAATGTTATCTCGTAAGAGCTGTCCGTCCTCGTTCTTTTTGGCTAATTTGTCTTGTGAATCGTCACTGTGGTGACCGCGAAAAGTCGCGACCTCAATAATTTCACGCCCAAAGGTTATATGAGCCAAGCGAAAACGTTTGCCTATCAGACGACAATTTCGAAAGCATGCTTTTATTTGTTCAGGTGTCGCGTTACTGACAACGTCGAAATCTTTAGGTTGTTGTCCGAGTAGGCGGTCTCTTACACAGCCGCCCACGGCATAGGCTTCATACCCTTTTTTGATTAGTCCTTTTAAAACCTTGAGGGTGTTTGGGGATAAATCTGAGTTACGCATGCTGTGCGCATCTCTTGGGATTCGCTCAGCCTTAAGCGTTTTTATTTGTTCTTGTTGTTGGCTCAAATTTTTAATTCACTTTGATTTAAGTTCACACGAGAGAGTATACGTTATTTGTGGTAGAAATTAGAACTTCTCTTTGTCGTGGTATTTTATCGATTTGCCATTGCTCGATTGCGCTAGCGATTATATCAGACACGCCTTGATCTTCGTGCTTATCCTTAATTGTTATCCCCAAAATATTTAGAGCTATGTGCAAGTTTCGAATTGGTGAAGTATCGTCTATCGCTGGGGAGTGGTGTTGTTTAGATAATTTTTGTCCTACTTTTTGAGATACCACAGGAATATGTGCATAGAGGGGTTGGCTTGCATCCAAAGCATTATATAGGGACAAATGTATTGGCGTCGTGTCAACGAGGTCAACTCCCCTGACGATATGCGTTATACCTTGCTCAATATCGTCTGCTACAACCGCTAAATGATACGCGTATATTCCATCTCTACGTTTTAATACAGGGTCTTCCGAAGCGATGGGATGCTTGATGTTTTGAAGCTGTAATACAGCATCGACAAATTGTGTCTGTTTACCATGATTGATAAATCGTAGGCTATTTTCTGTAAAAGTAAGTTGTTTGTTTCGGCAATGACCGTCATAAAACCCCGAGCGGGCTTTAATTTGCTTTCGACTGCAGGCACAAGCGTATAGCAGCCCCCTAGCGTCTAATTTTTGTAAAGTCTGGTCGTAAAGATCGTGGCGCTCACTTTGAAATATTACTTCTCGGTCAGAGACCATTCCATGCATTGCTAACGAATCTAAAATAACGTGGCTCATCTTAGCGTCAATTCTTGGCGTATCGATGTCTTCTATGCGTACGAGCCATTCACCTGAATTTGCTTTTGCATCAAGATAACTAGCCAATGCGCAAACCAGTGAGCCAAAGTGAAGCGGGCCCGAGGGGGATGGAGCAAACCTGCCGACGTAAGCGCCGGCTATTTTTCTCTCAATCATTGATGAGTTTGCTTAAAAACGAGTACTTAGCCTTGTAACTGCTTTTCTTTTATTTCAGCCATCGTTTTACAATCGATGCAAAGATCTGCTGTGGGTCTTGCTTCAAGGCGTTTTATGCCTATTTCTATTCCACAACTGTCACAAAAACCAAAATCGTCTTCTTCGATTCTTTTCAGCGTCTTCTCAATTTTTTTGATCAGCTTTCGTTCTCTATCCCGAGTCCTGAGCTCTAGTGAGAACTCTTCCTCTTGAGCGGCTCTGTCTACAGGGTCGGGGAAGTTAGCAGCTTCGTCTTGCATATGATGTACAGTACGATCGACTTCGTTTCGCAACTGATTGCGCCAAGCCATCAATATTTTACGAAAATGCTCAAGCTGAGCTTCGTTCATGTACTCTTCGCCGGCGGCTTCGATATAAGGTGAAAGTTCTGCTAAGGCTAATAAGCCAATGGATTTGTTTTTTTCTGCTGGCATCAGGTCGTTCTCCTAAAATCGCCACATATCAAGCGCTGTAAAAGGCTTTTATCCTTGAAAGTCAGCTTGAGGAAGTAAAAATTCAACGCATATACACCGATAAGCGGGTAGTGCGCAAAAAATTCAAGGCAGGTAATATGGTGATTTTTTTAAAAATTGCAATCTTTTTTATCAATTAATTTCAATAATCACATTTTTTTTGTGTTTGATCACATTTAAGGTGCTTTTCAATGTGCTTCAAAGTACACAAAAAGTACCTTAATTTTTTGCTATGTAAAGATAGTACATATTTTGTAGTGCACAAATTACTTATAAAATAAATAAAGTCATAGCCCATAAAAAGGAAAATTAAAAACTCCGAACTAACATCGCATGCTCACATATTTGTTGTAGCGCTATTTTTGAGACTCAAAAAGCGATGTCAAACTCTCATGATTTCAGCAAGGTCCTTGTGATATATTATGTAGATAGCGTTAGCGCTTAATTATTCGCTCCATCGCAAAATTGAACCTATAAATACATAATAAAAAACGGAGAGTTCATGTCCCATTTTAGTGTTACCTTGTCTCATATCCCAGCTTCAGCGCCCTATCCAAATAAGGCATTGGTTTCATTTAGTTCTCATGGCGCTACCATTCATCTTCAGCCAGAGGAACTGGCGAAAAATTGGTTGCGTCCTCTACAAAAGGCGGCGCGTAAAATAGCCAATGTTGGCGTTTCAAAAGTAGAATTTATAGGAAATTGGACGACGCTTCAGCAGCAGGTTTTTGTGCAGAGTTTTTGTGCTTCTGATTTTGATGGTGAATTTAAGTGGATACAAAATGCTTCAGACTCGAAGGATGAAACAAACCTTAGCTTGGATAATTATTTGGATGCATTGCTGTTTACTAAAGGTTTGATTGATCAAACACCTGAGAAAATGTCTCCGGAACAACTCGCTAATCAGATTGAAGACTGGCTTTTGTCACTTGCGCCTAATAGCACCCGGTCGCAACGTTGGACCGGAACCGAACTAAAAGATGCTGGCTGGATGGGAATTTATGAGGTTGGTCGAGGCAGTGATAGACCACCAGTATTACTAGAAGTTGACTTTAACCCTAGCGGTAACGAGGAAGCGGAAGTCGTTACCGCATTAGTAGGAAAAGGCATTACCTTCGACAGTGGTGGTTACTCTATAAAGTCGAGCGAGGGTATGCTTGATATGAAGTGTGATATGGGCGGCGCCGCAACCCTTTCGGGCGCCTTAGGTTTTGCGATTATGCAAGGACTAAAAAAGCGCGTTAAGTTTTATGTGTGTTGTGCTGAAAACTTGATAAGTGGTCACGCATACAAATTAGGTGACATTATCACGTATAAAAATGGCACTAGTGTAGAAATCGTCAACACTGATGCAGAAGGGCGCTTAGTTCTTGCCGATGGTTTAATGGCTGCTTGTGAAACAAACGCGAAATACATCATTGATGCAGCAACACTCACGGGAGCGGCAGTTATGGCAGTGGGTAGAGAATACAATGCGGTGTTTAGCTTGAGCGAAAGTGCATCAAAGGAATTTATTGAAATAAGCAAATCCGAGAGTGAATGGCATTGGCCTTTACCTCTCGAGCCTTGGCATCAAGAGCAATGCCCTTCGCCCTTTGCTGATACCGCGAACAGTCGTCCACAGAAAGGCGGTGGGGGCGGAGGGGCGTCAAACGCTGCAGGATTTCTATCTCGATTTGTCGATTGGCAATCAGCAGAATGGTTGCATATCGATTTAGCGGCTGCTTACAGTCGTAATGCAACCGATCTTATGCCAGCAGGTGGAACCGGCCTAGGTGTTAGAAGTATCGCAAAAGCGATTTTGCAGCGGTAAGACTATGAGCGCTTACAATCCACCTAAGCGCTCTGCTAGCTCTTTGTACTTGGCGACGTCGCTTTGGTTAAACATAGGCTCGTCTTCAGCGTTTTTTTCTGATGCAACAAGTAAATGTTCGCGCTCCAATCTTTGGACGCGAGATTCTTGAACACCAAGGAATTCGGCTACTTCGCTCACTGTCATTAAGGTCATAAATATTCCGTATTGTGTTGTTTGTAGTGTTACTTTAACGACACAATATACCAAAATTTTAATAATGATTAGAGCTTTTGGTATTACAAGCGTCTAAAATTCAAAATATTTTGTAGGGGCTGGCATAGCGCAGGTCTCCCAGTAAACCAGGAATCGCGGCATGCTAGATGTTTTATCCGCAGCAACAATGTTGTTTCTCATAATGGATCCTTTAGGCAATCTGCCTATATACATGAGTGTATTAAAATCCATTGATGAAAAACGGAAAAAGTGGATTATTTTTAGAGAATTAATGATTGCTCTCATAATATTGTTCATTTTTTTGTTCAGTGGTCAGGGCTTACTAGACTTTTTAAAAGTAGAGCAAGAAACAGTCAGTATTGCCGGCGGTATCATCCTTTTTCTTATTGCTATCAAGATGATTTTTCCAAAGCCAGGTGGTCTTATGAATTTACCGGAGGGAGAAGAACCTTTAATAGTCCCTTTGGCGGTGCCTATGATCGCGGGGCCGTCAACCATGGCTGCATTAATCCTACTGGCTAATCAAGAGCCCAATAAAATGATGCATTGGAGCCTAGCCTTACTTATTGCTTGGGCCTTAAGTGCAAGTATTTTGTTACTCTCTAATAAAGTACATAAACTACTGACTGACAAGGGTCTTAGGGCACTAGAGAGGCTAATGGGTATGATATTGGTGATGATAGCCATTCAGATGTTGCTGAACGGTATTGGCCTTTATTTGAAGCATATCATTGCTTGATGGATTAAAAAAAACGATGTCATAATGGAGCAACTAATCCATAAGGCATCATTCAGAATACGCGTATCATTGCATGAATATTTAATATGTAGGCTATAAGGATAACTAAGACTTGCAAGAATCAAAACTTAATACTTTCGCAAATATACGAAGTTTATCGAGCTCAAAAGGTGTAATTTTAGCTTGTACTCTTTTACAAAGAATGCTGCCTAATTATCAACTCTTCTGCAAAGCGACAGGTTTTGGCGATGCTGAGCTCGCTGCCAATATCCTCAGTTTAATTTGGGAAAAGAGCGCTAACGTGAAAAGTAAATTCAATGTAGAAGTACAACTACAAAAATTAGAAGAAATCACGCCTGACATAGAAGATTTTGATAATTTTGCCGTATACCCAGCGCTGGACTATTGCATGGCATTGAGCGTACTTTTGCAAAGTTTCATAAGTGAGCATGAAAAGCCAGCAGTAACGGTGGCAAAATTGAGTCAAGGCTCAGTCGAAGCATATGTTATTGCCTGTATACAAGAAGAAGCTGAGAATAAGAGTGGCCTAAATGGTGAAGAGTTTGAGATTGATAACCAACAAATTCGCTCAGACCCTCTCATGCAACACGAAATACATACTCAAATCGCATTATATGAATACATCTCTTCAAGCAAACTCGACGCACAAACCATCCAAGAGTTACGCAGAGACATTATTGCAGAAGGGGTGAGTAGTTTAGGGATTCAATACTAGCTGATATAAGGTTGCGTTAACTTGGCTAGTTTTAATATGCTTTTTCTCGATTAATTCCTTCGGCAGTTGATAGCTATCGCTGTGGCCACTCTCGATATAAATAAAGCCTTCGTCTTTAATGCCTTGCTTATTGATGAGCCCATCAACAACCCTTTCAACTAATTCTTTACCGAAAGGCGGATCGATGAACACAATATCATAGGGCGATTTGATACCCTCGACCATAGTTAGTGCATCACCCACCGTTAATCGGGAATTGTCTTGCTCGCGTAATGTTTGCAAATTAGTACTAATTTTTTTCGCAACAGATTGATCAGCTTCAACAAAATCAACCCAGCCGGCCCCTCGTGATAATGCTTCAATTCCTAAACTTCCACTACCCGCAAATAAATCTAAACAACGAGATTGATTGATTTCTAACATCAACCAATTAAACAAGGTTTCTTTTACTCGGTCGGAAGTTGGTCTAAGCCCTTCGTGCATCAATACAGGCAGACGTCGGCCTCGATGCTTACCAGCAATGATTCGTACCAATCCACGAGAGTTGTTTTTCTTCTTGTTTTGCGTATGTGTGCGATGTTTTGATATTGGCGGCATGGGTGCTCAAAGTGCTATCATATAGAGATTACAGAAATTATATCAAGAATTAGATAGCAAAGTGTGAGCAAAGATGTCGAAATTATTCAGTTGGTTTAAAAAAGAAAAAGCATCGAACGAAGGAAATAACAATAAAACTAGTGAAAACGACACTCTTGACACTGAAAATAATAAGGGTGAGTTGAATACGAGCGTCGATGAAACCCCGGATGACGCTGCATCAGAAAATATCACTCAAGTCGATGAAGGGACAGTTAAAAGTAGTGTCGACGAGGAAGTACAAGATAAGCAAGAAGACTCCCAAGATTCAGTAAGCTCATCATCTGCAGAGATTGACTTAGACGAAATCACAGCTAAAAGCCTAGATTCGGATGATACGGTCACTAAGGTGCTGACTGCAACTGAAGCAGAATTTAAAGATGAATCTCGAGCCGTCGACGAACAAGTGCAAGAGCAGACCTCGAATCAAGAGCCGCTCAATTTGCAAGATAACGTTGATATTGAGTCGGTAACCGAGAGCGACGAAGAATCTAAGCAAAAGAAAGACAAAAAAGGGCTGTTTGCCCGCCTGCGAGATAGTCTATCTAGAACAAAAGCGAATATTGGTAGTGGATTTAGCAAAATATTTGCCGGTCAAACCATTGATGACGAATTATATGAAGATTTAGAAACACAACTTCTGTTAGCAGATGTCGGTATGAATACGACGAAGGTAATTATTGATCAACTAACAAAGTCGGCTGGCCGGGCACAGTTAAAAGACGCGAATGCTTTGTCGGATCTTTTGCAAAAACAAATGCAAGAAATACTCGATGGAGTGAACAAGCCGCTTGACCTTACTGCACCATCAGATAGCGAAGGCAACAAGCAACCTTTTGTAATACTCATGGTTGGGGTAAATGGAGTAGGTAAAACGACGACAATTGGTAAGTTGGCAAAACAATATCAGGCGCAAGGCAAAAGCGTCATGCTTGCTGCTGGCGACACTTTTAGGGCCGCCGCAGTAGAGCAATTACAAGTATGGGGAGAAAGAAATGATATTCCCGTCGTAGCTCAACAAACCGGTGCCGACAGCGCTTCAGTGATTTTTGATGCGATTGCATCGGCAAAAGCAAAAAAGGCTGATATTTTAATTGCAGATACGGCAGGGCGTTTGCAAAACAAAGACAACTTGATTGAAGAGCTAAAAAAAGTCGTCAGAGTTATGAAAAAGCTCGACCCGCACGCGCCTCACGAAATTATGTTGACCTTGGATGCAAGCACGGGTCAGAACGCGGTTAGCCAAACAAAAATTTTCAATGAAGCTGTAGGTATAACTGGTATTAATCTGACAAAGTTGGATGGCAGTGCAAAAGGCGGTGTCATTTTTGCGTTGGCGAATGAATTTAAGATCCCTGTCAGGTATATTGGTATTGGAGAGGGCATCGATGACCTTAGACCCTTTGAGTCTAAAGCCTTTGTTGATGCCTTATTTGCTGAAGACAACTAAAGTCTCACAGTCTGCGTATTAGTAACAAGGCGGTAGTTTGGAAGAAATAAGCTTTAAAATAAAAATGTTAACGACGCAAATTTAACGAGCATTCAAAATAAGAATAATCGACCATGATCAACTTTGAGAACGTCAGTAAAACCTATTCAGGCGGGCAACAAGCACTAAGCAAAGTCAATTTCCACGTCGAGAGAGGTGAAATGGCATTTCTTACCGGTCATTCTGGAGCCGGGAAAAGTACTTTACTGAAGTTAATCAGTATCATGGAGCGCCCAACCGTAGGTAAAGTGCTTATAAATGGCCACGACCTCGGCAGTATAAAACGAAAGCAAATTGCCTATATTCGTAGAGACATAGGGATGATTTTTCAAAGTCACCAACTACTAATGGACAAATCAGTGTTTGATAATGTTGCATTACCATTAGTGATCGAGGGCAATACTCGAAAAGTGATACAAAAAAGAGTCGACGCGGCGCTTGAGATGGTCGGTTTACGTGACAAAATACGAAATGCTCCAATCACACTTTCCGGCGGAGAACAGCAGCGAGTAGGGATTGCGAGGGCCGTTGTGAATCGTCCGCCACTATTGCTCGCTGATGAGCCAACCGGTAACCTCGATCCAAAGCTTTCGATGGAGATTATTCGTTTGTTTGAGGACTTCAATGCAGCAGGTGTATCGGTATTTATTGCGACACATGATCTAGGTTTAATTGCTCGTATGAAGTACAGAACATTGACCTTAAAAAAAGGAAGAATGATCACCGACGGTTTGTCTCAAGAAGCAACCGAGGAATGGTTATGAGTCTGTTATTTAATGGGCGGCAGCATGGCGCGAGTAAAAACAAGTTAGGCTTGCTTCAGAAAATTATCATGTTTTTTACTGATCACGTTCGCCAATGTGTAAATAGCCTTGGGGAGCTATATCGTACCCCTTTTGCCTCTTTGATGACGATCGGCGTACTTGGTTTCAGCATAACTTTGCCTAGCACACTTTTTATCATGGTGGACAATACACAAAACATCACCGATGAATGGCAACAAGCTAGCGAAATCTCTTTATTCTTAAATGAAAATACTAGCGAACAGCAAGTCAATCAACTGATTTCGCGCATCTCTACTTGGAATGAAATAAGCGAAGTGAGCTATATATCTCCGAGCAAAGCACTCGATGAATTTCAACGTTTGTCAGGGCTCGGTGAGGCGCTTAATTACTTAGATTCAAACCCTCTACCAGCGGTCGTTTTAGTGACGCCCACGTCCAAACATGCGACTCCAAGGGCGGCTGAAATTTTACTTAATAAATTGCGCAAGGAGCGAGAAGTCGATCAAGGTAAGTTAGACATAGAATGGCTAGAGCGCCTTTACGCTCTGCTTTCTATTGCCAAAGAGCTAGTTTATGTATTAGCTATTTTGTTATTTTTTGCCGTAGTTTTAATCATAGGTAATACGATTAGACTCAATATTATGAATAAGCGTGACGAGATCCTAGTAATGAAGTTGGTCGGCGCAACCGATGCTTTTATACAGAGGCCATTTTTATATACTGGCTTTTGGTATGGCTTATTGGGAGGTTTAATGGCATGGCTTACGGTTACTATTATTTTGTTATGGATCGGATGGAGTTTAGAAGGCTTATTGGAGTTGTATAAGTTAGACCTAGACATCACTGGACTGAGCGCGAGTGCACTCTTTTTTATGTTATGCCTATCAGTAGCACTAGGCCTGGCGGGTTCGTTTTTGTCTGTCAAAAAACATGTCAACGAGATTGAACCCGAATAGAGCCTATTATTAATAGTTACTGCTTGCCTGCGCTTCGGGATACATTGTCGATACTGCAGACGTCATTTCATTTTGCCACCTTACAGACTCTCGATGGAAATCAAACAACTGTTCTTGCGTGACATTTAGTTGATTACTGACTTCAATAAGACTATGCCAATCCGCTGATTCCATCGCTTGTGCACTAGAGAGTATTACGTAATAAATCCCGTTTTTTTCTAGCAAGGCGTTTGTGATCTTGTCGTCGAGATCCAATGAATTAAGCAGCTCGTCCAAAGATTTATCTAAGATAATGTCGATTAATGAGAACAAGCCAACTAAAAATGCTGACATCGCATCGGCTTTATCAGCGAGTTCGGCATCCAGCATTTCGCAGTATTTTGCTCTTGATAAAGATAGATTAAGTAATTCACTTGGCTTATCTGAACTCAGCCCTGCTAGAGAAATGATTGCGACAAAACGTCTAACCATCAACTCGCCAAGGTAATTTAATGCGTGGCGAATGCTGGTGATTTTGAAAGATTTATTCACTAATGGATTATTGATGAACTTAATCAACAAAAACGACAACGTAGGGTCTTTTTCAAAGATATGTTGCAAGGTTTTTATGTCAATTTGAGGTTTTGATATTTCTGTCATCAATTGCATATAAGCGATTTTGCTGGCAGGTAAACTTTTTTGCTTTTTAGAAATCTTGTCCAAAAAGAAAAAACCTTGAACATAATCAAAACCGTAGTTTGCACACCGTTCGAATTGCTCACCAGAATGCACTTGCGTAGCAATAATCTTAACATTCTCGTTTCGTAAAGCACCCTTGATGGTTTGAATTTCTTCTAAACTAGTGCTGTTGATATTTACTTTAACGAAATTGCAGAGCGCTAAAAATTTTGACCAGTTAATTTGATTGCTCTGAGCAATCAACTGAAATCCTTTATTTTTTAGTATCAATAGTTGTTGCAGTAGCTCGGAACTCGGCTCAGAACTCAATTCTGAGATTTCAATGATGACGTCATCAGGTGCAAAATAGTCTGCGAAGTCAGTGAGAGAATCAGGGAGTAAATTTACTATGGTGGTCTGAGTTTGCAGTAAGTCATCTATACTCAAGCCCTGAGATTCACTCTCACTAGCCTGAAGATGTTGCATATTTACTGGAAAACTGCCCGATGTGCTATCTCTAAAGAAAAACTGATACGCAAAAAGCTTTTTTCTTATGTCAAAGACAGGTTCTCTCGCGAAAATATTGGTCATTTATTAGAATCCGATATCAAGTTCGTTGGCCCCACAAATAGCGCCATTTTAATCAATGGGCAGTTGATAAAATCTAATCAGGTGAGGTGCTCTCGATTAAGAGAGTTTCCAGATTGTTTAGGTCCTGTTTACCTTTGCTGCAAAACCATATCGCAAAAATCAACCGTACCAAGTGTTCGATAGTTAGTATCGTCTTGAGTGTTCATTTCGTCAACAGTTTAACGAGGTAAACGAGGATTTGTTCTAAATTGCCCATTATAAATAATATTTAACATTTTATTTGCTACCTGAGGTTGGTAGTTTTGAACAGACGTAATATAATTACGATAAAGAAAATCAAGAAAAAGACTTGAGTTTTTATTCGGTGACCCGACATCTGTAAGGATGTCCAAAAAAACTGATGAAATAAATATACGGAACTTTGGTTCTATATAAGCAGTCTTAATATTTCAGCATGATTAATGAGGTAAGAATGAAACAAGATATGCAAGCTTTAGCCTTAACAGTGTCCCATGGTGGCAGCATAGAAAGTTATGTTCAGGCAGTTTCAAGCATTGAAATGCTGTCTGCGGAAGAGGAAAAAAGTTTAGCCATTAAATTGTTTGAAAATGAAGATTTAGAAGCTGCGAGAGCGCTTGTTATGTCGCATCTTCGTTTTGTCGTTCATATAGCTAAATCTTATGCTGGATATGGTCTACCGCAAGCTGACTTAATCCAAGAAGGTAATATTGGTTTAATGAAGGCGGTAAAGCGTTTCGATCCAAATGTTGGCGTTAGACTTGTTTCTTTTGCTGTGCATTGGATAAAAGCTGAGATACATGAGTTTGTATTGAAAAACTGGCGTATTGTAAAAGTTGCGACAACAAAAGCGCAGCGCAAGTTATTCTTCAACCTCAGAAAAGCGAAGAAAAGATTAGGTTGGTTTACTCACGACGAAGTACAAAAAGTTGCGGAAGAGCTGGGAGTGAGCACTAAAGAAGTGTTGCAGATGGAGTCTAGAATGGCGAATCAAGACACTGCCTTTGACCTTGGCAATGATGATGATGAATCGACGAGTTTTAGTCCTGCACAGTATTTAGAAGACAAAAGCGTTGATGTTGAGCAAACCGTGATTAATACAGATTGGGATGCTAGTGCAACCAAACGCTTGCACGCTGCTATCCGCACGCTTGACCAAAGAAGCCAACACATCATCGAGACGCGCTGGCTAGCGGATGACAAACTAACCTTGCAAGACCTCGCTGACGAATACCAAGTGTCTGCTGAAAGGGTCCGACAAATCGAAAAAAATGCAATGAAGAAATTACAATCTGCTATGCACGGATAATTGCTAAGGCAAATATCTTAAAAGCAAGTGAGAGGAAATATCTGCGTAGTACTATCAAAGGCTTTTAACCCAAACTATCAGATAAACTTCAATAAAAATTAACAAAAAAGTGGTATTGCTCAAGCTTTACCACTTTTTTTATGTCTTTGTATTAGCTGTATTAGCTGTATAAGAGCGACATAATCCCTTGGTAATCACATTATTTCATCTTAGCCATTATCAATTTGGTGCCTGCGAAATGTAAGCACAATATGGCTTAGATAATATTCATTATCGTGAGTGTTTATTGTTCGGTGGGCTTAGCCTTACTCGGTAGGACGTAAAATTTACCGCTGAACTCTGCAACAGGAACACTTCCGTTTAAAATATCGACTTTCAACTGAATTGGCGCTTTTTTGCCCTTTTTAAGGGGCGATAAATCTCCTTGAAATGATTCTATGTTGCAACGTGCTCTTGGACGCATTGTCACCGGTTTATGATAGTGGATCTTGGCATCACCTAATACAATCTCTCCTGATAAGCCCTGCTGCTTCAACTGAAGATATATCATTCCCCATGCTGTTAACGTAGCTTGAGAGTAAATGCTACCAGCAAACATGGTTCCATGCAGATTAATGTTCTTATTTAAAGATGCTTTGGTTTCAATTGTACGTTCTGTGTACACGCTTAATTTAATGCCCATATGTTCCGATATAGGGATTTTTTCATACCAAGTGTCTTGCAACTCTTTGCACCAGCCGGTATGCAAAATTAATGCGCTGTTATCGGCCAAGTTTTTGACCATTAGTTTTCTTTTTAAGGCTCCTAATTCGGTGGGGGCATCTGTTTCTACTTCAAAACCACAAGATTTAAAGAAATTGAGGGAGGCTTCGCGAGAGTTTGTGACTGCGCGTTCTGCGCCAAGTTCTTTAGCGACTTGTTCAAGAGTATTTAACATCATTTGACCAAGACCATGACGCCTGCATTTTTCATCTACAGCAATGTGTCTAATTTGCGCTTCTTCAGCTGTATTTAGATGAATACGCCCGCATGCCACGATTTCCCCAAGATGATTCTTAATTACTCTGTGTTCACTAACGGATTCATACTCGTCTTTTTCAGATCCCTTTGGATAGCCCCATTGGCGGCGTAATTGTTGCCATCTAAACTCAAAATAGTCATCTTGTTCTTCTGGAGTTGGGGTAGAGATAACAAACATGAGTTTCCTTAATCACTATTATACTGACAAATGAAATGTGGCTGGACCATCGTTCAGCAGGGATACTTTCATATTCGCTCCAAACTGACCGCTCTTACAAGGGGCGAAAGTTTCAGTATAGTACGATAAAAAATATTCGTATAAGTGCTTTCCTTTTTCGGGAACTGCGGCCATAGAAAAGCCAGGGCGATTGCCTTTTCTTGTGTCGGCAGCCAGAGTGAATTGAGATACAACCAATAGCTCACCACTTACGTCAAGTATACTGCTGTTCATCTTACCGTCTTGATCTTCAAATATACGTAGGTTGGCGACTTTCTTGGCAAGCTTTTCGACTGAACGTTCGTCGTCGTCTTTTTCGACGCCTAATAAAAGCAAAATACCTTTGTTGATCATGGCTATTTGCAGACGATCGACTTCAACACTTGCATGTTCTACACGCTGTATAAGACCAATCATGGTGTCACTCTTGGCAAAGAAGCCCTAAGGCTTTGTTGAGTGCTAGAACAATGCCTTTCTCATTTATACTATGACCGGCGTCGGGCACAATTGTTAATGTTGAGGCGGGCAAGTGCTTGTGCAAGGTAATTGCAGCTTCACATTTACAGACAAGGTCATAGCGACCGTGCACTATATGGGTTGGGATATTTTGAATAACGTGAGCGTTATCTAGGATATAATCCGACGGTAAAAAACAATGATTGAGAATGTAGTGACATTCGAATAGCGCCAAGGTTAAAACTTGCTGATTATTGGCATGTAAGCTAGCTGGATGGGCACTTTGACAAAGTTTTGAAATACTGGATTCCCAATTGAACCATCGCCTTGCGGCATTCATTCTGATTTGTTCATCGCTGTTTGTTAAGGCCGCATAGTATTCTTCGCATAAGGTTAGTGCATCGCTGGTGTCATAACTTCCGACAAAATCAGCGTATTCGTTGGGAAATATTTGAGATGCGCCTAGTTTGTTGGAAACAAACCATTCAGTGTCTTCTTGGCGCCCTAAAAAAATACCCCTAAGTACTAACGATTGAACATGAAGAGGGTGCCGAATTGCGTAGACTAAAGCTAAGGTTGAGCCCCATGAACCGCCAAACACCAGCCATTTATCTATATTAAAATATTGACGGATGAGTTCGATATCTTCTACGAGTTTGTCGGTATTGTTGTCTACAAGAGTCGAAAAAGGTTGGCTTTTACCGCAGCCCCGTTGATCAAAAGCGATAACTCGATATGGGTGAGGGCTAAATGGCCACTGATAGTTTTGTCCAATACTTGCGCCAGGACCACCGTGCAAATAAAGCGCAGGAATGCCATCTTCTAGCCCAGAATCCTCAACATGCAAGACGTGACCGTCAGGTGTCGGTATTTTATATGTTTTAATCGACTTAAACCCGTCCACTTCCCTTTTGTCCTCGTTTTTATAATGCCTTTATACTACTATCTAAAATTATAAATAAAACCAAACCAATAATTGGTAATAATTAAACTTTAAACGGCAGTAAATATACTAGGCTCATTTACAAACGTTAATGACTATATAGTAATATTTAGAATAAGTCGTTCACTTATTTTTAACTTAAACATATAAGGATTATTAATGTCAGGTCAAGGCTCAGGTGGAAATGTTATTGCTGCTATTTGCAATATTTTTATTGCGGGACTAGGGCAGTTAGTTCAAGGTCGTATTCTTGCAGCTATTTTGTTTTGTCTCTTTGTATATGGTGGGTATTTACTGTGGTTTTTGATTTTCCCTGCCGTTATCAGCGCTCTTATCCACCTCTGGTGCATAATCGACGCCGCGAGATTTAGAGCTCCGATGCAGCAGTAGCGGCCGAGTTATTTCAATACTTACAATGACGGGAATAAGCAATGGAAACTAAACCTTTAAGGATACTTTGGCTGTTACTTGCCACAGTAGTGTTAAGCGCTTGTGCTTCTGCGATCCAAGATACTTACTTCGATATGTGGGAAAAGCTTGGAGTCGAAAAACGAGAAATATTGGTAGATCGGGTCGAGGATGCGCAAGGTTCTCAACAAGACGCTCAAGAACAATTTGCAAGTGCGCTGGAAGAATTTAGCGCACTAATAAATTTTGATGGTGGCGAATTAGAAGATGTTTACAATAATTTGCAAGACCAATATGAATTAAGTGCAGAAAGTGCCGCAGAAGTCTCTTCACGTATCAATAAGGTAGAAAGTGTAGCAGATTCTTTGTTTCGTGAGTGGGAGTCGGAGTTATCGCTGATAAGCAATGCGAATCTAAGAAGAGACAGCGAACGAAAGCTAAAAGAAACCCAACGCAAATATGCTGGACTGCTCAAATCGATGCGGACCGTCGAACGTTCTATGGACCCAGTTCTCAGTGCCTTGCAAGATAATGTTTTATATCTCAAACACAACCTAAATGCGAGTGCGGTTGGTGCCTTACAAGGTGAGTTGTCAACTATTAAGAAGGATGTAAATCAGCTAATTCGTGAAATGAACGTCGCAATTAAAGAGTCTGACTCCTTCATTAAGACTATACAAACTAAATAAGAGTTTGCCCTATTATTGAGCTTCCTTACATTGCAGCGCTTTGCTTTAGTAGCAAAGCGCTAACAAAGAATAAAACACAAATATCACAAAAAGGTGTGCCATGAAATCTAGACGAAAACTCCGATCACAATTTCGTATCATCAGTATTGCTACTTTGCTCGGCCTTGCCTCTGCAGGCTCTCTATCATTTGCTGCTGACAATGCACCAGTAAAAATATCTCCAGCTTTAGAGAAAAAAGTGATTGAGCTTAGGCGAGACCTGCATAAGCATCCTGAGCTGAGTAATCGCGAATTTAGAACAGCAAAAGTGATTGCTGAGCGACTTGAATCGCTTGGCTTAGAGGTTCAAACAGGTATTGCTTTTACTGGCGTTGTCGGCGTATTGAAGGGCGGCAAGCCAGGTCCAGTAATTGCCATGCGTGCTGATATGGACGCACTACCCGTTGTCGAACAAACAGATGTGCCATTTAAGTCAACTGCAGTTTCTGAATATCGCGGAAATGAAGTTGGTGTAATGCATGCGTGTGGTCACGATCTGCATATGGCCATGTTGATGGGCGCCGCTGAAAAATTATCTGCCATGAAACGTGAGATCGAAGGTACCATAGTATTTATTTTTCAGCCTGCAGAAGAGGGTGCACCGGCAGATGAAGAAGGTGGTGCAGAGTTAATGCTAAAACAAGGATTATTTGAACAACATAGTCCCGAAGTCGTTTTTGGTATCCATGTTTGGTCAGCAGGCACTGTAGGACATATTTCATATCGGGAAGGTCCATTAATGGCATCATCAGATCGCTTTGAGATCAAAGTGAAAGGTCGTCAAACTCATGGTTCACGTCCATGGGGTGGTGTAGATCCTATTATAGCGGCCAGTCAAATCATCAATAATACTCAAACCATTGTGAGTCGACAGGTCGATATTACTAAAGCTCCTGCAGTCGTTAGTTTTGGGATTGTTGAGGGCGGCGTTAGAAATAACATTATACCAGATGAAGTATATTTAGAAGGTACCATTCGTAACTTTGACATGGATAACCGTGCTCAAATACATCGCAATTTGAAAACGACGGCAGAGATGACGGCAAAAGCAAGTGGTGCTGAAGCCCATGTTCACATTGATGAAGGTTATCCCGTTACTATTAATAATCCCGAGTTAACGCGAAAAATGCTGCCCACAATCCAGAAAGTAGCGGGTGAAGACAAAGTGCACATAAGTGATTTAGTCACGGGTGCTGAGGATTTCTCATTTTATGCACTGGAAGTCCCTGGTTTGTTCGTGTTCCTTGGGATTACACCAGAAGGCCAAGATCCGAAGCAAGCGCCAAGCAACCATTCTCCGTTTTTCTATGCAGACGAAAGTGCTTTGAAGACCGGTACTGAACTTTATGTAAACTGGGCTATCGATTACGCCAAAATGAACAAATAAACACAAAATAGAAAGCGAACCTTAGTTGGTTCGCTATGTTCTTCTCAGGTCTAAGGCTTCACACAACATTATTCTTGTTGTTCAAATGCCTCAACGTCTAAACCCATTTCCGTCATAATACTCCGAGCCTCCTCAGGGATTCTAAACGGGTTATCCTTTTGTAAGTCTTTATCGTTAGGTAGAGGTTGTCCCGTAAAGGCATGTAAAAAAGCTTCGCAAAGTAACTCTGAATTAGTAGCATGACGTAAATTATTTACCTGTCGTCTAGTTCTTTCGTCGGTAAGTACTTTCAGCACATTTATTGGGATTGAGACGGTAACCTTCTTTACTTGCTCACTTTTTTTACCATGTTCCGCGTACGGGTGAATGTATTCACCATTCCATTGTGCCATTGTTATTTTCATTTTGTTAATGTACTTATATAAAATTCTAACGCTATTCACGAAAATATCAATCTAGACGTTTAAACTTCTTGACGTCTATTCACAATTTTCGTATTTTAGACGTCTAAACGTCTATTAAGGTTTTTCATGGTTTCATACGCACAGGGGATTGATGCATTAAATCAATCATTAAGTGAACTTAGAGATATCAATGTGTCTTTTGAATTTTTTCCACCTAAGACGGAGTCTATGGAAGAAACGCTTTGGAAGTCAGTAGAAAGATTAGCCCCTTTAAAGCCCAGCTATATGTCGGTCACCTATGGCGCAAATAGCGGAGAGCGAGATCGAACACACTCTGTCGTCAAAAAAATTCAAAATGAAACAGGTGTGTCTACTGCACCCCACCTCACTTGTATTGATGCCAGTGAGGAGGAATTAAAACTCATCGCAAAAGACTATTGGGATTCTGGTATCAAACGGATTGTTGCCTTGCGAGGGGATTTGCCCGTGGGTATGGATAAGCCTGAGTTATATGCTTCTGACCTTGTAAGAATACTAAAAGATGTAGCCGACTTTGATATTTCGGTAGCAGCCTATCCAGAAAAACACCCTGACGCACCAAATGATCAATTTGACCTATTAAACTTAAAAAGAAAAGTCGAAGCGGGTGCTAATGAGGCCATTACTCAATTCTTTTTTGATACTAGCGTATTTCTGCGGTTTAGAGACCGAGCGGCAGCAGCAGGGATCGATGCTGAAATTGTGCCAGGTATCCTACCTGTTACAAACTACCAAACGCTTGTGCGTTTTGCTGGTATGACAAACGTACATGTCCCCGGTTGGTTGCATAAGATGTATGATGGTCTAGACAAAGATGACCAGGCAACTCGAAACTTACTTGGCGCAAATATTGCGATGGAGATGGTAAAAGTGTTAGCAAAAGAAGGTGTCAAACATTTTCATTTCTATACATTAAACCGCAGTGAGTTAAGTTACGCTATTTGTCATATGTTGGGTCTACGTCGCCAATAAGTCGCCATTAAGTCACCAATAATTAATTAGGTTTGCTCCAATATTCTCTAAATAATCATATTGCTCAATAGTGCATGTACTACCAGAGCGATTAAATATGCAGCAAAGCCATAGGCGATAAATAAACCCCATGAATATCGGTTCTTGCCAGTCTCAGCTTTTAATGTGGCGACTGTTGCCACGCACTGCAGCGCAATTACATAAAACACTAGCAAAGAAATACCAGTCGCGATGCTTATGCCGTCCGCTTGAATTTGCTCTGCAAGTCTGCTGATGTTCTCATCGGCATTTTCAATATTAAACAGTGTGCCCAAAACCCCGACAAATACCTCTCGCGCCAAAAATGACAAGAGGATCGCAACGCCATAACGCCAATCTATGCCCAAGGGGCTAAAGATAGGTTCTAGCATACGTCCGATTGAGGCTAAATAAGATGTTTGCAAATCACCTTGTGATGGAAAATATCCTAGTACCCAAATCACTACTGATACGGCGAATATTATGGGGGCAGCACGTTTTATAAAATAAACGCCACTGTTTAAGGTCTTATAAATCAGAGGTCGCCAATGTGGAAGTCTGTAAGAAGGGAGTTCCAATATGAAGGGTAAATCAGTGTGAGTATCTTTATTACTCAGAGATAAATTAAGTACCTTTGCGGCTATAAAAGCGCTAAAAATGCCACCAAAGTAAAGCAAGAAAAACACACTGCCTTGCAAATTAACCCAACCACCAAGGGTAGATTTTTCTGGTATCAGAACAGCAATAAAAAGCGCATAGACGGGTAAGCGTGCAGAACACGACATTAAAGGCACGGTTAACATAGTAATCAGTCGTTTGCGCGGAGACTCTATTGTTCGAGCCGCATATATTGCGGGTATGGCACACGCATGAGCAGATAAGTAGGGAATAAAACTGCGCCCTGAAAGTCCAAAATAGCTCAGTGGCTTATGGCAAATCATCGCAGCCCTAGCCAAGTATCCACTGTCTTCAAGTAGACTAATGATTAAAGTTAAAACCATTATTTGTGGTACAAAAACGAGAAACGCCCCAAGCCCACCGAAAATAGCGTCATTAATGAAATCGCTAATAACTCCATTAGGCAAAGCACCAGTAGCGGCTGATGCGCTTATAGCTACTAAATCTTCAACCGCATCCATCAAGGGGGCGGCCCAAGTAAAAATACTTTGGAATAAGAAAAACATGATAGTAACAAAGGCAATTGCGCCAAAGACACTGTTTAATAAAAATGCATCAAGTCTATTTTGTCTTTTTAATACGATGTCTTGTTGTATACCAAATTTTTCGGCTAAGACTTTCGCCTGGCTTATTGGATTGATCGATGGTTTATCGCTCACTTTCGCATACGCTAAACTTGGCTGCTGGGCAAGGCGTTTTAGGTCAGTACTAAATTCATGAATGCCTAGGAGCGTTTTTGCAGATACCGCATACACGGGGCTACCTAATGCTTCGCTTAACCCTTTAATGTCGTACTCAAAACCCAATCGAACGACTTCGTCTATCATATTCAGTACAAATACACAGGCTTTGTCATACTTTTGTGCAAGTGCTTGTATTTGAATTGCAAATACAAGACTACGTTCAAGTTTTGTTGCGTCTAGGTTGCAGATGACCAAGCTGGTTGTGTCGTTTCGTATCGCTTGGTTTAGTTGTTCAATCGCGATGCGTTCATCTTCTGAGATACTTTGCAGCGAATATGTACCAGGAAAATCGACCAGCTCAAATTTATCGAATTGTCCTGATTTAAGCTCGACGGTTACGCCTGGAAAGTTAGCGACTTTTTGTTTCAATCCAGTAAGTTGATTAAACAACAGACTCTTGCCGGAATTTGGTTTGCCAACCAATATTATTTTTTGCATGGAAAAATGAACTACCGCTGTGCTTTAAACAAGGTTAATTTGTTCTGCTAAAGATTGCTCCACAGAATAAATACAGTCTTGTACTTGCAGCACAATAGGACCACGAAAGGGACTTCGTTTCATGCATTTAATCATTTGCCCTTCAACAAACCCCATCTCTTGTAGGCGTTGTGCAAGCGCTGGTGGCGTGTTCTGATTAAGGGAGGCGATAGTGCCTTGAGCTCGTTTTGGTAGATCCCAAATTGTCATAATGAGTATTTGTTTAAAAATGTCTACTACATAAAGTGGATGATAGTGTAGTCGAAGTCATAATGCGAATAGTTATCAATTAAAAATTGATTTTGATCATTAGAGCGCCTCAAAAATGCAAAATAAGCATATTATTGGTACACTTACTGTTCAATTAGTGCTTGGAGTATCGACTGCAGATGCAGCAAAGAGAGCAACAAAACAACGTAATCAAAACAAAATTTGATGAGCTTGCACCGCTTTTAAAAAGCATATTTATTAATTTTGCTTCAAATCTAAAGGGTGAGCGGATAACCGTGAGCGCTGGGCATCTAGCTTATGTGAGCTTGCTTTCGCTCGTGCCGGTGATCATGGTGTTCTTTATGATCATGTCGGCTTTTCCGGCTTTCGCGGAAATAAGAGGTGAGTTTGAAGCCTTCATTTTTAACAACTTCGTGCCACACGCGGGTGATGTAGTACAAGACTATATGGCTGAATTTGTGAATAATGCTTCGGGTATGGGGGCGGCAAGTATCTTTACTTTATTGATTGTTGCACTATTACTGATTTCCAACATTGATAAAACCTTCAATCACCTTTGGAAAACACAAACCCAACGGCCCATGATTTACACCTTTGCTATCTATTGGATGGTCATTACATTGGGGCCGTTACTGATTGGTGTAAGTATTGCTGTGAGCTCGTATTTAGCTGGTTTGGCAACCTTTGCCGACGATTACACACCTGGACTAGGTACAGCTGCACTTAAGCTAGTGCCTTGGGCTGCGGCAATAGGTGCGTTCATGCTTTTATATATGATCGTTCCGAATCGAACAGTAAAAGCGAAATATGCTTTTTTCGGAGCTTTGCTCGCTGCTGTATTATTTGAATTAACGAAGAAAGGCTTCGCGCTTTATGTCTCTAGTTTCCCTTCATATCAAGTAATTTATGGTGCGCTGGCTGTGATACCGATTTTGTTTGTTTGGGTTTATTTGTCGTGGATTGTGGTGCTTTTAGGTGCAGTGTTTACCTTTTCTATAACCACAACGTGTGAGGCGCTTGAAACTGTTAACGAAACTGAATCGACTGAGATAAAAGATGGTTCTACAGATGTCAGTAAGTCAAATGCAAATGATTTGCAGGAACCGTTTACCTCAAATTAGCAGAGGCTTTTTTATCAAATCTATTTTTAACGCTTAACTAGCCGTGCAGTTGTGTATACTTTGTCGCAAGTTGATCGAGGCTCTCTTGACGGTTTGGGTCTGGTAAAATGCACTCTACGGGACACACTTGCACACAGCTTGGTTCATCGTAGTGTCCAACACACTCAGTACACGCGTCTGGATTAATTTCAAAGATATCTTCGCCCATGGCGATTGCTTCATTCGGACACTCTATAGGGCAAAGGTCGCAATTAATACATTCATCGGTGATATATAAAGCCATGTTGTTTCGCCTTTATTTGAGTTTGACAGTGTTCGGAGCCAAATATTGTCTAGACAAAAACATCAATTTTTTGGTGATAATAAATACCATGCTAGCCCCGAGGCTAATGGCATCATATTCGATCAGCTCAAAAGCTTATTTGATCTTCGTCAAGTTAAAAGTGAGATTCCAAAATACTCTGAGTAAACTCTTTTCTGAGATAATAGCCTCTTGGGCGAGTTTTGATGCGCTTGCCATTGATACCGATAGCGTCTGTTAATGCACGGCCGTTGGCTGCTTTTGGTCTAAGTTGCATAACTTCACCAACTTTCGCGGTAATAGATTCAATGTGTCCAAGTGTGATTAGCTCAGTGAGTTCCTCCCAATCCTGCTTAAGTGCTTGTTCTTGTTCAATACTAGGAGTCCATATTAAAGGAGTACCAACCAAGCGTTCGGCAACAGGAATTTCGCGTTCGCCTTGAACTGGAACCCACAAGACCTTCTGTAACTTGTTTTTTACATTGGAGGTCTCCCAAGTAACATTCTGTAAGTTAAGCAAAGGCGTAAAACACACATAAGTCGTCTCAGATGGTGTATTGCTATAGGTCAGAGGGAGTGTTTTTAGTTCAATCCCCAATTCAACAAAATCTTGTTGGGGTTTACTGCCTGCGCTTGCACCTAAAAAGGATTCGATCAGCTGGCCAGTCCAGCCTTTATGCTTTTTAAAGTTTTTAGGCACCCTTACACCTACTGCTTCTGCAATATCAGCAAAACTGAGCCCTGCCATCTCACGGGCTCTGCGCATCAGTTCATGCTCTGTCTCGGGTGGATTTGGAATATTCACAAAACTGCAACAAATACTTTGAATAAGTTAATTTCTATGAAAGAATGTGAGCATATCAAAAATTAACCGCGCTAGGTAATCTAAGTGATTGATACCGAAGGGTTCCGCGCGAATGTTGGCATTATAATCTGCAACAAATCAGGGCAGGTATTCTGGGCAAGACGTTACGGCCAGCATTCATGGCAATTTCCTCAGGGTGGAATTGACCAAGGCGAGACTGCCGAACAGGCAATGTATAGAGAGTTAAACGAAGAAGTTGGTCTTACAAAAAATGACGTGAATATCCTTGCAGTTTCGCGTAACTGGTTGAGATACAAGTTACCGAAGAGGCTGGTGCGCAAAGGTACTGAGCCCGTTTGCATCGGACAAAAACAGAAGTGGTTTTTATTGTCACTGTCATGTAATGAAAAAGACGTAGACTTAGATAAATCAGGCCATCCCGAGTTTGACGATTGGCGGTGGGTCAGTTATTGGTATCCGATAAGAAATGTAGTCTCGTTTAAGCGCGATGTTTACAGACGTGCAATGAAGGAGTTCGCTCCCTTTGTAATGCCAGCTAACCGTCCCCAAAAGCCCAATGGAAGGCGAAATCGAAAGCGTAAAGTGCGAAGTAAAACCTCGCAAACCTAGCTTTTCCATATCAAAATATAATGGCTCTTAAGAGCCAATTGCGCTCAGTGTTGTTAACTCAGTTGGATGAAGATCGTGTATAATCATTCGCACTAAGTTGGTTTCTTTATATTTACTGAGACCGAGTGCCACCCGTTTAGCTAACAAAAGTGACAATCCAAATGCTTACAAGCCTCAAACAAATTATACAAGAGGTCGCGCAACTACCTGATTTGGACTCTGCGCTCTCTCGTCTTGTCAGGATGGTGAAAGACACCATGCAAGTAGACGTTTGCTCAATCTATTTGGCCGATTACAGCACTGAACAACTTATTTTAACCGCAACGGTGGGCCTTGATGAGTCTGCAATCGGGAAAGTTAAAATTGGTTTTTATGAGGGCTTGATAGGATTGATAGGCGATCGCGAAGAGCCTTTAAATATCGAAGATGCGCAAACTCATCCACGTTTTAAGCACTTTCCTGAGGTCAAAGAAGACAACTATCACGCATTTATTGGTACGCCGATCATCCATCAAAGAAAAGTACTCGGCGTAATAGCGATGCAACAAGCAGAAGTCCGTAAGTTTAGTGAAGACGAAGGCGCTTTCTTGGTCACTCTGGCGGCTCAGATCGCGCTTGAAATTGTGAACGCTGAGATCCTCGGCAACTTAAATTTAGACGTAAACAACCAAAATTTAGACGCTCGAGTAATTAATGGGATCCCTGGCTCTCCGGGCTTGGCGATCGGCGAAGGCACAGCTTACAATGTTAAACATGAATTAAAGCAGTGGGGTTTAAAAAAGTCTGATGACAGTAGTGGTCAAATTAGCATTTATCGAAATGCGGTTGAACTCACTCGAAAACAAGTTACAGAACTATCGACCAGCATTGCAGACAATTTACCTGACGATGTCAGCGCTATTTTCCAGCTCTATCATCAACTTTTAGACGCCAATAGTTTAGGTAGAGAGGTTGAAGCAAAAATTAATGATGGGTGGGATGCAGCCTCCTCATTAAAACTTGTGGTCGAGGCTTACGCAGCGCGATTTGAGGCAATGGAAGACCCTTACATGCGCGAGAGGGCAGTCGATATTATGGACTTGTCTAATCGTATTTTGGTTAATATTATTGGCGATGACCAACCTGACTTGCTCAACAACGAAGGCGCTAAATTTATATTAGTCGCAAAAGAAGTAAGTGCTCCCATGTTGGCAGAGTTTCCGCGCGATAAACTGGTTGGTATTGTTTCTATTAAAGGTACCAATAACAGTCATGCTGCTATTCTCGCTCGCGCACTAGGCGTACCTGCGGTAATGGGCTTAAATAAAGCCTCATTAAGCCTACTCAATAAAAAAGAGTTGTTTATTGATGGATATTCTGGCCAGGTAACCATCAACCTAAGCGAGCAAACCAGAGCTGAATATCAGTCACTTATTGACCAAGAAGAAGCGCTTCAGTTAAAAATTGAAAGTGAAGCGAATAATCCAAGTATCACGCAAGATTCAAAAACAATTTCACTTTTAGTAAATGCGGGTTTGTCGGCTTCAATTGAGATGGAGCAGTTTCAGCAGGGCGATGGCGTTGGGCTTTACCGTACAGAAATCCCCTTTATGATGCGCGAACGTTTTCCATCAGAGCAAGAGCAGTGCGACTTATACCGCAGTTTGTTAGAAGCACATCCCAGCAAAGAAATAACGATGAGGACTCTTGATGTAGGTGGGGATAAGCCTCTGTCTTACTTCCCTATCAGTGAAGAGAATCCATTTCTTGGCTGGCGCGGTATTCGCTTGACTTTGGACCACCCTGATATTTTTCTTGTACAAGTGAGAGCGATGCTGCGAGCCAGTATTGGATTTAGCAATCTGCACATTTTGCTTCCGATGATCAGCAGTATTAGCGAAGTTGTCGAATCTAAACGCTTAATTAAACAAGCCTTTTTGGAAATAAAAGAAGAAGCGTTTCAGCAAGGTAAGATGCTGTCTAAGCCTGCCGTTGGGATCATGCTTGAGGTGCCTGCAGTGATTTTCCAGTTGCCACAGCTTGCGCAACATGTCGATTTCTTCTCGGTTGGTACAAACGATTTGACGCAATATTTGTTGGCGGTCGATCGAAACAACCCCCGAGTTTCATCATTGTATTCGAGTTATCACCCATCAGTTTTAAATGCATTACAACAAATTGTGGATAGCGCAAACAAATGCAAAGTGCCTGTGACCGTATGTGGAGAACTGGCTGGAGAACCAGCTGGTGCGGTATTGTTACTCGCTATGGGTTACAGAAAGCTGAGTATGAACGCACATAGTTTGAGGAAGATTAACTGGGTGATTAGAAATATCAGTATTGAACATTCGCAAACGTTACTGAAACAAGTACTCAGTCAAGACACGCCAGAGAGTGTAAAAACCTTGCTTGATGCATATCTTGAAGCCAGAGGTCTTGGCGGATTAGTGAGAGCTGGCGCATAATGGAGTCGATTTTACTGATTATTGGCATATGCATTTTATTGGGTGCAGTGGTTGGTGTAATGGCGGGGCTCCTTGGCATTGGAGGTGGGCTCATTATTGTTCCCGCGCTAGTGTTTATTTTGCAACATGTGTTGCACATCGACGTCGAGCACGGCATGCCAATTGCGATTGCTACTTCTTTATCCACTGTCATTTTCACTGGTTTAAGTGCGGCTCGTACACACTTTAAACTCGGTAATATAGATAGTGATTTAGTGTTTGTTTGTGCCTTGGGCATTGCAGTCGGTGCAATATTAGGCGCACAATTTGCGGCGCTTATCTCGGGTGTGACCTTACAGCGAGTGTTTGCCGCGTTAGTTATTTTTATCGCGCTTCGGATGATGTTTGGCCGAAATAAGAGCTCTCAACATCAGTTGAAAAAGCCTTTATTAGCTGGCATTGGCGGATTTACAGGTTTTGTGTCTGCGTTAATGGGGATCGGTGGAGGCGCACTTTTAGTGCCCGCATTGGTATGGTTCCAAGTTAATATAAAAAAGGCGATTGGCTGTGCCTCGTTGTGTGGCGTCGTAATTGCTGTTTTTGGTACGCTTAGTTTTATATACAGTGGATATAATAAAGAGTACTTACCCGATTATTCACTTGGCTATGTGTATTTGCCTGCCACCTTAGGCATTGTTTTAACTTCAATGTTTACCGCTCCGCTTGGCGCTAAATTAACGAATTCTTTAGATACTCAAAAAATAAAGCGCATCTTTGCTATATTCCTTGTGATAGTGAGCATACGTTTGATTATAGGACTAGAATAAAAATATGACAGAAAATGGCCATTTAGCCTTCCCCAGTATCGATCCAATCATATTTGAAATTGGCCCCTTAGCGTTACGCTGGTATGGGCTAATGTACCTTGTTGGTTTTGCTGCAGCGTATTGGCTGGCTTCACGCAGGTTACCCAGAACCCAGTGGAGTAAAGACGAACTATCCGATTTATTGTTTTATTGCTTTGTGGGAGTGATTATAGGAGGCAGGTTCGGTTATGTGATGTTTTATAACTTTTCTGTCTTTCTTGATAGTCCCCTGTACCTATTTAAAATATGGGAAGGCGGTATGTCTTTTCACGGAGGATGTATCGGTGTAATTGCAGCGGCGTATATTTATTCGCGGATCAAGCATTGGCAGTTTTTGGCGGTTGGTGATTTTATTGCGCCGCTTGTGCCGATCGGTTTAGGTGCGGGGCGTATAGGCAATTTTATCAACGGTGAATTGTGGGGACGAACAACGGACGTACCTTGGGCATTTGTGTTTCCTAATGCTGGTCCAGAGCCTCGGCATCCGTCACAACTGTATGAGTTCTTCTTAGAGGGGCTCGTCTTATTTGTAATTCTTTGGGTGTACTCCAAAAAGCCTCGTCCTGTTGGTTCAGTCGGTGGTTTATTCTTGCTCGGTTATGGTACCTTCCGTTTTATCATTGAATTCTACCGAGAGCCTGATGCTCACCTGGGCCTATATGATATAGGGCTGAGTCAGGGACAACTATTGTGCGTTCCAATGATTTTAGCCGGATTAGGGCTTATCGCTTACGCCTTTAAGATTAATGGTGTACCGCAGGAAAGCACAAGTGTAACTAAAAAGAAAAAGACCAAAGCGTCATAATAAAAGACGAAGAAAGCCATGAAAGAACAATATGAAAAACTGTGTCAACGAATCATCGATAAGGGCGTTTGGGTTGGTAATGAGCGGACAAATATTCGATGCCTTACTCTGATCAATGCCGATCTAGAATACGATGTTGAACAGGCTCAATTTCCCCTTGTGACCACTCGCAAATGTTTTTACAAAGCGGCTATCGCAGAGTTGCTTGGGTACTTGAGAGGTTACGACAATGCGGCAGACTTTCGTAAAATCGGGTGCAATACTTGGAACGCAAATGCAAATGAAAATCAGGCTTGGCTGGATAATCCTGCTCGCAAAGGGGTGGATGATATGGGCCGGGTATATGGTGTTCAAGGCAGACGTTGGCAAGGGCCTGATAATACAACTGTTGACCAATTAAAAAAGGTCGTTGATAACTTATCTAAAGGTATTGATGACAGAGGTGAAATCATTACCTTTTACAATCCGGGGGAGTTCCACTTGGGTTGTTTGCGCCCTTGTATGCATACACACACTTTTTCATTACTAGACGACAAACTATATTTGACCAGTTATATGCGTTCTTGTGATGTCCCACTTGGTCTCACATTCAATATGCCTCAGTGTTATGTATTATTAGCGTTGATGGCACAAATAACTGGGCATAAACCAGGCAAGGTTTTCCATAAGATAGTGAACGCGCACATTTATGAAAATCAGTTTGATTTAATGAAAGATGTGCAACTCAAACGAGAACCATACGATATGCCTACCTTAAAAATAAACTCGGACATAAAGAGTTTAGAAGATATTGAAACTTGGGTTAGTACCGATGATTTCAAAGTCGAAGGTTATCAGCATCATGAGTCTATTACTTATCCATTTGCGGTGTAAGGCTAGAGCCTTGAAGGCTTGTCTTCGGTGCTATATTTTCGAGATAATTCCATCTTGAACAAGAAGCAAGTGCGCGTGCCATTTCATCAGTACCTTCCTCTAGCTCGTGTTTTATCTCTCTATTTATTCTCCGGTCTACGTAGGTTAAGCACAATTTTACTGAAAGAATGTGATCAATCTCATATGAAAAATATTCTTTCTTAACCATCGAGTATTCATCCATTTCGATGACTTTAGATTCAACCTGTTCGATAGCGTTGGGTAACCTTTGGTGGTCTGCAAATATTAACTCTACTTTTTGGGCTCCGCTTAACTCTAATAAGCGCTTACAAAAGCGTTCAACAAAGGTGTGCAGTGTTTGCGTTTCGGCAAGCACAAGTATCTCCTTGCTAAGGAGGCGTTTAAGCTGATGCAAATCTTTGTTGAAAAATGAATCGCAAGAGTTAGATATATAATTGTAGGCGGGTACAGCGAATAGCGAACTTATGGCGGCTGCTAAAAACGCTGTGAAGGTTTTATTACTCAATCCAATGGTCTGGTTTAATAAGGCCTGCATGCCTTGGTCTAGGCCAGCCCAAGCTGAAAAAGCAATGATGGAGAGAATACTCAATGTCGCAGATTTCGAAATAAGTGATTCGACTTGCCATAAGCCGTAGCGCATCAAGGCAAAGAAAACACCAAGTCCAATGCTTACAAAAAGAATATAGCGCCCGATCAAAAAGCCATATACGCCGCCGAAGTTGATCAATGGAAAATACAAAATTAGCCCCAAGCTTAGACAAAATAGCATTGTAATAACTTGCTTTCGCTCTTTTTTGTTGAGGACGCTTTTGTACTTAGATACAAAATGGAAAATCAGCACAATTAGAGTAATTGAAATCACATATACGAGGCTAGAATAGGAGAAAAAATACCGAGTAATCAGAAGAGCGAATATACATGCGCAGACAAGGATAAACTGTTTTCTTTTCCAAAACTGCTTGTCAAAGGCTTGTGGGAAAAAATACATCGCGATAGGACCAATGGTTAAGGCAATACTGATCCTCACGGATTCTAGTGCGGCAGCGCCAAGCGCAGTGCTGCCTAAATAGAAAAACTGGCTTTCACAAACCGTCAATAACAATAAATAACTGATTAAAAAACCCGAGAGGAACTTACCTGCTTTGATAAATAGCAGCAGAGATAAAAATAAAGAGAGGCTCATTAGCACGCTGTCTATCAAGTAATAACCATAATCGTGAATGACTGGTTTACTTGTTACACTTTTATTTATTGTGATTTCTTGTTCTTCGTTGAAGCCAATATAAGTAAGTGATAAGGCATCGCTAGTATCTATATTTGCACATTTGTGGAGCGCCGATAGCGCATCGAAGTCCTCGGTTTTGCATCCATTCACTGATAGTAGTCGACCATACCGGAGCCCTGTTTTTCGAAGTTCTGAACCCGGCACAGAATAAACAGCGTAACGATTGAACAAAGGATACTTATATATCGAAGCGCCGTATTGCTGAGTGTGCGCCTCAGGTGTGGCGTTTAAATTGGCTAGAAGCGTTATGCCAAGGCTGACGAATATCAAAACAAAGCAAACCGACGCAACATAAATCCATTTTGCTAAGCCAATCAGCGCGGTGTTTCTTTTTATCTTTTGGTTTACCGCGTTCATCTTCATTCCTGAACTATTACTTGTATTATCAACGATGATTACACTATAGTAGTTTTTCAAACTTGTTAAGGATAAAAAATGTCAAATTCAAAAGAAGAACACGCTCAACCAACTGGCGGTGAAAGTGAAGACACAGCCCCTTTAGCGAATGAGAACGAACAAGCTCCACCCCCTAGTGACGAAGAAGGTGGGACAGGAAGTAATTCAGCTAGCTTGGGATAATTTCATTACCACAGTGTATGCACCAAGTAGATGTGCTATTCAGTGAAAGGGCCAACGGCCCTTTTTGGTGTTTCAGCGTGGGTCTTAAACCCTTAAGTATCAATAAAGCCAACGGAACTTTAGATGAGTCAAAAAATAAAACAAAATAAATCTCATTTCAGCCTACATGCCTTTGCCATTTTTACACTTTTATTGTTTGCGTTTTATTCCCGTGCGCAAGAATACCCGCCCGCTGAATATTCGCCTGCGGTGCCTACCCTTGAGCAGGTCGTTGGGCACCATCACGGTGAACAGATATCAAGTCCAAGTCAGATTACAGATTATTTTGCCGCGCTCGCTGAAACTAACTCGCAGCGTATGCAAGTACATACTTACGCACAAAGCTGGCAAGGTAGGGACTTACAGTATGCGGTTATTTCCTCTGAACAAAATATTAGAAAGCTAGAAGACGTAAAAAAGAAGCTTTCACAACTTGGTGACGGAGCATCGATTAATCCAGAAACGCTAAATGACTTACCGGCCGTTGTATGGTTATCGTTCGGTGTGCACGGTGACGAAGTAACGCCTCCCGATAGCGCTTTATTTTTGGCCTATCATTTACTTGCAGCAAAAAATAACGAGCTAGTAGATAAGGTCCTAGAAAATGTCATCGTGATTCTAGACCCAAGTCAGAACCCTGACGGTAGAGCGCGATTTGTGCATAGCTTTTATTCTTCACTTGGGATGACTGCGCTGGATGACCGACACACGGCTGAACATAATCAACCATGGCCAAGAGGGCGATTTAATCATTATTTATTCGACCTAAATCGCGATTGGTTTGCAATGACACAGCCAGAAACACAAGGCAAAGTGGCCGCAGTTTTAGAATGGCACCCCGTCATTTATGTGGATAGTCATGAAATGAGTGGTGACAGTACTTATTATTTTCCTCCTGCCGCTCGCCCTTATAACCCCAACATAACTAAGTCTCAACGCCAGACCCAAGCTCAGTTAGGAAAAAACATGGCGACTTGGTTTGACCAATTTGGCGTGCCATATTTTACACGTGAAGTTTATGACGCTTTTTACCCAGGGTATGGGGATATGTGGCCAACGCTAAATGGCGCTATTGCGATGACTTTTGAGCAGGCATCGCCAAGAGGGCTTCGCTATAAAAGAAAAGACGGCACTGTACTGACCTTTGCAGACGGTGTCCGCAATAATGTATTGACCACATTAGCGACGCTCGAAACTGTATCGAACAATAAAAATGACTTTTTAAATGCATATCGAGAGTATAGAGCAAGTGCGTCTAAGCAGTATAAAAAGGATAAAAACCGATATTTTGTTTTCGATCTGAGTAAAAACACATTTGAGGCTGAGTCGCTTGCACGAAATTTAGCAGCTCAAGGAGTCGAGGTACAACGCATCGTTGGCGCAACGAAACAGTGTAAAACAACGCTCCCAAATGGCGCGATAATCGTAGATAAGGCTCAAGCGCAAGGGCGCCTTATTGATACTTTGTTAAGTGAGAAAACTGAGCTAGCGGATGAATTCATTACTGAGCAAGAGCGTAGACGAGACGCTGGGCTTAGACATCAACTTTATGATGTTACGGCTTGGTCACTTCCGCTTATGCACGGCGTCAGCGTAAAAAGTTGTTCTCGAGTTGATTTAGACGGTGCAAGGCCAATAGTAGCAAGTGAAGCGATGGATACTCCAAGCTTCGCAAAAGCTGATTTTGCTTATGCTGTTCCCTGGGACGATGGTGGGCAAGTACGTTTAGTGATTGAAGCTCTAAAATCCGGGCTTGTAGGTAAGACCACTGATCGCGCCTTCACGTATAAAGGTAAAGTGTTTCCTATGGGAAGCGTCATTTTTAGCCAGGCAGATAACGATGCAGATTTATTTGATAAGTTAACGCGTATTTCAAAAAAGTTTGGAGCTGAAGTAAGCGCAATGTCAGATAGTTGGGTAGAGGACGGACCAAACTTCGGAAGCCGATCTTTTGTGCGCTTAAGCATGCCGAAAGTTGCTATCGGATGGGGCGAGGGCACAGCGGCAAGTTCAGCGGGTAATACTCGCTTTGTGTTAGAGCGTCAATTAGGCATACCAGTTGCACCAATCCGCCTATCTAATCTTAATCGAGCGGATTTATCCTTATATGATGTGCTTATTCTGCCAGATACATACGGCAATCCGATTTCTAGAATGGCTAGTAAATTAAATAAGTTTGTTGCTGAGGGGGGAGTGCTGATAGCGATAGAGTCCTCAGTCGCCAATATTGCCAGCGATGCCGTTGGTTTACTTGCAACCAAACGTGAGTATGCAAGTAACAATAAGCCGACTGACTCAAAGAGTAATGACAGCTCTGGAAAAGTCGAAGGACAGAACATTGCGACAGTAGATGAATACGAAGCGCTGACGCATAACCATAAAAAAAGTCCAGAAGATGTCCCAGGTGTATTATTGAAAAGCATTACAGATAATAATCACTGGTTGAGCTCAGGGTATGATGCAGGTTCGGTAAGTGCACTGTTGACTGGGCGAGATATTTATACGCCTTTAAACAAAGCCGATGGAGTAAACGTATTTTACTTTGCTGGCCCTGATCAACTCCTGCAAAGCGGTTATTTGTGGGAAGAAAATCGACAGCAACTGGCGTATAAGCCTTTTGTTATGGCTTCACAGTTAGGTAGCGGGATGGTAATAGCTTTTACCCAAAGCCCAACTACCAGAGCGTATTTAAATGGTCTTAACGTGCTCTTAGCGAATGCCGTGGTGATTGCGCCTGCAAGAAATTAGTATTTGCTGCTCGTTAAAACTGAAAAAATTATGAGTATTCTATACTTTAGTTTCAAAAGGGTTTTAACTTCTTTATGTCTAGTTTAGCATGCATCTGGGTTGCGGGACTTTATCCGCACATAAAACAATAATTTGAGCGTCTATATGGATTTAATTTACTGAGTATATTTAATGACCGAGAACCAAGCTAGCCAAGCTCTGCCAATTGTCATTTGCGATGATTCTTCATTCGCGCGAAATGCTATGGCGCGGAGTTTACCTGAGCATTGGAATGTCGAAATCAACTATGCTGAAAACGGGCAGCAAGCGATTGATAAGATAGAAAAAGGCTTGGCTCATGTATTATTTCTAGATCTGAATATGCCTGTGATGGATGGCTATGAAACATTAAAAGTCATTCGTGAATATGATTTACAAACTATCGTCATTGTCGTTTCGGGAGATGTACAAGACGAGGCCCGAAATCGCGTAATTGAAATGGGTGCGCTTGATTTTATTGAAAAACCCATCGACATAGACAAGCTGATGGACATCCTTGAGAAATACGGTATATACGAGGGTGATAGGCATCTGGCTGAGACAGACATAGCATCCGTTACTCCGCATAGCGTTGATGAACAGCTTGATATGTTTAGAGAACTTACCAACATCGCCATGGGGCAAGCGGGAAAATCACTTGCTAGAGTGCTAAATTGCTTCGTAGATTTGCCTGTTCCAAACATTGCCCTTGTGAATAGCAACGAGCTTTCTATGGCAATTGGTGATATAGATAAGAACGAAAAGGTTTCCGCGGTATCGAAAGGCTTTGTCAGTCAAAAACTTCGAGGCGAGGCGCTCATTCTATTTAATGACACTCGAGTTAAAAGTATTTATGCTCTGTTGGGTTATCCAATGGATGACGACTCTGAAGAACTGCAATTAGAAGCCCTAATGGATATTTCTAATATTATCGTAGGCGCATGCTTGAGCGGCTTATCTAATCAGCTGCAAATAAGCCTCAGTCATACGACGCCGAGTGTTTTGGGCATGCATTGTAATCTTGAAGAACTAGTGAATCGAAACGCAACGAAACTCGAAAAAGTCTTGATGGTAGAAATCGCTTACTCAATCTTTTCAGTTGACGTAAATTTTGAATTGTTGTTGTTGTTTCCGCAGCGCTGCTTAGACCAAGTTACTGAAAGACTAAGCAAATTAAGTGCGCAATAGCGAGGATAACAATGCCAGAACAGAATAAAGCAAATCAATCCAAGCATTGGCTTAATGCATTACTCTCTTCCTTAGAGATTGGCATTTTTATTGTAGATAAGGACTTTAAACTTGAGGTCTGGAACCCGTTTATGCAAAACCACAGCGGTGTTTCTGAACAGGAACTGGTTGGACAAGACCTTTTTGACTTATTTCCAGAGCTTCAAAAAAATTGGTTGATAAAAAAATGCGATGCGGTTTTTGAATTAGCCAGTCCAGTCTTTATTATATGGGAGCAACGAAACTATCTGTTCCAGTTTCCTGCAAGCCGTCCTTTAACCTCTGATGCAGAATTTATGTATCAAAATGTCTCAATTACTCCCTTATTAAGCTCAAGCGGTAGTGTTGAAAAGCTCTGTTTTTTGATTTATGACGTTACCGACCAAGCGCAAAGTAAAATCCGTATAGAAGCGCTTAACAATCAGCTTGAAACAATCAGTCGTATTGATGGTTTAACTCAACTCAATAATCGCCGATATTGGCAAGAGGTCTTTGATAGAGAGCACAAACTTGCGTTTAGAACGAACGCGGATACAACCCTTATCATTTTAGATATCGACCACTTTAAAAAGGTCAATGATACCTATGGACACCAAGCAGGCGATACAGTGATTCAGCATTTCGCCAAGATTATAAGGCAGTCCACTCGCGAAACTGACGTATTGGGACGCTATGGAGGTGAAGAGTTTGTAGTTCTTTTGCCCAACACGAACCAAAAAGACGCGGTTGTTGTGGCTGAAAGGATCAGACAATCCACCATGGAAGCGGTCGTAGATGCAGAGGGAGTAAGCATTACATATACCTGCAGTCTGGGCTGCGCGGGCTTCAATAAACAGTTTAAAAAGTCACAAATGTGGATTGAAGCTGCAGACCAAGCATTATATAAGGCAAAAGAACAAGGTAGAAACCAAGTTGTTTGTTCACCTGAGTTAGTGGATTAAGAGAATCTTAAATATCTTATGGACGCATGCCAACGACATCAAATGGGCAGGGACCGTTGTTTTTAAGGTATTCAATACAGAGCCTTATCTCTGCTTTAAGTATTTCATCATTCTGGAGTGAGTCTGCGCTGACAAATTGGCTTTGGTGTAATATGTGCCAAAATATACGCTCTTTATGCGTGTACAACTGTGAATGCACACTCTTAACTTGAGTCCATTCCTCCAGTGTATCCCACATAAAATTCTCCAACTCTTTGTATGGCAGATTTTCGTACCAAAACCCATCTAAATAAAAAATGAGTTGAGAAGATTTTTTGTCTATAAATGACTGAACGTACAATGTTTTGACTTCTGGTTGAATGATGCCCTTAGTATAGTAGGCTAAAAGCATAAAAGGGATTTAACTCAGGCTATATGATTAACTAATTGATTTGTATCAACATATAAAGAACGCAAAAAATAGAAGTGTCAGTTTACCAGCCTAAATAGCGAGTCCAACCAATTAACTCTCGAACTAAAGTTGAGGTTTGATCACGAGTCGCAGCATTATCTATGCCTCTTTGCCGATAAAATGCGTTCAATTTTATGCTGTTTTGTATTCTACGAGCCTCTTGCGTACTTAATGACCAAGCATTTTCATGTAAGCCGGTGAGGTCAAGTAAAGGAACCGCGGAATCGGCCGCCCATATGGCAATGTCGTTATTATATTGTGGCTCTGGCCAAAATGGTGAAAGTACGACATTTGCGTCCATTTTTAGTGTGTCTTCTTTGCTTTGACTATGCAGCGCTAGTGCGGCAGCGGTGCCTTGGCTGAGCAGAATACGGTATCCAGCTTGCTGTAAAAAGCGTTTTTCGATGCTTCTTAGTATGGCGTCAAATAGGACCACAGATTGTTCAAATTTGGGTAAAGCGCCATCAGCTTGATACTCCCAAGGCTTTAGTCCCGTTTGTGGCCATAAATCTTGTTGTATTGATGTTTGATTACTGCTTGGATCTGTTTCAGTATTTAGATCTTCATCATCAGTAGGACTTTCAGTAAGGCTAGATGACGAGTTTGCTTCATCTTGAGCGGGTGCTTGTTCTGTCTCTTGCGTTCCATCGCCTTGCTCATTTGAGTCTGTGCGATTCAAATCTGGGTTTTGTGAAGCGTTTTGCTTATCCGTAATCATTTTCTCAATTAAGGCTGAGTCATAAGACACAAATAAAGTGTTGTAACCCCATTTCGGAAGTTTTTTGGACCAGGCTTGCAAAATTTGAGCTTCTTTAGAAGCTACACTGTTTACGCCAAGTAATATTACTGTGCCTTTTGTTATTGGCAATTGTGACTGATGACTTTGATAAGGGATAGAAAGGCTTTCGTCTTCATATGAAAATTCAAACGTATTTTGCTTACTTTGTGGGAGAGTGTAGGAAAAGTCCTCTGCGGCGCTGCGGTCTGCGCTAAAAGATATCGCAGAAACGCACATTAGTAAGACGAGTATTTTTGCCTTTAAAATGTAATTTATATTGCTGATTTCTTTCAAACTAGGGTAACTTTTCATAGAAATATTTTTACTTTTATACGCTGATTTACCGAAATCTAGTAGTACTAACAAAAGAATAACCAAAAGTTCTCGATTTCTGTGATAACGAACCTTGTCACGAATATTCTATGTCGTGGCTTTAATCGTTGCCTGTATCGTTGTTTATATCGGCTAATGCGCCTGAACCTTTCGTAGCATTTTGAATATGGAGCCAGTAAAGCACGTCTAGGTTAATCTTGAGATTAGTGTGGGGTATGCCGTCGCAGTAAAAAAGTCTTAGAAAATCAGCTAAAAAACTCGACTCACAGGCTGCTTAAAATGGTACGGGGCTGCTAAAGCTTAGTGTTTTTTGGCTGCTTGGGTGAGTGAACTCAATCATACTGGCATGCAGGCAAAGTCGCTCGCTTAGGGCTTTGGCTTGGTCGTGAGCGTAAAGTCTATCGCCTAATATTGGATGACCAATCGACAACATGTGGACACGCAATTGATGCGATCGCCCAGTCATTGGCGTTAATTTTACTAAGCTTGTCTTACCGTCGTGATTTAGGCACTCGTAATAAGTTTGAGAAGGCTTTCCACGTTCGTGATCAACCATCTGTTTAGGACGGTTTGGCCAGTCGCATATAAGTGGTAGGTCAATTAGTCCACATGGCTCAGACAAGCTACCATAGACCTTTGCGTAGTAAGTCTTTTTTACCTCACGTTTTTCAAACTGTGAAGATATCTTGCGTTGAGCCTCTTTATTTAATGCCATCAGTATCAGACCGGATGTTGCCATATCTAGGCGATGTATAATCCTTGCTTCAGGCCATACTCGCTGTACTCTTAATTGCAAAGAATCACGATGCTCTAATGCTTTTCCCGGCACACTTAAAAGACCGCTCGCTTTATCAAAAACCAGAAGGTCTTCATCCTTATGCAAAAGATTGAAGTAAGGGCGTATCGATGGCTTGTAATATAGCAAGGCCATGGACTCAATAACTCCAGTCGTTCATGTCAGTTTAGCGCGGGTTATTCACAACAACCCTTACGCTATCAAGCATGGGGCTGGCGTTTTCGATACTTGCACTCAAGGCTTTCTTTTGTTCTAACAAAAAGTCGATTTCTTCAACACGAATTGATGGATTACTTTCTCTTAGCTCGGTCAGTCTCTGTATCTCTTCATCTAATTCGTACTGCATATTGATAAGCGCGGCTTTTTTAGTGCGTTCCAAATCTTCGGATGCATATGCGAGCGCTTGTTCAATTGTTTTGCTGATTGGATCGGCCAGAGCAGACATCAACTGATTTGCCATTTTGGGTTTCACTTTAAAGATAGGGCTAAATTCAGTCTCTTCTGCCTGCATTTTAGCATCAAGGCATACTCGCACTGGCGTTGCCGGTAAATAGCGCGATAATTGGAGATACGCAGGTGCTATTGGGTTTAACACTGCGATGATTTCTACCCAGTAAGCACCTACAGGCACACCCGCTTGGTTAACGAAGCACAAACTGCTCTTGCCGATGGTATCGGTAAGTACAGAATCGATACATTGATTTAAAATCTTACTGTCTGGGTTGATAAAACCAATGTGTTCTAATTGAGTGGCAATCTCTCGCTTGTAGGTAACTTCGATCCCCTCATCAGACACCCCTGGGATCGGAAACAGCGCGTTTTCCGACTGTTTAAGAATAAAACAATGTGCGTCTTTTTCTTCCTGCACAATGCCAATCGAATCAAACAGACGGGTCATAAACTTAATCATATCGATTGGGTTTTCTGCCAATACGATACGCTCAAGAACTTCATCAACACTGTTTAAGCCACTTGCATTAAGTTCTAAAAGATTGTCTCGTCCTTCTTCAATCCTGAGCGCAAGCTTTGACGCGACAATACTGGTCTGTTCTACCACATCTTTCCAGTTATCCTTATCACCGGGGGTAGACAATGCATGGACAATATCTTCGTGCAGACGACTGAACACATCAGAGCCAACAGGGCAGGTTGTACTGAAACTGTTTAGTCCATCGTTATACAAGTGATACAAGACTTCTTGTGCGGTTTCCTCAAAATATGGGATGTGCAGATTAATGTCGAATTTTTGTCCGATGCGATCTAATCGACCAATTCGTTGCTCTAGTAGGTCGGGATTCATGGGCAGATCGAACAACACTAAGTTTCTAGAGAACTGGAAGTTCCTCCCCTCACTGCCGATTTCACTACAGAGCATTACCTGAGCACCTTTCTCGTTTTCCGCAAAAAAGTGTGCGGCTTTGTCACGCTCAATAATGCTCATGCCTTCGTGAAACACTGTATGTCGTATGCCTGTTTTGACTCTTAAGTATTCGGCGATCTGCAGAGCCGTACTTGCATATGCGCAGATTACGAGTACCTTTTCTTCTTTATTGTTTTCTAGATATTCAATTAAAAAATCAACTCGTGGATCATAGCTTGGCCATGCTTCATCAAGCATCAAAGTACGTTCCGGATGCAAGGCGTGATTGACGTCATCTTGTTCAAGTAAGCTCAGCGCATACTCTTTTGGTAATCTCAATTTTACTGGGTGTGCAATGCGTTTAGGGAAGCCTTCAATTGCCGAACGACGGTTTCGGAATAACAAACGTCCCGTGCCATGCTGGTCTATCAATTTAGAAAGCAAATGTTTCTTATCTTCTGCTTGGTCAAGATCGAATTCTGAGAGGTCTAAATTCGGTATATATTGTTTAAGAATAGAAAGTTGCGTGTCGTTCACTTCATCATTTTCAATCAAAGGCGATACCGCTTGAGCTAACTCGCTATAATGTTTTTCTTGTTCGATAAATGCGTCGTAATCATAAAATCGAGCAGGGTCTAACAGCTTTAATCTTGCGAAGTGGCTTTGGTGGCCAAGCTGATCTGGGGTCGCAGTCAACAGCAAAACCCCTTTCGCGATTTTACTTAAGCTTTCTATTGCCGCGTATTCACTAGACACTTCATCTTCAGACCAATGCAAGTGGTGCGCTTCATCTACAACCAAAATGTCCCAATCGCATTGCTCAGCCAGTGCAAGGACTTTTGTTTGTTGAATAAAGTCTTGGCTACACAAGACCAGTTGTTCCTGTTCAAATGGGTTTTCACCGCTTTCTTTTACCGCTTCCATACGCTCGTCGTCAAACACTGAAAAGGCTAAATCAACGCGTCGCAGCATTTCCACTAGCCATTGATGTACTAGCGAATTAGGGACAACAATTAATACACGACTTGCTCGCCCGGTCACTACCTGCATATGGACAATAAGCGCAGCTTCAATTGTTTTACCTAAACCAACTTCATCGGCCAATAAAACCCTTGGGGCGTAGCGATTACCGACTTCGTTGGCAATGTGGATCTGGTGTGGGATGAGATCAACTCGTGCACCCACCAACCCGGTTACGCCGTAGCTTGCGAATTCATTTTGTTTTACCCAGCACTGATAGCGTGTATCAAACCATCGTGGATCGTCAAATTGACCGTGCAGCAATCGCTTTTCGGGTTGATTTAATTTAACCATCGGATCTAGAGCAACTTCTACGATATTGTCGATCGCATTGGTATCGGTTCGTTTTCCGCGATAGGTCAGCAGGTGGTCTTGCTCAATGACTTCTTCAATTATCAAACTCCAGCCGTCTATGTGTTTAACGGTTTCGCCTTCGCCGAGCATTAGGCGGGTAATATGGGCGTTTGATTTTGCGTATGTACGTTCTTCTTGTACGGCTGGGAAAAGAATTTTTACGCTTCGGTGGTCCGAAGCCATAAGGACTCCAAGCCCGAGATTTGATTCGCTATTACTGATAAAGCGTTGACCAACATGGTATGACTGTACTGCGTTCATGAACTCTTAAATTATTTGTTTCTTTGATGGGTGAATTGTAAACGTCTCACTGCTCATTGTCAGCCAAAAATCTCTTTTGCAAATATAGTCTTTAAAAATTGACCTTGTCGAAATAAAACACACAGAAAAAGAGTGATATAAATTGAAAGTTGAATTACTGTATAACTATGGGCAATTTAGAGAGCGGATTAGTGGATTAGCTGTTGAGCTGGCTCGCAATGTGCTTACTAGGTTGTGTATTCATTTTCCGACTTTATTTGTGTTTAATTTCTCTATCGAAAGAGTTTAATCACCATCGTTCGATATGTGTCCTGAAATTACTCGCAGCACTAGGGGTACTGAATGACTAAAAAAACGTCTACTGTCTCATCTCAAACCACCAAGCTTGAAAGCACGTCCTCTCACTCTGTTATCCAACTAGAACCAGAAAAACACACCAAAATATTTGTGCTCGATACAAATATCTTATTGCATGAACCAATGGCCTTTATGTCATTTAAAGAAAATGATGTTGTTGTGCCTATGACTGTGCTCGAAGAACTAGATTATATTAAAGACAGCAAAAAAGACGTAGCCCGAGACGCGAGAGTATCGATTAGGGCGATGGAAGATTTACTTCACGACGTGTCTCCCGAGGATATGCTTGCTGGTGTAAGCATGAAAGGCTTAGGCTCTGGTGAATCGGCACCCTCTGGTAGGCTGTCCATTTTTGCAGACTTAAATATGGCCTACGAAGAACAAGTCTTTACCAGCAACGAAAATGACAACCGCATCATTAACGCAGCATTGTATTTGCAAAATGAACATGCGCCTCGCCAAGTAGTATTGGTCACAAAAGACATTAATATGCGGCTAAAAGCCAAAGGCGCAGGCATGGCCCTAGTGCAGGACTATAGGACCGACCAACTGATCAGCGATATTAAGTACTTAACGAAAGGCTACTACGAGTTTGAAGGTGACTTTTGGCAAAATGTTGATGCAGTTGAAAGTGTAACCGAGGGACGAGATACAGTGCACAGCATCGACAAAGATCTCATTCCCGAACCCTACATCAATGAGTTTATTGTTGATAAAGACCGGCAGTTTGCTGGCTTGATTGAGGCCATAAGCGTAAATAAACTTGATGTATTAGACCTAGGCTACGAACGCCTAATGGGCAGGCGTGCTTGGGGTATTCAGCCTAAAAACATCGGCCAAGCGATGGCTCTGCATACATTACTTGACCCACATATTGACCTCGTTGTTCTCACAGGGCCCGCGGGCAGTGGTAAAACGTTGCTTGCGCTTGCTGCTGCGCTAGAGTTGGTGATTGAAAAGAACATGTACGACAAAATCATCGTGACTCGCAGTACACCAGAAATTGCAGAGTCTATCGGGTTTTTACCCGGCACCGAAGAAGAAAAAATGGCACCTTGGCTGGCTGCCATCACCGACTCGCTCGAAGTCTTGCATAAAAACGACGAAAACGTAAAAGGTTCGCTGAGCTATATAATGGAAAAAGCCAATATTCAATTTAAGTCAGTGAATTTTATGCGCGGGCGCAGCTTGCAAAATGCGATTGTTATTTTGGACGAATCTCAAAACCTTACCGCTTCTCAGCTTAAAACCATCATTACTCGCTGCGGCGAGGGCACAAAGCTTATTTGTGCGGGTAACTTGTCTCAAATCGACAGTAACTATTTGAATGCTTTAACCTCAGGCTTGACCTATCTAGTAGAGAAGTTTAAATACTTCTCGGGCAGTGCGACTTTAAGCCTAGATGGTGTGGTGAGAAGTCGTTTAGCTGAGTTTGCTGAGAAGGAGTTGTGAGTTTTTTGTGCTAGCGGTGGTTTAAACGCGCGCTGACTTAGGCAACTCTGACCTTAATTGTTGTCTACACCACAAAGTGGTTCGGTCACCAAAATATCAATAGGCGGGTCGGTTTTTGTATAGCGAACTTGCCCGCCTAGACAATAACCGTTCGGCAGTACAACTATTTCTTGAATGACTTCAAATCCATCGAGGTCTTCGATGGTACTCCCTTCGGCTAGCCGGATACCATCCTTGCGCGTGGTCGCCTGCAAAGGCATTAGCTCAAGTGTGGCTTTGAGCGCTTTTAAATCACTGGCTCGTTCACGACTGCTGATCCAGCTTGCCATATTAGGCGCAACTAGGGCACTCACGAGGCCAAGTATGACCAAAACAATGAGTACCTCAATAAGTGTGTAGCCTTTATTCAGCAGACGGAACATAGCCTACATCAGCATTTATATCTTCACCGCCAGGCGCCCCGTCTGCGCCCAAGCTGTAAAGGTAAAAACCTTGTGGTGCGCTACCGTCTAGCAAGTATATATAATCGTTATTCCAGGGATCTAAGGGAAGATTTTCGTCAAGGTAAGGGCCATCCCACTGGGCAAGGTTAGCGGGTGCGCTGTTCAATTCACTTAGTTTGTTTGGATAGCGACCCACGTCTAAGCGAAACGTCTGTAGAGACATTTTAAGCATTTTTACTTGTGTTTCAGCAGTACGGACTTTTGAACTGTCTACTTTGCCGAAAAATTGCGGTCCAACTAAGCCTGCTAAAAGGCCAAGAATGACCAATACCACCAACAACTCAATCATGGTAAACCCATGTTGTTTTTTCATAGTTTCTCCTAAATGGCAATGTCTGTGGATGCGGTAATCGCTAACACAATGCCTAATATCATTATTCCGATAAGTACACCGACAATTAAAATGGCGATAGGTTCTATTAAAGTCAATACCTGTTTCATACGGCGTTTACAAGCTTCGTCATGCAACTTTGCAATTGCCATAAACATTTTTGCGAGTTGCCCGGTTTTCTCACCAACAGCAACTAGGTTTAAAGAGGTGCCTGGCAAAAGGTTGGCTCGTTCAATACATTCGGTAAGAGCAACGCCCGATTGTACATCATTGATTAAATTGTTTGCGCGTTGTCGTCTTACTACAAAGGGACCAGAGTTCGCTGCAAGCTTTAACGCGGTCGTCAATTCAACTCTTGCTGTAAGCATCGCGCCGCATAAAGATGCCCATCTAGCTGCATCTTGCTCAGCTAACCAAGGGCCAACCACTGGTAAATTTAGCGCCGAGTTTAAAAGCTTTAATCTAACACTCTTATTGCTGAGGGTCAGAACGATCATAAATACGACCGCGACAATACCACCAATTACAAACACAGGTTGGTCATTGGCAAGTTTGCCCGCAGATAGTACCAAATAAGCCAGCATTGGTAATTCGGTGTCGTTGTTGAGCATATGAGAAAATTTTGGCACCACGGCAAAAAAGATGATCAGCATAGCTGCAATGCCTGAACCTATTAACACAAGCGGATAAGTCAAAGCGCTTTTTAAATCATTGCGGATTGCTTGGTCATATTCTAGCTGCGAGGCGGCATTGCGAAGTGCACCGGCTAATTGACCACTTAGCTCGCCTGCATTAACAAGGTGTTCGACATAATCAGGGAAGGGCATACTTGATTGCTTAATGGCGCTTGATAAGCTCTCGCCGCTTTCTATCAAACTCGCCAGTTTTTTAAAACCGCGAGCGATGCCGCCATGCTCTTTATTTTTTGCGAGAGCATTGAGTGATTCCAATAAAGAAACGCCAGCTTCTGTTAGGGTGGCAAGCTCTTTCAGTGGTAGCATTAAATCGCTTTCGCTGACTTTTTTATTAGGTGCTTGTTGAGACTGTTGAGCGATTAACTTAATAACCTCAACTTGTCTGCCTTGTAATATATTGACCGCGTCGGTTTCAGATTGCGCGTCTAATTCTCCCTCAACGCCTTGGCCAGACGCAATATCAATGCCCTCATATTGATATTTCATTTGATGACCTCACTCTTGCGTTTCGTTGAGCGTATTTACTTCCCGCGTTCATTGGTCGCCTTCATTATTTGAGCAAACCCGCAGAACTTCTTCTGCGGTAGAAATCCCCTGCGAGGCTTTAAGTAAACCATCTTGCAATAGCGATCTAAAACCTTCACTTCTGGCGAGCGCACGCATTTTATTCACATCAGCATTACTCGCAACAAGGCTTCGCAAATCGTTACTCACGGGCAGCATTTCGTATATACCGATCCTACCTCGGTAACCCCTACCATGACATTGCTTGCAGCCAACGGGTTTGCGCCACTCATTACTCATTGCTTGTTTACAATCTTGCATTAACTCTGCCACAAACGAAGGCTGTTCGACCGGCTCACTGCAATCGGGGCATAACTTTCTGACTAAGCGTTGGGCTTGCACCCCTTGCACGGTAGCGGCAGTTAAGTAGGGTTCGACGCCTATGTCTGCCAAACGGGTAAATACCGAGCTTGCGTCGTTTGTGTGCAGAGTCGACATCACTAAGTGACCCGTCAGCGAGGATTGAATAGCAATATCGGCGGTTTCTTTATCGCGTATTTCACCCACCATGATGATGTCAGGATCTTGTCGCAAAAATGTGCGTAGAGCTTTGGCAAAGGTGTAGCCTATATCACTCCTTGCTTGCACTTGAGTAATGCCATCTAGCTGATATTCGACTGGATCTTCTACGGTGAGGATCTTTTCTTCACCGGTTTTCATATCAGATAGCATGCCGTATAGGGTGGTTGATTTACCGGAGCCTGTGGGCCCAGTGATCAAAATAATGCCGTTACTAAGTTTGCTCCACTCGGTAATTAAGTCGAGATGGTCAGGCAAAAAGCCGAGTGCTTTGAGTCCTAAGTTTTCTCGGTTTTTGGGTAGCAAACGCATAACGATGGACTCGCCATGTACATCTGGTGCAGTGGATACTCGCACGTCATACTGTTTTTTACCGGCTTTGGCCGTAAATCGCCCATCTTGTGGCAGCCGGCGTTCAGCAATATCCAACTTAGATAAAAGTTTTATGCGAGATGCGATTGCAGGGAAACGCGACAAAGGCTGTTGCATAAATTCGGTAAGTTTACCGTCAACTCGTAAACGCACCACCATATTGCGGCTACTTGTTTCTTTGTGTATGTCGGACGCTTCGGCTTGCACAGCTCGCTCTACGATGCTGTTCACTAAG
>CBFHTO010000012.1:0-66138 GCA_965658765.1 Glaciecola sp. | reverse complement strand
TTTCAGAAAAAATTTGTTAAGTAACGATTTAGCAAGTGTTAGAGGAGATAACAAAACCTGAAAGCTAATAATGAAGAGCAAGTTTGGCAACCATTCTATGACCTTACGTATTGCAAACGAGAAAGAACCAAATTCTTTCATGCTGTTTAGTTTAGTATTCCATGACTGATTTGCTTCATAAGTAAGCCGATAAAATAGACCCACGCTTGGGCCGGCCGCTAAATACAGCATAGCCACTATGACTTGTTGGTAATGCCATTGCAGAAATGTGCTTTCGACTGCTGATTTATTTACCCCAAACGCTGATAATGCTTCAGTTTTTCTCAAGACGTATTTCTCGAGTAAAGACTTAGCTAAGCTCTTCTTGCCCTTATCTGAGGCTTTAGCCGCTTTATCAATGGCGTTTTTACTCCACGTAAAACTGACAAGTACCCATAAGATAAGCGGGTCCATTAACCATTTAAAGTGAGCAAAGCTGATCACAAGCAGGAATATAATTACTATAGGCGTGGTCAGAAGCAAATGGGCAAGAGTACCAGAAATAAATTTTTGCTTAGGGCTGTATTGTGAGCGTAATACTTTTCGGGACATCTGCATGCAAACAAAACGAAATAAGCTAAGTGGATTGACGTTTTCAGCGATCGGAAAAAAGCGTTCCAGTAATAGGGCCGCGCACAATGAGAGAATGGCAATACGAAAATCTGACTCAATAATCGCTATTTCAAAGAAGTCTTGCATGCTCACTCTCTATAATTTGTTGTGTAAGACCTACTACGGACGTTTTCGAATGATTAACGAATAATGTTTAAAACGAGTTTTGCAGAGTTCTTTGCGGCAAGTGCAAGATATTGTTCGAAAGAGACGGTTGAGGTCTTGCCTGCGATATCAGATAAGCTTCTAATAACAATAAATGGTGTATTCATCAAAAAGCACATTTGCGCGATGGCAGCACCTTCCATTTCAACTGCTTTCATATCAGGGAACTTTACTTTGATACTAGCTGCGATGTCATCGCTACCGATAAAACTGTCCCCCGTACAAATTAAGCCCTGTTTTGTTTGTACGTCGGGTAACGAATCAATGAAGTGCATAGCTTTTTCAACCAGTTTTGCATCGCTCATATAATATTCTGGCATTTGCGGAACCTGCCCCAACTTGTAGCCAAAATGACTAACATCAACATCGTGATGCAGCAGTTTTTCACCTATAACAATGTCTCCAACATTTAAATCAGGATCAAATCCTCCTGCAGAGCCGGTGTTAATGACGTAATCTGGTTGAAACTCTTTTATGAGCAAGGCCGTTGCACCTGCTGAAGCTACTTTTCCAATACCGCTTTGTACCAAAAATATCTCATGTTCTTTAATGTTGCCTTTGAATACCGTAAGGTAACTTAACTTAGTCTCCTGAGCGTCAGCCAGTTGCTCTTTAATTAAGCTTATTTCTTCTTCCATCGCGCCGATGACGACATATTTCATAATGAATCTCAGTATTTAGTTAAACAAAGAGCGCCATTGTAGGCGCTCGGTAAGTAAAAACAAAGTCTCGCATTGATTCGTTTACATTAGAGATAGATTAGGCTGCTATGTTTCGACTCGTGCTTAATGGACGAGTAGGTCGGTTATGTGGCTTTATAATGCTAGGTCGTTCTGACTGTGGTAATGCGAAGGGAGTTTTTCCTTGTCGACGTCTCAAAGGTACCAGTTTGGCTTCAATACATTCGCGCAAATCAGAAACTTTGTAGCCCGTTTTGACCTTTATTCTCGCGTGCGGGATATGTGCAGTTTCTAGAGCGCCGCTGACAAAAAAGTCTCGTTGAGTGTTGTGACCATTTTTGCCTACTCCATATACTAAATCAATCGCCATCACTGGAGTCAAATCATCTTTATCGCAAAGCACAAAATCAATTTGCTTTGTTCCCGCTCTCAATAATGCGCCTTTGGCAATCTTGTGGCGCGTGTCTTTGCGCAAACTCAATAGGTCTATCAACCTAACTCGGCACATGACTCTAAACTCTCCCGCAACGGCATGTTCAATTAAGTTTAAAAATTGACGCTCGGCAGCGGTAAATAATTGACGCTTTAAAGCAAATGGGAATTCAATTTTGTCTTGATTGAATTTAATAGCAATGATGGACACACAGATGAGCAGAACCATTAAAACAATTGCGATTTCCATTTAAATTACTCCGAAGATAATTATTACTTGTGCATTCACTAAAGCATCACGGAAAAATTAGTGAGCATTTGTGAATGCGGATAATGTTTTTCATAGGAGTAAAAGCAAGACCTATGCCAATACAATATATCAGCGGTGGTATAAGGTCTTTTTATCGAAGTTTTAATTGGTGCTTATTAGCCGCAGCTAGGATTTAATCACTGACTTTCGCTGCTAGAGTCAGTTCCTGCTTTACAAGCACGTCAACCTGAGTGCCTTGACCATCATGTGAAATGATAATCGTTGTATTGTTATCTTTACTGCTCAGGAGATAGCGGCCTTTACTTCGCTTCGCTTCAGTAAACATATCACTGTTTTGCGTGAAATCATTTAGTACTACTTCTGGAGGTTTTGGAACGAAGAATATCATCGACGCAGGAAAATTTGATCCGAAAATCTGGCAAAGTTTGCCGGTTTCAGGAATATTAACTGAATGAAATTGCTCTGGACAGGTTTGAGCCGCAGAGTCTACATTATTGGATTCGAAGGCAGGCAGGCTGAACGAGTAAACAGCCATTACAAATGCCAGCACAATGACGCACCCATTTGTGAATAGGCAATTTAGTTTCAAATACGCTTTTTTGTTTTTAGTGTTCATACGAATACACATCCCACCCCTTCGGTTTATTACATCAACAATTGTCTATTAAACATTGGCTTATTGGGTTTTCTTGGAACAATATTGGTATTATTTTTGATATCTAAGTTATGTATAAAACGTGGTGAGATTTGGTCTATCTGCTAATGCTTTTTTCGGTGGTTTCTGTAATTTTTCGAGTCCATAAAGCTCCAAGAATAGCCAGTAAAAAACCAGGTAAGGCGAGTAATTTTGGCAGCTCGCCAAGTGTCAGCCAAGTAATTACTGCGCCGAATACAGGTACGAGAAACATGATGGACGAAAGTTTTGCAATTGAGCCTGAACGCACCATGCTAAACATCAAAAGAATTCCAATAATAGAGTTGCCAACCACGAGGAAACTTAAAGCACCAATAAATTCCATGCTCACATTAACGTTTAAACCTTCCATAAAGTAAGCAAAAGGCAAAGAAAGAGCAGCGGCAAAGGCATACTGGACCCATGTCGCCATAAATGGATGCACGTCAAGCTGTCGCTGTTTTTCTATAACTTGTCCGATAGATAAACCTACAACCGCAATGAATCCGAGTAATGCGCCTAATAAATATCCTTTGTTACCTTGCATATCAACGCCGATAATTAAGGCGGCACCTATTAAGCCAAGACTTAGACTTGCCCATATCTGCCACGGTGGTATTTTGCGGTGCAGCAAAGCTGAGGCAATTACGATCAATACCGGTTGAGAGGCGGCAAACAATGCCATAATGTTTGCGCTTGCACCTAGTTTCATTCCAATATACAAGCTACCAAAATGCCCGATATGCAAAAACAAACTTGTACCCATCAGACCATAACACTGTTGCCACTTAGGTAAAGCGAGTTTCCTAAAAAACACAATTGGAGTCAGCACAAGGAAAGCCCCAAAGAAACGCAAGGCCAGAAGCGTCATTGGTTCGGTATAGTTTAACCCCAGCTTTGCCATTGCATAACCAGCACTCCAGACGCAAAGAAAAAACAGAGGTATGTAAAGGCGTAGTTTTGGTGCGACATTCTGAAAGAAAGTAGACATACTCAGTTAGTTGCCAAACCTAGATGAACCTTTTGAATAATTTTTAGCACAATGAAACGCTGACTGGACAATGGTCAGAACCGTATACATCGTTTAGAAGGTCTGCATCTTTGATCTTATCTTTGATCTGCTCTGACACTAAGAAATAATCGATTCTCCATCCAACATTGCGTTCTCTAGCACCCGCTCGATAACTCCACCAACTGAATTTCTGTGTGCTAGGGTTTACGTGGCGGAATGCATCTACAAATCCTGCGTTGATTATATTGTCAATTCCATCGATCTCCGCTTGCATATAGCCCGCGCTTTTATTGTAATTTGGTTTTGGTCGTGCAAGGTCGATATCTTTATGAGCGACATTCAAATCACCGCAAATGACCACTGGCTTTATTTTTTCAAGCTCTAAGACATAGTTTAAAAATGCGGTATCCCATGTTTGTCTATATTCAAGACGTTTGAGCTCACTTCCAGAGTTAGGTGTGTAAACGGTTATAAGAAAGAAAGTTTTGAATTCAGCGCATAACACGCGACCTTCTTGATCGTGTTCATCTATGCCGATGTCGGACGTAACATTCAGTGGAGCTTGTCGTGTAATGATACTTGTACCAGAGTATCCTTTTTTAACCGCAGAATTAGTGAATATTTGATATCCACTGATGTCTTTAAGTGCCTCAAGCACTTGATCGTCTTGCGCTTTTGTTTCTTGAAGGCAAAGAACGTCGCAGTCCATTCTTTGAAAAGAATCGGCAAAGTCTTTTTTCATAACGGCTCTGATACCGTTTACATTCCAAGATACTAGTTTCATGGAGCTCCTATTGAAGAAGTAATGTCGAAAGTTGAGGGCTGATTATATAAGGCATGACGCTGAAGAAAAGCCCTAATTCTCAAAGAGAGAATAATTAAGGATCAGTAAAACGTTCACAGCTTATTTTTTTGCTTTGTATCGTTTGTACTATTCAAAAAGAAAGGAGCGTTAATGCTCCTTCTTTTTTCCTTTCTCTTTTCTTTCTTCGTACACAGCTTCCAAATAGCTAGCATTCATGTTTACGTGTAAGAGCCTTAGCTATTCGTTAATTTATAACAGTATTAGCCTGTTATGGAGTGAATCGATGTTAGACTTCTAAATAATCTAAGATCCCTTCGGCTGCTTTTCGCCCCTCGTCGATAGCGGTTACCACGAGGTCAGAGCCCCTTACCATATCGCCACCTGAAAATATTTTAGGGTTTGAAGTTTGGAAAGGGAACTGACCTTGAGAGGGGGCCCGAACTCGACCTTTTTCATCCAACATGATGCCAAACTCTCCAAACCAAGGAGCTGGACTTGGTTGGAAACCAAACGCGATAATCACTGCATCGGCCTCAAGCAAAAACTCAGAGCCAGGTATTTCAAGTGATTGACGTCGACCTGTATTATCTGGAGGCCCCATTTCTGTGCGAATCATTCGAACACCTTTAGCATTGCCTTTTTCATCCAAAGCAATATCAATGGGTTGAATATTAAATTCAAACACGACGCCTTCTTCTCTAGCATTAACTACTTCACGGCGTGAACCCGGCATACTGGCTTCGTCTCGACGATATGCACAAGTAACGGCATTTGCACCTTGTCTTATGGACGTTCTCACACAATCCATAGTGGTATCACCACCACCTAAAACTACCACCTTCTTACCCTGCATATTGATGAAGTCGTCAGCAGACTTTTCTAAGCCCATGACTCTATTCGTGTTTGCAATCAAAAAAGGTAAGGCTTCGTAAACGCCTGGTGCCTTTTCATTAACAAACCCACCTTGCATGGCTTTGTAGGTTCCCATACCTAAGAACACAGAATCATATTCTTCTAACAAAGTTTCAAAAGCAATGTCCTTACCGATTTCGGTATTCAATCTGAACTCTATACCCATTTCGGTAAATATCTGGCGACGCAATTGAATAACGTCTTTTTCTAATTTAAAAGAAGGGATACCAAAAGTGAGTAAGCCGCCGATTTCTTCATATTTGTCAAATACAACTGGCTTTACCCCGTTTCTAACAAGAATGTCAGCACATGCTAGGCCTGCTGGTCCAGCACCAACAATAGCCACTTTTTTGTCGGTAGGCACGACTTCTGACATGTCAGGGCGCCATCCCATTTTAAAAGCGGTGTCAGTAATGTACTTTTCTATACTTCCTATTGTCACGGCCCCAAAGTCGTCATTTAATGTACAAGCACCTTCACAGAGTCTGTCTTGTGGGCATACTCGCCCACACACTTCAGGCAAACTATTGGTTTTGTGTGACAACTCGGCTGCCTCTAGTATCTTCCCTTCGTTGGCAAGTGCTAACCACTGCGGAATGAAATTGTGAACTGGACATTTCCACTCGCAATATGGATTACCGCAGTCAAGGCAACGGTCGGCTTGACCAGCGGCTTGTGACCCGGTCATTGGTTGATATATTTCACCAAATTCTTCAGTGCGCATTATGATCGGCTTTTTCGGCGGATCTATGCGTTCAACATCAACAAATTGATAGACATTTTTTGCCATTTCTTAAAATCTCCTCGCTTACTGCGCCTGTATGCGCAATTCTGCGCTAGAACGACTGATATGGCCCAATAAATTCTTCACATCACTTGTCTTAGGTTTTATCAAATGAAAGTTTTTAAGTTCATCGGCAAAGTTAGTTAACAGCCTTAACGAGTGGTTGCTACCTGTTTGTTCATAATGCGAATTTATCAAGCCACGCAAATGCTCCGATAAAATCACCTTATCATCAATGCTCAGTACTTCTACTAACTCATGATTAATTCGTTGATCAATATCACCAAATTCATCATACAGATAAGCGAAACCACCAGTCATGCCCGCTCCAAAGTTCACGCCTACACTACCCAGAATTGCTACGATACCACCTGTCATGTATTCACAAGCATTGTCACCAGCGCCTTCTATAACAGCAATCGCTCCAGAGTTTCTTACTGCAAAGCGTTCCCCAGCGCGGCCTGCGGCATATAGCTTGCCGCCAGTTGCGCCGTATAAACAGGTATTACCCATGATGGCGCTATTATGGGTATCAAACTGAACATTTCGTTGTGGATGTATTACAAGTTGACCGCCTGTCATACCTTTACCGACGTAGTCGTTTGCGTCGCCAATTAAGGTCATTTCTAAGCCGCCGGCATTCCAGACACCAAAACTTTGGCCAACCGTACCGGTTAAGGTAATCTTAATTGGGCTGTCGTCTAAACCATGATTACCGTGATGCTGTGCAATAAAGCCACTTAACGTTGCGCCAACCGAACGGTCGGTATTCTTGACCTGATAGGCAAGCTTTTTAGACTTTCGAGCCATAACTGCGCCTTCACAGTCCATTAGGATCCGCTGATTCAGTTCACCTTTATCTATCGGCGCATTGGTTGTTTCTGAACAAAACAACTGAGTATGAGAGCCGGCACACGATTTCTCTAAAAGAGGAGATAAATCTAGTTTGTTTTGCTTTGCTGTTTTGCCGTCTAGTAACTCGAGAAGCTCAGTACGACCAACTAAATCGCTAAACTGTCTAACACCAATGCTAGCCATAATTTCACGCACTTCTTGGGCTACAAACTTGAAATAGTTCATCACCATTTCAGGTAAACCAATAAAGTAATTATCTCGCAATTTACTGTCTTGTGTTGCTACGCCTGTTGCACAGTTATTTAAGTGACAAATTCTGAGGTATTTACAGCCTAATGCCACCATTGGTCCAGTACCAAAACCAAAGCTTTCCGCGCCAAGCATGGCAGCTTTTACTACGTCTAAGCCTGTTTTGAGACCGCCATCTGTTTGCACCCGAACTTTGTGTCGCAGTCCGTTTTCAACGAGTGCTTGCTGTGTTTCAGATAAGCCTAACTCAAACGGACTTCCAGCATATTTAACAGATGTTAATGGGCTTGCACCTGTGCCGCCGTCATAACCCGATACTGTGATAAGGTCTGCATATGCTTTAGCAACCCCTGTCGCAATAGTACCTACACCCGGCTCTGACACTAATTTCACGGATATTAGCGCACTTGGGTTAACCTGTTTTAAGTCAAAAATTAACTGTGCTAAATCCTCTATCGAATATATATCGTGATGCGGCGGAGGCGAAATTAAGGTTACACCGGGTACTGAGAAACGAAGCTCGGCAATGTATTTATTAACCTTATCGCCAGGTAGCTGTCCGCCTTCACCTGGCTTCGCACCTTGTGCAACTTTGATTTGTATTACGTTCGCGTTTACCAAGTAATGCGGCGTTACACCAAAGCGACCAGAGGCGACCTGTTTTATTTTTGAATTTTTCTCGGTATTAAAGCGCGCTGGATCTTCTCCGCCTTCACCAGAGTTAGATTGCCCACCTAAGCGATTCATGGCGATTGCAAGCGCTTCATGTGCCTCGGGACTCAGTGCCCCAATTGACATGGCGGCTGTATCAAAGCGAGGGAATAAAGCCTCTGCAGGCTCTACCTCGTCGATACTTATCGCTTCACCCGCTCTAATGGCTAGAAGATCTCTTAGGTTACTAGGACTTCTAACATTGACTAAGTCTCTAAATACAGCGTAATCCTCATATTCGCCCGATACTACTGCTTTTTGCAAGCTGCTCACAACGTCAGGATTGTAAGCATGATATTCGCCACCATGGACATATTTTAGCAGTCCACCATGTGATATGTTCTTGCGCGGTAACCATGCAACGCGAGAGGAATTAACAAGATCTTGTTCAAAATCATCAAAACTCGCGCCTTGAATTCTACTCGCGACGCCGGCAAAGCATCGCTCCATAACATCGCTGTTAATACCAACAGCTTCAAATAATTTAGAACTCCGGTAACTAGCGATGGTGCTAATGCCCATTTTCGACATTATCTTAAATAGTCCCTTATTGATGCCTTTGCGATAATTCTTTATTGCTTCAAGCGGGGATATATCCAAATCATTTTTGGCGACCAGTTGTTCAACTGTTTCATAAGCAAGGAATGGGTAAATTGCCGTTGCGCCTAAGCCTATAAGAACCGCAAAATGATGTGGGTCACGTGCTGATGCGGTTTCAATAACAATGTTGCAATCACATCGAAGTTGTTCAGTTACCAAGCGTCTTTGCACCGCACCAACAGCCATGGCAGCAGGAATTGGCAATGTATCTCTAGCGATATCTCGGTCTGATAAAACAACAAAGACGGCATTTCGATTTTTAACAGCATCAACTACTTCGTTACAAATTCTCTCAACCGCGTCGTTCAGGCTTTCCGAATTCGGATAGTTGATTGAAATTTTTTCGTTGTGGTAATACTCATCGTCGAAATCCCTCAATTGTTTCAGGTCGGTATAAACCAAAATTGGGGATTCAAACAGCACGCGGTGCGCATAGCCTTTGGTTTCGTTAAAAACGTTTTGCTCACGCCCAATACAGGTTGCAAGAGACATAACGTGATTTTCACGCAAAGAATCGATTGGCGGGTTTGTCACTTGCGCAAACTGTTGTCTAAAGTAATCATACAATGTGCGTTGCTTCGATGACATAACGGCCATTGGCGTATCATCACCCATCGAGCCAACAGCTTCTTGTCCGTCTTTCGCCAACACCTTAACAACTTGCTGAATTTCTTCATAGCTGTAGTTAAACAGTTTGTGGTAGACAGCCATTTGTTTATCATCAAACGCTCGTTCACCAATTAATTCGGCGTCACACTCTTCAAAGGGTTTAAGACGTGCGATATGAGACTCAAGCCACTCGGCGTATGGATGTTGAGACTTAAGCTCCTCATCAATTTCATTGGAGCGCCATATTTTTCCTGTGTGAGTATCTACGGCTAGCATTTCGCCTGGGCCAACTCGACCTTTCTCCAAAACATCGGATTCTGCGTAATCCCAAATGCCGATTTCTGAGGCGAGCGTAATAAAACCATTTTTAGTTAGCACGTAACGAGCAGGCCTTAAGCCATTTCTATCGAGGTTACAAGCAACATGACGGCCGTTAGTTAGCACGATCCCTGCTGGACCATCCCAAGGCTCCATATGCATACTATTGAATTCATAGAATGCTCTTAAGTCTGAATCCATTGTTTTATTGTTCTGATATGCAGGTGGAACCAAGAGACGCATTGCTCTGAATAAATCCATACCGCCAGCTAAAAACAGCTCTAACATGTTGTCTAAAGAACTGGAATCAGAGCCTTCTGTGTTAACAAAAGGAGCTGCCTGCAGCAAATCAGGGATCAATGGTGTTGCAAATTTACTGGTTCGAGCAATTGCCCAGTCGCGATTGCCTTTTATCGTATTTATCTCACCGTTGTGTGCTAAATAACGAAATGGCTGTGCAAGAGGCCACTTAGGTAAAGTATTGGTCGAGAATCGCTGATGGAAAACACATATAGACGAGGTCAAGTCTTCGTTTGCCAAATCGAGGTAAAATTTTGGCAAGTCTTTCGGCATCACCAAACCTTTATATATGGTGACAAAGTTCGATAGACACGCGACGTAAAAATCCTCGTCTTCTAAAAGGCGTTTTTCGGCTTTTCTGCGGGCTATGTATAGACGGCGTTCTAAGTCGGGGGCAAGCCAGCCTTTAGGCGCATTGACAAACACTTGTTCGATTTGAGGAACGCCAGTTTTTGCGAGATCACCTAGCACACTATGATCAACTGGCACTTCGCGCCAACCGCGAACCACCAACATTTCGTTTTCCAATTCTTCAGAAAGTATGGTGCGAGAATGTTCGGCTTTTATGGGATCTTGGGATAAAAACACCATACCAACAGCATAGTTTTTATTTAAGGCCCAACCTTTTTCTTCAGCAACTTTACGAAAGAAGGTGTCTGGTTTTTGCAGTAACAAGCCACAGCCGTCGCCTGTTTTACCGTCTGCTGCTACACCGCCACGATGTTGCATGCGGTCAAGACCTTCAATTGCCGTTGTCACCAGTTGATGACTTGACTCACCTTCAGTGTGCGCGATTAAACCAAATCCGCAGTTGTCTTTTGAATCTGACGAATGATACAAACCCATAGATTACTCCTTTACGTAACAGCCGTCTGTCACGCACTCTTTGCCCATCAATTGTAATAAGATAATTATCTTTTACCGTACGATATAATCGTTATGCGATTATTATTATTAATTCGTCGTTAGCGTGTATTTTAGAGGATACTGTTGCGTATCGAATTTTTATTCATTCCACTAAGCGGGGACAAGAAAATACCTATTTAATGCAAAGAAATCAATTATCACTTGGGATAATATTTGTATTCATCAAATCAATACAGTCTAAGTAACTGTTTAATGTAATAATTTATATTGTTCGTATTTTCTTTATAAGTGTCTGTTTTTTGACGAAATAAGTTAACTTTCTGTAAAGTATAGTTGCTGATGCAACAAACTGTTTCTTATTTATTCACAATTAAGGCGCTAATTCGAATAATTATTGATTTAAACTGGGTAATTTTGTTTACAGTTAGCTTTTGCATTCTGGGTTTTACTCTTACAAAAGTAAAGCAAGCAACAAAAGTGTCCCTGCAGACTGTTTCGAGTGCAAAAAACTTGATAGGATTCAAGCCTGAAGTCTTATCAATCAATTACTGCCTCACATTATGCTTATTAAAACACCGCCCGAATCTTGGGCAATCAAGTTTGCGCAATTTGTAGATAAAATGGGTCCAATAAAGGTAAGCATCTTATTTGTTCTATTTACCTTGTTTTTCACAATTGCGGGTTCGTACATTATAAGAGCTACCATTGGCAGCCAAATTGAGCTTGACGACTTTATCAGCGCCATTGTTCTCACATTAATTAGTGCACCTTGGGTTTTATACTTCTTTAGCGAATTGATTAAACAGTTAGAGCATTCGAGGATAAACCTAGAAGAAGCAGTAAGCCAACTCGAGCGTCTAAGACGCCATGACGTCATATTAAATCGAGAGTTACAAAACAACATTCGCCAACTTAACTATGAAATTGAACAACGAAAACATGCTCAGCTTGAGCGTGAAGCTATGTTTACTAAGTTAGAGCAGCAAATCAAAGAAAAGTCTGAACAAGAGCTTCAGGCTCGCAGATTATCAACCTTGACTCGTTCCATCATCGATGCCTCTCCAGACCTTATATACTATCGCAATGAAGAAGGGCGTTTTGCAGGCTGTAACAAGGTAGCCGAAGCGCTCACCGGTAAGACTGAAGAGGAGCTTTTAGGGCTTACACCGCATCAGGTATACGATGAAGAGTTAGCGAGACAAGTTGCAGCATCTGACCAGGAAGTTCTTGAGACAAACGCCTCTATCACTGAAGAACTTTGGTTGATGTTTGCTGACGGTAGACGCCGATATTTTGAAATGCGCAAAGTGCCATTTTTTGACCAAGACCATCACCGCTTAGGACTGCTTGCTTTTGGTCGTGATATGACAGAAAGGAAACAGTCTCAACTTGCTATCGAGCAAGCGAGTAAAGATAAAACTAAGTTTATTGCGACAATCTCACATGAGTTAAGAACCCCTCTAAACGGGATCGTTGGTTTATCGCGAATGTTAAGGGACACCAAACTCAATAGTGAGCAGTTTGAGTGGGTCAGCACTATATATGCGAGTGCCATTACTCTTGGCAATATCTTTAACGATATTATTGATTTGGATAAATTAGATCGAGATAAAGTTGAGATACAGCTCAAAACCGTTAATACCAGAAACTTTGTCAATGAGCTTGCTAGCATTATAAAGTTACTAGCGGCAGACAAAAGCCTAGTTTTTAACTGGGACGTTATTGATCCTGTGCCCGTCGCTTTTGAAGCTGATGGTACGCGCTTACGTCAGGTTCTTTGGAATATTTTATTTAATGCAGTCAAGTTCACGCCTAAAGGGTCAATCTCTTTGACCTTGTCATCGAAGCTTCTGGCCACCGATAAAGCTGAAATTACATTCACGATACAAGATACTGGTATTGGCATCGCTAGAGAGCAGTTAGAAAAGATATTTGCTATGTATTATCAAGTCCAGCGCGATGACTTTCAGTCGGCTACCGGTACAGGAATAGGGCTCGCGATTTGCAAACAAATGGTGGATAAAATGAACGGCACCATTCGCGTAAATAGTGAGTTAAATCAGGGCACATGTTTCGAGATAAAATTACCAGTAAGCGTGACTCATGCTCGACCAGATGTAGAGGAACTAAGAGTCAGTGGCTTACATATATTGCTTGTGGAAGACATCGAGTTAAACGTGATGGTTGCAAAGGCATTATTAGAAAAACTAGGGCAACATGTTTCTGTCGCGATGACAGGACAAGAAGCCATTGATATGGTGAGAGAAACAACATACGACCTAATTTTGCTAGATATTCAGTTACCAGATATGACGGGCTTTGATGTAGCGAGAACCTTGTTGGAAGAAGACCTAGTCTTAGGAACACCGATGGTTGCATTGACAGCGAATGTGATTAAGAAGAGGGATGAATACCTACAAAATGGTATGGACGATGTAATTGCGAAGCCAGTTAAGAAAAGCCGTATTATTAGGGTGTTTAATGAACTTTTTGCTTCCGATAAGTCAAGTTCGACGATCGCTCAAACAGAGCATGCGGCAACCGTTACGATTGAAGAAGACGCTCCGAAGGTCTTAGATACTGAACTACTTACGACCTTGATTGAAACCATTGGCGAGTCGATGGTTGAGACAAGCCTCGGCGTGTTTATGGAGAAAATACCTGAGTATGTCGAAATTCTTAATGTCGCTTTAGCTGCAAAAGATAAAGATGAGGTTTGCTCACAGGCTCATAAAATCAAAGGCGCTGCTGGCTCTGTAGGTCTGTCAAGAGTGCAAATGACTTCAAATATGATCCAACAAGGTGATCATCCCGCTTGGTGGGAAAACGTGCACGATTGGGTTGAACAACTTGAAATGGCAATAGACCAAGATACTTCGAAACTGAGAGACTGGCTAAACGAACAACAGTTTGATGATTGATGTGATTTATAACGCGATATCGATTATTAAAGGCCATCTTTTTGATTAGGGTCTGTTAAAAACAGCCCCTGGACTGATTTACTATTAATTAGTTCTCGAAGCATCTAAATAAAACATGCATGGTTTTGTATTTGAGTAATTTCCATAAGCATAATTGTCTTTTGAAACTTTAAATCAAAAAATAGGTCGCGGTACCCAAGAAAGCAAATATCCCGACAACGTCTGTAATTGTGGTCAAGATGACACTGCCCGCTAGTGCGGGGTCAATTTTCATTTTTTTCATAATGATTGGCAATGTTGCGCCAGCGAGACCAGCGGCAATCATGTTTATGAGCATTGCAAAAGCAATAACACCTCCTAAAACGTAGTCATCTTTCCAGATTGCGATTACTGATGCGATTAAAAACGCCCAAATCATGCCGTTTAAAAAACCGATGGCCAATTCTTTCCTGACTAGCCATAGACTATTGGCAGTAGATACATGCCCCAAGGCCATTCCGCGTATTACTAATGTGAGAGTCTGGTTGCCAGCTACACCTCCCATTGATGGAACGATGGTATTCAAGATTGCTAAAACAGCAAGTTGACTAAGTGTAGACTCAAACATGTCACTGACCGCAGCCGCAAGTAGGGCTGTTATTAAGTTAACACCTAGCCATACCGAACGTCTTTTGGTCGATTGACCAACCGGCGCAAAGGTATCCTCTTCGTCGTCTAAACCAGCCATACTCATCATACTGTGCTCAGCATCTTCCCTGATGATATCTACCACGTCATCAATCGTAATACGCCCTAAAAGCTTGCCCTCGTTGTCTACGACCGGGGCTGATAACCAGTCATATCGCTCAAACATACTAGCGACTTCACTTTCTTCCATGTCGACTACAATTGATTCTGGCTCATCGTCCATTATCTCTTGCACACTTGTGTCTGGATTAGAGGTCAATAGCTTGGCAAGAGATACCGTACCAATTAAGAAATCCTGCCGATTAACAACGTATAAAGTATCGGTATTTTCAGGCAACTCACCTTTCAATCGCAAATACCTAATGACCACATCTACGCTGACCTCATGGCGCAGTGTGATAGTGTCGGTATTCATAATGAATCCCGCGGTGTCTTCACCATAAGACAGTGCTTTTTCAGCACGCATACGGTCTTGCGCATCCATGGTTTTTAAGATGTTTGACAGTACATCATCGGGTAAAGAACTCAGTGTTTCGGCTAAGTCGTCAGTATCCATGTCTTCTAGTGCGTCAACTACACTAGAGGGCATCATTTTTCCAATTATGCCATTTCGAACATCTTCAGAGAGTTCCTCGAGTACGTCTGTATGAAAATCTGCGTCGAGTAGCTTCCATAGTTCATCACGAGTTTTAGTCGGTGAAGACTCTAGCAGAAGTGCTACATCACCTGCGGGTATATCGTGAAGAAGTCTGCGTACACGAACAAACGCGCCGGCATTAAGAGAACGATTGATGGAGGCAAGTCGTTCTTGTGTATTGGTGACTTCTGCGGTCTCTGGCATAGTGATATTGAACGTCGGGTGTGTTACTGATTAACTGATTATGAATAATAACATTTGGGCAATATTTTTAATATTAAAAGTGAGCGTTTATAGGTACTTACTCATGCTCATCAAATTTGTTTGCAATTAAGTTCTCGATTTCGTGCATAGCTTCATTGGCATCTAAGCCTTCGCATACGACCGTCACTTCCTTTCCTTGACTACTTTCAAGCATCAATAAGGCCAATACACTGTTCGCGGGTGCTTGTTGATCCCCCTGAATAAGTTCTATATTCGATTCAAAGTTGTTTGCCAGTTGCACCAATTTGGTTGCTGCTCTTGCATGAAGCCCAAGCTTATTGAGGATCTTGAGGTTTTTTACCAATTTCATGATTTGTCCGTAAATTTGCCGTTGGTCGTAATATGTCTATATTTTTCTCTCTATTTTAATATAGTGAGTTTGGCTGGTGGGATCTAGCCTTTAATTTCTATTCGTCGTCATTTGAGCGTTCATTGGTTCGCTTATTTAGGGAGTTTGGCAAGCCCTTTAGCTCTCTATGTTTCACTTGAACATCGCCATGGCTGGCTTTAAAAGATTCTGCTAGGGATTGCGCGACGAATACTGAACGGTGCTGACCGCCCGTACAACCGATGGCAATAGTGACATAGCTTCTATTGTTGCGTTCTAAATGCGGTAGCCATGTACTCACTAAGTTTTGAATTTGCCAAATCAGCTTCATAACTAAGGGTTGGCCGGATAAGAAAAGCTCTACTGGGCTGTCTAGACCGGTAAGAGGTCGCAAATCTGGCTCCCAGTGAGGATTTGGCAAGAAACGCACGTCGAAAACGTAATCGGCGTCTTTAGGCAAGCCGTATTTGAAGCCAAATGATTCAAATACGATCACCAAATCAGAGGTTTTTTTACCGAGAACGCGTTCTCTCACTAATTCAGCTAGGTCGTGGACAGACAACTGGTCAGTATTGATGTTGAGGTCGGCCATTTCTGCGACTGGGACAAGTATTTCACGCTCCGCATTGATTGCGTCGATCAATGAGTTATTTCTTTTAAACAGAGGATGTAAGCGTCGAGTCTCGCTATAACGTTTAATTAATACATCGTCACTTGCATCGAGGAAGATGATCGTTATGTCCCAAAACTCTGGTAAATACTCTAATAGTTCGCTTATTTCATTTTCAGATTCGGGCATGTTCCTTACATCGATGCTGACAGCAACCAATTCATGCTGGTCGACCACAGTATGCGTAAGTGTCGGGAGTAATGATACAGGAATGTTGTCTACACAATAATAGCCGAGATCTTCTAAAGCCCTTAAGGCGATCGATTTACCAGATCCCGAGCGTCCACTAATTATAAGTAGTTTCATTATGCTGTCCAAGTAATAGGAGCATGATTATTGTATATGCTTAGGCTAAAGCTGCAACTATTTGGTTTTTATTTTCGGCCTTTCTTATCGCTTTGACAGTTTCTTTGTTGCTCAATTTTTTGGCAATTCCGGATAATGCTTGCAAATGGGAATCTGTTTGTTCGTCTGGAACAAGAATGGCAAAGAAGATATCAACAGGTTGACTATCTATGGCGTCAAAATCAATTGGGTCACAACTCGTGACAATCACCGCCATCATATTGCTCAAGCCTTTTATTCTTCCATGAGGGATAGCAATGCCGTTACCAATACCTGTACTACCCATTTTTTCTCTACCGAGTAGACTACTGAGCACTTCTACTTGGTCGAGTTCGGGCGACTGTTTCACCGCAATTTCGGAAATTACTTCGAAAATGCGTTTTTTGCTATGACACTCAACCGAACATTGTGTCCGGTCGAGCGAGATAATGTCATGAATTATCATATATACTCAGTGACGCTTTAATTTCTCTTTGTGCTTTATGACTTGCCGGTCGAGTTTGTCTATCAGACCATCAATTGCCGCGTACATGTCAGTATGCTCCGAATTGGCGAACACCTCTCCACCGTTAAGATGTAAAGTGGCTTCTGCTTTTTGACTTAATTTTTCCACGTTCAAAATAACGTGAACGTTATTTATATGGTCAAAGTGCCTTTCAAGTTTTTCAAATTTTGTATCAACATAGTTTCTAAGAGACTCTGTGATGTCTACATGATGACCGGTAAGGTTTATTTGCATAGTGCTGGTCCTCTTTAATATATGCCTAAACAAGGCTTTTCCGTTGATTTGAAGGAGGAATGTTTAACGATTCCCTATACTTCGCAATTGTCCGCCGAGCTACTTTAATACCCTTGTCGGCGAGCATTTGCGCAATCTTGCTATCACTCAATGGTTTGTTAGCTGGCTCGTCTGCGACTAATTTTCTTATGAACGCCCTAATGGCGGTAGACGAGCAATTTTCACCGGAATCAGTTGATACATGCGATGAAAAGAAATATTTCAACTCAAAAATACCGCGCGGCGTATGCATGTACTTTTGTGTTGTGACCCTCGAAATGGTTGATTCGTGCATATCAACCATTTCGGCAACATCGTTCAAGACCATGGGTTGCATTTTCTCTGGGCCCTGTTCAAAAAACTCCCGTTGTTTGGCAACGATACAATGAGAAACTTTCAGTAAAGTCTCATTTCGACTTTCTAAACTTTTGATGAACCACTTTGCCTCTTGTAAATGGGACTTAATAAATTGAGAATCGTTCGGGTTTTTTGTTGTTTTTGATAGTTTGGCGTAAGTTTCGTTCACCGTTAATGCGGGTAGGGCTTCGTTGTTAAGTTCAACTGTCCAGACACCTTTCTTTTTATATACGTTTACATCTGGAACAACGTATTCTGGTTCTTTTTGCGAAATAGCGCTGCCCGGTCGTGGGTTTAGTGTTTTAAGAAGTCGCATGACTTCGCGGAGCTGGTCTTCTTTTAATCTGGTTTTGCGCATCAAGGAACGGTAATCCTTACTACTCAGCAGATCAGAATGTTCCTCAATTAAGGTCCTCGCTTGCTCCAACCAAGGAGTATTACTGTCGAACTGCTGCAGTTGGACAAGAAGACACTCTTGTACTGACCTAGATCCTGAGCCCATAGGGTCTAATCTTTGAATGCGCTTTAATACACACATTACTTCATCTAATTCGATTTCTTCGTTGTCTAGACTGTCTAGAATTTCATCACATGAGACAGTGAGGTAGCCCGATTCATCAATCGAATCGATGATCGCGATGGCAATTGACTTATCTATTTCACTGATGTGAGACATTTCAATTTGCCATAAAAGATGGTCTTGAATACTTTCTGTCGTTTCGCCTTGAAATACAAAATCGTCATCGGGACTTGGGCCAGTCATTCTATTTGGTGCAGAAGTAGATCCTAGATATTCATCCCAAGAGCTATCGAGCGGCAAATCATTAGGTAAGTCCTTATTTTCAAGAGCTTCATGAGCGTCCATAGGATCTCGAGCTTCACTTGCGTCTTGAGATTGTTGCGATGATTCGGCAGACGCACTAACTTGTTGCTCTTTGTCAGTTCTAGAATCTAGGGTTTCTTGAGAATTATCATCGCCAGCAGACATATCAAGATCTGCGGTTTCGAGCAAGGGGTTAGAGTCCAGTGCTTCCTGAATCTCTTGCTGTAGATCGAGTGTAGAGAGTTGCAATAGTTTAATCGCCTGCTGCAACTGAGGCGTCATGGTAAGTTGTTGACTAAATTTTAGTTGTAACGAAGGTTTCATTACTGTCCTTTAGTACGACAAACATCTGTATATTTATAAGTATACATTGTGTTCTCGGAATAGTCGCTATATTGCAAATTGTTCCCCCAAGTATACATCTCTAACTGTCTGATTTGCTAGTACTTCGTCTGCAGTACCTGAAGCTATTAGTTCTCCATGGCTGACGATGTAAGCCAATTCACATACATCAAGGGTTTCCTTTACGTTATGGTCCGTAATTAGAACGCCAATCCCTCTGTCACGAAGCTGATAAATTATCTTCTTTATATCATTAACTGAAATTGGGTCAACTCCTGCGAAGGGTTCATCTAATAAAATAAACTTTGGGTTCGCTGATAAAGCGCGCGCAATTTCAACGCGTCGGCGCTCACCACCGGATAAGCTCATACCAAGACTATTTCTTATATGATTGATATTAAAATCGTCTAACAATTCATCTGCAATCTGCTCGCGTTGATTGTTTGATATGTCCTTTCTGGTTTGCAAGATCGCCATCAGATTTTCGTATACTGTCAGCTTTCTGAATATTGATGCCTCTTGAGGCAAGTAGCCGATTCCATGTCGAGCCCGCTCGTGCATTGGTTGAAAGCTCATATTGATCTGGTCTATGTAAATATCCCCTTTATCAAGAGGAACTAAACCGACAATCATGTAAAAAGTTGTCGTTTTACCTGCGCCATTAGGGCCTAACAAGCCCACTATTTGACCAGTAGAGACCTCAATACTGACATCTCTAACGACCTGTCGAGACTTATAAGATTTTGCTAAATTTTTAGCGCATAATTTACTTTGCACGAATATTTATCGCCTTTTGCTAAGTATTGCCTATCTCGGCTCATCTTCGGTCGAGAAAACCCCAGGACTGATAACCGTAGTGACAGATTCTTCACTGTTCTCATCGGTAGAGGCGACGGTTTGTTGTTTTGCCATATCAAAGACAATCGCATCGCCAGTGACCTGCACCTCGTTTTGAACTATCGAAGCATCGCCTTTTAACGAAAGCGTTCTTTCGCCAACCGCATAAATTATTTCACGTGCTTTTGCCGTAACCTGACTACCATCTTCTAAACGTTGAGTGTAACTTGCAGGTTTACCTGATGCTTTGATAATTTCTTTGCCTTTTCCGAGCGAGGCATCAGCCTCTACGCGATCGGCAAGTATTTCTAGGCTACCTTGTTTAATTATTACATTCTCAACAAAAACAGATGTTTTCGATTTTCCATCTAAAAACTGATTTTTTGATTTTGCGGTCACCGGAAGATTGAAATCAATAGAAATATTCGTTATTTCTTGTTCGCCAATGTCGGATGTTGCGTTTTCTTGCACCGTCGCTGAATGCGATTTGCCTATGCATATAAGAGTTAACACAATGAATGTGTTTACGCTACGGGAAGGCATGCTCAGTGCTTTTATATTAAACATTTTAACTCTCTAGGTTATCTTATGTCATACTTAAATGACGACGTTTAGCGTACTGGATTAAATTCAGTTTGTACATGATCCATTAATTCGTATTGCTGCGTGTTTAAATCACCGAACATACCGACACTAGTGATGATATAATCAACGCCACTAATGGTAACTACTTGATCTGATTTGAGCGTTTTATCTTGTAAATCTATTTCAATATAATCCGTTGTGATTTCCTTTATATATTCTTGTGTTTGCAAGTTCACTATTTTGACGTCGTTTTCAAGTTGAATTCGCTTGTTATCGTATAATGTTCCCTCTTGAGCCGTGACCCTCCAAGGATTTCCGTCGTCCAAATACAGGGTATAAACGGGTTTTCGGAATACTGCAAACCCAAGCTCTTCATAATGCGCCATTTTCTCTGCTATGACTTGATGGCTGAGTTTACCGTCATTATCGTATAGCATGCTGTTGAGGTTGACGGCTTGATAGTTTGGAATGAGTTCGACATCTTGTTCTGTTTGTTCAACAGTGGCCTCATCTTCGAATAAAATAGGTATGTACAACAAAAATACCGCTGTGAAAATAAGAACAATACTCCAACCAATGCGGTTCATACGCTAGCTCCACCCACACTATGAAGCTTTCCTTTTGCTTGCAATATCATGTCGCACACTTCGCGAACAGCGCCTTTACCACCACCTAATGTACACACATAATTAGCCGAAAGCTTTACTGATGGGTGGGCATCTGACACGGCAACTTTCACGCGGCTATGCTCAAACATGCCGATATCAGGGACGTCATCCCCCATGCTTAAAACTTTGTCTGATGAAAGCTCACAGTCCTGCAGTAGCTCTTTTATCGCGTTTCGTTTGTCGACGCGAGATTGATAGATGTAACTTACGTTTAGTGCACTCATCCTTGATTCGACGATCGAAGACTCTCGGCCAGTTATGATTGCGGTTTTAATACCTATATCGACCAGTGCTTTCATTCCAAAACCATCTTTTGTATTAAAGGCTTTTAGTTCTTCCCCGTGACTTCCCAAATAAATTGAGCCATCGCTAAACACCCCATCAACATCGAAAACAGCTAGTTCTATGGACTTTAGCGCTTCAAAGATATCTGGATCGATTTCCCCATACAAAGTGTTAATAGCTGAGGATGTGGGGGATATTTGGTTTGTATCAGTTGGTTTTGTCATATCACTCCAGCTTTTAACAACATGTGCATGTTCAAAGCCCCAACGATTTCGTTATCTTCGTTTACCGCTAGCAGGGCGCTTATTTGTTTTTCTTGCATAATGTTTAAAGCATCTACCGCTAATTGATTCGGTGAAATACTCACGCCACCAGACGTCATGACTTGAATTACGGGCGTTGTGTGAAGATCAATTTTTTTGTCTATCGAACGTCTCAAATCACCATCTGAAAAGATTCCAATTAAGGTATTGTTTGCGTCGGTAATCGCAGTAATCCCTAACCCTTTACTCGAGATTTCTAAAATAGCGTCACTCACTAGAGCTGATTCACGGATGCTTGGCACTTCATTACCTTTCGCCATTATGTCATCAACGGTTAGTAACAGTCTTTTTCCTAATGCGCCTCCCGGATGAGAAAAAGCAAAATCTTCAGCGGTGAATCCTTTTGCTTCAAGCAATGCGATTGCAAGTGCGTCGCCAAGCACTAAGGTATTTGTAGTACTACTGGTTGGTGCTAATCCAAGAGAGCACGCTTCCTTATTAACGTGTAGGCACAAGGTGGTGTGAGAATACTTGGCTAAACTACTAGAAGGATTGTTAGTCATAGCAATAACTGGGACCCCTATTCGCTTGATAGAAGGCAAAAGACCAGAAATTTCGCTACTTTCTCCCGAGTTCGATATGGCAATTAAAACATCTTGAGCGCCTAGCATGCCGAAATCTCCATGATTAGCTTCGCCTGGGTGCATAAAAAATGAAGGTGTGCCAGTACTTGCGAAAGTTGCCGCCATTTTATTGCCTACATGACCCGATTTACCCATGCCAGTAACAACGACTTTACCTTTGCAATTTAGAAGTAAATCACAGGCTTTCGTAAAAGAATCGTCTAAATTTTTACTCAAGCTAGTGAGAGCATCAATTTGTATTTTAAACGTTCTTAGAGCAGAGGATAAATATGTCATTGTTTAAATTCACTAAAGGTTTCGGGTCGTATTTTACCTATGAGCTACATAAATAAAATGTATTGGTAACCGACGAAAATAAGTAAAAATACAAATGCTTCGTAGCGATTTATCCGTCTCATACTATTTAGATTAAAACAGAACACGAACAGCAGCACGGATAATCCCAACATAACTAATGAGTCACGATCCGCAGCATTTGCATCTATTGCTGAAGGTGAAATTAGTCCTGGCATAGCTAATACAGCAAGGATATTAAATATATTAGATCCAATAATATTGCCCAAGGCGAGATCATCTTCGCCTTTGAGCACGCCAGCTATGCTTGCAGCAAGCTCTGGTAAGCTTGTGCCAATAGCAATAATTGTTAGTCCAATCACTAAGTCGCTTATGCCAAAATGGCGAGCGATAAATACTGCTGACTCAACTAAAAAATGCGCACTTAATGGAAGTAAAATTAGCCCGACGATTACCCAGAATACTGCGGTAGAAGTTTGCACGTCTTTTGGCACTTCTGAGTCGGTTTCAGCGACCAATGGATCGTTTTTATCCACCGAAAAAGAGAGAACAGCCATCCCTGCAATAACCAACACAAAAAGAGTAATCAGTACAATACCCTCGATACGAGACACTTCGCTGTCAGATAAAAAATACACAGCGATTAATGTAACCATGAGCATTAGCGGAAGCTCACGTTTTAAAGTAGTTGATTGGACTAGAATAGGCTTGATGAGTGCAGTGATACCCAACACAAGTGCTATATTGGTAATATTGGAACCAAGCGCGTTTCCGACTGCGGTGTCAGGGGAGCCTGCGAGTGAAGCAGTAGCTGCAACCACTATCTCAGGGGCAGAAGATCCCATTGCGACTATAGTGAGACCAATCATCATTGGAGCAACACCGATATTTTTTGCCAACGCAGAGGCGCCATATACGAAGCGGTCAGCGCTCCAGCTAAGAACAATCAAGCCAACGACAAATATCACAAGATTTAAAAGCACTTATATCCTTAGATTTATTACTTCTTTGCTACTTCTCGAATTGTAGCGATTTCGACAATCAAAAGCACACTAATTCATAAATATATCGAATATTTCATTGAAATGTACTTTTTGTTACCAATTTCTTTCCTCAAAGCGCTTGAAAACGACTAAACTATGCCTATATACAGCGCCAACAAATTCAATTTATTAAACGAAATAAAATAGCCACTGACTCGGTCTTTTTCGCTTTATTAAATTAATGTAAGTGTTGGTGACTATTTAGAACTAAACAAAAGCTGTTTGGTCTACGTAATTACTTGCAAATAGACCCTATACATTGTTCTTTGTGTTCGTTAACAGATGAATTGCAGCAAACAGGGGTGATAGTCAATGCTCGGTTTATCAAGGGATTTGAGTATGTATACGCAGTTTAGGATAAAAGAGAAGAATTTAAATGCCTGAAAACATCGTTGAAATAAAGGATATGTCATTCTCAAGAGGAGACAGACAAATCTATGAAGATATCTCCTTGTCGGTGAAAAAAGGCGGTATCACAGCAATTATGGGACCGAGTGGGATAGGCAAAACAACGCTTCTAAAAATAATTGGTGGTCAACTCGTGCCTGATAGCGGTGAAGTTGTCTTTCAGGGCGATAATGTGCATCGAGTAGGTCGCAGCAGACTTTACGAGATGCGCCGCAAAATGAGCATGTTATTTCAAAGCGGTGCCCTGTTTACCAATCTGTCTGTATTTGACAACGTTGCTTTTCCTATTAGAGAGCATACAAAGTTAAGCGAAAGTATCATAAATACAATTGTTCTATTAAAACTTGAGGCTGTTGGTCTTAGGGGAGCAGCCCAGCTAATGCCATCAGAACTTTCTGGTGGTATGGCACGCAGAGCTGCACTTGCAAGAGCAATTGCCCTAGACCCAGATCTTATTATGTATGATGAGCCTTTTGCCGGTCAGGACCCAATTTCAATGGGTGTGCTGGTTAAGCTAATAAAGGCCTTGAATAAATCACTAGATTTAACTTCTATCGTCGTCACCCATGACGTTAGTGAGGTTTTGGAAATCGCTGATTATGCTTATATTTTGGCAAACAAACAGATCATCGGTGCTGGAACTCCTGAGGAAATAAAAAATTCGACATCGAGTTTGGTGCAGCAGTTCTTAAACGGTGAAGCCGACGGGCCTGTGCCGTTTCATTTTGCAGCTGACGATTTGCGAGAACAATTTATGAGAGTGTCGCCATGAGTCAAGTGTTCAACTTTTTAAGTGCCTTGGGACGTAAGAGCATTTCGAGAGTTTCCGCGATAGGGCAGGCTTCACTTATGTTGTTCGGCGCATTGTTTGCGGTCCCAGTGTGGAAAAATGTTCGACTTACTATAGACCAAATTTATGTGGTCGGAGTACAGTCATTGTTGATTATCATGGTATCTGGATTATTCATTGGGATGGTAATGGCGCTTCAAGGCTATACAATTCTGGTGAATTATGGCGCAGAGGGCAGTCTTGGGCCAATGGTTGCGTTATCTATACTCCGTGAGTTAGGGCCGGTTGTTACTGCCTTGCTGTTTGCGGGTCGAGCGGGTTCGGCATTGACGGCAGAAATTGGCTTGATGAAGGCAACTGAACAGCTATCAAGTCTCGAAATGATGGCTGTAGATCCTCTTCGACGAGTGGTTTCTCCGCGTTTTTGGGCAGGCATAATCAGTATGCCTATGCTTACTCTAATTTTTTCTGCGGTTGGAATTTTGGGTGGGCATTTAGTCGGTGTAGATTGGCTAGGAGTTGACTCTGGTAGTTACTGGTCAATTATGCAAGCGACTGTGGAGTGGGAGCAAGACGTTGTTAATGGCGTAATAAAGAGCTTGGTATTTGCGTTTGTGGTTGTGTGGATAGCCTTGTATAAGGGCTACTCTTGTATTCCTACATCAGAGGGAATTAGCCAAGCGACAACCCAAACGGTAGTGCTTTCGTCACTTGCCATCTTAGGTTTAGATTTTGTTTTGACCGCGCTAATGTTCGGTATCAATTAGGAAAGATTAATGACATCAAGAAAGACAGAGTTATTTGTAGGTATATTCGTTGCGCTTGCCATTGCCGCAACACTGTTGCTTGCGCTGAGAGTTGCCAATCAAGGCATGGCAGGAAGCGGGGAAACTTATACATTAAAGGCACGCTTTGACAACATAGGTGGATTGAAGGCTCGTTCGTCTGTAAAAGTTGGCGGTGTAGTCGTTGGTAGAGTAGAAAGAATCTATTTAGATGAACAAGACCTTATTCCTGTTGTCGAATTAGAAATTTTCCAGGAATACGCAAATACATTCCCCGACACTAGTAGTTTATCGATACTGACATCTGGCTTATTAGGTGAACAATTCATTGGTCTTCAGCCTGGATTTATATTCCCAGAAGACATGGTCCGTATTGAGGAAGAAAATGTGTGCGTTGGTAGTGATTTAACTCAGTGCCCATATCTCACTAACAGCGAAGAGATTTACGATACCAAATCAGCCTTAGTCCTTGAGGACCTGATTGGTCAATTTTTATTCAATCAAGGTAGTGAATAAGACATGGAAATATTCAATAAAAGAATTTTAACGAGCTTAGCGCTTTCAACATTCTTAATTACGGGAAGTGCCTTAGCGAATAATTTAGGTACTGCAGCGGATGCTGAACGGACGATTATCGATGGCGCAAATGCGCAACTTGTTTCTGAAGTTTCTCAGGACGACCCGTATGAGATGGTCAAAGATGCTGCTTCTCAAACATTTGCCAGAATTAAGATTGAACAAAACAATATTGCCGATAATCCAGAAGTCTTGCGTACTATAATGGAAGAAGAGTTGATGCCTTATATTGATTATAAGTTCTCTTCTTTTAAGGTATTAGGGAAATATACGACTTCTGTGAGTAGAAAAGAACTTTCAGAATTTGTGACCGTGTTTAGGGAATACTTAATCACAAGTTATGCAGTAGCAATGGGATACTACGACGATCAAATCGTTGAGTTCGAACCAAAACGTGACTTTGGCAACCGAAGTGATGTTACCGTGAGAGCGGTCATTAAAGATGACGATCGACCAGACATAAAAGTCGCGTTTAAGGTACGAAAAGATCCACGAAGCGGAAAATGGCAAGCCTACGATATGATTGCAGAAGGTATTAGTCTGCTATCAAGCAAACAAAGCGAGTTCGAATCCATATTGCGCAAACAAGGCATCGCAACCGTGATAGAGTCAATGAGAGAAAGCATCAGGCAACCGATTGTTTTACAGAAAGATAAAAGTACAGAGGCCTAGTTAATGCCAGTCAGCATAGAAAATTCTAATGAAGGATGTAAGTTAGCGGTCTCAGGGGATTTGCTATCTGAAAGTTTGACGGGGGATTATTGGCTTGAGGCAACTAAGAAAGAGCAAGCTGATTTAAAAGAGTCAAATGCTCTGACAATCGACTTGTCTGGACTTGAGAAAGTAGATACGGCTGGGCTCGCCTACATCATCAATATGATCCGAGATTTGGGACTGAATCAAGTGACTGCTTCAGTTATTAACATACCTGAAAAGTTAATGAATTTAGCCCAACTAAGCGGTGCTGACGTGTTATTGAAAAAAGAGAACAATAATGACTAATGAAGAATTAGCTACAAAGCTGACCAAAGAATTATCGGTCAGTGAAGTGAAAGTAAAAAGCGAGGGAACACACTATCAAGTCATCGCTATTGATGATAAATTTACGGACATGTCGCGTGTTAAGCGACAGCAATTTGTATATGCATCGCTCTCAGATATGATTGCGGATGGCACCATTCACGCAGTTTCTATTAAGACTTTTTCCGAAGCACAGTGGCAGCGAGAAAAACTCTTTAACTAATCGTCTATTCAGGAATTTTGAGTGGAAAAACTTAGAATAAAAAAAAGTCCGCCATTGGCCGGAACCGTTCGCATATCCGGCGCAAAAAATGCTGCTTTGCCCGTCTTAATTTCCAGTTTATTAAGCAGTTAAAAATGTATTTATAACAATGTCCCAGACCTAAGAGATATCAACACAACGGTTATGCTTTTACAAGATTTTGGCGCCCAAGTTGAGCGCTTGTCTGATGAAAGTCTATCAATTGATGCCAGTACTTTAAATAATGTGACGGCATCATATGAATTGGTTCGCACTATGCGTGCCTCTATCTTGGTCTTAGGCCCTTTACTCGCTCGTTACGGCGAGGCGAATGTTTCTTTACCCGGCGGTTGTGCAATCGGTGCTAGGCCTGTCAATTTACATTTGACTGGTCTCGAAAAGATGGGCGCAGAAGTAAACGTTGAAGAGGGCTACGTAAAGGCTCGTGTGTCAGGCCGATTAAAAGGCGCTCGTATTTTTATGGATATGGTAAGCGTCGGTGCTACAGAGAATCTAATGATGGCGGCCGCTTTAGCTGAGGGCGAGACCATCCTTGAGAACGCCGCCCGTGAGCCGGAAATTGTTGACTTGGCCGATTGTATTAATGCTATGGGAGGCAAGGTGTCTGGTGCAGGCACTGATAACATAACCATCCAAGGCGTAGAAAAGCTACATGCTTGTGAATACGATATATTGCCAGACCGGATCGAAACTGGAACGTTTTTGGTTGCTGCTGCCGTTAGTCGAGGTTCTATCAGATGCGAAAAAGCGGCACCTAAAACCTTAGATGCAGTATTAAGCAAATTGGAACAGGCTGGAGCTGAAATCGAAGTGGGAGAGGATTGGATTAGCTTAGATATGAAAGGGCAACAACCTAAAGCAATAAGCCTAAAGACGATGCCCCATCCAGGTTTCCCTACAGACATGCAGGCACAGTTCGTTACTCTGAATACGATTGCCGAGGGCTCTGGAGTGATTACCGAGACTATTTTTGAGAACAGATTTATGCATGTACCTGAGTTACATCGTATGGGAGCAAAAATTGAGCTTGAGGGCAACAATGCGCTTACAAAAGGGTCTTCGGAGCTTAAAGGAGCGCAGGTAATGGCAACCGATTTACGCGCATCTGCAAGTTTGGTGATTGCAGGTTTGATTGCAGATGGTGAGACCATTGTAGATCGGATCTACCACCTAGACAGAGGATATGAGCATATTGAAGAAAAATTAACGGGTTTGGGTGCAAGTATCGAACGCATTCAGGAGTAAATTCTAGAGTCAGCTATAGAATATTAGCCTGCAAGTAATTGTGGGTTGTATTCTCCCACGACCACAGTCATTGTGATAACTTGATCATTACGGCTGACAACAAGAACAACTTCGGTTCCGGGAGTGGTTTCGGCAATGATATCTAAGGCTTTTGCCGCGTTTTCTAGCTCTACACCGTTCACTGATAGCAATATATCATTTACTCTCAAACCTGCTAAATCAGCAGGACCATTGTCAGCTACCCAGTCAACAACAATGCCTTGCATGTCAGCGTAACCTTTCCCCTGAAAGCCTAACTGACCTCGCCTTACTCGTCCGTTCTCTATAATCTCGTCCATCACGCGTTTTGCCAAGCTATAGGGCACAGCAAAGTTAACGCCGTCGACATTCTGTACACGTCTTCTGTTATCTAGTGTTTTGAAATTAGCATTAGTAATTCCCACAAGATAGCCATTTGAGTCAACTAAAGCCCCCCCAGAATTGCCTTGGTTCAAAACAGCATCGGTTTGCACAAAATCAAAATAGTTAGCGAGGCCTTTTCGACCTGTTCTACTCACGATACCTGAAGTAATCGTTTGCCCAAGATCCAAAGGATTCCCAATAGCCATTACTAAGTCACCCACTCTAAGGTCTGGATCACCAATTTGAGGAATTACATGGAGGTCATCCGCTAATACCCTTAAAACTGCTAAGTCCGTAACTTCGTCAAAGCCAATTAATTGGGCTTGTAAAAGGCGACTGTCTTGTAGCGCTACATATATGCTGTCTGCGTTTCTTATAACATGGTAACAAGTTAATAAGTAACCATCTTCTCGCATGATTACGCCAGAGCCTAAGCTAGTTCTTTCCGTGACCCGATTACCTCTAAATAAGCGATTCGAGTTTTCTAAACTAACGCTGTATATATTTACCACAGCAGGCGCACTATTTGCTAATGCGTCGTAATAGCTTACGCGCGGTGGGATTTTTGTTTCAGGATCGAACCAAGATAAACTTAAGCCTTCGCCCTGTCGAAATTCAGGAAACAGTACGAGCAATGTACCAGCAACAACGATTCCAAGCATAATTGGCTTTATTGTTGAGACAAGTATCTTCGTGATCAGATTCATTGCTTACGGTTACCTAAGTGTATAAAAAGATGTGTTTAAATAAGCCAATAATGGTAACAAATTCAGCTTTACAAACATAGCCAACAAAATGCAAGAATTTAAGTCAATTAGGAACAAACTATTTGAGAAGCTTACATTAATTGAAGTTCATCTCGCGTTTGTTTCATTCTTTTGCAATAAGCGCCTGACAATAAAAGCTTGATAATAAAAAAACAGTAATAAAAACTTTATGATAAAAGCCTGATAATAAAATCCCCCGAATGTCATATTTAACTTTCGGGGGATTTGTGACCGTTGTGGCCTTTTTCTATTATCAGTGACGAACTACGAACGAATTACAATGAACAAGTTGCTGTTACCTCTTTGAATATTCAAAGCAACTACTTCTTTACTGTTTTCCAGCTTCTCGCCGAGTTCTTTAATGTTACTGATTCGTTGACGATTCACCCCAACAATTATGTCATCTGTTCTCAGCCCAAACCGCGCTGCAGGTGAACGGTCTGCAACAGAAGTGATAACAATCGCTTCTTTCCCATCGCGGTCCACACCATTTTCTAATTCAGCACCTTCGAGCGCGGGATGCATTTGCTTGGCTTCAATTTGTTCACTTTCCGCGGCGTCTAAGGTAACGGCAATGCTTTGTTTTTCACCATTTCTTACAATACTTAGAGTCACCTTAGCGCCAGCACCGAGACTCGCAACTTTTGCTCTAAGTTCAGAAAATCCGGTTAACTCATTATCGTTGATCGCCGTGATAATATCGCCTGCCTGTATACCTGCTTTGTCAGCGGCCGAGTCTTCGACAACTTCGTTTACAAACGCACCTTGATTGATATTTGAGTTCAATGCTTCTGCTAAGCCTGCGTCTACATCACCCCCTACGATACCAAGTAATCCGCGTCTAACTTCACCAAACTCGGCGATTTGGTCGACGAGGGATTTCATCATTGAACTGGGGATCGCAAACCCAATCCCGACATTTCCGCCATTAGGACCAAAAATCGCAGTGTTGATACCTACTAACTCGCCTCGTAAATTTACTAATGCACCACCGGAGTTACCTCTGTTGATAGCTGCATCAGTTTGAATAAAGTCTTCGTATCCACCTATATTTAAGCCTGAACGGCCCAGTGCACTTACTATTCCTGAGGTTACGGTTTGGCTTAAGCCGAAAGGGTTACCAATAGCCACTACAAAATCACCGACACGTACATCGTCAGAATCAGCAATGACTACCTCAGTTAAATTTTCAGGATCGATTTTCAGAAGGGCGATGTCGCTCTGTTCGTCAGCGCCAAGTTTCTCGGCTTCAAATTCCCTTCCATCGGTTAATTTCACCAATATTTTCGATGCGTTATCGACCACATGATTGTTGGTTACTACATATCCGAGCTTCGCGTCAATAATAACGCCTGAACCGAGGCCTCTAAATGGTCGCTCCCTCACTTGTTCTTCAGGTGCACCAAAAAAGTATCGAAACATTTCAGGCACTTCTTGGCGTGAGGTCTGAGTGCCTTCTACTGCGATACTAACAATAGCTGGCGTCGTTTTTTCTAACATTGGCGCTAGCGATGGGAAACTATCATCATCGTTTGAAAAGAATGGAATTCCTGCTTGTGCGTTAGACGCTATCATAGCGATAAACATAGCACTTGCCATAACATACATGGCTCGACGTAAAACTGATTTCATGAATTGAGACACTCCTAAAAAAATACACTCTACTGACTATAAATTAGGGGCAATAGTTCACAACTCAAGTTAATTTGCTTGTTTGTCGTCTATTTTTGCTTCTTCTAAAGCAGGATGACCAACAAAAAGACCAGAACCTTGATTAGCAAAGTCTCTTGGTTGGGCATCGCTAGAGCGTTCCGCAGCAAACTTATTGTCCTTCAATTTAGTGTTACGTAAAAACACACTAGCATGTTCACCAAAAAATGAACTTGTACTTTCGTCTTCTTGTGAAGTGCTGAGAACTTGTTCATATTGTGAGACGTTATCTCTCAGCATTTGAAGCTCGGTTTCTAATTTGTGTAGCGAGTTTCGACTGTTGGTCAAATACTGCTGCGCCTGCTGTGCCATAAGTGATTTTAATTCAGCCTCGGGGTGACTATTCTTTTTATATAGAGCTTTAGCGTTTGATTTCGCCCAAAACCAGGCAATAACAAAACCCAGAATAAAAGCCGCCATAAAACCGAGCCCAAATACAAGATACATTTCCATATTGTTTTTCCGAAAATAGAGAAGTTATGACGATCCTTTACTATTGCACTAATTCTTGCAAGGGCTAATGTGTAAAAATTTTATGCTGATACTAATCGCTCGCTACACAAGAGCACACTAGCCTTGTATACTTGCGCTCCAAAATCTTGCTAACAATCAATTTGAGGGCTGTGAATGACTCCTTGGGAAAAATACCAAGACGACTTATCATTAATAGATTTTCAGTATGATTCAGCTCAAGAAAATGCTGTAAAAGAGCTGCAGCGATTATATGATGAGCTTACGGAGCCGAAGAAAAAAAAGAAGTGGCGAATCCCACTGAAATTTAAATTCACTAAACACTCAAATGCTCAACCTTCAATCCAGGGCATTTATTTTTGGGGCGGTGTTGGGCGAGGTAAGACTTACTTAGTAGACACATTTTACGAATGCTTACCTTTTGACAACAAAATGCGTGTGCACTTTCACAGATTTATGCATAGAGTTCACCAAGAGCTAAAGCAGCTTAATAATCAACAGGATCCCTTAAAACTCATCGCAAAAAAAATAGCTAGTGAGACAAAAATTATTTGTTTTGACGAATTTTTTGTTTCAGATATTACAGATGCAATGATTTTAGGCACACTTATGCAAGAGCTATTCGCTCAAGATATTGTTCTAGTAGCGACTTCCAACATCGAACCCGATGGCCTATATAAAAATGGTTTACAGCGAGCACGTTTTTTGCCAGCCATAGAGCTTATTAACCAACACACGCGTGTGGTAAATGTTGATAGTGGCACCGACTACAGAATGCGTACACTAGAGCAAGCAGAAATCTATCATTATCCGCTAGATGATGATGCACAAAAAAATCTCGATAATTACTTCGAAAAGTTAGCAGCCGAAGTGTACGAAAGTAATAGTACTGTCGACGTTGAGGGGCGGACGATACCTGCAATGAAAAAAGCAGAGAGCGTCATTATGTTCGAATTTACGGCGCTGTGCGATGGCCCAAGAAGTCAAACAGATTACATTGAGCTGAGCCGCACTTATCAAACTGTTTTGCTCGCAAATGTTAAACAGATGAGCGAAAAAAATGACGATATTGCTCGCAGGTTCATTGCTATGATAGACGAATTTTATGAGCGAAAGGTAAAATTAATCATCTCGGCAGATGTTGAGCTCGAGTCATTGTATACATCTGGTCGATTATCCTTTGAGTTCCAAAGGTGCATCAGTCGCTTGCAGGAAATGCAATCTAGAGACTACTTATCGCAGGCACATTTAGCCTAACGATTTTGATTACGTTTTATATGCAAAAGGTAACTTGCTAAAGATTTGTTACCAATAGTGTGTAAAATAACGCGAAGATATCAAAATAAACCAAATTAAAAATATAAAGAGACGGTTATGGGAAGAAAGTTTGAAGTAAGAAAAGTGTCGATGGCGAAAACCGCAGCGGCTAAAACTAAAGTTTATTCAAAATACGGAAAAGAGATTTATGTTGTCGCTAAAAATGGTGGCCCCGATCCTGAAGCAAACTTATCACTTCGCCGTTTAATTGAAAAAGCTAAAAAAGATCAAGTACCAGCGCATGTAATTGAAAAGGCAATTGATAAAGCGGCCGGTGGCGCAGGTGAAGACTTTGCACCAGCCCGCTATGAAGGTTTCGGCCCAGGTGGCTGCATGGTGATTGTCGATTGTTTAACCGACAATGTAAATCGGACAATAACCGATGTTAGAAACTGTTTTACCAAAACAGACAGTAAGCTAGGAGCTCAGAATTCAGCTGCCTTTATGTTTGATCATTTAGCCGTATTCGGTTTTGCTGGCGATGACGATGAAGTCATACTAGAGGCCTTAATGGAAGCCGATGTCGATGTAACCGATGTCGAGGTAGAAGACGGACAAGTCAGCGTTTTCGTCCCACATACTGAGTTTTTCAAAGCAAAGACTGCATTAACTGAGGCGTTTCCAAAACTCGAGTTTGATGTGGAAGAGATCTCTTGGGTGCCTCAAGAAACAAAAGATATCAGTGAAGATGATATGCCAATGTTTGAAAAGTTTATGGATATGCTTAACGATTGTGATGATGTGCAAAACATCTATCATAACGCAAACGCATAGTATAATGCTTGGTCGCGAGCAAATTCTTATTTAACTTGTTTTGGCAGGACCACTTGATTCGAGTATACTGTCGTTTGGAGTTGGCCGAGCGATCGCTGCCATAACATTTGTTATGGGGGAGGAAAGTCCGGGCTCCGTAGGGCAGGGTGCCAGATAACATCTGGGCGACGTGAGTCGACGACAAGTGCAGCAGAGAGTAGACCGCCTTTTTGTGTTAATACACTTTAGGGTAAGGGTGAAAGGGTGCGGTAAGAGCGCACCGCATTGCTGGCAACAGTTGATGGCAAGGTAAACTCCACCCGGAGCAAGACCAAATAGGTTTCCATATGGCGTAGCCCGCGTTGGAAACGGGTAGGTTGCTTGAGCCATTGAGCGATTAATGGCCTAGAGGAATGATTGCATAAACAGAACCCGGCTTATAGGCCAACTCCAAAATTCTACCGCGTGAGCACCTTACAAATCATACAGATCATCACGTCCGTTCTTCTTAGAGATGTATATATGAAAACTCAAAAACTACTCTTTTGGGTTAAAACTTGTTTAATAATATATACTAAAGGATAGAATTTTAGTGTCGATACATTCGTAGGTATGACTACTTGGGATTTGTATGTTAGCGTTCTATTCATCTGCTGCTGAGCAGGCATTAAAACAATCAATCACCGCTGTGGTATCGATTAACGAAAAAAACAATATCACTTTTTTTAATGTCGCGGCTGAAAAACTATGGGGCTATTCAGCTAAAGAGGTTTTAGGAAGAAACATCAAGTTTTTGGTGCCTTCTGAACATCAGGCTCAGCATGACGGTTACGTAAACCGGCATCGCGACAGCGGTGTGGATCGCATCGTCGGCTCTCATCGTGAAGTTGAGTTACAACGCAAAGATGGTGTAAGAATATGGGTGGAGCTTGCGCTCTCTCAGGTAATGGTCGGTAGGAAAAAACATTACACAGCGTTTGTAAGAGACATCAGCGAACAAAGAGAATCGCGAGAGATTGTGCAACAAACTCTTGAACAAGCCATTGATGCTGTAGTTTGCATTGATGAATCTAACAATATTACTTTTTATAACGACTCTGCCAGAGAGTTGTGGGGTTATACTCGAGATGAAGTAATGGGGCGGAACGTTAAAATGTTAGTGCCTCAGGCGATTCAGTCTCAACACGACCAAATGGTAAATGCTAACCGAACAACCGGTATAGATAAAATCGTCGGCACGAGCCGTGAGGTAAAAATCGAACGGAAAGACGGGAAATCGTTGTTCGGGCGTCTGTCACTTTCAAAAGTGAAGCTCGACAACAGGGTACTTTACACAGCCTTTATAAAAGATGTGACAGAAGAAGTATTAAAACGTGAAGAGCAACGAATGCTGAGTTTAGTTGCTAATGAAACAGACAATGCGGTCATCATTACCGACGGTAAAGGACTTATCGAATATGTAAATAATGGTTTTGAACGCTTAACCGGCTTTAAGTTAAGCGAAATAAAAGGAGAAAAACCAGGTAGCTTTTTACAAGGCGAAGATACCGACCCTGCAACTGTAGAGGATATACGGAATCATTTGCGCAGCCGTACTCCCTTTTACGATGAAATTCTCAATTATCGAAAGAATGGCGAACCCTATTGGACATCGTTATCAATTAACCCGGTCGTTAAAAATGGTGAATTAACAAACTTCATTGCTGTTCAAGCAGACATAACATCTGTGAAGCAAATGGCCTTAGATTTTACAAATAAGCTTGAAACGATAGGTGAATCACTTGTCCTATTTGAATTTAATGCGAAAGGCGAAGTATTTTTTGCCAACAAATATTTAACTGAGTTATTAGATTCATCTCTCTCAGTAAAAGACTTTTGTATTAAAATTAATGGACAGTTAAGTTTTGAGGAAAGGGCCGAACTAGAAGGCGGTGGTAAAATTAACAAAACCATCGAAGTGGTTCATGAGAATCTGTTTATCGCTTTGGATGCTAAAATCGCATGTTTAACTGATTTTTCTGGCAAATTGAAAAGTTATATTTTGTTTGCTTCTAACGTAACCAATCGCAAAAAGACGATTAACCAAACTCAGAAATCCATGCAAGAATTGTTGGACATTAGTCAAACAATATCGCAAATAGTGAGCACGATTAACGGGATCTCAGAGCAAACCAATTTGCTCGCCTTAAATGCAGCGATTGAGGCTGCTAGGGCAGGAGAAATGGGACGTGGTTTCGCAGTTGTTGCAGACGAAGTCCGTTCATTGGCAGCAAACTCAAGACAATCGTCTGACGAAATCGATTCACATATTAAAGAAACCGTATCCAAAATTGAAGAATTAGCTTCATTAACCTCCAGCATCGACAATTAAAAATGGAGAAAAGTGCTCACGTAAAGCTGTAAAATATCGGATGAAAGTCTTTTGTTAACAGGCATTAAATGAACCCAGCTTCTATGGCTTTTAATACGGCTCTTGTTCTATCTCGAACACCAAGCTTAGCCAATATACTTGATACTTGGTTTTTGATTGTGCCCTCTGATTTATATAAGCTTGCGGCCATTTCTTTGTTAGAACAGCCCGCTGCCATCAAACGAAGTATTTCGGTTTCTCGTTTACTTAAAGCATCTGGTAGCTCTGCGGATTCAAAATCAGTCTTTACGCCCTGTAAACCATCAATCAAACGTTGTGTAATTGCTGGTTGTATAAGTGATTCCCCTGCCGCGACAGTTTCAATTGTCTGTACAAGTGTTTCTAAAGATACATCTTTTAATAAGTATCCTTTTGCGCCTGCTTGGATAGACTGCATAACCGAGTCATGATCATCAAAAGTGGTAAGCATAATAACTGGAGTATTGTTATCTTCCTGTTTCATTCTCCTCATGGTTTCTACTCCATTGAGTTTTGGCATTCTGATATCCATGAGCACGAGATCAACCGTGTGCTTTGCAAATCTTAAAATAGATAATGCCTGTTCTCCATCACATGCTTCTGCAACGACCGTTAGTTTGTCTGACAGAGCGAGTAGAGATTTTATGCCCTGTCTAACTAAGGTTTGGTCATCCACAAGTAATATTCTAATCATCATTGTTCTCGCATATCTTTATTGTGCTTATAAACCATCCTTTGTTTATTCTGAACTCAGCATGACCACTGAACTCTTTGCAGCGCTCTACAATGCCCCTCAAACCATTACCTGAGTGAATTTCACCTGGCATCTTGCCATCATTTTTTATTTTTAGTTCAAGGCAACTTGAGTCTTTTTTTATTGTGACAAAAAAGTGCTTTGCCTTAGCGTGCCTCATCGCGTTACTTAGGCTTTCTTGTATGATTTTTATTAGGCAGTCAGCTAAATTTATATCTGATATTTCTAGCATTTCATCTAGGTGTAACTCGGTCTCCAATTGAGTGGCGTTTCCCATCAGTGCTTCTAAACTGCTTTTTAAATCAATTGTGCCTTTTTCCCTGATGTCGCTGACTGCTTCTCGTACATCGCTTAAAAGTAGTTTAGATAAATGGTGACATTGGTCAATCAAGGCTTTGGTTTCGCCTTCGCTTTTGTGACTTGCCACTTGCAAGTTGATGGCAAGTGCCGTTAGATGATGACCTAAAAGATCGTGAATATTTCTTGCTATTCTTACTCTTTCATCTTGTTTCACAGCTTCGTTAAGTAAACTCTGAGTTGCCAAAAGCTGTTGGGTGGTAAACTCCGCACTCAACTTGGCATCTCGTTCTTTTACGTTTGAGTTAACCATAACAAGTGCGAATAAGTTGAAGGTCCAAAATAATAAACTGGTGATCAATGCCCCTTGTTCACCCCAGTAATAATTGTAGATGACAAACTGAGGTAATGACCAAAGAGGCGACAACAAAAAAGCATTTTTAATAGAAATATAATACGGTGTTATGGCGCTAAATATAACCATGTAGATAGCGACAAATGAGTACGGAACAGCAAAGTACATAGCGATTATTATTAAAAATAAGATGGGAATTGCTGACTTTCGAAGCTTTTCGGGTATTTTCTGTGATTCAGAGGCGATAAATAGCCAAACAATTAAATACAGACAGAAGGCCAAAATGGTAAGTAACAGGTGTGTGTACGAAAATCTTGGGTCTGAGTGCATCACATTTAAGCTTATGCCAGCGACAATTGCCCAAGTGATAATGGCTGACAATTTTTCCAAAGAGATATTTATTTTCACAAGAATCCATAAATGAAAGGTCGAGCTTTGGGGTCTATTATGGCGGGTTTGTATTCATTTAGCACTAGGTCGAAAGTCATGAAATTTCAGGTTTCAAAGAAGACAAAAGAAAGTAATGAGAAAAATGTCCTCACACAAAACGACTCATTACTCAGCGACCAGGCCTAAGTACAACGCGCTTAATGAAGGTTTTGAGCACTGACCAGAAATTTGCTACCTCAGCGCTTACGTGGTTTACGCTACTAAACCCTTTGCAAGCACCCTATTTGAAAGTAAAGATAACAACTCTAACTCATCTTCACTTCGAACGCCGTCCACTTCAGTGATATCCATCGCGACTTCTAAGGCTTGGGCTGGGTTTATGTTTAGGCCATTACTCAAGCCAAACAAAAACTCTCTTGCTTCACCTCTGTCTATTGATACCCGAGCCTGATGGATTGCATCATTAATAAAGGCTTCAATCGAAATATTACTTTTCCAATTTATGTTACTGATCATAAATTCAAAGTAGTCTTGTTCAGTGAGTGTGATTTTGCCATCGATTTGATATAGCAATACTGACAGTTTAATAATAGCTTCATTGAACATTTGCATCTGCTCAATTGTGGTGCCTTCTGGGAAACAGCCTATTATACCTTCGGCAGACCCATAATCATTTTCAGCAGAAGCTTCATTGGTAAGCTGTAATTTTGAATTGTTTGTATCATCACTTTGGACTGAAAAATTCTTTTGCTTATTTAAGGTTTTATATGAATCATCCTTACTCATTTGAATTGCCTCTGTGAAGTTTACTGTCTGTTAAAGTGAGTCGTCGTTTTATTCAACGATTCCCCATAATGCCGAAAATTTTATCTTGCGCTGCAGCGACAAGACATGAAATGCATGTTAATCCATAAGGCTTAAACGATACCCTCTCATTATAAGAGTTATAAGAAAGGATTATCACGACTGCCGTTAATTAATCTATCAGACTGACTTTTGCAATGTAACGAGGTGATAAGACTCATTAAAGAAAAACTAGTTCCCTCTTCATTTATTTTTGGTAACCCGGAACAAGCTGGGGATTATCAATATCCATTAATACCTCATGGTTTTTTAGGGCCAACTGACAACCTTGGTTCAATATGCGATGCTCTTTTGAGCAATCAACTTGCCAATATCTTAAGACGTAGGCGGCTAGCGCAGCCCTTACCCCCATTATCTTTTCGCCTTTAGTCATCGCAAAGTCCAATTCGATGCTTCTAGGATGTTGAATATCTGGATGTACAATTAGAGTTAGAGAGACTATTTTATTAAACTGTTCATCGTCTTGAGCCTTTTGCCCTAGCAAAGCAGTTTCGTCCAAAACATTTATTGAGGTAAAACGAGTACAAACAAAGTCTCTAAAACTTTCAGACTTGCAGTCAAAAGCTCTTACGTGCCACCTATGCCCATTATTAATTAACGCATGTGGCACGATTGTACGCTTTGTTTCTCCCGAACTTACAGACACATAATTTACTTCGCATATTGCTTGATTATGAATACCTCGCATCAACGCAGCAATAATATGGATATTTGGGTGGATAAGTTGAATTGCCTCAAAGCATCTCTCTGAAGGTTTTGTCGGGGCAGTGATTCCGTCGCTAAAACCTCTGCTAATCGATTGCAAGATGGAATCTGCAGAAAACACAAATACCGGCTCAAAATGTTCGCTACGAATATACTGCTTGCTTGAATGGTCCAAATGTAAATTGTGTTCGGCAATATCTCGATAAGCAGCAAAATCTCGTGTACTCGCGGCAAGACCTGTTTTGAAACGTTGAATTAAATCTGAACGTGAGGCTTTGCCAAAGAACTGCAGATTAAAATCAATAAACGCTAAGCGCTCTAATTGTGCTTGCGATAACTGCTCAACATGTTGTTTTGATTTATTATATGCTGGGCTTAGCTTCATTCTCTCATCCTTTTTTGCCACCATGAACTTAGATACCGGCGCTCACTAGAGGCTGACTTATAATTTTACAGTTTTATATTCAACATGAAGAGCTTTCAACATAAAGAGCTTGGGTTTTAGACTCTTAACTTGCGAATTTTTAACTGTTTATATGTACAGTGTAGTTCAAAAAATGCCTCAATTGCAATCATTTTGATGAGTAAATTTCTAGAAAGCATCAGCCGCTTTAAAAAGTTGAATGTGCGCATCTACAAGCTTATTTATATCGCGCTGATAGCCACCGCCGATCACGGCCATAATAGGCACGCCTAGGGCTTCGACGGTATCGAAAACTAATTTATCACGTTGATAGATACCAGATGTACTAATATTGAGTAGGCCTAAATCGTCGTTTTCGTGTACGTCCACACCCGCATCATAAATAACTGCATCGCATTGTGAGTAGCGTAATGCCAAACTTAATGCATGTTCCACGAGTTCTAGGTACTCAGAATCTTGAACGCCTTTTTCTAGAGCGAAATCCATATCTGATTGCTGTTTTCGGTAGGGGAAGTTTTTTTCACCGTGCAGTGAAACAGTATAGATTCGTTCGTTACTTGATGCTAACTTTGCGGTACCATCGCCCTGATGTACGTCACAATCGAAAATAAGTACCTTGTCGATAGACGGTTCTTGAAGCAAACTCAAGGCAGCTAAATAAAGGTCATTTATCATACAAAAGCCAGATCCAAAGTTTGCAAACGCATGGTGGTAGCCACCAGTCAAATTAAGTGCCTTACCATGCTTTATTGCTAATTGAGATGTGAGCACGGTGCCGCCAGCAGCGGTCAGAGTCCTTTTAATAAGTTGCTCTGACCACTCAAAACCGATTCGTCGCATTGCTTTTCGGTCAAGTTTACCTTGAGTCAATGCTCTTATGTATGAAGGATCAAATACTCGGCATAGATCTTCTATGAGCAAAGCCTCTGGTTCAGAGAACCAGGCATCGGGAACTCCTTCATCATTTAGTCGGTCGCGAATCCCCTGATATTTTTCAATGGGAAATCTGTGCTTTGTTGGAAGATCCAGTTGGCTATATATTGGATGGAATACCATCGGGAGCATAAAGTGTTACTACTTATAAAATTGATACATAGTTTCTAGTCAAAAATTAGAATTTTAGCTCACTCAGTTACAACTTTGCTGTAATTTTGATTAAACTATGCATGATTATAATATTGGGTCTGTTCACAGTTATAAGCGACAGTATCCGAGAAACAAGGAACATTGTGTCGACTCACTCTAATAAGCACGAACATCGAGGGGAAAGCGAATCAAAAGACAGAGCTCAAAGTTCTAGTCGTCGCCGAACAAGACATCGTAAGTCTGGTGTTAGTAAGGGCCGCAACAGTCAAGCAAAAAGGCATCGCTCGAGGCGTTCATCGCGCTCAAATACCAACTCAGAGCACTTGCAAGAACTCGTTTTAAATAGACTCAGCAGATTGATGCAACCTCAAGTCTTTTTTTGGAAAATTGCAGTTTTGGCATTGATGGCATCGTTCAATGCAATTAGGTTTGGGATTGCTGATGTCCTTGCCGACGAAATGCCTGTATCAACGCTTAGTCAAACTGCTGACTCAGTTGCGCTGGGCGATAAAGAGTTGACGAAAAAGATACAGTCTTTTGATATAGCTAGTGCAATACATTCCCAACATCCTAAATATGAAAGTTATGCTACTACTCTCGAACTTGTGTCATTACTTCGAAATAATGTCAAAGAAAGTGCTTTAAAACCCGCACTGATAGAGCTTAAGTCGCAATTCTTATCACAAATTCAGCACCGACCTCTTTATCCGATACCTCATGCTCGCGTGTTAGAGATCAAATGGCTCCTTAATGAGTTTGATGTTGAATTTTTAACGCTCTTCAAACGAGTCGATCGCTTAGGATCTCAAGACGCATATATTCACGTATTAATAACGAAAATCGGCATTATGCTTGTTCAGAATGAGCATCCTATGACAGAGGAGTTATTACCTTTGATTCAGTTGAGAATGTCAAAGGGCCTTCGGAATAAGTACTCGAGAGAAACGATCTTAAGCAGTGTCAACTACCTTGGCGCACTAGACGAAGCCTGCCAATGGATGCAAGAAAAAGATCTATTTGTAGTAGATAACTATCTTAACTGTGAATCTAAGTAAAATACGTAGAAAAATTTTCTTACTTCAAGCTATGTTTTTGGCTATCAGCTTTAATGATGTTACAAATTAAGCTAAGTGCAATAAATATGACAAAGTAGCAAGCGTTAGTATAATTTTGCAGTGGATGATCTTGGCTCATATGGATACCCACCGCTAAAAATGCGCTCAAGCATGCAAATGAAGCCCCCTTGAATACTGCACTTCGTCTTCCATACATAGCGTGAGTCGCTTTATAAATGCAGTAGATAAATAGTGCGAATATAATAAAACCTCCAATAAGCCCATACTCGACTAGGAACTGTAAATAGTCATTTTTAATGGACGAATGTAGCTCAGCGGAAAATGACTTTTGGTAGCTTGGGAACGTAGTTTCGAACGTACCACCACCACTGCCTAGTAGCGGGAAGTCTGCTAGGATAGGGTAAGCATCGCTAACGACATGTGAAATAGAGGACTCTTCATGTTCTGTTTGTGCCAGTCTTTTTTTAACCCGTTCCATTCCGAAGTGTGCACTTACTAACACAAGATCGAGAATAAAGATCCCGATCAATAATGCGGTGAAACCTGTGCTGCGACTTTTGATAAGTAGCAAGGATAAACTACCAACAACTGCTAACGAAATACCTATTGCAGCGCTGCTCAGGGGGGTTCCAACCGCTATCGTGACTATGAATATAAAACTTAGGCTTGCTCCTAAAATTCGCTTATTCTCCAGCAAATAGGAAATGCAAGCTTCAAAACGATTGTTAATATCAGAAAGTTTATTCTGTCGATACTCTTGTAATGAATTAATGAGCAATCCAAATCCGGCGATGATGCTTAAAATAAGGAAATTACTTAAGTGCTCACTATCGACAAAACTGCCTGCACTTGAGCCCCTTATTGGACGTGAGAAAATGAGGCTTTCCTCCAAGTCCATTAACCATTCTAGGCTGGCGTAAAACGCTTGAAAAAAACCACTTGCAAGCATAATTGTGAGGAGCATTTTAAGTGAATCTACCGTTCGAACGATTATTAATATTGATAAAAATAAACAGAAAAGACTAATGCTCTTTACTAGGGATATCGCACTAAGACCAGTGTCGACTGATATATATGAAAAAGTAGTGTCTACTGATTGATAGATCTCAAATGAAGTGGGAGAAAGCAGTGCAACGATAAAGTCTGGTAAAGCGAGGATCTGTAATATGCCAACAAAAAGAAATATAAACCACAACAAAATGGCACTGAAGTAATCTTTGACTCCCAAATATCGTTCATTTTTACGTTCAAAGAGGAGCTTCAACGTAAGTGCAAAAATCGCAAGTTCAAATAAGCTCCATGCCCAAGCAACATCAGCGCCTAGTGGTAATGGTAATAAAAAAACAATAGAGAGCAAAAAATATAGATTTTGCCTTTGGTTTAATTGGTTCAAATTTTGAGAAATTCCATGATTTGCTTCAACGCGCATAAGTTAGTCAAACCTAGTGCTAACTAGCCCGCGTAATAAAGTTGTTCCAAGATTGTTTTGAGCCTCATCTGGCATTTTAGCAGAATGGGCTAGGTTTCCATCAAATTTTATAGCAAATTGAAGCCAAATCTATACTACTTCACTCTTCCATAACGGTCAGAGTATCTCACTATATCGTCCTCTCCTAAATAAGAACCGGATTGGACTTCTATCAATTCCAATGGGATTTTTCCAGGGTTTTCGAGAGCATGCACCTCTCCAATGGGAATATAGACAGATTCATTTTCAGTCACAAGTTGAGTCGTTTCACCTATGGTGACGCTCGCCGTTCCGCTGACCACGATCCAATGCTCCGCTCGATGGTGATGCATCTGAACCGACAGCTTTTCTCCAGGTTTAACGCTTATTCTCTTTACTTGATACCGTTCGCCATTATCGACTGAATCATAGCTGCCCCACGGGCGGAATACTTCTCTATGGAATTTAAATTCACTTCTATTCTCTGACTTTAGTCGATTTACTATAGCCTTTATGTCTTGGACTTTGTGTCTATTAGCGACTAATACCGAGTCTTTTGTTTCGACAACAACAATGTCATCTAGACCTATCACTGATATAAGTCTATCTTCTGAGTTTATGTAGCTATTGTTTACGTTCTCAAGCATAACGTCGCCGATAACTGCGTTTCCACAAGCATCTTTACCGCGATGAGTTTCCCAAAGAGAACTCCAACTACCAACGTCACTCCAGTTAGCATCGAGTGGTACCATGCAAGCTCTGCCTGTTTTCTCCATCACAGCATAATCAATAGAATCATCAGGACATTTTTCGAAAGCTTCCTTGTCGACTCTGATAAAATCTAGGTCGTTTTCTATGTTTTCCATAGCTTTTTCACAGGCTTCAAAAATATCAATTCGATGTTGTTTTAATTCGCTTAAGTATGCACTAGCTTTGAACATAAACATGCCACTGTTCCAGTAGTGGCATTTGCCCTCGAAATATTCTACTGCAGTTTCCATCCCCGGTTTTTCGACAAACTCAGCGACTTCATAGGCTATTCCATTTATTTCACTACCTGACTTTATGTAGCCGTAACCTGTATGTGGTTCAGTTGGCACTATCCCGAAGGTAACTAGTTTCCCCGAGTTCGCAAGTTCTTCGGCTTGCTCAATGGCTTTTGCATACGCTTGATGGTCTTCAATTAAATGATCAGCAGCGAGGACTAATAAGGTAGGGTCTTGTCCATTTTTTGTGGCGAGTAATGCCGCTAGAGCGATTGCAGGAGCGGTATTTCTCCCGACGGGCTCAAGCATAATACCTGCGTGGTCGATGTCTGCTGTTCTTAATTGCTCAGCTGCTAAAAAGCGGTGATCTTCGTTGCAAATAAGAATAGGCTTCTCGGTTTTCCCGTTTGGTAATCGGAGTATTGTGTCTTGCAGCATCGTGTTGTGACTCGTTAAGCGCAGAAACTGTTTTGGCAGTGCCGCTCTTGATTTTGGCCATAACCGGCTTCCAGTCCCGCCTGCAAGTATAATCGGTGTGATCATGTTTTGTCCTTAAATGATGTAGTCGTTGGATCATGAAAGTTAAATAGTTATAAATAAAAGTATACATATCTTGTGCACTGCTGACACCTTAAAAATTAAAACTCTGTCGTAAGTATCTTAATGTGTACCTATGTATTAACTCTGTCTGTTTTTGCCCTGAAAAATAGACTTTAGATTATATTTATCCTTGAGGATTTTTGTTACTTTAGAAGGAATACCAACGGAGCGTATTAGTGAGCCTATGAAAGGTCTAGTATTTACAGAGTTTTTTAACTTGGTCGAATCCACGTTCGACGAAGACATGGTGGATTTGTTGATTGATAATACTAAGCCATCTTCAAAAGGTGCCTACACTTCTGTTGGTTCTTATGACTATGCAGAACTAGAAGCAATGGTTGTAGAGTTACACAAACAGAGCGAAATACCGGTCAGCGACTTGTTGACCTTGTTTGGTAAACATTTAGGGGAGCAGTTTGCGCTCAAATTTTCCAGTTTTTTCGAAGAAGCCGGTTCTACGGTCGAGTTACTTAAAACTGTAGATGAGCATATTCATGTTGAAGTTCGCAAATTGTATCCAGACGCACAATTGCCAAAATTTTCCTACGAAACGGACAAGGATGATGGACATTTTATCTTGAACTATGAGTCTGTAAGGCCTTTAGCGGAAGTTGCTTATGGCCTCATCTTGAAAACCAGCGAATACTACAAAGAAACGTTCAACGTTGCTATGGAAAAATGGACGAAGGGAGCAGTTTATCACTGTAAGTTTGATATTTACCCACATTAATGCGTGCTATGAATTATATCCGAATGAATAGTGAGCGTAGGTTTCCCTTATGACAGATGAGCTTTCAAAGTTAAAACGCAGGGTTGAGCGAGCAAAGCTTGCAAGACAAGAGGCTGAAGACCTTCTTGAGAAAAAATCTAGAGAACTCTATGACAAAAACATGGAGCTTAAGAATTTAAGCAACGGACTCGAGAAACTCATTGCTCAGCGCACAGCACTTATGCAAAAAGCGCGAGATGAAGCGCTTCTTGCCTTGCAAATAAAGTCTGATTTTATTGCCAATATGAGTCATGAATTGCGCACGCCATTGAATGGTGTTTTAGGTATATTAGGCTTGCTCGAAGACGGTACCTTAAATGCTGAGCAAAGTGAGTTATTATCAATTGCCAAGGCGTCTGGTGAACATCTACTGATGGTTATAAATGACGTACTTGATTTTTCTAAAATTGAAGCGGATAAAATTGATTTAACTGAAATGCCGCTAGAGTTGGGAAGTTATTTTAAAACGGTATGTAAGCCATTTGAATTACAAGCGAGTCAAAAAGGTATTGAATTTGGTCTGAAAGTAGATAAACAAATCAAAGGTTCAGTCCTTGCTGATAAATTAAGACTCACACAAATTATTTCAAATTTACTATCTAACGCGATCAAGTTCACCCATGAAGGCAGTGTTGAAATGTCGGTCGACAAAGTCGGTGATAAGACTTATCACATAGCCGTTCGAGATACTGGTATTGGAATGGGGCAGGCAAGTTTAGAGAATATTTTTAATGCGTTTGAACAGGCTGATACAACGATTACTAGAAATTTTGGCGGCACTGGCTTGGGCATGACCATCACTAAAAAGCTGGTTGATTTAATGCAAGGAACTGTCTCTGTCTCAAGCCAAATAGGTGAGGGAAGTTGCTTTGAGGTCATGTTAGACTTATTACCTCATGCCGAACAAGACGTCACTGACGTCGACATATATGAATCACCGCCATTTGAAGAAAACAAAACCTCACTACGTAAAAATCTCAACATTCTGCTTGTAGAGGATAACCGAATAAATCAATTAGTCGCAAAACGCGTGCTAGAATCTTGGGACATGTCTGTCGAAATTGCTGAAAACGGTCAGCGAGCGGTAGACATATTGCAAAATAAATCCTTCGATATCATTTTTATGGATTTACAGATGCCAGTTATGGACGGTATCGAAGCAACACGGGAAATTCGAGCTAATGACTTGATTAAGCCTGACTGTCCGATTGTTGCAATGACGGCTCACAGTACAGATGAACATATAAAACACTGCAAAGATGCCGGCATGCAAGGTCATATATCAAAACCCATCGATAAGGAATTGTTGCGGTCCACGATTGAAGACTTGGTTTCAGATGTTGTTTTAGAGTCTGAGGGAGCGCAAAGTGATAATGGGTCATTGGAAATACCCGGTGTCGATGTTAACGACGCCTTAAATAGACTTAACGGCGACTCAGCTTTGATGTTGACTCTACTTATGAATTTTGTTGAGGATCATGTCGAGGTCAAAGAACTATTGGATCTTGCTGAGTTAGATGGTGATACAGAGCAAATGGATGCCATATTGCATCGGATGAAAGGGAGTGGAAGTAACCTTGGGCTTAAAGACCTTGCGAAACTGGCGGAGGAAGGTCAGATAGTGCTGAAGGAAAATGGTAAATTAAATGAGACTGATAAAATAAGTATGCAATCTCAAATAGATGATTTAAGAACGCATTTAAAAATGATACATACGAGTTCCGAATCGCTTGACGAGGGTATTAAACTGCCGTTTTCACATTCAGAATTTATTGAGTTGGTCGATATCGTTATAACAAACGTCCATAGAGATGTTAACTCGGCAGAGCTTGCGATTAGAAAGTTACAACAATATGACACTTCTGTTGATATTCAGGAGCATCTCAAAACAAGCATGGCCTTGATGGAAAGATTTGACATGAAGCAATTAGAACACAGTATGATGGCACTAAAAGAAAAGATGAGAAATTAATGGATAAACATACCATTTTGATTGTTGATGATTCACCAAATGAGCTCCGTATACTTATGGAGCTTTTGAAAAATAAGTACAATATTGTGGTTTCGACGAGCGGTGAAGGTGCCATAGAAATGGTAACAGAAAACTCTGACATTGATCTCGTGTTGCTTGATGTGATGATGCCGAATCTAAATGGTTATGATACTTGTCGACGTCTCCTAGATATTCGTCAAAATCTGCCAATTATGTTTATATCTGGTAACACTAGCACGGACGAGATCATGAAAGGCTTTGATGTTGGTGCGGTCGATTACCTCACCAAACCTATCGAAACTCATGTGGTAAATCGAAAAGTTCAACTTGTTCTGGAAGAGCGTTCCAAGATTGTCGAACTACAAGAAGAGAACAAAACAACTTCCGATATGGTGATGTCGGTAATCGCAAGTGCTGGACACTTAGGTACGGTATTGGGCTTTTTGCGAGCTGGTTTGAAAATACGCACACACGAGGGTTTAATTGCTGCTTTGTTTGATGTTTTTGACAGTCTCAATATTGATGCTTGCGTGCAATTGAGGACGCCAAAAAGGGTGCATAATCAGTCCAGCACTGGTGCTATAACACCTTTAGAAATGGATCTTTTAGGGCGAGCAAACGAAATGCAAGGGCGCTTTTTAGAGCGGGGAACCCGATATATTGTCAATTTTGAGTCAATATCAGTCATTATCAAAAATATGCCTGTGGATTATCCTGTTGCTCTAGGTGATCTTAGAGATAATCTAATGATGATTTTGGAGGATGCCGACGCACTTAACGGCAGTTTAGCTAGCTCAGGCAGAACGGCACCAGAGCCATCAAAACATTCAGATATGCAACAAAAAGAGGGTATAAGCGATGTCTTGACCGCTCTCGATATGCTTTCTGCGATGAAAAATAAATATCGCGATTCGCTTCTAAAGGTCGTAGAGGATATGCCACTGGATTATCAAGAGAGTTTTTATAGCCTAGGCTTATCCGTTGACCAAGAAGAAGTATTGGCGGAAATGGTAGCTAGACATACCGCTTTACTGAATGAAAATATTACAAATGAGCTTGAGATTGAAGATGGTCTCTTTACGATCCAAGAGCAACTCAAGAAATTGATATGAACAAAAGTGGCTACAGCTTTATTGCCTCGCCAAACTTGAATAACTGATATTCTGCCGTCTCCATCTTATGCCATTGCTCGTTATCGGTCAGTGGTCTAGTAGAAATAACGGTCACTATGTCTTTTGATGTGGTGACGGTTTGAAAATCAACAGACATCTCTTCATCAATCAATGTGGCTTTTCCAAACGGTGCTCGGCGCGTAATCCAATGCAAGTGATTGGTGCAATAGGCAAACATATAATCACCGTTACTTAATAGCATGTTGTATACACCCAGTTGCTGTAACTTGTTACATAATGTCGCAATAAATCGAAATACAGTAGTCATTCGACTTGGCTTCCTTCGACCAAATCGTTCAAACATTTTGTCGAGAATCCAGCAGAATGCTCGTTCACTGTCAGTAGAGCCGACAGGGATGTGATATTTAATTTCGAGCGACTTTTTGTAGCCCGTTAGTTGGCCATTGTGGGCAAAAGTCCAGCTTTGTCCCCATAGTTCTCGAGTGAAAGGATGCGTGTTTTCTAAACTAACGCCACCCCTATTTGCTTGGCGAATATGACTGATTACTGAACAGCTTTTAATGGGATATTGTTTGATGAATTGTGCCACTTTTGAGGCACAGCTTGGATTTGAATCTTTAAAGGTTCGTGATCCCTTGCCCTCATAAAAAGTGACACCAAAGCCATCTTTGTGAGGGCCTGTTCGCCCACCACGCTGCATCAAACCACTAAAGCTAAAACAAATATCTGTCGGAACGTTTGCCGTCATTCCAAGTAGTTCGCACATTGTATTAGGGGTTCCCTATCTGTATTTTTGGTTCGAGTCCAAAGCTCATACTACGACGAGCAATTTTCTTACAAGTAACACGCTAGCAAAGATTATCAGAATCTAAGAAGAACATGAAATCAACTATTGTCTGACATGTATTGTTTTTCTCTCCAATAGATGAATAAAAGGCAGAGAACTTAAAAGACCTTATTGCTTTGCGAATAGTTTTAAAATGTCGAACAGTAATATTCTATTTTCATAACATGGTCCTCGTACTTTATATGTCTCTAAATGTTTGAGCTGTGTCCAAAATATAAAAGTAATATTGTCGTACTTTAAAAGAGCATTTTTTAAAATGGGGGGATATATTTTTTTAAGATAGGCGGAAAAGAAACTCGCAACTTATTCGAAACGCCCTCTTACTTGATGTTTTTTTGTTTCAGATCAATTAGATGAATGAGTTTTTTAGTGACGAAAGTGACACAATAAATCAAGTTGTACAAACATATTAATCGCTGTCTTTTATGAACCACGACCTTGTCGTCATATCTTATTAGCGCTGGAGCTTGAGCATGCACATTCATCAAACTGACGTTGCAATAATAGGGGCTGGTGGCGCTGGCTTGCGCGCTGCAATAGAGATTGCAACATCATCACCCGCTACCAAAATTTCACTTATTTCAAAAGTGTATCCTATGCGAAGCCATACAGTAGCAGCCGAGGGTGGGGCTGCTGGTGTAGTTCAAGATCATGACGCGTTCGATCATCATTTTAACGATACCGTATCGGGTGGCGATTGGCTATGTGATCAAGATGTTGTCGACTATTTCGTTGCTCACTGTACAGAAGAAATGGTGCAAATGGAGCACTGGGGCTGTCCGTGGTCTCGAAACCCAGATGGCAAGGTCGCAGTGAGAGCGTTTGGCGGCATGAAGATAGAGCGCACTTGGTATGCGGCTGACAAGACTGGATTTCATATGCTTCATACTTTGTTTCAAACGTCTACAAAGTTTCCACAGATTGAAAGATTTGATGAACATTTTTGTCTTGATCTTGTGACAGATAATGGCCGAGTTCAAGGTGTTGTTGTATACGATTTGGCAGAAGGAGAGCCTCGGTTTATTCAAGCCAAATCAGTTATTATTGCCACAGGCGGTGCTGGCCGTGTTTATCGTTACAATACTAATGGTGGCATTGTAACTGGGGATGGTATGTCCCTAGCATATCGTCATGGTGTCGCTTTACGTGATATGGAGTTTGTACAATACCATCCAACCGGCTTACCAGGTACTGGCGTGCTGATGACTGAGGGGTGTAGGGGAGAAGGTGGTGTCTTATTAAACAAGGATGAATACAGATATCTTCAAGACTATGGACTTGGACCGCCTCCACCTCTTGGGGAGACAAAAAATAAACATATGGAGTTAGGGCCAAGGGATAAGCTGAGCCAAAGTTTTTATCAAGAGCAACAAAAAGGCCGTACCATAAATCATCCTATATATGGTGAAGTAGTGCACCTTGATCTCCGTCACTTAGGTGAAGATAAAATAAATGAGCGTTTACCCTTTATTCGCGAACTTGCCAAGGCTTACGTTAATGTAGATCCCGTACATTCACCCATACCAGTTAGACCTACCGTGCATTACACAATGGGAGGAATACTGACTGATGCGAATTGCTCGACCTCTCTAGACGGTCTTTTTGCTGCAGGTGAATGTTCAAGTGTAGGGATTCATGGCGCAAATCGTTTAGGCTCAAATTCACTTGCGGAGCTGCTTGTGTTCGGTAAAAGAAGCGGGATCTCTGCCGCCGCCTACGCCAGCAATACTGAATATGGTGATACACAAAAATTACATAAACTAGCTGAGCAAAGCTATAACAATTCTAGGACTCTTATTAATCCCAATGGGACAGAGTCGCTGGCCGAAATTAGAAATACCATGGGTCAGGCAATGGAAAAAGGCATTGGTATTTATCGGACAGAGCAAGGAATGCAAGAAACACTTGACTGCATTAGTGATTTAAAACAACGATTTAAAAACATTAAAGTCTCTGACGATTCTCATGTGTTTAATACAGAGTGGTTAGGCGCAATAGAGCTTGGATTTTTGTTAGATATCGCTGAAAGCATGGCATATGCAGCGATTCACCGAAAAGAATCAAGAGGTTCTCATCAAAGACTTGATGGCTTTGAGCAGAGAAATGACAATGATTTTCTTAAACATAGCCTGCTTCACTATCGGGAAGGTCAAAATCCAGAGTTAAGTTATGCGGCTGTAAATATCACAAAAAGCCGACCAGCTGAGCGAGTCTACGGTACTCAAACTCAAGTTTCTTCCATGGAGGCACCCGAATGAGTGAATATGTAAATATTGAAGTTCTAAGATATCGCCCAGAACAAGATCAAGAGCCATGGCTACAAAGTTTTAAAGTACCTTATAGCATGGAAATGTCGATTTTAGAGGCATTACAATACATCAAAGATTTCCTAGATAGCAGTTTATCCTTTCGATGGTCCTGCCGAATGGCCGTATGCGGCAGCTGTGGGTATATGGTAAATGGTATACCAAAGCTAGGGTGTAAAACCTTTGTTCGAGAATATATTTCAGGAAATGAGCCTGTCAAAATTAAAGTTGAGGCCCTTGCTAACTTTCCTATTGAACGAGATTTAATATCGGATATTAGTGACTTCGTTAATAAACTTGAACAAATTAAACCGTATATTATTAGAGAAAACGAAGGCCGTTTGGAGGATGGGGAATATATTCAAACACCTGAACAACTGGCGAGATTCAAACAATACTCGATGTGTATCAATTGCGGTTTATGCTATGCAGCATGTCCGCAATACGGCTTGAACAATAAATTTATGGGGCCTGCGGCGCTTGCCTTGATACAACGGTACAACAAAGACTCAAGGGACGAGGGCTATGGTCAACGCATCCCGATTGTAAATGCAGAGGAGGGCGTATGGTCATGTACCTTTGTTGGTTATTGTTCAGATGTTTGCCCTAAAGGGGTAGACCCTGCAGCGGCAGTTAATCAAGCGAAAGTAGAAAGCGCCACAGACTATGGTTTACACCTGATTGGTAAAAGTGCCGCTGTGCTTGAGAATGATGAAGCCACTAACAAAAACAGAAAGATGGCACCAAGTAAGGCAGCACTTGGTGGTCGCGATGAGGGAGGTAAAAAATGAGTAAACGCAAACCTTATCAACGCCCTATTACCGCAACATGGTGGATGTCTAATCCCTTTTTTGTGCGTTATATCATCAGAGAAGGCAGCAGTATCTTCGTAATGCTGTTTAGTTTAGAGCTATTCTACGGATTGTATTCAGTATCCTTAGGTGAGCATGCTTGGTCTGAGTTTGTATCTTGGCTGGTGAGCCCGGGCGCTTTTGTTTTCCATTTTGTTTGTTTAATTGCAACGCTGATCCATAGCATAACTTGGTTTCAACTTGCTCCTAAAACTATGGATTTATGGATTAAAGGTAAAAAAGTGAATGATGGGCTCATTAGCAAAGCGCATCTGGGAGTTTTTATCATTACAACAATTGTATTGATTGTGCTTATAGGAGCTTATTTATGACTTACAAACGCTCTAATGAACCACTCGTATGGTCCATGTTTGGTGCTGGCGGCATGGCTGCCGCATTTTTATTGCCGGCAATCATTATTGCTTGTGGCCTGATGCTTCCTTTTGAACTGTTAGCTACAGATGCTATGACTTATTCAAGAGTAATGGCGTTTAGCTCTCACTTGATTGGAAAGCTTTGTTGGTTAACCGTCATCGCGCTTCCGCTTTGGCACGCGATGCACCGCATATATCATGGCTTACACGACTTTAAAGTAGGTGCTCGTATGTTCTTCTTTTGCCTTTGTTATGGTTTTGCACTTCTTGTATCTTTGCTGACTGCATTGTTGCTATATGGTATCTGAGTCTTATAAATTAAGCTTCACAAAGGTGGTTAGTAATGTCTCGACTTTGCTAATGCTAAGCAATACAGACATTGTGCAAAAAGGTTGTTAGTTTATTCATTATCAATTTCATACAATCGCAAAGACTGTGTATGAACAATATTATTTTTTAAGAGAGATGATATAAGATGCAACTGCATTGATTTCATCATCACTTGGAAGGTGGATTGAGACCTGAGCCTTCATCACACTACCCATTCCGTATTTATTTCGATTACCTGCTTTATATGCTTTTAAAAATTCGACAATTTCTTGTTCTGAAAAGGTGTTTAATGGCGGAACTTTACCTGCGTATGTTACTTCTGCGCTTGGTCCATGACAGGTCTGGCAACTTTTATAAATTTCACTGCCATCATTAGCAAATGCTTGCCCGCAGATAAAAACTAAAAACAAAAACATTAACTTTTTCATAAGCGTTCCTTGGTAAAAAGAATTTAGATGAGTTTTTCATTGATGCGATAAAAATACGCACCAATAGTTTGTTATCGGCGGCCACACGAGAAAACATCTAATACTTTAGGCTGTATTTTGAGAGTGTCTTCCAGAAAATGGATAATGAGATGAATATTTAACTGCGTTTAACTCGGACCACTTTCATATATTCAAATGGCATGCCAGCGACTTCTTCGGTACTAGGATAATAAGTAATGTTTACTAACGCCCCTTTCAAAGATTTGTACTGTTTCTTTCGTTTATATTTAAAAGCGACATCGTAATCTTCAAGCATCAAAGAATTTATCCACCAGTCATCCTGTTGCCTCTGAACATGAGAGACGACTTTCACGCTGTCGCTATGAATAAGATTAGGGTGTTTAGCTAAGATTTTCTGCGCCGGTGATTTTGCCATTTATAGTGTCTCTAAATAATCATAAGTGAATTATAGTCGACAACTCATTATAAGATAAACACCCTGAGACTTGTCGCAATACAAAACTAAAAGCTAGAGAAGAGACTTCTAGTAGTATGACTAAGAGCCATCACTCGCTTTACCCGTGTTGTGAAGAGTGCATAGATAGTCTATTCTCAGTTAATTAACCCGGTTAAGGATAGGGAATATGTCAGGTCGATTAAATTTTGAGTACGGTTTTTCTACTAACGCAAAGAAAAAACTTGATAATGAAACTCCAATGCGACTATATGTATTAGGCGATTTTAGTGGTTCTACAAATGAACGGGAGCCTTCTCCTAAACATGTGATCACAAAAATAGACATAGACAGTTTCGACCAAGTTATGGCGCGCTTATCTCCCTCAGTTACCTTACCTTCAGGGCATATTCTACACTTTAATGAACTAGAAGATTTTCATCCTGATGAGCTGTTTCAGCAAACTGTTTTTACGAACTTGCGGCGTCTAAAGCAATCATTAAGCCGACCTGAAACCGCGGATTCTGCGGCCGACGAGATTATGTCAAGCTTCGGCTTACATGATAAGGCTAGTGAAGCGTCTGACTCAGTTACTCCTTTATTGACAGCGCAATATCTGATTTAATGCGGACAATATTGCACTTTAGTGAGTTTCAATCTCTGGAATCTGCGTGGCGAGGTATTCGGGATCTGATTTTTAGTGAAGAATACGATGAACAATATCAATCGTTCTATTTAGTTGATGCAGGTAAGCGGGCGGTGATGGAATCTGCTTCCGGTGATATGGGCTTCTTTGAAAGCTTAGCTAAACATATTAAGAACACTGACCTTGAGTCCTATAATGTTTTAGTGGGCAATTATGAATTTGATTCAGATGATGCAGATATTATGGCATTAAATGCTATTTCTGCTTTTGCTGAGTCACTTGCCTGTCAGTTTATAAGTTCAGCAAGCGATAAGCTCGTTGGTGCTAGTGCAGAATCTCTCTGGCAATCATTTAGGCAAACGCCGCAGTCTAAAAACGTTGTTTTGAGCTATCCTAGAGTGTTAATGCGTATTCCTTATGGTGAGAAGCAAGAAGAAGTCGACGCGTTTGATTTTGAAGAGTTCGCCATAGCTCATGAACATAACAAGCTATTGTGGGGTAGTTCAGCTTTTGCTTGTGCTCGCTTATTGATTAGGTTGCATCATAGCCAAGCTGTCACAGATAATACTATTAGCGAATTACCGGCTTTCGTGTATTCGCAAGACAATGAAAATATTTTGTATCCTTGCGCTGAGTTTTTATTAACAGAAAAGCAGCGAATGGACATTCATAAAAATGGATTCATGGTATTTGCTAGCTATCGAAATAAAAATAGCATCAGTTTAATTGGGAATAGCATGCGGCCAGTAAGCATCTAAAAAGAAGCATGTAAAAAAAAGTATCTAAAAAGTTCTGTCTATAAAAACTCATCAAACATGAAAACAAACAGACTAAAGCCTGTTTAAAGGTCAGTGTATGGCATAGTTTTGATTTATTAAATTTAAGGAACACTGATAAAAGCGCTTTTATAATCAGAAGCTGTGCTGAATGCATTCTGTGTTTCTATTTATCCTCTTACATTCTGCTGTCTTCACTTTTGTACGCATATCAGCTTACTTAAAGATGTGTTTTTATACTTACGTATTTACACTTAAAATAATACCTATATATTTCGTTCTATACTAAAGGATAGTAGAGATCGCCTCAGTATTACCTCTTAAATTGGCAAAGAGGCAGTCCCGTGATAATTGATCATATAAATTAAGTTAGTATTTTTGTTAAACGCATTTGTAAGTGCTCCTAACGTTTCATCATCCCCCGGTTTCATGCTGATTTGTTACTTGGTTACTATCTATGGCTTTTGGGCTATGGCTTTTTGGAGAGAAATTATTTTTAATGGTCAATAATGAATTGTTTGCTCAACTGGCCCGAGACTATGTAAAGGATTCTTTAATCTTAACCGATGCTGACGGGAAAACTTTATGGGTAAATAGTGCGTTTACGGCGCTCACCGGTTATGAGCTTTTTGAAATAAAAGGTCGTAAACCCGGTGAACTATTGCAAAGGGGAGGGGGTAGTCAAGAAAATAAAACCTTACTATCTAAGGCTATCAAAAGTAAAACTTCTTGCTCTGTTGACCTCATTAACTATACAAAGTCTGGTGAAGAATATTTAACTGAAGTAAATATATCTCCAATCCTAGGCGATGATAAGGAGGTTCTTTATTTCATTGGTACCCAGCGAGATGTCACAAGCCAAAGGACCCAATTTCAAGAGAGCATCGATTTTCGTGCTTATCAGCGAGCGTTAGAAGAACAAGCGATTGTTTCTGTTGCTAATGCTAGAGGCGATATCACCTATGTAAACCAGAAGTTTATTGATATCAGTGGTTATACTAGCAATGAGCTTTTGGGCAAAAATCATCGCATCATTAACTCAAGAACCCACAAGCCCTCGTTTTTCAAAAAAATGTGGCAAGAAATAAAACGAGGAAATACTTGGAGCGGTGAAGTGTGTAATCGCAGCAAGGTCGGTGAACTCTACTGGGTTGACACTACCATAGTGCCTGTGAAAGGTCCGGATGGAAAGGTTTTACGCTATGTATCTATTCGGTACGACATTACTGAACGAACGAAGATTTACAATGAACTAAAGTTAGCGGTTATTAGCGACAAGTCAACGGGCTTATTGAATAGAGAGGGATTTTATTCAGTACTTAGCGATCAAGTGGCAATGTCAAAAAACCAAAAAGGTTTTACGGAGTTCTTTCTAATAAAGTTAGGAATTGATCAATTGAAGGAGTTAAATGACTCTCTTGGTCATCAATACGGTGATATCCTATTACAAAAAACAGCACAACGTTTAATTGAAACATCTGGTGAAAGCGCTACGGTCGCTCGAGTTGGCGGGGATGAGTTTGCTGTTATTGTGTCTCCAGATAACTTAGACCATTCTACAATAGAGGGTTTTGTTAAGCGATTACATACCGATATCTGTGCTCCAGTTGAGCTAAGAGAAGGTCCATATAACCCATCATGTTCTGTTGGTCTAGTTGCATATCCGAGAGATGCAGAAACGATAGATGAGCTGCTTATCAATGTCGATTTAGTATTTTATGAAGCGAAGAAAACCGCCCGTAATCAATGTTTGTTTTTCAATGCAGGTATTAAAGAAAAGCTAGAACACAAAAAGCATATTAAAGACTTGTTGTTACAGGCAGTTGACGAGGATTTATTCAGCATCGTAATGCAACCCATCTTTGATCTTAAGCGTGGACAACATGTTGGCTTTGAAATATTAGTCAGACTCTCCTACAAAGGCGAGAGTATTCCACCTGATGTATTTATTCCACTAGCAGAGGAATTAGGAATTATTTCTCAAATAGGCGATATTGTGTTTCATAAAGCTATGCAAGCCTATTGTACGATGAGTGACAAAGGACTATCGCCTGGTAAAATAGCAATTAATTTTTCACCACCTCAATTTATGGACGTTGATATGGTGGATTGCATTAAAACAGGAATGAACCAATACAACATTCCTTATGATAAATTAGTAGTCGAAATTACTGAAACCGCTTTCATCGGTAGTTTGGCAAAAGCCGTTGGACTTGCAATATCCGAACTACAACTACTTGGGGTTGATATTGCCTTAGATGATTTTGGTACAGGGTTCTCATCTTTGTCTCATTTAAGAGAATTTAACGTAAATAAAATCAAGATCGATAAGTCATTTATTAATGATATCGAAGTCGATGCTAATGACTTAGCACTTGTTGAGGGACTTGTCAGTTTGGCTTTTAAATTAGGACTTGATGTTGTCGCAGAAGGTGTTGAGACTGAAGCTCAATTAGCGCTTTTACGCGATTGCCAATGCCAATATATTCAAGGCTACTATCATTCAAGGCCTTTGACATTAGAACAAGCAATTGAGTTTTTAAGTAGCTAACTCTTTTGCACAGCTTGCAGATGAGATACCTCAAAACAAACCGCAGTAACACCTTCCACATCAAAATGTTTACACCTAATGATCTTAGATACTAGTCCACTTTTGCCCAAACTCTTTACATATATTTCGCCTATGTTAGCTTATTTATGTGTTTAGTTATTAGTTTAAGGAGGTGATCATATGTCGAGTGTTTTGAAAAAAAGCGAATCAGCTATGAGTGAGGTGCGAATTTACTAATCATATTTTCGCTTTCACTCTGGCTGGCTGATGCGCTAGCCAAAGCACGGAAAGCCGCAGTAAATGCGGCTTTTTTTATGTAATGTGTATTTTACAAAATATATGTATTGAATTTTTCTGGAATAAGCGTTATTTCTAAAGCCCATTAACTAAAAGGGGGAGGGGCGTTTGTTTAAAACCAGTGAAGCTATTGAAGATGCATACTGTTTTTCTCGATACGATTTGAATAATCCTCTTGCCAGCTGCAGTAATCATCCGATTGTGTTGGAAGAGAAAAATTGGACCACATGTGAGCATTACGTTCAGTCAAAAATTGTTCGCTCAAATAAACACGCCGAAATCATTGAAAAGTTGCCCACCGCTGAAATGGCAATTCATCATGCTAAACCTTGGTATCGCTCAAAGATAAAAGACTATCAAAAAATTGCTCCACTTCTCATGACTCGTGCTCTATACACTAAGTTGCAAATGTATGATGAGGTGAAAGAGGCTTTGAATGCAACCAAACAGAAAATGATGATAGAGACATCACAGTACGACTACTTTTGGGGGATTGGACGCGACCAGCGCGGCGCTAATCACCTCGGTAAGATTTGGATGGATATCCGAAAAAAAGCGTCTGCAGCTAACAGTTGATGTAAAAGCGAATACATCAATAAATACGAAAATTTTGAATATCTGAATTAAAAAATTCAGCTACGATAGCTTAATTTGAAACTTTTTTAAGGATCAATGGTTATTATTTTTGCTAATAGGTGTAAATAAAAACCACTTAGCTTTTGCGACGCTAAAGGTTTTGTTGTAAACAAAGACAATTGTGTATCGATGTAGATAATAAGGGCATCGAATGTTTTTTGGATGTCTGTATAAAATGGTGTCGTCTGGTAAAGGCTTTATATTATACACTTTCAAACACTATGACTTGATTTTTACCCGCTTCCTTTGCTTGATACATGGCTAGGTCAGCATGCTTAAGGCTTTCCTCCAACTCATCAGCGTTAGAGAGCATTGAAACACCGAAGCTTGCTGTGAAGTTTAATTGTCCATGAGTAGCACTGAAACTGCTATTAGCAACTTCCTCGCAAAGTCTTTCTGCTAATGCTTTTGCATCTTTTAGTGAAGAATTAGGCATCAAAATAACAAATTCTTCACCGCCAAGTCTCGCTAAAATATCTGAACCTCGAACGCGTTTGCTCAAGATCTTAGCAAAGTTAACTAGTGCTTCATCACCAACATCATGGCCATGTTCGTCGTTGATTTTTTTAAAGTCATCAATATCGACAATAATAATGGCATGTACATCGCGAGTAGTTTGTGCAAACCCTAAAACCTTGGATGCTTTATCAATCACAAAGCGTCGGTTATACAGCTTTGTCAGGGGATCAGTAACCGAGTTCTGATAATGATCATCGATTACATCTGACATAATTAAGTTTAAGAATGCCCCTATTAACGTTGTCACAGCTATTGCTTGAGTAAACATAAGTGTCGACATATATGCGAAAAAACTATCTTCGAACCAAAATAAAATAGCAGCGGCAGGTGTAAGAAGCGCAGTAGTAAGAACAGCATATTTCGCAATTCGCTCGCCGTTGGATAAATGCTTAGGATCCTTAGGGATGACACTTAGACAGCTACAGAAGACGATCGACACATTTACACTTGTTAAGGTTGCTCTCACGGCAAAGTTTTCAAAGTAAAAGTAAAACACACCCGTATTTATAATGGTGAGTGCGATGACGTTGGTCCAAATAACTTGTTTCTCGCGATTGCTAGAAGATGTGCCCTTTGAACGATAAAGAAACCCCCTGCGAGCGTAATAGGATGACAACAAAAAGAGTGCATTGGCAAATGTTAATGAAATCCAATCGGGAATAAACTGACGTGAGGCAAAAACTATAAAAGCAATAGCAATACAAGCAAACATTGTCATAAAGCTATGCACAGAGGGCTTTAATTCAGGTGCTTTTCTTGCAGGTGAGAAATAAAAGTAGCAAAAACCTATCAGATTCATCACTAATATGATTGCCAAGTAATTGAGGATGGCAATTTGTCCGGTTTCCAATGCATACCTCTGTTGAACTAGCAATATCTATTATAATTCTAGACAATCTAGTTAATTATTCCATTAATTTTTTAACAAATTTATTGACTAGAAATGTCATTTTATTGTCACGCTGAACATTGTGTATGACTAGTCTATGGCCCTAGTTATCAATGAAATAAAAGCTACCTTCTCCCCAATGATCCCTTTGCCAATAAGCAATATAGACGTGTCGACGTCACATAAAACAATGTAAAGAGATAATACTCCGCCATTTCATGTTATCGAAAAGCTAAGACTAAGGATTAACTTGTTTCCGTGGAAGAAACAACAACAGAATTAGTTTTATCAGCTTTAGCAATGTACATCGCGCGGTCGGCATTTTTTATTATTTCTTCTGTCGTCTTACCATGTTCTGGGTAGATTGCGGCGCCTATACTGGCTGAAATTCGCACGGTTTCTTCATCAATAAAGTATGGTTGACTCAACATGAAGTGAATTTTTTCTGCCATAAGCTGGACGTTATTTAAATCCTTAATGTCATGCATCAAGACGAGGAATTCATCACCACCGATACGGGCAGGGATATCGGATTCCCGCACACATTCTTTTATTCGAATGGCAACTTCTTTCAGAAGACTATCACCCGTTTTATGTCCTAGCGTGTCATTTACGTTTTTAAATTTATCTAAATCAATAAAAAGAACTACAAAATTACTTTTATTTCTTTTTGCAAGTTTTAAAGATTGCTCTAATTGATCAGAAAACAGATGTCGGTTTGCTAAGCCTGTAAGTGGGTCGTGTTGTGATATGTATACAGCATGTTCTTCTGATTTTTTCTGTTGGGTAATATCGTTAAAATTAACCAATATATTTTTTCCAGCCCACGAACCTAACAGAACTACATTTTTTACTGTGCCATCAGAACAAACTATTTCAGCTTCTAATGGAGGTAAATGCGCTCCATTTTCCCTATGGCTATCGATAAGTTCATTCCATTTAGTAACAATGTTTTTGCGATAGTTTATATCTGGATAAGCCCTAGCATACCAGTGTTCTACCGTTGGTATATCTTTGTGAGTATAACCAAACACTGAAATAAATTTCTGATTCACATATTCAATTTTTCCATCTGGATTAGCCCAAGCCACACTGACTGCTGATGAATCAAGTATTGCTTTAAGTTTATTTTCACTAGAAATTAATTGAGCATTCATTTTTTTTGCTTCAATTAATGCTCTTGCTCTTCCTGAGATCAAAAGCCAAACAAACAATCCCATTACGCAACTAGATAAAGTGCCAATAGTTAAAACAACCATGGGATTCGTAACATCGACACGGGTGAATAAAGAGGGAAGTGCTTGTACGCGAATACTCCAGTTCCGTCCTGCGATACTTATGACTTGTTGGGCAATTAATTGTTTAGAGATATTGCTACTAGTGTTTTGATTTTTCAGGTCTTGATTTTGAGATCTAAACATCAGTGATTCATCATTTATCTGCTGATCATAGATATCAACTAATATATCTTCTGACCTTTCACCGAAGATCCCTTCCATCAAATCATTCATGCGAAATGGAGAATACACCCAGCCGATAATGTTCTGCTGACGCATTCTTAAAGTGTTATGCGGCTGTTCATTTTTATAAACAGGTACGTATATCAGAAAACCAGCTTGTTCTCTTTTCCCTGACTCTTGAACAAGGCGAACTTTGCCTGACATAGCAGGCTTTGCTGAATCACGAGCTCGCTCCATCGCTTCACGACGGGTGGGTTCAGAAAACATATCATATCCAAATGCTCTCAAATTGCGATCAGCAAGCGGCTCTAAAAAAACGATAGAAGTATAAAGCTCCCTGTCATCTTCCGGGCGGATGTTGTATTCAGGGTAACCTTCCTTTCGCACCTCGGAGATATGAGATTCTTTCTGATCAGCGGGAATGATAATCGAAAAGCCAACACCTTGATTACCCGGAAAAATATCTTCTAGACGCAGAGCAAAAACGTACTTACGAAATTCTGATCGTGATACCGTTGTGGAGGCTGCATACAAGCCACTTGCGCCATGCAATACCTGTTGGTAGGCCGACATTCGGTTTTCAATATCACCAATAGCTTCCCTAACTCGGAGTTCAAAATAGTCCCGATATGCTAAAGAAGTTGTTTGTTTTGTCTCGTTCCACAGAAACAAAGTAACTAAAAATAAAGCCATGAAAGTTACGATGGGTAAACTTTTTAAAATTCTGCTGTCTTTATATTGATCTGTACTCATGCTCTAAACATTACAAAAAATCAGACTAGAAATAAATGATGTGGATCAGTGTTTTAGTGATATTAAGTAGCTAGTGTTAGGTAGTTGGTTTTGAGTAGCAATTTCTTATCAAGTTATTATTGACGAGTATTCTTGTAGACCGTTCCTGCTTTCATTACAAAACTAACATTTTGTAACAAGCTTATGTCTTTTAGTGGGTCGCCTTTTACGGCAACTACGTCGCCCCACTTGCCAGCTTCTAAACTTCCCAGTTCGTCCACTTTTCCAATATTATCTGCGCCATTTAGCGTGCCTGTTTTTATAGCTTCCATCGATGACATCCCACCTAATTCAACTAATAGTTCAAACTCTTTGCCATTTGTTCCATGCGCCCCAACCCCAGCATCAGTAGACAAAGCGATATTGACGCCTGCTTGATGTGCTTTTTTAACAAAGCTATTCATCACTTTTATTGCTTGTTCTGCTTTTGTGCGTTGATTAGGGGTTAAAAAGCTATTTTCGTCATCTAATAAAGGTTCTATTGCTGGGAAGGTAGAAAGAGTGGGTGATAAATAAGCCCCAGTCTTTAAAAATAGATTTATACTTTCGTCGTTTAAAAATGTTCCATGTTCAATAGTATCTACCCCAGCACGCAGTGCAGCATTAATACCTTCTGCTCCATGTGCATGCGCAGCCACTCTTCTACCCATAAGATGCGAAGTATCAATTATCGCTTGTAACTCGTCATTAAAAAACTGCTGTTCTAGTCCTGCATTACTGTCTGACAATACACCCGCAGTTGCAGTGAGTTTAATATGATCGGCTTTGCGTCTTATTTGATCTCTCACAGCCTTTCTACACTCAGCTACACCATCACAAACACCTGATGTTCGCATAGCATCGGCTACCGATTCTTTATAGCTATGAGTAATATCACCATGACCGCCATTAATAGCTATTGTATTACCGGCCACAAAGGTTCTTGGGCCTTCAATATAACCAGCATTTATACCATCTCTTATCGCAAAAATCGCATCATCTGTAAACGCACCCATGTCTCTTACGGTAGTGAACCCCGCCATTAGCGTATCTCGAGCATATTTTGCTCCTTTAATGGCTGTATCGGCATCTGACATCTGCACCCAACTCAGAGCCTCACCCGGTTGCATATAAAGGGTTAAGTGAACATGACCATCAATAAAACCGGGCATGACAAAGCTATCTTGAAGATTGTGTACGTCAACACTATCGTCATTTGTTAAATCCAAAGCACTAGATTTTATATATCCATTTCTAACATCAAAGACTTTACCATCTTTTAAAATGACACTTTGTTTGGATGTGACCTTTTCACCTGGGACGGCTAGTAGCTTGCCAGCATGGATAATATCCCACTCTGCAGCATAACTTTGCATGCAAATAAGGCTTAAAGCGGAATATGTAAAAGCTTTAGAAAACGTCATAACAGAACCAATCCTTAAGGTAGTCATTGTGCTAAAAATAAAGGTTTAACTTGTCACCTTGTTAGTCTAAGAATAACCATAGAGTAGGTATGTATAAAACGCAACAAATGACTAGGCAAAAACGTGCAACCGCAAACTCTTCTAAATAAACTGCGATATCACTCTAAATCACTAATAAATAAAGCTATATGCATTGATTTCAATCAATAGTTTTGATTTATCTGATATTGAATAAGGGATACTATCAAGTCAACAAATCAAATGAGAGTGTGCCATATGTCTACAGACCAGCGAACAAGCATTAGAGTACAAGCGGCAGATATTCCTGCGCTAATTGTCGTAGAGAACAACGATAGTAAGACTGAAATGCACGGTGAACTTGTTGATATAAGTTATTTTGGGGTTCGAATTAAGCTCATCAACCCGCTCCCAAACAACCTCTCTGATTCGAAAATAAAAATCATACTTAACATGCCAAGCTCCGGTCTAAAAGTCGTTGTTAAAGGGACAATTAAGCATATGGTGTCTCAAACCCAATTTGGCTTCGAATATGTTGACGATGCGCATGAACATGATGTTGACGAGTTTATGTTTGAATGCGTTAGAGTGGGTACCCGAATAAACCCTAGTTTGTGTCAGTCGGCCTTATCTTGTTAGAGGGCAAGTATTTACCCTTTTGGTCTGATCGAACTGATTTACAAAAAGTATCCACTAAAGCGCCCCAAAGCACAGAGTAAACTCAAAATCAGCGCTTATGTTTGATTATTTCTACATCCAATGAGATTTTAGCTTTGGCGCATGACACTCTAAAAACATCATGAAATTTGAACATCCTAACCGTTGCGGGAGATCTTTCGTATCTTACTGCTCAGATTTTAGCACCAAAAGTCAGCTTACGGACTTACCCTAACCACAAATGCGATATAGCCAAGGTTTTAGGTAAGCACCTGATAGAAAAATGGTGGCCCGTCCCTGACTTGAACAGGGGACCTACCGATTATGAGGCCAAGAGAATTGCCCGCACTTATGCAGTAAGTTGCAGAAAAGTAAGCAAAAAACCTCTGGCAAAATGTGCTCAAAAAGCTGACCGAAACTATTCCGAACTATGCTGATTCGGTTATTGGTTCGGCTTGACCCAAG
>CBFHTO010000011.1:53836-67881 GCA_965658765.1 Glaciecola sp. | reverse complement strand
GCGCTTCGATAGCTCTTAAGCTAATAATTTTAGCAATGGTTTTGTAATTCGGATAGCACCGAGTTCTTTTTAATATAACTGGCTTTATCCTATCTGGCATAAATAGAATTGATCATCTTCATCAAACAAATTAGCAGCGTTGCATATATTTAAAAGTTTAAAAAAGATTTGAGCTATTAGCTCAATGAAAAGGTATTGAAGAGTGTAAAATTTGAAATAAAAATTGCGGCCAAATGGTCTAGTAAATAATAAATAAAAATTAACAAAAAACAGCTCTGAAAAAGATACATTTTGACCACGGCAAGCCTCTATTTGCAACCATCTGATAGTAGTTAGTATTGGGCTATTTGCAAAGTGGATGGTACTTAAAGGAGACATTTAATAATGTCTTATGCAACATGAATACTGTGCGATATGTATTAAACTTGTATATCAACGAGCTATAGAAGTAATTTAGGAAATCTGATGCAAGAGATGCTCAACATGGATTTTGATCACAAAGTTGTGATCAATTATGCCGACAACGATTGGTTAGCGAGCCCAGCAGCGGGCGTATGGAGAAAGCCCCTAGAAAGAGAGCACAAAGAATCGGGACACGTTACTAGTATTGTCAAATACGAGGCAGGCACTAGTTTTTCTGAGCATTTCCATCCTTTCGGGGAAGAAATATTTGTGCTTGACGGCGTATTTTCTGACGAAAATGGCGATTATCCCAAAGGCAGCTATATTCGCAACCCTCCCGGTAGTTCGCATGCGCCGTTTAGCAAAGAAGGGTGTATCTTGTTTGTAAAACTGAATCAATTTAGCGAAACGGACACGCAACAAATCGTACTTCAAACAGAACAGCATGCTTGGTTGCCTGGTCAGGGTAAGCTTCAAGTAATGCCGCTTCATCAACACGAACATGAACAAGTGGCCTTGGTTAAATGGCCAAGCGGCGAAAAATTTCAAGCTCACCAACACTACGGTGGTGAAGAAATTCTTGTGTTAAGCGGTCAATTTGAAGATGAACATGGGTCATACCCCGAATTGAGCTGGATACGTAGCCCACATTTAAGTCAACATAGGCCATTTGTTAACACAGAAACTATCATTTACGTCAAGACAGGGCATTTATCGAAGTTTATTTAGGCGGTTCGTAGATATTCAAAAATAAAAACTTTAGACATTTGACTGCGTAGCTAAAACGCAATGCTTCACCTTAATATAACAGTGGCTGACATTGGACGTACTACGAGGTGCTCAGATGGGACCATATCGACAGTCACGGGGCTTTGAGTTTTCCATATTCGCCATGCTTGGCTTTGATACCATTCACTCGGCAAAGTGTACTCTCTGGTTGCAGGACTCAAATTAAACACAACAAGCGCCGCCGATACGTCAGGGCTCGTTTGTTTCCGCTCATAAACCAGTAGCCCCTTATCATCATCAGCGAGTAAAAAATTCATGTTACCCGTGGCCAAAACTGGTGAAGAATTTCGTAAATGCAGTAATGAACGCAGGAAATTAAAGTGCGTTTGATTAAATTTGACTTCATTTCGAGCACGAGCGATATCAAGAGGATGATGTTGCTCATCAGCAAAATTCAACTCGGGCCAGATTAGAGGTTTTCTGTTATTTGGGTCATCGCTTCCCCACATACCCATCTCGTCACCCGCCCATATATGTGGAGAACCCAGAGCAGTGTATTGATAAGTAAGGAGCAGTTTCGCCCTCTCGTAAGTTTGTTGATTTGGTTTATCAAGTTTATATGTTGGGTCTTGGCTTGCCTTCGCTTGGAACTTATAAACATTCTCGTTGTATAACGAACTCAATAACCTCGGTGTGTCATGGCTTGCCGCAATGTTCATCATAGCGGCATTAAAGCTGTGTTTTTGACCCTGCAAGAAAGTACTTTGTTGTGTCACAAATGTTTCAATTTTCTGTTGGGGGTTTACATCGCCTTTTATGGCACTTTGAGCAAATAATGCTCGAGCGCTTTTGTACCATCGATAATTCATGACTGAATCAAACACATCACCTTGCAGCACTGGCGACGGATCCATTAACTGATGCGGAAACACTTCCCACCATATTTCGCCAATCAGTGCCGCATCTGGATTAATTGTTTTTACAAACTGGCGATACTCTCTCCAAAAACCTAGCGGCATTTCAGCTGCAACGTCTAAGCGAAAGCCATCTACACCATCTGAAAAATCACCGTCTTTATTTGGGTCTAGCCAACGATAACTTACGTCGAATATATGTTGTTTGGCTTCCTCACTATAAATGTTACCCTCACTTAGACTGACTTTTTGACTGTGGTCAATTGCCAGGGTTTCTTTGATTTCAGGTAAACTTTTTACTCCTAGCCATGCTTTGTATGAAAATTCATTTTCACTAGTTGCCGGATCATCAAATTGGTTTACCCAATACCAATTAGCAAATTCCGACTCGGCTTGGTTTTCAATTAGATCCTGCCACGCCCAAAACTGGATCCCAGTGTGATTCCATGAATAATCCAGAATGACACGAAACCCACGCTCCTTTGCTTGCTTAATTAGCTCAAGAAATAGTCGATCTGCAGAAGTCATATTCCACGTGCTAGGATCGAGCGGATCCTCTTGTGCGATCAATGCTTTGTCTGCTTCTGGATCTGGCCCAAAATGCACGTCAACATGACGCCAATGACGAGCATCATATTTGTGAAGAGAGGGAGAGTCGTTGATGGGATTCAGATAGATCGCATTTACGCCCAAGTCTTTTAAATAATCCAGTTTTTGAATTACACCCTGCAAGTCGCCTCCATAGCGACGCAATGCAGTTTTGGCGTCAAAATTATCGATCAAATTACCGTAGAAATCTCGCTCTGAGTCTAATTCAGAAAAGTAATTATCCGGCTGATACCAATCTTGAGTCCACTTTGTGACAGTCCAGCTCGGCGGTACAACGCCCGGGTAACTGCCTTGTATGCTATCTTTCGTCGGATCATTACTAGGGTCGCCATTATAAAAGCGTTCTACCATAATTTGATACCAATTTGCCCGCATAGTCCAGCTCGGCGGCATACTTGGAATCTTATTTGAAATGACAATGTCGTTTGCACTGGGGAGTTTTGAGTCACAACGATTGACGAATATCAACACAACGGAAGTGAGTAATAGCAAAAACATTAAACGTAATTGTTTTTTCTTTTTGTTATGCACTTGCTGCGAACGGCTAATTGCCATCGGTGCCTTATTCGATTTCATTTTATTAAAATGCCTTGTTTTCGTTAGATTTTGTTATTTTCGTTATATTACTAGCGATGTGGCCTGACAAAACAGCGACGTATCATAACGTGAATTACCTTCAAATAAAAAACTCTGTAAAAGAGTCTTAGTGCTTCTATACTTTTAAGGTCTAACAACAATCATTACAAAAGAAATTAACTCTGCATTTTTTTGAAGATAATTTTTTGAAGAAATAAGCGTTTACATACTTTTCAGACTATAGAGAATAGGTAAAATCACGGCTCTATTTGATATGTATCAAGACGCCTCATTGATGTATTATCTAGACTAAAGCACACTTGGCATACCCTAAGGAAAGTTGTAATGCGTTTGCTCACAATCATCGTAATCCTAATTGGGTGCATATTTTCATTTTCTTGCACCGAGAATAATCAAAACAAATATAGCAAAGTAGGGCTAGATAGTTCTAAAGACATCAAGTTAGAACAAAGTGCCGATCCTCACTCGTACGCAAATGCTCAACAAATTCAAACCAAGCACATAAGCTTAGATTTAACGGCCGACTTCGCGAACAAGCGTCTGCATGGAAGTGCAGTTTTGGAACTTAGATATTTGGATGATCAGGCAAAACGGCTGGTCCTAGATACACGCGACTTAATTATCGAGCGTGTGGATTCGAATCATGGTGAGGCAGAATATTCCCTCGGAGAACAAGATGAGTATCTAGGCGCTCCGCTGACTATTAATTTGCCGGTCAAATCCGAATGGGTAAAAATTTATTACGAGACAAAGCCATCAGCTTCCGGTTTACAATGGCTAACGCCCGAACAAACTGCTGGGAAAAAGCACCCTTATCTGTTTACACAAGCGCAGGCAATTCATGCAAGAAGCTTTATTCCTTTGCAGGACTCTCCGCAAGTTCGGGTCACATATGACGCGAAAATAACGACTGATAAAGCCTTAAGGGCTGTAATGAGTGCCTCTAACTCAAGCAAAGAAAATACGAGCGGTATATATACATTCAGCATGCCACAACCCATCCCTTCATATTTAATTGCACTTGCGATAGGAGACATCCAATTTAAAGCGATGGGGCAGCGTACTGGTGTGTATGCGGAAGTCGAATATCTCGAAAAAGCAGCCAAAGAATTTGAAGATACTGAACTCATGCTTGAAAAAACTGAGCAACAATATGGAGACTACAGTTGGGGACGATATGATCTACTAATTCTGCCACCAAGCTTCCCTTTTGGTGGTATGGAAAATCCCCGTCTATCATTTATTACGCCGACTGTTTTGGCTGGAGATAAGAGTCTAGTATCGCTTATAGCACATGAGCTAGCGCATAGTTGGTCTGGTAATACGGTAACTAATGCCACTTGGCGGGATCTTTGGTTGAACGAGGGCTTTACGACTTATCTAACCTATCGAATAATGGAATTGATCTATGGTGAAAGACGCTACAACATGGAAGCCGTTCTTGGTTATCAAGACCTCATGCGTGATCTCGACACCCTCCCAGATAAAGACCAGATCCTTGCCATCGATTTGCAAGGCAGGCATCCTGACGACGTTTTTTCAAATATCCCCTATGAAAAAGGTGCGCTTTTCTTAAGAGAGATAGAGCAAAAAATTGGCAGAACAAATTTCGATGCTTTTTTGACGAGCTATTTTGAGCATTTTGCTTTTCAGAGCATTACAACAGCAGAGTTTATAGAATATTTGAAAAAGACTCTTCTTGCCGAATATTCATCAGAGCTGGATGAAAATCGGATTTATGAATGGATCTATGAGCCAGGGTTACCAGAGGGCGCACCAACACCGCATTCAGACGTGTTTACAAATATAGACGACATAAGAGCCAAGTGGTTGCTCGACAATATATCTGCCGCAGATATCGATACCAGTGATTGGACAGTTCACGAGTGGCTGTATTTTTTGAATAAAATGCCAAACGAAATTAGTCAGTCTAAACTAATAGAACTCAATGAAAGCATGCAGTTGACGCAGAGCAGTAATAACGAAATTGTTCATAGTTGGCTTTTAATTGCTATTAAAAACAACTTTCAGCCAGCATACGATAGATTGTATGAGTACTTAATTAGTATAGGGCGAAATAAATTGGTCAAACCGCTTTATCGAGAACTTTCAAAAACACCAGAGGGTAAGGCCTTTGCCCGCAAAGCCTTTATGCAAGCTAAATCGAGTTATCACCCCTTAACGGTTACTGCAAACGAGGGCTTTATCGAATAACAAAATAGTCTACACTATAGCTAACTACCCTCAAAAAAATGGGATGTATATGTGCGAAAGGAGGGACTATTTTGCCTGTCATTATTGTGATGCTCTTATCAAAAAACCACGCCTAGATGCTGATACACTAGGCGTCTATTGTTATCGTTGTCAAAGCAAACAATTTACCTATCACCCTGCTGCCTTAAACAAGATGATTGCGTTTTCATTGTGTGCATTCGCTTTTTTATTCGTCTCGTTAATCTTTCCTTTCTTGAGTTTTGAGTCACAAGGTTTAACAAGAAGTATCTTTGTACATCAAGCATCAAGCGAGTTGTTTAACCAAGACTTCATACTTTTAAGTCTGCTAGTGAATGTATTCATGCTTGCTTTCCCAGTCGTTTTATTAATTGCAATATTGGCAGTGTCTATACCTCGCAAGTTCAAGATTATGTACCATTGGCAAAGATTTTTTGCTGTCGTTATCAGCTATGCGCGACCGTGGGTTATGACAGAAGTCTTTTTCATTGGAGTACTTGTGGCATTAATCAAGGTATCTGATTTGGCGAACGTACATTTTGAAACGGCATTTTGGGCTTATTCGGGTTTTGTTATATTCTTCTTGATGGCTGTCAATAGTGCGCATCCTTATCAAATCTGGTCTTGGTTAAAAGCAAATGACAACAGACTCAATCTCTAAAGAAAATGTTGACACGGCGAAGCAAAAACAAAGCGATACTTACCCTGAGGAAAGTGCAGCTGCACATGGGTTTATCGCCTGTCTTGTCTGCGGTGAGTTGAATCAAGCTTCACACAATGAAGGTATTGCTACTATCCACTGTGATTTTTGTAATGAGCCTATCAGCGCCAGAAAACGCAACGCAATACAAAGGACCCTTGGCCTAGTCTTTGCCGCGTTGGTTTTTTACTTGCCCGCTAACCTGTATCCTATTATGCATACGAATTTACTTGGTAACGATCAGGCAAGCACGATTTTAGGGGGAGTTTGGGTTTTTATCCAAGAAGGCGCATTCTTTGTAGCGTTCGTTATTTTCTTCGCATCCGTTGTAATTCCCTTGGCGAAGATTGCTGCACTTTTTTACCTATGCTTTCAAGCAATGAAAGCAAGAACCAAAAATAACGGTACTTTGACAAAACTATATAAGGTCGCCGAGTTCTTTGGAAAATGGTCAATGATCGATATTTTCGTTGTGTCCCTCCTTGTGGCGCTCGTGCAAATCACTGGGATTATGAGCATTGAACCAGGAATTGCATCACAGGCATTTGCGCTAGTAGTGATACTTACCATGTTAGCTGCCCAGCAATTCGACCCTCGCTACCTTTGGGATAAAGAAAAAAATGAATAAAAGCGAAGACTCAAAATACAAAGCCAAAACCAGTGCAAAAAAAGGGATTTCGGCAGTATGGCTCTTGCCCTTTATTGCATGTTTAATTGGTCTTGGCATGGTATACGAGCACTGGAAGAATCAAGGTATCGAAGTCACCATCGAATTTGAAAACGCGGAAGGTTTAGAAGCAAACAAGACAAGAGTGAAGTTTCGAAACGTCGATATAGGGATAGTTAAAGAAATAAAATTTACAGAACAAGGGAATTCTATCCAAGCAATTGCGAATATAAATCGTAACATGCAAGATTTTTTACAAAGTGATACGCAATTTTGGGTCGTGCGACCTAGAGTTGGTTCCAGTGGTATTAGCGGTATTGGCACGCTTTTGTCAGGAGCGTATATACAATTAGAGCCTGGAAAGTCTGAATATTATTCACAGCAGTTCCGTGGCTTAGACTCTCCTCCCATAGCATCACCAACCACAGCAGGGCTTAAATTGACTTTGCTCTCCGCAGGCAATAAATCGCTAAACATTGGCAACCCCGTTATCTATCGTGGTTTTGAGGTCGGTGCCGTTGAATCAGTAAACTTCGACGTTGAATCAAGGCAAGTAAGTTATGGAATTTTTATTCAAGCACCATATGATGGATTGATTACGAGCAACACTCATTTCTGGAATTCCGGTGGATTTAATTTAAAAGCAGACGCTCAAGGAGTCGAACTAGACGTTGCGTCAATCGAAAGCTTTCTAGCTGGTGGGATCCAGTTTGACGTACCTGAGGACCTACCATTAGGGAACAAGGTAAAAGAATCTAGAAGTTTTGAATTGTATGCCAGCAAATCGAGTATTTCAGACGCACGGCGCTATGAATACTTAGAGTACATCATTCTTGTTGAAGATTCGGTGGGGGGGCTTCTGAAAGGCGCGCCTGTAGAGTATAGAGGTATTAGAATAGGGCGTGTACATTTGCCTTACTTAGGTTTTCACCAGACAAATCAAATTGATCCTGATGAAACACGTATCCCTGTATTGATTCACGTGGAACCTCGTCGCATTACTCGTAATGGCGGCTACAATGTCGACTGGTTTGATCAACAGTTTCAAGAGTGGCTGAAAACAGGACTAGCAGCTAGTTTGGTTACCTCTAGTTATATTACAGGTAATTTGAAAGTTAGCTTAGATATGAGCAACTCAATGTCCAAAGAGCTTGAATACTTTGGCGATTATGTAGTGATCCCAACCTCACAAAGTGGCTTTGCTAGTATCTTAAGTAAAACTGATGCCTTATTAACCAAGCTCAATGACTTACCACTTGAGTCTTTGTTAAATCAAACAGAAAAAACACTTATCAGCGCTGACAGTCTGTTTGAAGGAGGCCAAGATACGCTGCTTTCTACTCAAGCGCTATTGATTGCCTTTGACGACACACTCAAAGAAGCACAAAGCGCCCTCAAAGGTATACAAGCAGATTCACCTCTTTATAAAAAATTACAGGATAACCTCGAGGAATTGCAATCTAACTTAGAGCTGTTAGAGCCTTTAATTAGAGATGTAAAACAAAACCCGAATATTCTTATTTTTGGCGACGAAGGTGAAGCAGATATTATCCCAGATCCGACTCGAAATGAGGTTAAGGAATGAACTTAAAACAGATGGTCTTGGCTCTAGTTAGCAGTATATTGCTTGGAGCCTGTGCAAGCCCTAGTACTGATACGAAGATAAAAACAACATATTATGTCTTGAATACTAATGCAAAAGTACAAAATGAGCGCTCTGGGAAAGTTATAATGCTTGAAGCAATTAAACTTTCGCTCTATTTGAAAAGGCGTAATTTGATTACCCTAGATGGGCGTTTTGAGCTTATTTACGCAAAACATCACCTTTGGGCAGAAGACCTTCAATCGGGTATTTGGCGAGTAATAAATGACAATTTTAATCAAAGGTCTGCAAAATTTCATATGGTCAGCTCTTGCAAAGATTGCAAACGCGTTTCCATTGAAATTACAGAATTTTTCCCTAGCATCGACGGCGAAGTAGTATTGAACGGATATTTTACTATTTACGGTAACGAAGATTTGGTAGGTGTTTCGGCTCAATCGGAATCCGTCCCGTTTAGCTATAAAAAAGTTATGGAAGAAGCGGGTTATAAAGAAGCCGTCCGTAAAATGAGTGGTCTACTAAGCGAGTTAGCGATAGATCTCGACCGTTCTCTCATGGAAGGCAAACATGAACAGTAAAAGTTAGTTTTATTTGTAGTAGACTAAAATGATTATGACGAGAATTAGTCGTCATCTAACCTGACAATTTCAACAACAGGGCCTAATCAATTCTGACTGACTCCTGTTACGTTTTTCGGACCTTCACGATTTAGTTTTCCAGCTTCAGCTATGAGCGATGAGCAGACGATTTCATTTCGCGAATTAGGTAATGGCTTGCAATTATTGAGGACGATAGGCAATTTGAAATTTAGAGCGAAGTTGTCTTGTAATAGTACATTCAAAACATCAAAGTATACTGTTAATATTCCTGCGCAGCTAAACTTGAGATTAAGAAGAATGAAAAAATCTGTAACATATTGGCGATACCTAATGATAACTGGTTTCATATTTTCGATTTCAGTTAAAGCGAGTCAAGTGGACGACAAAGCACCAACATTTTTCTCTAGTTTAAATAATTCTACTCAAGCAGTATTTCAACGTTGCGGCATCGACAATGAAGAGTTAAACAGGCTGTTGACCTTGTCTTATGATGATTTTGACCAGAATTTTGATGGAGGCTGGCGTACCTTATCGTTTAAAGATAATTGTAAGCCGGCTGCACAGAAAATCATCGAGCTTTACATTCTGTTCGATAACGCCATTAATTCAAACCAATTAAAGCTCTTGAGGTGGCATGCGGGTCAGTTAGCCGCTGATTTGGGTAACTATCCTCTTGCAATCGCTTTTTTTAACGCCAGTATTGATAACGACGGCGAATCCGCGAAATCAAAGAAACCATGGAACTTGTATGCAAAAGGTTCAATAGCATTTTTAATGCGTGATAAAAACGCTTTGCAACAGATAAGAGATGAATTATCTGTCATACCTGTTTCTGAAGATGAAAAAAATGCGAGACGGCAGTTTCTTAAAGAAAATCCAAATATCCAAATGCCAGATGGCTTTATTGACAAACCTCAAAATCTATCGGTTTTAGATAGGTTGCTGCGCTGTTTCGAGCAGCCCTATAGTGCAGCTTATAATGTTGATGAATGTTAATACTAGGCTTGAGGCGTGAACATGTAGCCTACATATCACTCAGAGCTGCCCAACACAAAAAATTCCTTAAGGCAGCCAAACAATCAGATTCCTTCATCAGTTGAATGACGGCTTGCACAACTCGGAAGTTTGAAGCCTAACTCGTGAATATCTACTGTTTGTCTTTTTGAGCCAGTGACTCTGTGGGGCTGAAACGGACATGAAGCAGACCCTTGGATATAACGATAGCTGATAGCAGGAGTGAGCGGATATGAGTCACCCGACCTTCGACATTCAAAGGGCTTCTGCGAGACAGAATATAGTCGTTCAACCTTAACAATCTATACTTAGATTGGTTTGGTTATGTACTCTTTGCATACGAACATGAGGCAGCTAAGCCTGCGTTGTCCGACGAAAAAATTAGTAGCGAACATGTAGAATAATGATAGGCTAATTTTTGACCATGTAAATTAAACAACGAAGTAAAATTTTCGAGATAGTAAAATGACATCTCAAGGTTCGACTAATTATTATATAAAACACAGAGAGTTGACCGAATATGTCAAAAGTAATTAAAGTAGTGTTTTGTTCGACTGAGTATGCATTGCTTATTTTAATGGCCTAAGACTTAACCCAAAATAATGCTAGAAATGAGGATTAAATGGAGGTAATCATGTCAGATGATATTTTAACGGGTATTCAAATAGGATTGTCGCTACTAGGAGCGGTTTTTTTCATCGTTTCCTTGAAAAAATGGGAAGATTACAGTAGCAAATAGCTTTAATTCTTCTTATACTCGAACCTTGGATCTACTATCGTTTTTTGTTTATTTACCGAAATACGCTTGCAAGTCCTCGAATCCACCTACCTGCTTCTCATTAATGATCACTTGAGGTGTTGTTTTTACATTAAGCTCAGACTTTACTTTTTCAATCTCGTCTCTCGTGTTAAGCACCTTGTCATCGACGTTGAATCCTTTCCTTTTGAGTAAATCCTTCGCTCTTAAACCAAACGGACACGTGTGTTTGTCTGTTTTCATTCTATATAGCGTAGCTGTCTGTGTCATTCATCACCTCTGTGTTCGATTGTTTGAATAGATACGATAGCCTTAACAAATAGGTACGTCGTCGAGGGCAATGTTGGATTATTGAATAGCGAAGTCTAGTCGATTCAAGTGTATTGCATAACGTTTACCTCACTTTCCCTCACTTCCCAATGGCCATTGGTTTTTGGCTTCACGATTCGTAAATTCATACGTATTTTGCAAAGGTCTATTCGGTACATTACTCCTCAAAAAACTATTTGTTTTTTCACAAGTTTCACAACATCGCTCAAAAAAATATATCCAGCATGAGGGGTTTTATGCTCGTTTCACGCATTAATTAAATGAACAAACAATCTATCGTTCAAGTTACCCACAAAATGCATAGCTATTTTATTAATGTGAAAGGAAGAGCACGTGAATTATTCATTAACAAACATTCAACACGCCCAAATAAGTCAAACAAAGATAAACCCTTGGAAGCCATCACTACTGAGCATTGCGATTGTGTCTGTATTAGGACTTTCTGCTTGTGGTGGTGGCGGAGGCGATAGCGGTAGCACACCAATACCAACGCCTCCCCCGGCGCGCGACAATCCGCCTGTTGTGAGTGTAGACGAGAGAATCATTGTCAGCGCTGGCGACGCTGTTAGTCTCACTGCTACCGCAAGCGACCCTGACGGAGACTCCATTACCTACAGTTGGACGCAAGTAACGGGAGAAGCAGTAACGAATACCAACGGCTTTGACTCTGCCACTGCGAGCTTTAGTGCTCCTGACGAGGTAGGGACATTCCGATTTGAAGTAAGCGCCAGAGCAAACGGCGCAAGCGATACTGCATCGATATTAGTTATGGTGCTTGAAGATGTTGATACGGCAGTGTTTATAGATGCTGAATTTACCGGCACCTCTGATGGCTCAATAGATGCGCCATTTACAGAACTTGCTAGTGTACTGCAGCAAAGCATTGACGATAATCAAGACACAGACTTTTATATTAAAACACCCAGCGATGACACGATGTTTCAACTCTGGGAAAACAGTGCTTCAAACATCAATCAGAATATTAGTTTTTACGGCGGATATTTAGCCGATTGGCAACGCGATGAAGTAAATAATCGCACCCCTGTAATCACCGATAACCCTCGCGGGATGCACTATTTTAATACCAGCGAATATATAGAAGTGTCAGGGCTCGACCTACTACTTGACCTTCAAAACATAAATGTAAACGACAACCCAATTGCTATATCGGGCAATAACTTGGTTGCGCTGATGGTTCGAAACAACACCATTGAAATAGCTGATCATCCTTTCGATAACTCTTCAGGCACCTTGTACGGTGTATATGCAGATACCGTTGCCTCTTTTAGCTTAATTGGTAACGACATAACAACGGGTGCTGCGCCCACAAGTGCGCGCAACGCTTCAAACAATAATACCGGCGACGGTGACATCGGCAGCGATGGCGGTAATGCAGATGACGACGACGGGGGCAATGGCGCCGGTGCGGGAATCGTTAAAGGTGGTGGCGATGGCGGCAATGGTGGGAATGGCTCAAGCGAAGCTGGCAACGCTGGTGCTAACGGCGGCCGCGGCGGTAATGGTGGATCAGCAGGTGGGGCCGGAAATGACGGCACCGATGGTCAAGATGGCAACAATGGCGTAGATGGTAACACGGGTACCGGTGGTAGCGGGTTTGGTCGCTTCACTAACGGTGGACGCTTTGCGGTTTCAAGTGGTTCGCCGGGCGGAAAAGGAGCCGACGGTTATGGCGGTGGCGGCGGCGGAGGCGGTGGCTCAAGCTTCTTAGGGTTTAATGGCGGCGGCGGTGGTGGCGGCGGCGAAGGAGGGGAAGGCGGCAACGGCGGTTTTGGCGCATCGTCGGGCGGCGCATCAATCGCGGTTTACGTGGTGGGCGGTACCTTAAATGATATCAAAGACAACACGATTACCAGCGGGAACGGCGGTATAGGTGGTATTGGCGGTCTAGGCGCACAAGGCGGTGCTGGTGGCTCGGGTGGCTCTGGTGAAGATGGCAACAGCAGCAACTCAGGCAACGGCGGCGACGGTGGTGCAGGCGGCACAGGCGGTGACGGCGGTATTGGCGCTTCTGGTGGCGGCGGGCCTTCGTTTGGTATTGTGCTAAATCCTGATACCTTTGCGACCATCAGCAACAACCAAATTACAACCGGCGATGGCGGCAACGGTGGCAGTGCGATTATTGCGCGCGAGCAAGCGGCCGGTAAAGGTGGCTGGAGTATTGGTATATATGATGCCGACCCCACTGACGCATCAACCCCAACGCTAGAGGGTAACACGTTTACGCTTGGTCAGGCCGGCGCAGATGGTAATCCATCATCTGGCACGGGCACCGCGGCAGGGCAAAACTTTTAAGTTAAGATAAATCGTAAAGCGTTACCTCGTTTATGTGTTCAAGCGAAGGTAGCGCTTTCTTTGCTGCTCAGCGTATTGCTCAAAGTTGAGGCAATTATAAAGCTATAAAGTGCATAGTGCGCACTGAAGCATTTGGATAAAAAGTACCCAGTGTCTGCGCAACCGCCACAGTTGCCACCTTTGCGTGCACCACCTGAAGAACAATACGGAAACGATTTCACTAGTCAACGTGACTTCAATTTTGGGGCGTAGGCTCAATTTACTGCTGCAAGAGTAAAGAAAAACGCTAGTAAATGGTGGGGCTATTCGCGCTTCAATTCCCCATTTCCTGTACCAAAGGCCTATCGTCGCAAGACATTGCAAACTAACACGCCATAAAACACTCCCACAATTCGACATTTCAACGAACCAATCTAGTCAAAAAGACACCTGTCACAGGGGGTAGCAAATAGCTTTAATTCTTCTTATACTCTTCAACAAAAGGTATATTGCGCCTGCCGTGAATTTCGACCTCAACGAGTTTGGCGGTTGTAGTAATGCCTTGAGTAACCAGATCAAACGCAGGTTTACCGAAGTATC
>CBFHTO010000011.1:0-53826 GCA_965658765.1 Glaciecola sp. | reverse complement strand
CAATGCTCAGTTCACTTGAGTACATTGTTTGTAGTAATCGAAGTCAAATGGGTAAGCTGAAGAACACGGTGGATTAACGTGATATTCAAACTCAACAGTTGGTCTATTGTGCTCTTACTTTTGTGAACGTAGCACTAGAATTAGGACCCTGAGACACAAAACTAATTATGTTGCCAAATTCGTCTTCTTTAAACTCGAGGCTATATTCATCTGACAACAACCAGGCAGCCGAATGTTAGCTATTGAACGTGTAGACATAGTTATTATAAGTTAAATACCCTGCTTTGCTTTGTATATCCGCAATACCGTGAACGTCGTTATTATATGTGCCAATATATTTTTCCAATTGGACGCCTTTAGCTTTTCCTAGCATAGCAGTAATTGTTGGATCCAATGGCATTTCAATATTCAGTTCTTCTCGCAAATGAAGAAACAAACTCATTGCGTATGTTTGATATCTCCTTTGTATTCCACCATTCCTGTTATCGAATTTATAACGCGCCACGATGTTTTTGTAATATGGATCGTTTAGATAAAAGTCAATCATTTCTTCGTTATATTTCTCGTTTCTTAGCAAGTGGTACCAAGTTGTTTCTGTTAATAAATAACTATGCGCGTCTTTAATGTGTGCTCTTTCGAGATCATATACTTTATTGTAAAACTCGCCTGAATTTGTATAAAACTCCGTCACCGAAGCCATTATATCATCATAGTGTTCAGGAAGTTTTTTTTGAAAATTTTTTAGTTTATTTACACCTGCTGACCTATCCCCCTAAATTAAAACCATGAAATTGATGAGATTTCCAATTACTCTTTGATTGTGCAATTCTCAATTGAAAACCCTCACCTTGGTCAGCAGAAAGTTGCGATAAAGCTCAGTGAAGCCCTAGGTGTTGATATTAGCGCGGGCGGTGTGCGTAGCATGTGGCTAAGAAACAATATGAATACGACCGCATTGCGAGTCGAAAAATCTAATGCTCTTGCTGAATCGGCATAAAAGATAGCCAGTTTTACAACTGGCTGATATGCTATTTACGACAAAGTCGCTCGGTAATTAGACCGACATAATCCCTTGGTAATCACACAAATCCATTTTAGTCCCCTGTCTCAAGCTTTTTACATTCACTAGTATTGGTAACCTTAAAGGTATTACTGACCTTATTATCTCGATCACCCGATTCAATCGTTAAATAGTAATCAAGCTCAAGCTTTTTTTTCCAATAACATCTTGTCTCTAAGTCTGGATGTTCGAATGCATAAACTATCAAACCTTCGTTTATTTTAGGGTGTTTTTGATGCTCAGTTGCAAAGAAAATAGCGGATTGTAATAAAATATTATCCTTACGCTTCTTTTGTAAGGTATTGGCGATAGTGGGCGCAAGGCGGCTCAGATTATCATCTATGTAATCCTTAGCTAAAATTTCAATATTAGGATGTACAGAGGCCCCCAAATATAGTGAGGCGATCGTAAATTCACCCCAGGTACTTATGTTTAAACCGAACCTTAAAATAACAATCAGGGCGACCACAAGCACACATATATACGTCATTAGTTTCTTAATAAGCATATGACATATTAAATGAGCATTTTATTAAAATAAAGTCATGGGACTTGTTTTCAGCGTTGGCGCTTCTAAGTTGTGCGTCGGGAATCACATTGCCAGAAACAAAAAACCCAGCGCGTGGCTGGGTTTTTTAAAACTGAACAGACTTACTTACGTAGTTTCTGTATCAAGCGTAACTGAGCAATAGCTTCCGCTAATTCTATGGCTGCTCCAGCATAGTTAAAGTCATCACCACTACTATGAGCAAGTTTCTCTTCAGCGTGCTTTTTCGCTTCTTCAGCGGCCGCTTCATCAAGATCTTCTGCTCTAATCGCGGTATCAGCAAGAACTGTAACTGTCCCAGGTTGCACTTCTAAAATGCCTCCTGCGACATAAATAAGCTCTTCTTCACCATGTTGTTTAACCACCCTGACCATTCCTGGCTGTAAACGAGTAATCAAAGGAGCGTGACCCGGGTGTATACCAAGCTCACCTTCGCTACCGCTAACTTGTATCGTTTCGACTCGGCCAGAAAATATTTCTGTTTCCGCGCTTACTACGTCCAAGTGAGTTGTCATTGCCATGTTAGATCTCCTCGGTAGTAACTAATCGTTACTGACAGTGATGACTATTTCTTCGATTTCTCAATCGCTTCTTCGATTGACCCAACCATATAAAATGCTTGTTCAGGAAGATCATCATAATCACCTGCAAGGATACCTTTAAAGCCACTAATAGTGTCTTTCAAAGATACATACTTACCAGGAGAACCAGTAAAGACTTCTGCTACGAAGAACGGCTGTGACAAGAAGCGCTGAATTTTACGAGCACGTGATACAGTCTGCTTATCTTCTTCTGACAGTTCGTCCATTCCAAGAATCGCAATTATGTCTTTAAGCTCTTTATAACGCTGCAATGTGGTTTGTACACCATTTGCAGTATCATAATGCTCTTGACCAACAACTAATGGATCCAGCTGACGTGAAGTCGAATCAAGAGGGTCTACCGCAGGATAGATACCAAGTGAGGCGATATCACGAGACAATACAACCGTCGCATCTAAGTGAGCAAAGGTCGTCGCTGGTGACGGGTCAGTCAAGTCATCAGCAGGTACATATACCGCTTGAATTGACGTGATTGAACCTGTTTTAGTTGATGTAATACGTTCTTGAAGAACACCCATTTCTTCTGCAAGCGTTGGTTGATAACCTACCGCCGATGGCATACGACCAAGCAATGCGGATACTTCCGTTCCTGCAAGCGTGTATCGATAAATATTATCCACGAAGAAGAGTACATCTCTACCTTCATCACGGAATTTTTCTGCCATGGTCAAACCGGTTAATGCAACGCGCAAACGGTTACCCGGTGGCTCATTCATCTGACCGTATACCAACGATACTTTATCAAGTACGTTAGATTCGTTCATTTCATGATAGAAATCGTTACCTTCACGAGTACGCTCACCAACACCAGCAAATACTGAGTAGCCACTGTGCTCAATCGCGATGTTACGTATAAGTTCCATCATGTTTACAGTTTTACCTACGCCGGCACCACCAAACAATCCAACTTTACCGCCTTTAGCAAACGGACATACTAAGTCAATAACTTTAATGCCTGTCTCTAGTAGCTCAACTGAACTCGATTGGTCTTCATAACTTGGTGCTTCACGGTGAATAGACATTCTTTCTTCTTCACCGATAGGGCCCGCTTCATCAATAGGGTTACCTAGCACGTCCATTATACGCCCAAGCGTTGCAGTTCCCACAGGAACCTGAATCGCATCGCCTGTATTCTCTACTGCTAAATTACGACGTAAGCCATCTGTAGTACCCAACGCAATGGTACGTACTACGCCGCCACCAAGTTGCTGTTGTACTTCCAGAGTTAAGCCTGCTAAGTCACCTTCGGTCACTTTTAGTGCGTCATACACTCTTGGTACAGAAGATTGTGGAAATTCAATATCCACTACCGCACCAATGATTTGGACGACCTTACCTTGACTCATAATTTGTCCTCTTAATCTTTAAATTCGTTTCTTTACCTAAAAAACAAAGCCGTCACCTAAACTGCGGCTGCGCCTGATACAATTTCACTGATTTCTTGTGTTATTGCAGCCTGGCGGGCTTTGTTATATACCAATTGCAAATCATCAATAAGATTACCAGCGTTATCGGTTGCTGCTTTCATTGCAACCATACGTGCGGCTTGTTCAGACGCGACGTTTTCAACAACACCTTGGTAAACCTGAGATTCAATGTAGCGAACCATCAAAGTTTCTAAAATTTCCTTTGGATCAGGTTCGTAAATGTAATCCCAACGATGCTTTAATGCTTTATCTTCTGATTTAGGCAAAGGCAACAATTGATTGAGTTGCGGTTCTTGCGTCATCGTATTAACAAAGTTGTTGAAGACCAGATATATCTTGTCTAATTCACCATTGTCGTATGCTTTTAGCATTACGTTGACAACACCAACGACATCACTTACCGAAGGCTTATCGCCTAGTCCTGATTCTGCTGCTTTCACATTCCCGCCAAATCGGCTAAAAAATGCAACGGCCTTTGAGCCGAGGGCGGCAAAATGAGTTCCGATCTCTTGATCTTGGTATTTCTTGATCTCTTGTGCCACTAATTTAAATTCATTAGTGTTTAAACCACCACAAAGCCCGCGGTCAGTAGAAATTACAATAAATCCTACGTTTTTAATTTCTCGCTCTTCCAAATATGGATGGCGATACTCCAAACTACCGTTTGCAATGTGTCCAATCACTTTTAGCATATTTTCTGCGTATGGACGGCCAGAACTCATTCGTTCTTGTGCCTTCTTCATTTTAGAAGCGGCCACCATTTCCATAGCACTGGTAATCTTTTGAGTATTTTTAATACTCCCAATTTTACCTTTTATCTCTTTTCCGCTAGCCATGAACTTTCTCCACTTGCCTAGTAAATTCTGACGTAGACCTTAATTACTTAAGGTCTATTGAATTACCACGTTTGAGTCGATTTGAATGTATCAAATGCGTCTTTCAACTGTGCTTCAATATCGTCGTTATAATTACCAGTTTCATTAATGGTGTTCATTAGCTCACTGCGCTCATTGTTCATGTACGAATGTAAAGCCGCTTCGAAATCCAAAACTTTGTTAAGTTCGATGTCTTTCAAATAGCCTTTCTCTGCCGCAAACAACGATACCGCTGTTTCCGCCACAGACAATGGAGCGTATTGGTTTTGTTTCATTAACTCAGTAACGCGTTCACCGTGCTCTAGTTGTGCACGTGTTGCGTCATCTAAATCAGATGCAAATTGTGAGAAGGCCGCTAGTTCACGATACTGTGCTAACGCTAAACGAATACCACCGCCTAGTTTCTTAACAATCTTGGTTTGTGCTGCACCACCAACACGAGAGACCGATATACCTGCGTTAACCGCTGGACGAATACCTGCGTTAAACAAATCAGTTTCTAAGAATATCTGACCATCAGTGATGGAGATAACGTTAGTTGGTACAAAGGCTGATACGTCACCTGCTTGCGTTTCAATGATTGGTAACGCTGTAAGTGAACCAGTTTTGCCTTTTACTTCGCCGTTGGTGTATTTTTCAACATACACATCGTTAACACGAGCAGCGCGCTCTAGTAAACGTGAGTGAAGATAGAATACATCACCAGGATAAGCTTCACGACCTGGAGGACGTTTTAGAAGTAGAGACACCTGACGATACGCCACGGCTTGCTTCGACAAATCATCATAAACGATAAGCGCATCTTCACCGCGGTCTCTAAAGTATTCGCCCATAGTACAACCAGAATAAGGTGCTAAGTATTGCAAAGCAGCTGATTCAGAGGCAGAAGCTGCAACGATAATGGTATGATCCATTGCGCCGTGCTCTTCTAATTTACGTACAACGTTCGCGATTGTTGATGCTTTTTGACCAATCGCTACATAAACGCATTTTACGCCTGTACCTTTTTGGTTGATGATAGCGTCAACAGCCAATGCTGTTTTACCAGTTTGACGGTCACCAATGACAAGCTCACGCTGACCACGACCGATTGGGATCATTGAGTCAACAGATTTATAGCCTGTTTGTACTGGTTGGTCGACTGATTGTCTTTCGATAACACCTGGTGCAATTTTTTCAACAGGCTCAAAACCTGCTGCGTCAACAGCTCCTTTGCCGTCTATTGCAACACCTAGAGTGTTAACAACGCGACCAAGTAGACCCGGTCCGACTGGTACTTCTAAGATTCTTCCTGAAGACTGTACTTTTGTGCCTTCTTGCAGGTCCGCATATGGACCCATAACAACTGCACCTACAGAATCTCTTTCTAAGTTCAAAGCAATCGCATAGCGACTGCCTGGAAGCTCGATCATTTCACCTTGCATTACATCGGCAAGACCGTGTATGCGGATAATACCATCGGTAACACCGACGATAGTTCCTTCATTTCGAGCTTCACTTTTTACATCAAACTGTTCAATTCTTGACTTGATCAGTTCTGCAATTTCAGTGGAATTAAGTTGCATGCTCTTTATCCCCATTATGCTTGCAACGCGTCTGATAGACGGTTCAATTTAGAATTTACGGAACCATCTATTACTGTATCGCCGGCTTTAATTATGACACCAGCAACAAGTTTAGGATCCACGTTACAAATAAGCTTCACTTTACGTGTTAGTCGTTTCTCTAATGCCGCACTCATGCTTTCTAACTGCTGTTCAGACAATTCAGAAGCAGAAGTAACTTCTACATCCATTTCCTTGTCGTATTCTGCTTTCAGAATATTGAACTGAATAGAAATATCAGGTAGGGCTGACAAACGATTATTATCAGCTAGTACTTTTACAAAGTTCTGGCCATGTGTATTGAGTTGGTCTTCGCAAATGCTGTTAAACAATGAAGCTAGCTTCTCAGACGCTAATGCGCTGGCGAATACATTTTTCATGTCATTGTTTTCAGCAACTTCAGCAGCAAACGCGAGCATCTGCTGCCAACCTGCGATTTCATTTTGCTCAACTGCAAAATCAAAAGCTGCTTTGGCATAAGGGCGAGCGACAGTTGTCAATTCAGACATAGCTCTACTCCCTTATAGTTCAGCGACAAGTTTTTCAACAATGTCGTTCTGTGCTTGAGCATCAATTTCACGCGCTAATATTTGCTGTGCACCTGAAATGGCTAGACCAGCCACTTTCTTGCGAAGCTCTTCTTTCACACGATTACGTTCTGCTTCAATTTCAGCGTAACCCTGCGCGATGATTTTTTCACGCTCAGAGTGGCCACGTTGAGTTTCCTCATCGACCAACTGATTAGCACGCTTTTTGGCTTGCTCAACGATTTCAGCAGCTTGTTGCTTAGCTTCTTTAAGCTGAGCAGTCGCTTTATCTTGCGCAAGTGGAAGGTCTTTTTCAGCACGTTCAGAAGCGGCAAGACCATCAGCAATAGTCTTTTGACGCTCTTCAATGGCTGCCATCAACGGCGGCCAAACATACTTCATACAAAATGCGACAAATACCGCAAATGCAATTAGCTGACCAATTAGAGTGGCGTTAATATTCACGTCGCTCCTCCTTAATTAAAGTTCACAAAAAGTAGTTTTCTTATTAACCAAGACCAACTGCGAACAATAGATATAGAGCGATACCAACACCGATCATTGCGATCGCGTCAATAAGACCCGCTACAATGAACATTTTGACTTGAAGTTGTGGTGCTAGCTCAGGCTGACGAGCAGCTGATTCTAGAAATTTACCACCTAGAATACCGAAACCAATAGCGGTACCAAGGGCACCCATACCGATTAAAATTGCAACTGCGATTGCGATCATTACGTATCTCCGATTTTAGTTAAGTTTAAAGTTAAAAATATAGTTAATTGATTCTAATGGTCTTCACTAGCAAGGCTTAAGTATACGATGGTCAACATCATAAAAATAAAGGCTTGAAGTGGAAGAACTAGAATATGGAATACCGCCCACATAAAGTGCAAAGGAAGCTGGAAGAATCCGATGGTGGCGATCAAAATAAATATCAGCTCACTGGCGTACAAATTACCGAATAGACGAAGTGCTAACGATAAAGGACGAGCGAACAAGGTCACCAACTCTAATACTAGATTCACAGGAATGAATAGAGGGTGATTAAATGGCTGTAAACTTAGCTCTTTAGCAAAACCGCCTATGCCTTTCATTCTGATTGAATAGAATATAATCAGTATGAATACGCCAAGCGCAAGAGCAAACGTAAGATTTAAATCTGTTGTCGGTACTGCTTTCATGTATACATCATGAGGGTCCATACCAAAACCGTATTGACCAACCAAGCCGGCAATCGTTGGTAAGACATCAACAGGCACTAAGTCCATCAAGTTCATGAGCAACACCCATACAAAAATGGTAAGAGCGAGCGGCGCAATTAAAGCGCTTTTACCATGGTATGTGCTCTTTACGTTGTCGTTGACGAAATCCATGATCATTTCAACGAACGCTTGGAACTTAGAAGGAACGCCTGTAGTCGCTTTTTTACCGGTACGGTAAAACAAGAAAAGAAACAATAAACCAAGCCCTATTGACCACGCTAGCGTATCAATGTGCCACACCCAAAAGCCTGCGTCTTCACATGCTTTGTTGAAGGCAATGCCTTCGTCAGTGCTACACATCCGAGCATTCGTCAAATGGTGTTTGATATATTCTGTAGTAGTATATTCAGATGCCATTGTTAAACCCAAATTGTATAATTGATGAATCTTTACACGTTAACATTACACCGTCATTACGACATTCGACGTAATGCTAACATCGCTAGCCACTGGCTAAGCATTACTGCTACGTATGCACCGAGTAAAGGTAAGGGGTGCGCGTCAAACTGCGAAAACGCAACAGCAAAAATAATCACCGTCAAAGCCATTTTTATCTTCATGCCTTGACTGAAACTTTGGGCCACTAAACTGTTTTTAGTGGCTCCGACATATCGGAAAACCCAATATGCGAAAATACTATGAGGTATGACATAGCTCATACAACCAATAAATATCGACTTAAGCGCATCTGGGAAAACTAATACCGACAATAAAGCGAGCATACTACTTACTATTATTTGAACGTAAATACCTGCTTTTGCGAGTTTTCTTCCAGATGTCCCCAATTGGTTCAGCATTTGTAAATGCACCTAATGGTCATACCCTTATGAAAGCGAAGGCAGTATACTGTTTAACAAGAAAAATTCAACTATCACGAATGATTATTAAAGTGATTTTAGGTATTAATTAGACAAATAATACTGATGTCTTATGCTTAGTTTTTTCGAAGTAACATGAGGTTTACAACAAAGTGTAAATATGTTGACTTAATTTACTCTTCGGCAATGCGGATGTGAGACAAGATGCCGTCTAGTTGTGATAAATCTTCAAATGCAATCACCACCTTGCCTTTACCTTTGGCGTTGTGATCAATTTTAACTTGAGTGCCTAAAGTATCACTAAGCTTATTCTGCAAACGCGCTACATCTGGGTCTTGTTTTTTGGCGGGTGACGTAGTGGACGCCTCATTTTCGCTTTGCGCTTTTTTCAAAAGCGCTTCTGTCTGCCTAACGGTCATTCCTTTTTCAGCGACTTGATTCGCGAGTTTAGATTGTAAATCTCCGCTTACACCTAACAGTGCTCTCGCATGACCCATTTCAATATCACCATGCTCAAGCAACAATTTCACAGAGGGTTCAAGAGAATTTAGCCTTAATAAGTTGCTGACAGTGGCACGCGATTTTCCAACCGCATCTGCCACCTGTTGATGCGTGAGATTGAACTCTACCATCAGTCTGTCGAGTGCCTGTGCTTCTTCAATCGCATTTAGATCTTCTCGTTGAATGTTTTCAATCAGTGCAATTGCAACTGCTGCATTATCGGGAATTTCTTTCAGTAAACACGGTACCGTACTCAATTCTGCCATTTGAGCAGCTCGCCAGCGTCTCTCACCAGCTATAATTTCATATTGATTTTCGCTTACGGTTCGAACCACAATCGGTTGTATAATGCCTTGTGAACGTATAGAGGATGCTAATTCTTCCAGTGCATCGTCTGCCATATCTTTACGTGGTTGATATTTACCAGGACGCAGATATTCAATTGGAATTTGTCGTAGTTCGTTTTGCGAAGGTGCCTCAGGCGTATCAGTGTCTTGTGTTTTTTGCTTGTCGCTGTAGCTTTTACTCGTCGCAAGTAGCGCGTCTAGCCCTCTACCTAAACCTTTTGTTTTAGATGCCATGAATAATCTCTATTATTGTTCTAGTGTTTCAAGTTTCTTGCGACGGCGGAGTATTTCTCCGGCAAGCGCTAAATAGGCTTTCGCTCCATTGGAAGATTTATCGTAGTACATTGCAGGTTCTCCAAAACTAGGAGCTTCTGCTAGTCGCACATTTCGCGGGATCACCGTTCGGTATACTTGATCACCAAAGTACCGTTTTAACTGCTCCGATACATCATTCGCGAGGCGATTGCGAGGATCATACATGGTTCTTAATACACCCTCGATTTTAAGCGCCGGGTTGACCACAGATGCCAGCTTTTCTATTGTATCCATTAACGCTGTTACGCCCTCTAAGGCATAATACTCGCATTGCATTGGCACAAGTACCGAGTCAGAAGCTGCCAGGGCATTGACAGTGAGCTGATTCAAAGAAGGAGGACAGTCAATAAAAATGTAATCGTATTTGTGTTTAACTTTATCTAAGGCATTACGCAAGCGAACTTCACGTGCAAATACTTCCATCAGTTTAATTTCAGCGGCAGTAACGTCAGAATTTGCGGCAATCAAATGATATTTACCACTGGTTTCAGTGATAATCACTTCCTCTGGTGGTTTATCTTCGATCAGTAACTCATAGCAGGTATTTTCCGCCGCATACTTATCGACGCCGCTCCCCATAGTGGCATTGCCTTGAGGATCTAAGTCAATCAACAATACTTTTCGTTTTGTTGCTGCCATTGACGCAGCAACGTTTACGGCCGTCGTTGTCTTACCCACTCCGCCTTTTTGATTTGCTATTGATATGACTCTCGCCACAGATTGTCCTAATATTGTTTTTTTAAACTGATTAAATGACGTTCGCCACTCAGTGATGGTACACACAAAGGAACGCAATCAATAATGGAAATGTTGTCTGGTATCTCTTTTAACTCATTGTCGTGTAATTGACCTTTGAGCGCAAGGAATAAACCCTTATCATCGCTTAAGTGCTGACACCATGTTGTCATGTCAGACAAAGAAGCAAACGCTCTACTTAGTATAATATCAAAGGGTGGTTTAGCAACAACGTTCTCCACTCTGTCGAGTACAGGATGAACATTGTCTAATTTTAAATCAAAGATAGCTTGTTTTATGAAACGAATACGTTTCCCTAATGAATCAATCAAGGTGAACTGCATATCGGGACACATTATTGCCAGCGGTATGCCGGGTAAACCCGGGCCAGTCCCAACATCAGCTATATACGTTCCTTTTAAATAGGGTGCGACGACAATGGAATCAAAAATATGCTTTACGAGCATCTCTTTGGGGTCGCGTACAGAACTTAAATTATAAGCTTTATTCCATTTATGCAGCAAAAGCACAAAGCGTATCAACAAGTCACGCTTTTCGTCTGATACAACAAAATTCAAATTACTCGCTAATTGGTCAAATTGTGCTTTTAATTCCTGCTCTAGTGCCACGGTGTTTTTCTTCTATGTATTTGCAGTGTGTTGATATTTTGACTTATTTACCACATTTCTAGGCGAATATGCTCACGCACTTTTTTGCTGTTTCTTTAACGCCATATTATGTTTTTTAAGATATATCAGTAATAAAGAGATTGCCGCTGGAGTGATCCCGGATATTCGTGCAGCTTTTCCGAGTGTTTCAGGCCGTGCATCGCTTAATTTGGCAACCACTTCATTCGACAATCCTGATATCTTCGAGTAATCAAAATCAAGCGGCAATACAGTATTTTCGTTCTTTTGTGATTTTGAAATCTCGTCCAATTGTCTTGCGATGTAGCCTGCATATTTAATTTGTATTTCTACTTGTTCTGCAGCACTTGGGTTGTTTAATTTAGGTCCTAGTGCCTCTATCGACATTAATGATGAGTAGTCAAGTTCAGGTCTTCTTAATAATTCCTCGAGAGAGTGCTCTCTAGCTAAAGGAGTTTTGAGCATCGTGTTTAACTCATCAACAGCAACATGTTTAGGGTGAACCCATTGCTGTTTAAGCCTCAGTTTTTCTTGTTCTACCATTTCCATTTTTTCATTGAAAATCTGCCAACGTTTATCACAGACCAAACCTAAATTTCGGCCTATTTCTGTCAGCCTAATGTCAGCATTGTCTTCTCTGAGTAATAAACGGTACTCTGCACGACTGGTAAACATTCTGTAAGGCTCTTTGGTACCCATTGTCGCGAGATCATCAATTAATACGCCCATATATGCTTCGGATCTACTTACTATGAGTGGATCTTTATCTTGTACTTGCAAGGCGGCGTTTGCGCCTGCGATCAATCCTTGAGCTCCCGCTTCCTCATAGCCAGTTGTACCATTAATTTGTCCCGCGAAGAATAATCCACTTATGAATTTAGTCTCTAAGGTCTGCTTTAAATCGCGAGGGTCAAAGAAATCGTATTCAATTGCGTATCCAGGTCTAATGATATGCGCATTTTCAAAGCCTTTGATAGAACGAACTAACGCCATTTGAATATCAAAAGGAAGGCTGGTCGATATACCATTAGGATATACTTCAACACTATTTAAACCTTCTGGTTCCACAAAAATTTGATGCGAGTTTTTGTCAGCAAATCGAGTTATTTTGTCTTCTATAGACGGGCAGTATCTAGGGCCAACCCCTTCTATAACTCCCGTGTACATGGGTGATCGGTCTAAGCCAGACCTTATGATTTCGTGTGTCTTTTCATTTGTATGGGTAATGTAACAAGGAATTTGTTGCGGGTGATCACTCCTAGAACCAATGTAAGAAAATACCGGTAAAGGTGTATCGCCAGGTTGTTCTTGCATTACAGAATAATCAAGACTTCGCGTATCTAATCTAGCCGGTGTCCCGGTTTTCAGCCGTTCTACTCTAAATGGTAATTCTCTTAGGCGATCTGCCAATGCTATTGAAGGTGGATCGCCCGCTCTACCGCCTTTGTAGTTTTCTAATCCAATGTGAATTGTACCGCCTAAAAATGTACCAACAGTCAAAACTACACTTTGAGCTTTGAATTTTAAACCCATTTGGGTCACTACACCGGTCACTCTGTCATTTTCAACGATTAAATCGTCACAGGATTGTTGAAAAAGCGTAAGATTCTCTTGTGATTCAATTATTTGTCTTATTGAATTTCGATATAAACTTCTATCGGCTTGAGCACGAGTTGCTCTAACAGCAGGTCCTTTGGACGAATTTAAGGTCCTAAATTGAATACCTGCCTTGTCAATTGCCAATGCCATTGCGCCACCTAAGGCGTCTATTTCTTTTACTAAATGACCTTTCCCAATGCCACCAATCGCTGGATTACAGGACATTTGACCCAAGGTTTCAATGTTATGGGTAAGCAATAAGGTATTTGCCCCCATTCTAGCAGAGGCAAGCGCTGCTTCAGTGCCAGCGTGACCACCACCGATGACGATAACGTCGAAACTTTGTTGGTAAAACATGAGTAGCTGCCTTTTTTAATAGTAAAACAAGTTAGCGATAGCCCTTCTTGAAAAGGGCGCATAGTTTATATGAACTTGAAGTGCTTTTAAATGCTTATTAATTAGTCAAAGTATATTTGCCATGTTTGCTATGCAGCGCTCGATATATAAATATATTCTTTTTATTTAAGATCTTTATTTTTTTTATTATTAGTAGCGCTAGTTTTTGTGGATAAGCACTATTATTAACTTTAAATCAGTTAGTTGCAGTATTTAAAAACTCTGTATAAGTAGGCATAAAAGTCGGTATATATTGAGTATAAAGTGCCTACTTATGCACAGACCAAATAATCCTTATTTTTATACACTTGTTCCTCTAGCTCTACGCACAGTGATATGCACAAGTTGTGCACATTTGTGGATAAGACTGTTAATAATAGGGTATGAATTATTCTACTTATCAAACATCGTGACTCGACCTAACATTTTACCCATACAAAGCAGTACCTTGTAAAAGCGCCAAGCTCAATTTTGTTGTTTATAAGTTTTAACTTTTTTGTTTGTTAGAAATAAAATTTATTTTTTTAAACGAGGGAAGTTTTTGTATATTTGATGCTTAAATTATCATCAAATATACAAAAAACAGGTCTAGGTCTGCTTGTATTGATTTACAAATCCGTACACCAATTTAGTTAATCTATCCTTTTTTGGTGGCGCAAGAGCATCGTTAAATTAATGGGACGGTTCCCAGTCATCATATTTCACCACTTAATAAGGGATAAAGATGAAAATTTGGCTTTTGATTATTTCTTATAATTGATCTGATTTGGCTGATACGCATTGCTTTGTGAGCGGTTTCCGCGTTCATTGTGGCTGCCACTACTATTTTCATGAGTTGCACCGTGAGTGAGCTGCTTGCGTCTACTGGGGCCTTGAAATTGTACTTGATAAGTTTCATATTCCATTATTGATTCAAAACAATATCGTCCCAGTGCTTGCTCAAGTGACTGAAGGTTATGATTGGTAATGATAATACAATTTTTATTTGCGGTTTTTCTCTGACGAAGCAGGTTTCCTAACCAAGCTTGTGCGTTCTTTTTAAGTATTGTTTCGTTCACACAAACTTCGTCTAAGATTAACAAATCGACTTCGAGTAATTGTTTAGCGATCTCTCTATATTGCATAGAGGCATTATCAGAAGCCTGATAATCGTATGAAAATAATCGCATATCCAATAAGGTTTGCAGCTGTCTGTATACAACACTGATTTCAAATTTATCAATTAATTCGTGTGCTATAGCGCCAGCTATATGGGATTTGCCTCTTCCGTAATCGCCATAAAACAACATCATATGGGATCGGCTTTTTGTCCAATTAGGGTCTGTGTGCGCAAAGATAAACGATTTAGCAATACTTACAGCTTCTTTTACGTCGTTTGCATCTTCAACTAAATTATCAAATGTCCATTTTGGATTAAGTTCGGATTGGCCATGTAATTTTTGAATCCGCTTTAGTTTAGTTTCATTTTGGATTTTTATTAAATCTGCGTTGGCCATTTCCTCATACATTTTACGATTTTTCTTATAGTCGAATTCGGGTACCTCAATATGTCTGTCGCCTAGACGTTCTTGTCCTATCAGACCCTTTAATTCTTTGAGACGCTCAGTTAAGTTTTTCATTTTGGGTATTACATCTCTTGTTTATATTTATTGACTAAATTCTTCACGTTTTCATCGAACATTAACCCAGCTTCTGGATGGGAATACTGATGTCCTTCACTTATTGATGATTTGGATAAAGGTGTTTTCATTCGTCTGTTCTTTAAATGAACCACAAACTTTTGTGTCCATTGATATTCAGTATAACAAGCGTCGTTTCTGCCCATCCAGTATGCGATAAATTCGCCTAATTCATCCGCATTATAGACTTGGTCAATAAGACCTATAAGTGAGGCCAAATCCTTAAAGACGCTTTCTATCGGACGCCATTTGACCGTCAAAGAAAAGTAATGACCGTGAAGATTAGGATCTTCTATATTTTGTGATTCTTTTACAAAAGGTAGTGTGAGTTGACGTTTGTGTAAAGTGGCTGAAAAATCAACATCATGTTCAAACTCGATTAAACCATGTTGATGAAGTTCTTGCAAAAGTCGGTTGATGTCTTTACCAAAACGAATCACTGTTTCTGATGCGTTAAGATACCTCATAATAGACTTGTTATTAACTTCTGCAGTACCCTGATTCAAATTAGCTTGCGGGCGCAAAATAAGACAATATAGTAGCTTTGCCAAGTTATTGATTGGCGCATTAAGTTTATCTAATTCGATATCATTCACAACAGAGCTTTTTGACTTTAGTTAATCGTGATGTCATCCATTCTACAGCAATATCTTCAGGAATTGGGTGATGTAGTACGTCAATTTGATAGCTTGGAAATACCATCATTGCCTTACCGTCTGAGACAATTTGGTGCATCGTTTCTGCTCCAGCGCAAAAAGTATCGTAACTAGAATCACCTAGGCCAATGATGATAACTTTCAGTTTTGATAAATCTTGTTGTTTCAAAGCTTCTGCGAATTCTTGAATGTTGTCAGGTAGTTCTCCAGCGCCATGAGTCGACGTAACAATAAGCAGCATGCCTTTAAGATCGATATCTTTTATATTTGGTTCGAGGTGGACAGAGCAAGAAATTTCATTTTCTTTAAATAAGGACTCTAAGGATTCTGCAACATATTCACTTGCGCCAAGTACTGATCCTACAACAATCTGTATTTCCATTCGATTTCAACCTTGCGTTTATTTGCCTATACAAAAAGAAGAAAAAATCTGACCCAATAGATCATCTGACGTGAATTCGCCGGTAATTTCGCTGAGCTCATCTTGTGCTAATTTTAATTCTTCAGCCAGCAATTCACCTGCTTTGTTTGATTCTAATTGCTCTTTTCCCTCTAAAATATGATGCTTCGCAGACTCAAGGGCTCTAAGGTGTCGTTTTCGTGCGATAATTTGGTCTTCGCCTATTTGTTCAAAGCCCATACACGCTTTTAAATGGTCTTTTAAAGTATCTATCCCAATTTGTTGTTTTGCCGATAAACTGATAACAGGGTAAGCATAATTGTCGATTAATCCGATATGCTCTCCGCTTAAGTCTGCTTTGTTTCTTATTACAGTCATCTTTGCGTTGACATTTAGCTTGGCATAAAATTCTGGCCAAATCTCATGCGGTTGTAGCTTGTCTTCTTCACTTGCGTCAACCATAAAAAGTATGAGGTCGGCTTTGGCAATTTCATTCCAAGCCCTTTCGATACCGATTTGCTCAACAGTGTCGGCGTCTTCTCTCAGACCAGCAGTGTCGATTACATGCAAGGGCATGCCATCAATGTGAATATATTCTTTTAACACATCTCTAGTGGTACCTGCTATGTCAGTTACAATCGCAGTTTCTTTTCCAGCAAGGGCGTTTAGTAAACTGGACTTACCCGCATTTGGTTTGCCAACGATGACAACCTGCATTCCATCTCGTAACAATGAACCTTGTTTCGCAAGCTTTTCGATTTCATGTACTAATTGTATAATATTGCGAAGGTTATCGTTAACAATGCGGTCGCCAAGAAAATCGATTTCTTCTTCCGGAAAATCGATGGCAGCCTCAACATACATACGTAAGTAAATTAGTGCATTAACTAGTTCGTTAATTTTTTCAGAGAAGGCACCTTGCATCGACTTTAAGGCACTTTTTGCTGCTTGAGTTGAACTTGCATTAATCAAATCGGCAATGGCTTCGGCTTGAGTAAGGTCCATCTTATCATTCAAGAAGGCTTGCTCACTAAATTCCCCTGGTTTTGCAAGTCGAACGTTTGAATCTTGTAGGCATGTGTCAATAAGCATTTGCATTACTACTTGTCCACCGTGACCTTGCAGTTCGAGTACATCTTCGCCGGTAAAAGAATTAGGCGATTTAAAAAATAGTGCGATCCCTTGATCAATCACATTTTTATCATGGTCGTAAAAATTTTGATATACCGCCTGTCTTGGTGATGGACAGCGCCCCAAAATAGATTCAGCAATGTGTTTACTTTGTGGTCCTGATACACGGATGATCCCAACGCTGCCTCTGCCAGGTGCGGTTGCTTGTGCTACGATGGTATCACTGTGCTGTATCAAGGCGATTAATCTCTAAAGTTGTTGAATTGCAGTGGTTGTCCAAACTCTTCGTTTTTCAGTAAGGCAATAACCGCTTGAAGATCGTCTCGTTTTTTTGCCGTGACCCTAAGCTTTTCCCCTTGGATAGAGGTTTGAACCTTCATCTTTTTGTCTTTTATAATTTTTACCATTTTTTTGGATAATGCTTGATCAATACCCTGTTTAAAGGAGATCGTTTGTTTAAATGTTTTGCCAGTATGGTCAATTTTCTGTGGATCTAGCGCAGATGTATCAACTCCACGTTTTGAGCATGCATCTCTGAGCATACTTTGCATTTGCTGGAGTTGGAATTCTGCTTCAGCCTTCATTGTTACGACATCGTCGGCAAAGGTAAATTCAGCGTCGACATTTTTAAAATCAAATCGAGTAGATAAATCTCTGTTTGCGTTGTCTACGGCGTTTTTAGTTTCAACATTATCAAGTTCAGAGACGACATCAAATGATGGCATGGCTTGTTTCTCCACATTAGTTTAAGGGTCATGAAATAAGTGAGAATAATAAAACAAAACTCAAGTCGATAGTGTAACAAATGACGCATATTAAAGAAAAAAACCCGCTCAGTTGAAGTGACCCCATTAAGGTGGACTCTTCACAGTGGCGGGTTATTTTTTAAAGTGTTTTGCTTATTTTGCTTTCAAGCCGCGCTTTTCCATAGAGGCGTAAATCATTTTAGCTTGAGTCAGGGTGACTAAGTTACTAATCAACCAATATAGAACTAGACCAGCAGGGAACCACAAGAAGAAAATACTCATCATAACTGGCATAAATTGAATGAGTTTAGCCTGAAGTGGGTCTTGAATGGTCATAGGTTGTAATTTTTGTAAAAAATACATACTTGCCCCAGTTAATATGGGTAGAACAAAGTATGGGTCTCTTACAGACAAGTCAGTTATCCAAAGGGCAAACTCAGCGTGCCGTAATTCTACGCTTTCTAGCAGTACCCAATAAAGAGCTAAGAAAATAGGCATTTGAAGTAACAATGGAAAACAACCCCCCATAGGGTTTACTTTTTCTTTCTTGTATAACTCCATCATCGCCTGAGACATTTTCTGTCTATCGTCGCCGAAGCGGTCTTTTAACTGAGTTAATTTAGGCTGCAAGGCACGCATTTTTGCCATTGATTCATACTGCTTTTTAGTCAGCCAGTACATTGAGCCTTTTACGATAAGGGTGATGAGTACAATGGCTACTCCCCAGTTCCCGACTACGCCATGTAAAAATTGAAGTAATGAGAATAAAGGTTGTGATATCCAAAACAGAATTCCGTAATCGACGGTTAGATCTAAACCATTGGCAATTTGAGCTAGCGTATCTTGGTCTTTTGGCCCAATGTAAATTTCACTCGTAATTTCAACGCTGTTACCAGGCTCTATAACGATAGGCGCGCCTGTGTATCCAATAAGCGCATATTGGTCTTGTAATAGACGAGCAAAGATGGTGTTTGTTTCTTGTTGTGGCGGCACCCAAGCTGCTACAAAGTAATGTTCGATCATACCAGCCCATCCACCAATGCTTGCTACGCGGAGTTTTTCATCTGCTATGTCGCCGAACGCTAACTTCTCAAATCGTTCTTCTTGGGTCGAGTATGCTGTGCCACGATAGGTGGGCATAAACATGCTTCCACCACCAATATCATTCAAGGTCTGTTTTAACTGTGCAAACTGTTGAACTTGAGCAACCTCAGATTTATTGTTTTGTACTTTGTAAGTCAAATCAATGAGGTGAGAATCTTTAGTAAAGGTAAATGTTTTTGTAACAGAAATTCCGTCTTTTGATTGCCAGTAAAGCGGGACGCTCAGTGATTCATCATTTAACTCATAGACGCTTTTATCGCTTTGATACTCTGCGCGTCCAGTTGCTTTGTCGGTTCCGTCTTTACCAATTAAGCCGCTTTGTGCGATATGAAGTTGCGCGTCTTCTGATTTCAAGAGTGGATATGAGTCATCCGAACCTTGAGTCAATGGAAATTTAATCAAATCTGCGGTAACAATATCCCCACCCACTAAGTTAATTTCAATATCTAAGGTGTCGGTTTTTACAGTGATTAACTTATTTGCTGTCTTAGTACTTGTAGGAACTTGTTGACTAGTAGTGTCTTGAGGTATGTCTGACGCTTGTGCAGCGGGCAGGGTACTCGTATTTAGACTGCTTGCTGATGGAACTCCATTAGAGCTAGGATCATTCTTTGGCGCTTGAGGCACTGGTTCGACTGCTTTTGGTCCATAAGTTTCTTGGTACTCTGTCCATAATAAAAAACTTACTAGCAGTAGGCCAATGATGATTATACTTCGTTGGGATTCCATAAGGCTCTCATTCAATTAATAGTGATTTTTCGATTTTGGAACTAGGTCGACTCCACCAGGGTGAAGTGGTTGGCATTTTACAATTCTTTTTACGGACAAAATACTACCTTTAAGTATTCCATGTTCCTTCAATGCTTGATGAGCATAACAAGAACAACTCGGATGAAAACGGCAGTTTTGACCTAAGAACGGAGAAATAAACAGCTGATAAACCTTTATTATGAGTAGGAAGGGAGATGCGCAAACGATGGACATTGTTCTTTTCATTGACAACGCTTCTGGATCTTTTTCCATAATTTTCTCAATTGGTCATTTAATTGCTGATTGCTCAGTTCATTTATACCATGCTTTGCAATGACTACAATATCTACATGAGGGAGCTCGTGTTGATACAAACGAAAGCTTTCCCTAATACATCGTTTAATCCTGTTTCGATTTACTGCCAACTTTACTTTCTTTTTTGGGATTGTCACGCCGAGTCTTGGAGATAGCGTCGTATTTTTCCTAGCTAAGATTGTGATAGTAGGGGATACTGCAGGAATAGCATTTTCGAACACATAAGAAAACTGAAAGGGAGTCAATAACCTTGACTCCCTTTTGTATTTGTAGCTCGCTGTTTGCACGGTAATTTAAACCGTATTATGCAGACAGGCGTTTTCTGCCTTTAGCTCTTCGATTTGCGATTAGCTTACGGCCGTTCTTTGTGGCCATGCGTGCACGGAATCCGTGAGAGCGCTTGCGCTTAATGTTACTTGGTTGAAAAGTTCTTTTCATGACCTGGTCTCGTTATGTTGATAAGGTTTGTAATACCAGCGTTTAGTTTTTGCAATCAATATAGTTGATTAATATGTTTACTAAGCATTGGGTCTATAATTGGACGCGAGATAATAGAGATGAAGTGTTTGAATGTCAAGTATATTGTGTGTTAGACAGATTAAAATTTAGTTTCTTATTAGCTCAAACATTATTATGGGATTGGCGTCCAAAATTTAGCCTCGTTCTAGTTATCCACATTTTTATTTTGATGTTTATGGTAAGCCACTGTTTTTAAGCCTTTTATGATTAAATTCAGTTCAGGTCACCTGTTTTTTATGGCACGAAAATTATAAAAAAATATACAAAACAGTGAGATAGAGTGGCGCTGTGTATAAAATGTTATTTTTCTATTATTTTCACATTAATATTGTGGATAAATGGCTTAAATTGTCCTATTCTTGCTGCCCGCTATCGCAAAACTATCTTAAGGAAGACTTATTTTGGGCATTAATTGGCAGTACTGTTTAGACTCGCTCAAAAACGAAGTGGACTCGGAGCAGTTCAACATGTGGCTGAAGCCCCTAAAGTCACACTTTGATGGAGAAACGCTTTTTCTGTTTGCAAGTAACAAGTTTGTCTTAGGCTGGGTTCGAGACGAATATTTCGATCTCATTACTTCTACACTCAAGCAGTTGTATGGGCCAGACTCTCCAAAACTTTCTTTAAAAGAGGGTGCACCAAAGCCTTCATCTCCGTCTAACCATGACTCTGTCGCTACAAGAGTGGGATCTGGAGCATATGAAAATGCGCCGAAACTAGCGATTAACTCGAATATTTCCAATTCAGCAAAAGTAAATGTGCAATCGGATTCTTCAAGCAAGCGCACATTGGAAGAACATAATCATTCGCAACAAGTTCCAGTTGTACCTAAGTTGTCTAATCACAACAGTAATGTGAATCCAGATTATAGATTTGATAATTTCGTTGAAGGTAAGTCAAACCAATTAGCAAGGGCTGCGGCGACTCAGATTGCGCAAAATCCTGGTGATCCCTACAATCCCTTGTTTCTATACGGTGGTACAGGTTTAGGTAAAACGCATTTAATGCATGCAATTGGCAATGGAATAGTAGAGAAAAATCCTGACGCTAAAATTGTTTATATGCACTCCGAACGTTTTGTCCAAGATATGGTTAAGGCGCTTCAAAATAATGCGATAGAAGAGTTCAAGCGTTTTTATCGGTCTGTTGATGCATTGCTGATAGATGACATCCAATTTTTTGCCAAGAAAGAACGGTCACAAGAAGAGTTTTTTCACACCTTTAATGCTCTATTAGAGGGTAATCGTCAAATCATATTGACTTCTGATCGTTATCCTAAAGAGATAGAAGGTGTGGAGGATCGCTTAAAATCTAGATTCGGTTGGGGATTAACAGTTATCATTGAACCTCCTGAACTTGAAACTAGGGTCGCAATTTTACTATCTAAGGCCAAACAGAATAAAATTAATCTACCTGATGAAGTTGCTTTTTTCATGGCAAAGAAAATTAGGTCAAACGTGCGGGAATTAGAAGGCGCTCTAAATAGGGTGATTGCGAATGCGAATTTTACTGGCAAGCCTATAACAATAGATTTTGCAAAAGACGCATTGCGAGATTTACTTGCCTTGCAAGATAAGTTAGTTACTATTGATAATATAATAAAAACCGTTGCAGAATATTATAAAATAAAAGTGTCGGATATATTATCGAAACGTCGAACGCGAACAGTAGCGAGACCTCGTCAGATGGCTATGGCCTTATCTAAGGAGCTTACTAATAATAGTTATCCTGAGATTGGAAATTCATTTGGCGGTCGAGATCATACTACTGTTATTCATGCGGTTAGGAAAATAGAAGAACTGCGATCGCAAGATCACGATATTACAGAAGACTATAAAAATTTAATTCGCACCTTATCTTCATAAAATAACAATACGAGAACAACGCATGAATTTTACCATTAGTAGAGAGAGTTTTTTACATCCTTTACAATTAGTTGCGGGCGCCGTTGAACGTAGACACACCCTACCGATATTGGCTAATGTGCTAATTAAAGTTGAACAAGGTGCGCTGTGGATGACAGGGACTGATTTAGAAGTTGAGTTAATCGCGAATGTCGCGATCTCAGGTTCAAGTGCTGATGGTCAGATTACCGTACCTGCAAAAAAGCTTTTAGACATTGTTAGGGGACTCCCAGAAGATTGTACTATTGTATTTCAAGTAGAAGAGAATAAGGCCTTATTGAAGTCAGGTCGGTCTAGATACTCATTATCCACACTAAGTGCAGCTGATTACCCTAACTTAGAAGAGTGGGATGGTGAAAGCGAATTTGAAATCACTCAACATGCTTTGAAGCAACTAATTGAATCTGTTCAGTTTTCTATGGCGCAGCAGGATGTTCGTTACTATTTAAATGGAATGAGTTTGGAAACGTCTGAAAATCAAATTCGCTCAGTTGCGACAGATGGCCATCGTCTTGCTATGTCCTTAGTTGATTACGACGACGATAGTTTGGCTCCCAAACAGGTAATTATTCCACGCAAAGGTGTGCAAGAAATATCAAGACTGATCGATGATTCAGACAACAAAGTTAAAGTGCAACTTGGCGCTAATCACATTCGAATTTTTAGTAATGCTTTCATTTTTACCAGTAAGTTAGTTGATGGGCGTTTCCCGGATTATAATAGGGTAGTACCAAAAAATACTGACAAAGATCTAGTTGTTTATCGGGACGTAATTAAGGGCGCTTTTTCGCGCGCAATGATTTTGACAAACGAAAAATTTAAAGGAGTGCGTTTAAATCTTGAATCTGGTGAATTAAAGATTACAGCAACTAACCCAGAGCAGGAGCAAGCCGAAGAGATTCTAGACGTCGAATATGAAGGTGAAAGTTTAGAGATTGGCTTTAATGTTGCGTATTTAATAGATGCTTTGAACGCAATTGAATCAGATGCCGTTGTTTTTAAACTATCAGACTCAAACGCGAGTGCACTTGTCCATGGTGCTAAAGTTGTCGATGGCAAAATGATCGATGACGATTCATCGCAATATGTCATCATGCCAATGAGGTTATAACTGTCTTCATATGCACATCAAAGAATTACGGCTGGAGAACTTTAGAAATTTTTCAGCCGCTAATTTGTTTCCATGCCCCAGTCTTAATTTTATAGTCGGTCATAATGGTGCAGGCAAGTCCTCACTTCTAGAAGCAATTCACCTTCTCGGATTTGGTCGTTCATTTAGAACAAAGCATTCAGATAACTGCATTAGGTTAGGTGAAAGTCAGCTGGCTGCGTTTTGTGAATTCGCTCGAGAGAAGAAAAATACAAAGATCGGATTAACGCGTTCAAAGCGCGAGGGTTTTTTATTTAGTATAGATGGCGAGCGTACTAAACGAATTGCAGACATAGTGCGGTTGTTGCCGGTCCAAATATTAACCCCTCAAAGTAGTGACTTAATTTTAGGTAGTCCTATTGGTAGAAGACGCTACATTGATTGGCTGTTGTTTCACGTGGAACATTCATTCCAATCACTTAGCTCCCGTTACGTGAGTTGTTTACAACAGCGAAATAGTTTGTTGAAGCAATTTAATTATTCACAAAAAGAAGCTTTTCTTGAACAAGATGTTTGGCTTCAAGTTCTATCAACTTTAGGGGAGCAAATAAGCAAGCTCAGAGTATCGCATGTCGAACGATTATCTGAGCATATATCAACCTTATTCAAACAATTTTATCCTGAGTTTAATGTTACTTTGCGGTATAATCAGGGTTGGGAATCTGGACTATCTTTGTTTGAGAGCCTTTCTAAAAATTTAGAGCGGGACTTGTTCAGAGGTAATAGTGGTAGAGGTCCTCATAAAGGCGATATATTATTTTTAATTGACGATAGGAACGCAGCAGAATTTCTATCACGTGGGCAGTTAAGAGTATTAACTTCTTTACTATTGTTATCGGAAGTCATTTTATTAAAACAGTATTCAGGTAAACCAAGTATTTTTTTAATAGATGATTTAGCTGCAGAATTGGACGAAGTATCCCGCAAGAAATTTGTAGATTTACTCGTTCAAAATGAAGCACAAGTTTTCATAACTTGTATACATCAAGAACAAATGCAGTTTGCAAACCATTACAACAACAAAAAAATGTTTCACGTGGAACACGACCAAGTGAACGAGGAGTGAAAATGTCAGAGCAAAATTATGACTCGTCAAGTATCAAAGTACTTAAAGGTTTAGATGCTGTACGGAAAAGACCAGGCATGTATATTGGAGATACAGATGATGGCACTGGTCTTCACCACATGGTGTTTGAAGTAGTTGATAATTCAATTGATGAGGCGCTTGCTGGACACTGTTCTGAAATAGTGATCAAAATCCATTCTGATAATTCTGTTTCTGTCAGTGATGATGGACGAGGTATTCCGACGGAAATTCATGAAGAAGAGGGCGTATCAGCAGCCGAGGTTATCATGACCGTATTGCATGCTGGCGGTAAGTTCGATGATAACTCCTACAAAGTTTCTGGTGGTTTGCATGGAGTTGGCGTTTCGGTTGTAAATGCGCTATCTAAGAAACTGGCGCTTACCATTCGTAGAAACGGAACGAAGCATGAGCAAGAATATGATATGGGTGTTCCTGTAACTCCACTAACTCAAACGGGTGAAACCGAAAAGACAGGCACCACAATTCGTTTTTGGCCTAGTGAAGAAACATTTACTAATGTTCTGTTTCATTACGACATTCTAGCAAAACGTATTAGAGAACTTTCTTTCTTAAACTCAGGTGTGTCTATCACATTAGAAGATGAGAGAGACGGTCGCAAAGACAACTTCCATTATGAAGGCGGAATCCGCGCATTTGTCGAATATCTAAATATTAATAAAAATGTAGTGCACGGAAAAGCATTCTATTTTACTCACGAACGTGAAGACGGTGTTGCGGTAGAAGTTGCCATGCAATGGAATGATGCTTTCCAAGAAAATATATTTTGTTTTACAAACAATATTCCACAACGAGATGGTGGCACACATTTAGCTGGTTTTAGAGGCGCACTTACTCGTACATTGAACAATTACATGGAAAATGAGGGTTATAATAAAAAGCATAAAACAAGTGCAAGTGGGGATGATGCACGAGAAGGCCTTACTGCTATTGTTTCTGTTAAAGTACCAGATCCAAAATTTTCATCTCAAACGAAAGATAAACTTGTATCGTCCGAAGTCAAATCTGCTGTGGAAACTGCAATGGGCGAGAAGCTAACTGAGTTTTTACAAGAGCATCCTGTGGATGCCAAGACTATCGTCAACAAGATAATTGATGCTGCGCGCGCTCGAGAAGCAGCACGAAAAGCACGTGAAATGACAAGACGCAAAGGCGCGTTAGATCTTGCAGGTTTACCAGGGAAACTAGCAGACTGCCAAGAAAAGGATCCTGCTTTATCTGAGCTATACATCGTGGAAGGAGACTCAGCGGGCGGTTCAGCGAAGCAAGGAAGAAACCGCAAAAACCAAGCTATCCTTCCGTTGAAAGGTAAAATACTGAACGTTGAGAAGGCAAGATTTGACAAGATGTTGTCTTCCCAAGAAGTTGCTACATTAATCACCGCACTTGGCTGTGGGATCGGTCGTGATGAATATAATCCCGATAAATTAAGATATCATAGCATTATTATTATGACCGATGCTGATGTTGATGGTAGCCACATAAGGACGCTTTTGTTAACTTTTTTCTATCGTCAAATGCCTGAAATGATTGAACGGGGACACATCTTTATTGCTCAACCACCTTTATATAAAATTAAAAAAGGTAAGCAAGAGCAATATTTGAAAGATGACGAGTCGTTAACAAATTTACTTACTAATATTGCTGTTGACGGAGCATCGCTACATGTAAGTCATGATGCTCCCGCAATATCAGGCCTTGCTTTGGAGAACATGGTGACCTTATATCAAAGCACCATGATGATGGTTGCAAGAATGCATAGACGTATGCCTGAATCACTACTGACGCAGCTTATTTATTCAGAAGTGATCACTGTTGAAGTTCTTAAGCAGTACGCAGAACTCGATCTCATTGGTGGGCGTTTAGTAGACAAGCTAACTGCGAGTGAAGGCGATTCAAGGAGCTTTACGCACAGTATCATTGATATGGATGATGGTACAAAAGAACTTGTACTCACCATGAAACAACATGGTATCGATTATGACTATTCTATCAATAGAGAATTTATTGAATCACCAGAATACACAAAGATCGCGACACTTAACAAAACGATTAATGGCCTAATGGAAGAGGGCGCATACATCAAACGGGGTGAAAAAACGCTGCCTGTGTCTGAGTTTAAAGATGCCTTAGAGTGGTTAATGTCTGAAGCGAAGCGTGGTCAATATATTCAGCGCTATAAAGGACTAGGTGAAATGAATCCGGAGCAGTTATGGGAAACTACGATGGATCCAGAATCACGTAGAATGCTACAGGTAACGATTGAAGACGCGATTGGTGCTGATCAATTGTTTACCACTTTAATGGGCGACCAAGTAGAACCAAGACGTGCATTCATAGAGTCAAATGCATTAAATGTAGAAAACCTTGATGTTTAATTATTTATGTCTAGTTGAATGTGCCGATGATTCGGTGCGTTCCTTCTTATATAGGCATACAACTATCTTGTCAGGTTTAAAATAGCGTAAAAGACACGTAAACTAGTTTCTCAATTTAAATTATATATACAACCCTCAGAGCGTAAGCATGCATTCTGAGGTTTTTTTATTTTTACGAAACGGAATTTACTAATGTCACATTTGACATGCGTTTGGCTATATTGTGATGAGCGACTAAATAGATTACTTCTAATAATAAGGAAAGTCTCTGACTATGAGTTCGGAAAAGTACGTTATGTGTTGGATATTAAATAGAGACTTTTAAGCTTTTAGTTATGTAACTATTTATCTTTTTTATTAACGGGCAACCTACAAATAAATAATGAGATGATAATTATATGTGTAGCGAACAAATCGGCTGGGGTACCACTACTGATTATTTATTAATGGATTATTCTGTAAGGATATTTGTTTATAGAAACCACATAAAACTAATATTGCTTTAATAACCTTAAAAAACAATAGCTTAAATTAATGTTGGCGTACTATTCTCAAACTTCTTCAAAGAGTTTATTCTGGCAATATTTCTAATATACGAGTTAATGAAGCACCGTAACATAAACAGCTTAGTAAATATCATTAGACGTCATTAGCAATGATAACGCTGGTGACGCCTAGTGATTGCATTACTCAATGTGAGTGCCCATACCCCAAAGAAAATGCTCTGGTTGATGCATATAACCTTTAGAAAATACAAAACCGTTTGGTCTATCTTCCTTTATGATGATTGGGCCGTCTAAGTCTATGAAATTGGCATGAGATGCCAAGGTAAAAAGAGGGGCCATCGCAAGTGAGCTTCCTACCATGCAACCAAGCATTATTGATAAATTACTAGATCCCGCTTTAGCAACCATTTTGATGGCTTCAGTAAGGCCACCAGACTTATCTAACTTAATATTGATAGCTTGATACTTTGCGCGCAAAATTTCAATGTCATTTGTGTGATGACAGGACTCGTCAGCACAAATTGGTATTGGACTGTCTAGACCTAAAAGTGCAGAATCGTCACTCGCAGGCAAGGGCTGCTCGATCAGAGCAACATTCATTTTGTGCAAAGCGGGAATACAAGTTACTAGTGTTTTAAAATCCCAAGCTTCGTTTGCGTCAACTATAAGTTTAGATCTTGGGCTTGCAGAATGGATAGCTTCAATCTTATCGATGACATCATCTTTATCCAGTTTTACTTTTAACAAAGGGTAATCAAAATGCTCAAGACTTTGTTGACGCATTTGACCTAGCGAATCTACTGATATTGTGCTGGCACAAGGAACCGATTTTGGTTTATAGCCAAGAATGTCATGTACTGACCGACGCTCTCTTTTCGCGCGGAGATCCCACAGCGCACAATCTAATAAGTTACGTGTAGAGCCATTTTTAAGTGAACAAACGCTTGCCTGTAAGCTAGCAAAATCCTGAATTTTTCTAGAAATATCTTCAAGTTCCGCTGTAACCGTTTCAAAATTTTCACCATATCGTGCGTATGGGACTGCCTCTGAGTAGCCGACCTGAGCGTCATCGTGTATTTCTAATACAACTACATCAGCATGATTTTTACTGCCGCGCGATATTTTAAAAGTGCGCTCGAGCGGCAATTTTTCGTAGGTCCAGCTCAGTTTCATTTTTGTTTATGTTGTATAGAGAGACGAGGGCCATTCCAAGTTGACGAAAGTCGAAACTCATAACGACCTGTAATTTTGGGGGAAAATTGTAAGTTCAGTGAATCTTGACCGCAATAAAGAGCTACCGTCTCGCCAACGCGTATCGTTTCGACCTTGCTTTTCGCGCCACAGTTAAGCGAGTCTGACCACTTCCCATCTGCAACTTTAAAGTCGTAAGGTTGCCCGTCAGCAATTAGCTCCATAGTAAGGCCATAATCACCAGAATCGGCAATGGGAAGCAAGCGAAAATCGTCTGTTGCTTCCCACCAATTAAAGACGCCACGCAAATACATACTCGAGAAATCTTTATTATTGGTATCAATAATATAGCTTTGATCTCTTGAGCTTGTACAAGAAATTAGAAATACGCAGGTGAAAAAGCAAATCAAGATACGACTTGCCGCAGCGTTCACCGTTACCATATCTTAAAGTCCTTCTATTCAATTATTGAGAAGCGATATATCCGCAACAGACAAAAACAGTGAGCGTACTTTGCTGACCAGCGCAATCCGGTTATGTTTGATTTGCTCATCATCCGCCATGATCATTACTGAATCAAAAAAGGCATCTAATACATCCCTCAATGTACTAAGCTCCTGCAATAAAGCAGTATATTGCTTATTATTAGTAAGACTATCAGCATTTTCGCTAATCGATTCAAGCGCAGAGTAAAGTGCCTTTTCGTCGTCTAGCTCGAAAAGCTCTGGATTAATGCTTAGAACTTCAGAAGCGTCTATTTTATTTTTAGATAAAATGTTAGATACACGTTTGTTCGCTGCAACAAGGCCTGCGTTACCTTCTAATTTTGAAAATTCGTTCACCGCTAATACGCGAGAATTGATATCGCTCAGGGACTGCCCAAGATACGATGCCAACACGGCGTTAACCACATCACTACCTATATCTTGCTCCGCATAATATGGCTTCAATCGGTCAAGTAAGAACGCTTCTAGCTGTATTGCAGCGTCCTGATTTTTCAAATCTACTTTATATTGTTTAATACTGGCGCTGAGAATAAATTTTATCGACAGCGGTAAGTCATAGTCGACTAAAATCCGAATCAGTCCGATCGCTGCGCGGCGCAATGCGAATGGATCTTTGTCGCCTTTCGGGAGCTTGTTTATACCGAATATACCAACCAAGGTGTCGAGCTTCTCGGCCATTGACAATAACATGCCTACTTTGCTTTTTGGTAATTCATCGCCAGAATAGCGCGGTAAATATTGTTCTTGAATTGCCTGAGCGACCATTTCAGTTTCGCCGTCATGTAGAGCGTAGTAATAGCCCATGATGCCCTGTACGCTTGGAAACTCCATAACCATATTTGAGACGAGATCAGCTTTTGCCAGAGTAGCGGCACGTTGTACATCATTAACAAGCTCACTATCGTAATTGAGCTCAGTTGCAAGTGCTTTGGCTAATCCCTTCACTCGCTGACTCTTATCTTGCACACTGCCTAATTCTTTTTGGAATAGGATACTATTTAAGCGTTCTGACTTGTCTTCCAAGCTGGTTTTTTTGTCCGTTTCAAAGAAAAACATCGCGTCAGACAAGCGTGGGCGAATTACTTTTTCATTGCCTGCAATCACCTGTGATGGGTCTTTGCTGTCGATATTACTGACAAACAAAAATTTGGGAGCCAGTTGTCCATTTTGGTCAAGCAAGGGAACGTATTTTTGATCGTCCTTCATGGTATAAATCAGGGCTTCTTTAGGAACGGACAAAAATCGTTCTTCAAATTCGGCTTCAAGTACTATCGGCCATTCTACGAGCGAAGAGATCTCTTCAAGTAGTTCTTGGCTGTAGTCGGGAATTAAGCCTAAGTCACTGGCTTTTGCTTTGAGTTGTTCTTCTATCGCGTTCATTCTGCTCTGGTAATCAACTAAAACAAACTCTTCTTTTAATGCCTTTGCGTAGTCATCAGCGTGAGCTAGTTCAATGCGTTTTTTACCGTGAAACCGATGTCCTGAAACTTCATTACCCGCGCTGATACCAAATAAGCTAAGTGATGAAATAATTTCTTTACCAAACATTGCGCAAACGGTGTGAACAGGACGTATAAATTCGCTATTAGAATTACCCCATCGCATCATTTTTGGGATAGGTAATTGCTTCAATGTAATTTGAAGGGCCGTCTGCAGTACTTCATCTAATGTTTTGCCTTGCTCGGTTGCACGATGCAATAGCCATTCACCTTTGTCGGTTTTAAGTCTTTGGGCGTCTTTAATATCAATCCCGTTTCCTCTTGCCCAACCCAATGCAGCTTTAGTCGGTTCACCGTTCTCGTCAAACGCGGCATTAACTGAAGGACCGCGCTTCTCGACTTCTTGGTCAGCTTGTTTGCGTTGACAGTTGACTAGCGCTACGCCCAACCGGCGGGGTGCACCGAAGGAATGTACTTCATCAAATTTGAAGCCAAGTTTTTTTATTTCAGTTGAGAAAAATTGAGAGAAACTTTCAGTCAGTATCTTCAGTGACTTGGGAGGTAATTCTTCGGTACCAAGTTCAATTAATAGCGTATTTGTGTCCATCTTGTTGCTCATTGTGCTTCCTTACATAATGGGAAGCCTAGGTCTTCTCGTGTATTGTAATACATCTGTGCGCAAGCTTTAGCTAGTGTACGCACTCGTAAAATATAGCCTTGCCTTTCAGTTACAGAAATCGCCTGTCGTGCATCTAATAGATTAAAAACGTGAGACGCCTTCATTACTTGTTCGTAAGCAGGCAAGGGCAACTTTGCTTCAATGAGGGCCTGGCAAGATTTCTCATGTTCATCAAAACTTCTGAACATAAAATCTACATCAGCGTGCTCAAAGTTGTAGGCCGATTGCTCTTTCTCGTTTTGTAAAAAGACGTCGCCATATGTCACGTCTCCGAATGGACCTTTTGTCCAGACCAAGTCATAGATACTGTCGACTTCTTGCATATACATGGCTAATCGTTCAAGCCCATAGGTTATTTCGCCTGTAACGGGCTTGCACTCAATGCCTCCAACTTGTTGGAAATAAGTAAATTGGGTAACTTCCATTCCGTTTAACCAGATTTCCCATCCTAAACCCCATGCACCGAGTGTAGGCGATTCCCAGTTGTCCTCAACAAACCGAATATCATGTACTAAAGGATCAAAGCCAAGTGCCTCGAGTGAACCTAAATACAACTCTTGAAAATTATCTGGAGAAGGTTTTAGCATTACCTGAAATTGATAATAATGTTGAAGGCGGTTAGGGTTTTCACCGTAACGACCATCAGTAGGACGACGACAAGGTTGAACATAAGCGCTATTCATTGGCTCAGGGCCCAGTGAACGTAAAAATGTCATTGGGTGAAATGTACCCGCGCCAACTTCCATATCTAAAGGTTGAATAATCACACAGCCTTGTTTTGCCCAATAGTCTTGCAGTGCCAAGATCAAGCCTTGGAAGGTTTTTAAATCGTAATTTTGCATTGAGGACACAAATACCTTTCGTTGCTCATTATAAAGGCATAAGTATACATTGATGTGATAAAAATTGGTAAGGCGGATCGCACTTCAATCACATGAAAACAGCAATTTTAACTTACCAGTCGACCGCTTTATGGATTATTTATGAAGAAACGCAAAATCCTTTTAAAGATTCGGATTCTTTTAATATTTTACTTTCAAGTTCAGACTCAAATTCACCACGCTCCTTGTCTTGCTCACGTCTTTCTTTTTTTGGCAGGCGTGCTCGCTCATCGTGGGTAGGGTAGTTTTTCACCTTTTCGAATAATTCGAACGTTGCTGGATACCTAGCTTTGTAATCAGGTATAGGATCAAGTGGAACGCCTTCCAACATTCGACAAATTCGAATCACGCCTTCAGATAAATCACATTGTTGCTGAAGCATTGCAAACGCGATAGTTTGAACCGAAGATTCAATGTTTTTAATGCGTTTGGTTTTAGCTGCTTCGTGGCGTTGTTTTTGCGCTTTTAATAGAAACAAAAGTCGACCAGCATACGTTCCAAGTGCAACGATAATGATCGCAGCTAGGGTGAAGATTAGGATGTGTGTGAATTCCATAAACAATATTAATTAGTCTTTGTAGTCGTTAAGATTAATTGCATCTAACTGCGCATAAGGATCATCATTTGATGTATCTTCTGTGTCAATGTCTTCTTCGATGCCTAACATTTTGCACAAAAACGCATAACGTTCAGATTTTTGTTTAACGTAAGCAGCGTCGCTTTTATTGAGTTCGCCTTGTTCTTGTTTGTCCAGCAGCGCGTCTAATTTTTTGTCGTTTTCAATGGAATGTAACTCAGCTTTGTACAATTGTTTTTTAGAGACTTTTGAATGGTTATTTTCTGCTGCCTGACCAGTATTTTCATACTTACTCAAATCAATTTTTGTTTTGCTTCCTACCTTCGGATTTGTAGGTCCAGTATTGGCACCTCTCTTATTTATTTCTCTTTCAGGATTTTGACGATTTCCTGCAACTTTCCCTTTTTTTGTTTTGGGTTGTTTAGTAATTTTACTTACTTTACGGTCTTTTGACTTCGGAATGCCAATTTGTCCTACTTTTCGTGTTTTTTTCGATTTTGCCATGTTAGTTCCATTGCGCTCAAACGCGCAGAATATAGGGTCATTAGTAATGTTTACCAAGGCCATGTTATCGTTAAGACAGTTAGATATAAACCTTAATAAGCGGAATTCGTTGTTTCGGAATTTTGAGGAAGCTAGAAAAGAAAAAAGGTGATAGCCTGAGCTATCACCTTGAATTATCAGTGTCTATTGACACCTCTCCCGTTATGCACATCATGCGCGCTTGTTCGTTTACTAGTGACCCTTATTATTGGTTTTAACGTTACTAGCGAACTTGTTTTTTGTCATCCATTACACTTTCTTATTATCAATAATACTACTCACAAAACTTGAATTTAGCAAGCTTTGTAAGAAAGTTGTGTAGATAATACTTAAAAAAATATAAATTACAACAAAATTAACAAGTTTTTTACACGATGTTTATATTAGTTGGCTTTAGTGTAAGCCGCCCAAATATAGGGAAAGAATTCTTATATCTTCATCGCTCAGCTTTGATGCAATACCGCGCATCATGCCATTTAAGTCATTGTTACGCTTACCTGAGCGAAACATTTCTAGCTGTGATTTCGTGTAATTTGCGTGTTGTCCACCAATTACCGGGAAACCAGCTAGATTCATGCCTTTTCCATCGGGTCCATGACAAGCCGCGCAAGCTGTAATACCTCGATCTGAGTCTCCACCGCGATACAATGCTTCGCCTTGCGCAATAACATCTTCAGGTGTTTCACCTAATTTAATTTCTTGTGAAGAAAAGTAAGCTGCCAAATCGTAAATGTCTTGTTCACTCAAAGGCATAGCCATACCGTTCATTACTGCATTATTTCGGCCTTCTTTGCCACCTGTTTGTCCAGCTAATTTAAACTCTTTAAGCTGTTTGACTAAATATCCAGAGTGTTGCCCTGCAAGTTTAGGGTTCATATCTATCGCACTGTTACCATCTGTGCCATGACACGCTGCACAAGTTAAGGATTTGGCTTTTCCTGCTTCTGCATCGCCTTTCGCGTGAGATACTGCAGAGAATCCAAGGAATAATGCTAAAAGCAAACAATATTTTTTCATATTACGCTCTCTGAAAATGAGGTTTACTGATCACCAATTGTGATTGTGCGGTATTTTACACAATTAATCTTTTAAAAAAACATTTCGTTGTTAATACTATGGATTTACATCGAATTAAATGGCAATTTAGGTGTAAACTTCACTACTGAATTTATTTACACAACGTTGTTATGTCTTATTTTACAAAAGCAAAGTTTTTGACAAGTGCCCCTGATATTTCTCACTTAGAGCCATTTGAGGGCGGAGAGGTCGCCTTTGCTGGGCGATCTAATGCAGGAAAATCGAGTGCATTAAACCGAATTACTCGTCAAAACAACCTAGCTAGAACGAGTAAAACCCCCGGTCGTACTCAACTTATTAATCTATTTGAATTAGATGAGCAAAGACGCCTAGTAGACTTACCTGGGTATGGATTTGCGAAAGTTCCGATCAAAATGAAGCAAAAGTGGCAAAAATCTCTAGGTGAGTATTTGCAGAAAAGAGATTGCCTCAAAGGGATTGTTATTCTTATGGACATCCGACATCCACTTAAAGATTTGGATCAGGATTTGGTATTTTGGGCCGTTAGCGCAAACTTACCGGTATTAATTTTATTAACCAAAGCAGACAAATTAAAAACAGGGAAGCGAAAATCTCAATTATTGATGGTAAGGGAAGCAAGCATTGCATTTAATGGCGACGTCGAAGTTCATGCTTTCTCTTCTCTAAAAGGGATCGGGGTACTCGAGACTGAGAACAAGCTAAAAAAGTGGTTAGACGTAAAAGAAGACGATGTTAGCGTGGGCGACTAAACATTTTACGTAATTAAAAAAGCCCTGATTAAAAATAATCAGGGCCAATTTCACACAGGGAGAACAACACATTCAAAAGTAAGAGCATTGAGATCTTACTTAGTTCAAAAAAATTAAAATCTTTTTTAATGCGCTTCGTCCCAATTATCTCCTCGTCCAAGGTCTACTACTAAGGGCACTTTCAAAGAGACACAATTTTCCATCAACTCGGCAATTTTCTGACAATATTGTTCTAAGTATTCTTCTTTGATTTCAAACACCAGTTCATCGTGTACCTGCATTACCATATTAATGCCTCTTGGCTCTGCCAAACTTTCAATCCAATTGTGCACTGCAATCATTGCTTTTTTGATGATATCAGCCGCTGTACCTTGCATTGGTGCGTTGATTGCTGCTCGCTCAGCGCCCGCTCTACGTGCTCCATTACTGGCATTAATATCTGGCAGATATAAGCGTCGACCGAACACTGTTGAAACGTAACCTAAGTCCTTCGTTGCTGCACGAGTCGACTCCATGTAGCGAAGTACGCCAGGATAGCGCTCGAAATATTTGTCCATATAGGTTTGAGCTTCGTGACGTGGGATATTCAATTGTTTGGCTAATCCAAATGCAGACATGCCGTAAATCAAACCGAAATTTATTGCTTTTGCACTTCGGCGTTGGTCACTGTTTACTTCATCTAGTTCGACGCCAAAAACTTCGGCGGCCGTCGCCTTATGCACATCTAGGTTGTTAGCAAAAGCCTTGGTTAAGCCTTCATCTTGGCTCAAGTGAGCCATAATTCTTAGTTCAATTTGAGAGTAGTCGGCAGCCACAATTTTATAACCATCGTCTGCAACAAAAGCTTGACGTACTTGCCTGCCTTCGCTTGTCCTTATTGGGATATTCTGCAAATTAGGATCGCTTGAAGACAAACGCCCTGTGGCTGTATTCGCTTGATGATAAGAAGTATGAACTCGCTGTGTACGATGATTGATCATCTTCGGGAGTTTCTCAGTGTAGGTGTTTTTGAGTTTGGTCAAGCCCCGGTACTGCATAATAAGTGCAGGCAACTCAAACTCCAAGGCCAAGTCTTGTAATACCTCCTCTGAGGTGGAAGGTGCACCTTTAGGTGTTTTCTTTTTTATTGGTAGTTCTAATTTTTCAAACAGGATATGTTGAAGCTGTTTGGTTGAACCTAGGTTAAAGCTCTCTCCTGCTAGTTCATGTACTTTAGACTCTAATTCTAAAATGCGCTGAGACAAGGTTTGACTTTGCTGTGCAAGTTGCTGAGAGTCGATTTGGACGCCTATTTGTTCCATTTTCGATAATACTGAGGACAATGGCACTTCTATGTCTGTCAATAGTGGTTCTAATCCATCTTGTTGCTGTAATAATTCTCGTAAAGAGTGATATAGCTTTAGAGTAATATCAGCGTCTTCTGCTGCGTACTGTGCAGCTTGCTCAAGTTCAATTTGATTAAACGTTAGTTGTTTAGCGCCCTTGCCAGCGATTTCTTCAAAGCTAATCGATTTGTGACCAAGGTACTTCAATGACAGGCTATCCATATCATGACGGGTAGCTGTACTATTAAGCACGTAAGATGCGAGCATGGTGTCGCCCAATACACCTTTTAATTCAATATTGTAATTGGCTAAAACGTTCTTATCATATTTGATGTGTTGACCGATTTTTTTTGGTTCGGAATCTTCTAAAAGCGGTTTTAATTTATCTAAAACCATAGAAAGCTCAAGTTGTTCCGGTGCGCCGGCATAGTCATGAGCGCATGGCAAATAGCAAGCATAACCGTCGGCAAAGGCGAATGAAAAACCAACTAGTTCGGCATTCATATAATTCAAACTGGTGGTCTCGGTGTCGAGTGCATAATAATCGCTATTTTCAATGCGGGTTAGCAAATTATCGAAATCTGACGGTTCTAATATTGTAGCGTAATTACTTGAATCGATAAGCGGTGGCGAGGGGGTTGATGCGTCGGTTGCTGCTGCGTCAGCCTTATCGCTCGAATTTTGAGTGCTTGTGTTGCTTTTTGAACTCAGGTTATCGGCAACTTCTCTTAAGGTTTCTGCATCACTCACTTCGCTAAGCCAGCGCTTAAATTCAAGTTCGGCAAACATGTCTCGCAGAACCGGTTTGTCCATTTCTTTTATTGCTAACTCGTCTAGTTCTAGCTTCAAGTCGAGGTCAAGTACAATGGTTGCCAATTTATACGAAAGAAAAGCATCTTCTCTATATTGCTCCATTTTTGCTGCCATGGTCTTGGCGCCTCTGAAGTCTAAGTCCTTAATTTTATCTAGATTAGCGTAGATTTCTTCAATACCGCCTATGCCGTTGAGCAAGGCTACCGCGCTTTTATCTCCAACACCTGGAACACCAGGGATGTTATCTACTTTGTCACCTTTTAGGGCGAGGTAATCGATAATCAGTTCTGCTGGCACACCAAATTTTTCAACAACACCTTGTCTATCCATGGTGGTGCGTGTCATCGTATTGATAAGAGTAACGTGCTCATCGACCAATTGCGCCATGTCCTTATCTCCCGTGCTTATCACACAAGGTATTCCTTTCTTTGATGCCTGCGTAGCAAGAGTACCGATGACATCATCTGCTTCAACATTAGGCTCGACAATCAAAGGGAAGCCCATCGCCTTTACAATCTCATGAAGGGGTTTGATTTGGTCTCTTAATTCATCAGGCATGGGCGGACGATTGGCTTTGTATTTATCATACATATCATCCCTAAAAGTTTTGCCTTTTGCGTCAAACACAACAGCCATATGGCTTGGGGAGTAATCTTTGATCAAAGAGCGAAGCATATTAACCACGCCATACACAGCGCCTGTATCTTTACCTTTGGAGTTGGTGAGAGGGGGCATACCGTGGAAGGCTCTAAATAAATATGAAGATCCATCAACGAGTACCAATGGCTTGTTGTCTTTGTTGTGCATAAATTCCCTACTCAAATTTCATATGAATACTAAAATACTGTTATTTATAAGTATTTTAATAAAAAACGGATTTATTATCTGTGGATAACTTTGTGAATATATTAAATTTCGAACACACAAAAAGTGCCTTTTCTGTCTCAGAGAAAGCATTTGTTAATTGAAGATTGGAATAAACTTTGCTTATTGCAATATTGGCAATGACGGCAATTTCCGATTCTTTTTATTTTATTACGCTTTACCTTGCTTCGATCCGTAGCGAACCACAGTTGCTATATCGACGAATACTATTAAATATACCTCAATAGACAACAAATAGTTGGAAAGCTTTATTTACCTAATTTAACACTTAGCTTGGTGTTGATATCGCTGTATGTCTTCTTAGCGTTATACCTACATAGCTTGCATGCTTTAGTGAAGACAATCGCTCTTCACTCCATTTAAATTAGCATATTTTTGAGCAATGCCAAGCCCAAAAATAAAGATTTTTAGGGCGCCTGATCTAAAGAGTTGAACTTAATACAAATTTATTTTATCGAACTTGTTTAAAGGTCTTCGAAATTTCGGCAATGTGCTCTGGCCCGATTTCACAGCATCCCCCAATAATACTTGCACCATGTTTCGCCCAATATTTGCAAAAATCCGCATATTTCCGGGGAGATAAGTCTTTTCTCGTCGCTAAATGTTCGACTGTATCGCCTGGGTATAGCGATTCAACCGAATGAAAGCCATTGGCATAAGCGCCAAGCTCAAATCTCATTTTATTTATGCGTTGTGACTCTTGCATCAAAGGCCAACAAGCTTTAATCGCTTCTGGTTGACTGCAATTAAGCAATAAGGCTTGGGGTTTGTGTTTTGCAAGAGAGGTCAGGGCCTCTTGCAAAGGTTCTCCACTTCGAAGCGTTTGTGAATTGTCGTCTTTCACTGTAAAGCCTAACCAAACTGGCTTCTTACTTTCTTGCGCGGCCTTGCACGCTGCAGAGGCTTCACTGATTGAAGACATAGTTTCACATAAGAACAGGTCGCTTGCTTCTTTTTGCAAGTGAACTAATTGTTGGTAGATGTCATATGACACATCGTAAGGCAAAGCCGCAGCAGCTTTATAACTGGCAACTAAAGGTGGCAGGCACCCTGCTATTTTGATATCTGAAAAACCAGACATGCGAATTGCGGTTTGTGCGGCTTCAATCGCATTTTTGTGGAGGCGTTCTAATTCATGTAGATGTTTTTCTCTTTTTAATCGAGGAGGTGTGGCGGTATAGGTATTTAATGTGATGACCTTTGCGCCAGCTTCGATAAATGCCAAATGTACATCGCGCACTAATTCAGGCTCATGTAACATTACGTCTGCAGACCACATAGGACTGATTTCTCGGTTTGTCTTTTTTAATAAGGCTTGACCCATGCCTCCGTCGAGTATCTTAATAACTTGCACTCCTGTTGAGCCGCGTTGTAATTCAAATTTTCTTAGAGATATAAGTACACTACGGCTGCTTGATGATTTTGAAAAAAGAGGTCACAGTTTCAGCTTATGTGCGCCCAAAAATAATATTGAACAAATAACCTTTGCAGATTAATGAGATATATTTAAAAGCTCAACATTATAAACTTTAGTCATAGCTTGTGCTTATTTTTTTAAATTTACTGCAATCGGCGTTAAATGCTTTTACACTCTATGAAAAGTACAAACGTATTAACATACCGCAAAGTTCAGAAGACTCAAAAGTGAAGGACATAAACTAAGTGCAGTACCGCGCGATCATAAGAATACTTGGCTTACTCGTTGCCTTATTTAGTGTAACGATGTTGCCTCCGGCGCTTGTTTCTTTGTTATATGGCGATGGTGGTGGTTTGGCCTTCGTTTTCGCTTTCGTGTTAAGTTTGATCACCGGCTTAGCATTTTGGTATCCCAACAGGCATAACCGAGCGGATCTTAGGGCCAAAGAAGGTTTTCTTATTGTGGTGTTGTTTTGGACTGTACTAGCGACCTTCGGTGCACTTCCGTTCGCCCTATTAGATCAGCCCCAAATGAGTGTTACCGACTCTATTTTTGAGTCTTTTTCTGGTCTTACAACGACTGGTGCAACGGTGATTGAGGGCATTGAATTTCTACCTAAAGCGGTACAGTTTTATCGTCAGCAACTTCAATGGTTGGGCGGTATGGGGATCATCGTATTAGCGGTGGCAATTCTGCCTATCCTTGGGGTGGGAGGCATGCAGCTATACCGTGCGGAAACGCCTGGTCCAGTAAAAGACTCAAAAATGACTCCCCGCATTGCCGACACCGCAAAACATCTTTGGTACATTTATTTGTCCCTTACGATTTTCTGCAGCTTAGCTTATTACTTTGCAGGAATGTCTTTCTTCGATGCGGTTTGTCACGCATTTTCTACGGTGGCGATTGGTGGTTTTTCGACTTATGACGCGAGTTTGGGGTACTTCAATAGCCCTGCTATTAACATTATTTGCGTTGTATTTTTGTGGGTTGCGGCCTTGAATTTCTCGCTTCATTACGCCGCTGCATCAGGTAGAAACATCAAAAACTACTTTAAAGACCCTGAATGTAAGGCGTTTTTCACAATACAGTTTGGCCTAATTAGTGTTTGCTTTTTGGTCTTGCTTAATTTTTCAGTGTACGAAAGCGCCGACATTGCGCTTGACCAAGCAATGATCCAAGCGGTTTCCATCAGCACAACAGCAGGTTTTGCGACTACCGATTTCAGTGCCTGGCCCGCCTTTTTGCCAATACTACTTATATTTTCAAGTTTTATTGGAGGTTGTGCGGGCTCGACTGGTGGTGGGCTTAAAGTCATACGTGTTTTATTGCTGTTCATTCAAGGCAAAAGGGAAGTAGATCGACTCATCCACCCAAAAGCCGTATATGCTGTTAAGCTCGGTGAAAGAGCAATGCCAAGCAGGGTCGTTGAAGCTGTATGGGGTTTTTTTGCGGCTTACGCGATTGTATTTGTGTTTATCATGATTGGCTTAATCGCTTCGGGTTTAGATAATATCTCGGCATTTTCCGCAACGGCAGCTGCATTGAATAATCTCGGACCAGGTTTAGGAGCCGTAGCGAGTACTTACGCAGCAGTGTCTGACTCAGCTAAGTGGTTACTGGTAGTAGCTATGTTATTTGGACGGCTTGAAGTTTTTTCTTTGTTGGTACTCTTTTCACCTACGTTTTGGCGCAGCTAAGCATGAACGACTTTTCGATGCCTCAGACTAGTTTTGATGTTTTCCCTTAGATATCTTACCTTAAAAGAACAGTGCGCTTGGTTGGAATAATCTCTCTACGTCCCCAATAAATTTCTTGTCGACTAAGAATAATATTACGTGGTCATTTGAGAGGATAAGTGTATCGCTGTGGGCGATGATTACTTGATCTTCTCTGACAATCGCTCCAATGGTTGTGCCTGGAGGGAGCTTGATATCGCGTATTTGTTTACCAACAACTTTAGAGGTGTTTTCGTCACCGTGGGCAATGGCTTCGATGGCTTCTGCTGCACCGCGTCTCAGTGAATGCACATTAACGATGTCACCGCGTCTAATATGTGTGAGCAACGCAGAAATCGTCGCTTGTTGTGGAGAGAACGCAATATCGATGTCGCCGCCTTGCACTAGGTCGACGTAAGCACTGCGCTGTATTAAGACCATCGCTTTTTGTGCTCCCATCCTTTTCGCCAACATAGCTGACATAATGTTAGCTTCGTCATCGTTAGTAACGGCAATAAATGCATCAACTTGCTCAACACTCTCTTCACTTAATAAGCTCGCATCAGAGGCGTCGCCCTGAAATACAATAGTGTGATCGAGGACAGATGCTAAATAGTTAGCCCGCTCTGAGCTATATTCAATCAATTTTACGTTGTGGTTATTTTCTAACTTTTTCGCCAAGCCAGCGCCAATAAGCCCTCCACCAGCGATCATAATGCGTTTATAACTGGCTTCTAGCTTTTGTAGTTCACTCATTACCGCACGAATGTGTTTTGTGTCAGCAATAAAGAAAACTTCGTCGTCCGCTTCTATTACCGTTGAGCCAAGCGGGCGGATAGGGCGCCCCCTACGATAAATTGCTGCAACCCTTGTCTCGACATTGGGCATATGTTCTTTTAAGGCAGATAGAGCATGCCCTACTAATAGTCCGCCATAATAGGCTTTAACCGCCACTAGACTAGCCTTTCCATCAGCAAACTCTACTACTTGAAGTGCACCGGGGTAATCAATTAATCTTTTTATTGCCGCTGTGACTAATTGTTCCGGCGCAATCAAATGGTCAACGGGAATGTCTTTATGTTGATAAAGCTGGTCTTGATAGATGATGTATTGCTCAGAGCGAACACGAGCGATTTTAGTTGGCGTTTTAAATAAGCTGTGTGCAACCTGACACGCCATCATGTTGCTCTCGTCGCTGTTGGTCACTGCAATCAGCATATCGGCGTCTTGCGCCCCTGCTTTTTTCAGAATGTCTGGATGACTCCCAATGCCACAAACTACTTGCAGGTCTAAGCGATCTTGAAGATTGTCTAAGATCCGATTTTCTGAATCAATGATCGTAATTTCATTCTGCTCACCTGCTAAATTTTCAGCAAGTGTTCCACCAACTTGTCCTGCACCAATGATGATGATTTTCATATGTCTTTGCTTGTACTTATATTTACTTATCGTTCGACTTTTTCAATCCTAGCATAAAAGAATCCGTCCATACCGTTTTCTCCCGGCAGTATTTGCCAAGATTCTGCAAATTGACCATCGTTGTCTTGTATGGGTATGGTTCTAGCATCGGAATGTCGCGCTAAAAAGGCTGATATTTGAGTGCTATTTTCTTCAGGTAATATAGAGCAAGTCGCGTAAAGCATAGTGCCGCCCGGTTTTAGTAAGTGCCAGCATTGTTCTAAGATTGCTGATTGTAAGGTAGTCAGGGCTTCTATATCACTCGGTTTTCTTAGCCACATAATGTCGGGGTGACGTCTTATTACACCAGTGGCAGAACAGGGGGCGTCGAGTAAGATTTTGTCGAAGTAAGATGCTTTGCTTTGAAAAACCTCATGAGCGTCAAGCATGCTGGCATCAGCGCATACTAAGCTGAGTTTTTGAGCAAATTTTTGTTCGTGGCCTAAGCGTTGTAAGTTTTCGCGGACTAGGTTTAATCGTTCTTTATCAGAATCTACTGCATACATTTCAGCTAACTCACTTTCGCTCTCTAGTAGCGCAGACGTTTTACCGCCAGGTGCGCAACAGCAATCTAAGACCTTGTCTCCTGCCTGAACGTTTAATAAGTTAGACGCTTGTTGCGCTGCAAAGTCTTGAATAGCAAATTTACCTGTATCAAACCCTGGGATTTGAGTAATGTCACCAGGGTTAGTTAACTTTAAGCATCGTTCGTTTTGCTGGTGGTACTGATATCCCGCGTCGCTTAGCGACTTACAGAAATCTTCTATGTTGGTTTTTAGGGGGTTTATTCTTAACCATATTGGAGCGCGTTCATGCATGCCTTTTGCAATTGAATTTAGCGCTTCAGGGTAGGCAATAAGCAGGCGCTTATAAAGCCACTTCGATAAGCCTAATTTCACGTGAGGTTCATCTGAGCGTTTTAAGTCGTATTGTTCTCTTTGAAATCGTCTAAGCACTGCATTAACAAGGCCGTTAAGAGGATCGTTACGAAGAATTTTATTTGCTTTCACCGTTTCTGATACTGCAGCGTGATCGGCAGTACGCAAAAATGCGAGTTGGTAAAACCCAACCATAATAAGGTGCTCAGATATTTTTTGCTTTTTTTGAATCGGCTTATCGAGGAGCGATCTTAACCAAATTTGTAACTGAGGTAGGGTACGCAAACATCCATAAATTGTCTCTTGTAGCCAAGCTCGGTCGCTTGGTTTTTCATGCCGAGCCCACACTTTTGACAATAATGGCGTTGCAGATTGACCGCACTCCAGTATTTGATAAAGCACCCAAGCGGCATCCGCTCGCAAATTTATGCGTTTTGGAGGCTCATTAGTGTGGTCCCTTCGACTTTTCTTACTGTTTGGGTCGGTTTGACTCATCTTAGAACCTGACCAACAGAAAATAAGTCTTTTTGCCCATTATAAATCTGTTCAATACTTTGCGGTTTCTTGCCAGGCTTTTGAATTTTATGGATCACCAAAACGCCATCGTGGCAGGCAACAAATAAGCCTAGTTTGTCATATTGAAGTATTTCACCAGAACTTAGTTTTTGTGAAAGATTTGGCAGATTTCTATACTCTGCCTCCCATACTTTTATGGGCATGGATGCATGTTCAAACCAAACGATTGGCCAAGGGTTAAAGGCTCGCACGTTACGTTCAAGCTGCTGTGCGCCAAGCGACCAGTTTATTTTCGCTTCGTCTTTACTGAGCTTTGCTGCATAACTTGCATCGTCATCATTTTGTGTTTGAGCTTGCCACTTTGCGTGGTTTTTCAGTGTGTTTACCAATGCCTCTGGACCCACTTTAGCCAGCTTTTCGTAGAGACTCGCGCTTGTTTCGTGCTCTGCAATGTCGACTTCGCTTATCGTTAGTATATCGCCAGTGTCGAGACCTTCATCCATTTGCATAATAGTCACGCCGGTACGCTCATCGCCAGCCCAAATTGAACGTTGAATGGGCGCCGCCCCCCGCCACTTTGGCAAGATTGAGCCATGCACGTTTATGCAGCCGAACTTAGGTATGTCTAATACTGCTTTGGGAAGGATCAGCCCGTAAGCGACGACAACGAATACGTCTGGTTTCAATGCTGCAAGTGATGTTTGCGCTTCGGCGGATTTTAAAGATGCAGGTTGGTGAACTTCTATATTGTGCTCTAGCGCCAATTGTTTTACTGCACTTGGGGTGAGCTTTTTGCCTCTACCTGCTTGTCTGTCTGGTTGAGTATACACACCAATGACATCAAATTTAGCTTCTAAAAGTGCTTTTAAATGCAATGCAGCAAACTCTGGTGTTCCAGCAAATAAAATGCGCAATCTCGATTCCCTTATCTTTAGTTGATTAAGCCTTGGCGGCAAGTTTTGCTTCTTTTTCGAGCTTTTTCTTAATGCGATTTCGTTTTAACGGTGATAGATAATCGACAAAGAGTTTGCCTTCTAAGTGGTCTAATTCGTGTTGAATACAAATTGCCAAAAGCCCCTCTGCTTCAATTTCAAAGGATTCTCCATGTTCGTTAAGGGCCTTCACCTTCACTTTTTCGGCTCGGTCAACTTTGGCGTAATTATTCGGAACAGATAAACATCCTTCTTCGCTAATAGTTGAACCTTCTTTTTCTAGGATCTCTGGGTTGATAAACACATAGGGCGAATCCTGCTCTTCAGATACATCCATAACAACGACTCGTTTATGTACATTGACTTGCGTTGCTGCTAGGCCTATGCCTTTTTCGTCTTTCATTGTTTCAAACATATTTTTGACAAGCGTTTTTATTTCGCTATCAATCGTTTCTACTGGCTTTGCTTTGGTTCGCAATCTTTCATCAGGAAATGTTAGCACTTCTAAAACAGGCATAAGTCCACTCTTTTGGTCAGTATCAATATTTATAACATTGATTCAGAATTCGTAATCAATAGATTGTTAAGACAACTATGATAGTGAGTCTATCCACTCAATTCTCTTTCTACCATATATAGGGTCGCAATCGGATTGATAAAGGTTAATAAATTGAATGTTAAACCGATAAGGTATTATACAGCAGTCAAGTTAGATATAAATCTGTAATTAATATTTGGAAAAAAGCATATGCACAAATACCTTCAAGTAACACTAGCGCTGACCCTTTTGGTGCTCGTAAATCTGACGGTTTTTCCTGTTTACGCCGATGTTGTGAATGTGAAAGACAGTGCACCAAGCTCGTATACCGTCAAAAAAGGGGATACGCTTTGGGATATTTCCAATTTGTTCTTATCGCAACCTTGGCTGTGGCCTGAGTTGTGGAGAAGCAATACACAGATTGAAAATCCGCATCTTATTTATCCGGGAGATATTCTTCGGCTCAAATGGGAAAATGGTCGGCCTGTTTTAGAACTGGTTAGAAACAAAGACACTCTGGTTTTGTCACCCGGTGCGCGAGTGTTGCAAAAGCCTAGTCCAATAAGCGTGTTACCTTGGCAGACGATCGCCCCCTATATTTCAAATGATAGTTTAATGGACGCACAAGAGTACCAAATCTTACCAACTTTGCTAGGCGATCGGGCGGGAACGCCTCGTTTTGCAAGTAAAGATTATGTCCTTACACACAAACTACCAAAGCCTGATGCTGACTATCAAGTCGTTCGTAAAGAGCGAGAAGTATACGATAGCATGGGTAAAATGCTCGGTGTTCAAGTGAGTCATTTAAGTGATGTGTCTATCAGTAAAACATTAAGCGATGAAAGGCACGTGGTGCGAATAGAAAGTAGTAACCGCGAGGCGATGTTAGGCGATAAGCTTTTGCCAGTAAAACGCAAAAAACCACGAGACTTGAAACTAAAAGCCGCGACGAGGCAAACAGGTGAGTTAGTCGGTAACATCAATGGCAACAGTTTGATCGGAAAACGAGATGTGGTAATTATTAATTTAGGCAAACGGCATGTAAAACCAGGAACGGTGTTTGGAATTTATAAGCAAGGTCCCGACATAGAATATGAAGAGCGTCCGAGTTATGTTCTAACGCGAAGCTCTATTATGGACATCTTTTCTACCAAAAAAACGGTCGAGCAACCTGCATACAAAGTAGGGGAGCTGATAGTGGTGAAAAACTTTGAGCATGCAAGCTACGCATGGGTAACCCAAACTAGTGAGCACCTAGTTGGCGGTGAACTTATCGCCAAACCTTAAATTTAGAAAGTTCAATTTCCAAGGATGGAAACATGGTTTCGGCTACTTCGACATCATACGCAGAGGTTTTTGCGTATTTAACATTATATCATTTGCCAAAGCTCGGATTGTTGCGACTTAAAGCGAGCGCTTCAAGACTGGGTTGTTCAATAAAAGATCTTACCTCAATGTCTCCATCTAGCTTATATAGAATTGGTTGGAATGCAAATCAAGTGGAGCAGATCCTTCGACCACAGTCCAAGGTCAAACAGCAGGCTAGAGATACTATGAAATGGCTTTCAAAAAGCGAGAGTCATCATTTCATAAGCCTTGCGGACGAACGTTATCCCCCCTTATTGAAAGAGCTACATTCTCCACCTTTATTCCTTTACGGGCATGGAAATTCAAATTTGTTGAAGCACGAAAAGATTGCGATGGTTGGAAGTCGTTTTCCTAGCCACTATGGTATGCAAGTAACTAAGGAGTTTGTACAAGGGTTGCCCATTAATTGTAATATCGTGACGGTTAGCGGGCTTGCCTTAGGGATAGACAGTATTTGTCACAAAACCAGTATTGCATGCGGTGTGCCTACTATAGCGGTACTCGGAAACGGTATTGATATCACTTACCCTAAAAGAAACAACACGTTGTCACGCGATATCGCAGTGCATGGCCTAATTTTATCGGAGTACCCGCTTGGCACACAACCTCATCCAAAGCTATTTCCGCGTAGAAACAGGATCATCAGTGGACTGTCACAAGGGATTATTGTGGTTGAGGCGAAGCAAAAGAGTGGTTCTTTGATTACTGCAAAATATGCTTTAGAGCAAAATCGAGAGGTATTTTCCGTGCCGAGTAACATATACAGTGATAATGGAGCAGGCAGTAACGGTCTCATTAAGGATGGTGCTCAACTGGTTGACTCCATTGCGGAGGTAATGCATACCTTAAACTTTGCGTGTGATAACGCTAAAATTACACCACAGCAGACACGTTTAGCCTTAGAGACTGAAAAAAACTCTAAAGAAAGGTTGGCAATGCTTCCATTGTTAGATAGTGTTGATTACACGCCAACCCCTGTCGACCAAATTGTCTCACGCAGCAATATGGCGGTTCATGTAGTACTGACTGAGCTATTAGATTTGGAACTTCAGGGTCACATAGCCTCCTGTGCGGAGGGTTACGTCAGAGTTAAAGGTTAATCCCATGTTTGATATATTGATGTATTTATTTGAAAACTTAGTGAACAACCAAGCTGAGTTGATGGTTGACCAAGATGAACTTACTGACGAATTGATTCGGGCTGGATTTCATCATGACGAAATTTTTAAAGCACTTGCATGGTTAGAGAAGCTATGCGACCTACAATCGACCGATAAAACCCCTTATCTTGCCAATGTTCATAGTTTGACCACAACGCGTATTTTTAATGACGCAGAATTAGCAATGCTCGATATTGAATGTCGTGGTTTTTTAATGTTTTTGGAGCAAATAAAAGTCTTGTGTCCCTCGACGCGCGAGATGGTAATCGATAGAGTAATGGAAATTGATTCTCAAGAGTTTTGTTTAGTTGATTTAAAGTGGGTAGTTTTGATGGTTTTATTTAATGTGCCTGGTAAGGAAACTGCTTATGAACAAATGGAAGAACTGTTATTTGAGCACCCTGAGGGTTTATTGCATTGATAAATGCTCATAAGTTTAGAACGTAAATCACAAATCAATAACAACAAGATTATTTCATTTGCCAGCAGATAAATACGAACTCTTTTCAAACGACCATACAAAAAGCATCGCCTACGGAGATTGTCCGAAATGTGCGAAGCCACTGCAATTGAAATACGTTGGTAAATCCACCTTCCTTGGTTGCTCTAATTATCCAGATTGCGATTACTCAAAAAGCTTAGCCAGTCATGACGTTGTTGTTTTGAAAAAGATGGATGAGTCACATTGCCCAGAATGTAATAGTGAGTTAGCCGTAAAAAAAGGTCGCTATGGGATGTTTATTGGATGTATGAACTTTCCAGAGTGCCATTATATTGCGCATAAAAATGATGCCCCTGCCAATGAAAGTTATGAGCCTGTTGACTGTCCAGAATGTAAAAAAGGACTGTTAATTAAACGCCAAAATCGCTTTGGAAAATTTTTTTATTCTTGTAAGCGCTATCCTAAGTGTAAATTTGCAGTAAATTATAAGCCTGTTGTTATGACATGCGATGAGTGTGGCAGTGCACTCATGCTCGAAAAGAGTGGACAAGATCTAAGATATCAATGTATTCAAGCGAAATGTAACTATGAGAAAAAGCTGTGAAAGAAAAAGAGTCATCAAGAATGCCGACAAAAGATTCAGTTGCCTATCTTTTTACTAAAGGTGAGGTATTTGCATATCCAACCGAAGCTGTCTATGGCTTGGGTTGCGATCCGCAAAATCGATTTGCAGTTGAGCGCATCTTACATATGAAAGATAGGCCTGTTGAAAAAGGCATGATATTAATCGCATCATCGTTTGAACAGCTCAGCCCCTATGTTGAGTTGATATCTTTAGCAGAACAAAGAGTGACAGAAATTATGCAGTCGTGGCCAGGTCCGGTGACATGGCTTTTGCCTAAGTCTGAATTTACCCCTGATTGGATCAGCGGAGAGTCAGAACTTGTTGCAGTGCGTGTTACTGACCACCCCGTCGTAAAGAGAATGTGTGATGACATAGGTTCACCAATAGTATCGACCAGCGCAAACCCAGCGGGCGAAGAACCTGCGAGAAGCGCTGAGCAAGTCAAAGCCTATTTTGGTGACGCCTTACATGTGGTCTGCGGTAAGCTTGGCGGCCTAGAAACGCCGAGTAAAATTCTAAACAGCTTAACTCTGGAGATGGTGAGAACATGAGTAGCGAGCAGATATCGGCTATTAGTAATGCTCAAATTGAGCAAGTAAAGTCTTTCCTTCTACATTTGCAAGATGACATTTGTAAGGCATTGGCAGGCGCTGATGGTGAAGGCAGTTTTGTTGAAGATGCATGGCAACGAGAAGAAGGTGGTGGTGGACGCTCGAGGGTGATGAAAAACGGCAAAGCCATTGAGCAAGGCGGGGTAAACTTCTCGCACGTATCGGGAGCGCAAATGCCTGCCTCCGCGACAGCAGCTAGGCCTGAACTTGCTGGAAGAAGTTTTCAAGCCATGGGAGTGTCACTTGTCATCCACCCTCATAATCCTCACGCACCGACTTCACATGCTAATGTTCGTTTTTTTGTTGCAGAGAAAGAAAACGAACCAGCAATATGGTGGTTTGGAGGAGGGTTTGATTTGACACCCTCGTATGTTTATACGGATGATGCAAAGCATTGGCATACAGTCGCGGCCCAGCTTTGTGAGCCATTCGGTGATGGGGTATACCCTAAATACAAAGAGTGGTGCGATCAGTATTTCTATTTAAAACACCGCCAAGAGACTCGGGGGGTAGGCGGTTTATTCTTTGACGATCTAAATGAATGGGGCTTTGAAAAATCGTTCTCATTTATGCGAGCTGTTGGTGAAGGTTATATTGACGCTTATGTTCCTATATTAAAACGACGCCAATCTATGCCGTTTAGCGATGAACAACGAGACTTTCAGTTGTACAGGAGAGGGCGATACGTTGAGTTTAATTTAGTCTATGACCGCGGAACCTTATTTGGACTTCAAACGGGTGGTCGTACTGAGTCCATTTTAATGTCGATGCCACCGCTTTGCCGATGGGAGTATAATTATCAAGCTCCAGAAGGTTCTGTTGAGTCCGAGTTACCGTCATTTCTAAAGCCGATCGACTGGCTAAAGTATTGAGCTTAAGCAAGCTACTAAGGGATAAATCCTAACTTTTTACGATGATAAAGCCTAAATTCGTCGAAAAAGTTTGATATGGATCAACGAAATAAACGATTGAAAATCAGCTGTTTAGCAAAGCTTAATCTAGATCAATATTCATTTTAAAACGTACCTTACTATGTACGAAATTTTTGGAATAACTTACACAACATAGTGAGAACGTAATGAAAAAGAATCTTCTTTCAACAGCCATAGTATCTGTTTTAGCTCTTAGCTCAGCCAATGTATTCGCACACGAAGCAGGTGACATATTAGTACGCGTTGGTTTAACTAACGTAGCGCCAGATGCATCAAGCTCAAATATCCTTGTTGGCGGTGCAGACTTCGCTTTACCTATCGGTGCTGGTGGCGCAAGTGCAGTTGTTGGTGGTGTAGATGTAGGTAACAATACTCAATTAGGCCTTAACGTAGCTTATTTTTTAACTGATAACATCAATGTTGAAGTATTAGCAGCGACTCCGTTTAAGCACGATGTAGAGATTTTGGGCGGCACGAAATTGGGTGAAATCACACATTTACCGCCAACAGTTACAGTTAACTATTTCTTCAACGATGCATCTTCTAAATTTCAGCCATACATTGGTGCAGGTTTAAACTACACCTTCATATTTGATGAAGACTTTGACCAAGGCGCAGTTGATTTAATCGCTTCTTTAGCCGGTGGCGCTGAAGTGTCTGACCTTAGCCTTGACAATTCATTTGGTTTGTCTGCTCAAATAGGTGCCGATTACGAAATTTCTGAGGGTATTTATTTAAATGCATCAGTTCGTTACATCGACATTGAGACAGAAGCTTCATTTAAAGTAAACGGTGCTGATCTTGGTGGTATTGATACAATCGATGTGAATCCATGGGTATACACTGTATCAGTAGGTTATAAGTTTTAATTAATTACCCAGTTTATTAAGCTCCTATGAACCTCCGAAGCGCAAGTTTCGGAGGTTTTTTATTGAGCTAGTCTTCTTTGATGTCTATTATAGTGTAATTTTTAAAAGACCAGATGACATCCAAAAGTGCCCGAACATCAACTCACAAAAAACGTTCAATTCAATAAAGCTTGTGTCTTTGGCAATCCAATTGCTCAGAGCAAATCACCACTGATCCATGAGGAATTTGCTAAGCAGTGTGGTATTCAGCTCGATTATCAAAAGCGTGAACCACAGCTCGGAAGTTTTAACACAGAAGCACTTCGTTTCTTTGAGGACCGTTTTGCAATAGGGGCTAACGTGACAATGCCATTTAAGCAGGATGCGCTTAAGTGGGTGGATACACTGAGCAAGCAAGCTAAACGCGCAAGTGCAGTGAACACCATTATTCGCACCAATGATGGTTTTGTGGGTGAAAATACCGATGGATATGGCCTTGTCATGGATTTACGGCAGAATGATATTGAATTAGACGGTGCTTCAGTCTTATTAATTGGTGCCGGTGGCGCTGCACAAGGCGTACTGCCTGCTCTGATTGATGCGCAAATAAAGCGTGTATCAATCTATAATCGAACTGAACAAACCGCTAAAGAGCTTGTAAATTATACAAACTCCTATGCACCCGAGCGCGCACAACTTTATACGAGCGAGCAGCAACATTTCGATTTAGTGATCAATGCGAGCCCACTAAGCTTAAGTGGTCGTATGCCTGATATACAAGAGCATGTTTATACACCAAAGACTGCTGTTTATGACATGGTGTATCAGTCACAAGGGACAGTATTTACAAAATTTGCTCAACAAAAAGGTTGTCTAAAGGCTATAGACGGCCTAGGCATGTTGGTTGGGCAGGCAGCGAGAAGCTTTGAGTGCTGGTTCGATACCATGCCTGATGTTAAAAGCGTACTAACAATGCTGAAAACGTCTTAATCCTCTAACTCAGCTAGATATATGTCCTTAAGTTTTACGTAGTTGATTGCAGAGTCTTTCAAAAATTGGATTTCAGCGTCGTGCAATTTACGTTTTTGTTGCACTGGGTTGCCAACATATAAATAACCACTTTCGAGCTTTTTATTCGGTGGTACAAGGGAGCCGGCTCCAACAATGACGTCATCTTCTACTACGGCACCGTCCATAACGGTTGCGCTCATTCCGATTAAAACTCGATTACCTATTTCACAGCCATGTAACATACATTGATGACCAACTGTCACATCATCACCAATTATTAATGGAAAGCCGTTCGGATTTTTAGTACTCCGCCTACTGACGTGTAATATCGTACCATCTTGAATGTTGCTACGTTTACCTATTCTTATGTAATTAACATCACCACGTCCGGCCACTAATGGCCAAACACTAGCGTCTTCCTCAATCGAGATATCACCGTACAAAACAGCGCTCTGCTCAACATATGCGCCTTTTCCAAGGCTTGGGATAATCTTATTGAATGATTTAATAGGCATTTAAATATCTCTTCTTTTATATAACCGACGACACCCATTGTATAACACTTGATTGTGTAGTGGAGCCATGCAAATTAGATTCTTTTATATTATGGCTACTATTAGCGTACTGAGAACGATCCTGCTATTGCGATCCTGCGATTGATAGTGGCGTGTAAGATGCGCAAATTCAAACCCAATCAAAACGAGTCATGCATTAAGTAAACAAAACATAAATATCTGTATGCAAGGGATGAGATAAGTAGAGAATGTTGGTAACAAGCGCGTGGAGACTATATATAACAATATAATAGTTAAATAGCTTGCCGGTTACACTGACATAATATTCGTCTACTAACTAAGCGAATAAAATAAAAAATGCGTCTTTTCTTGAAAATAAGGTTGACCCCATACTAGAAGCGTGTAGAATGCGCGCTCGCTTCAAGGAGAAGCTTCAACGCATCGGTTAGTTCAAAAAACCAACACATGCCTGAAAGCCTTATTTGAAGCGGGGTGCAAGCAAAAATTAATTTGAAATAAATTACAAAAAAGCTTGACACCAGATGCGATTGAAGTAGAATTCGCATCCCGTTTGAGGCACAGCCCCAAACGCGCTCTTTAACAATTT
>CBFHTO010000010.1:0-77171 GCA_965658765.1 Glaciecola sp. | reverse complement strand
AAAGAAATGGTCGATGCCGATAAGAAACTGGCGTCAGGCCATGAGTCGTTTTATTATTGAGTTCGAGGACCGCCTCGAGAAGCATATTAACTAATGGCAGTTACACAGAATCTGTTACAGGCTCGCAAATTATCCTGCATAAGGGCCCGTTTATGTAAAACACGCCCAAATTTCATTACGGTTTATTTGTCTTATTTATACCTAAATTTTATGAACTTGAAATTAGTTTTTGATATACTTCAAGGCACTAGCGAAGGTGCATTTTTTGATTTAACAATACAGGTTTATATTGGACACACGTTTCCCTCTTTTTGAACAAAAACTCTCTCATCCCCCAGAACAGACAAAGGTCATAGTTGGCATGTCCGGTGGTGTCGACTCTTCAGTTTCTGCCCTCATCCTAAAACAACAAGGTTTTCAGGTAGAAGGCTTGTTTATGAAAAATTGGGAAGAAGACGACAATGATGAATATTGCGCTGCTGCAGAAGATTTAGCGGATGCTCAAGCCGTTGCAGATAAGCTTGGCATTGAGCTTCATACCATAAATTTTGCCGCCGAATATTGGGATCGCGTATTTGAATATTTTTTATCCGAATACAAAGCAGGCCGGACACCAAATCCCGACATCATGTGCAATAAAGAGATAAAATTTAAGGCTTTCTTAGAGTTTGCTGCTGAAGACTTAGGAGCGGACTACATAGCCACAGGACATTACACTCAGCGTAAGCTAGTCGATGGTCAATGGCAAATGCTAAGAGGTATGGACGATAATAAAGATCAGAGTTATTTTTTGTATACTTTGAGTCACGAACATATTGCAAAGACTATTTTTCCTATTGGCCACTTGCCTAAGCCAGAGGTTAGGCAAATTGCAAAAGAACATGATTTACTGACCTATGATAAGAAAGACAGTACAGGGATATGCTTTATTGGAGAACGCAAGTTTAAAGATTTTTTAGCTCAGTACCTGCCCGCGCAACCAGGCACAATTGAAACTGTTCAAGGTGAACCAATTGGTGAGCATCAAGGACTCATGTACCATACTTTAGGGCAGCGTAAAGGACTAATGATTGGAGGGAAGAAGGACTTTGGTGACGCGCCCTGGTACGTGGTTGAAAAAGACGTAAAGCGCAACGTTTTGATTGTTGCACAAGGTAGTGAGCATAAAAGCCTGTTTTCAAATGGTCTATATGCAAGTCAAATTCATTGGGTGGATAGAGTCGCTTGCAAGCAAGCTCTCCGTTTGACCGTCAAAACACGATACAGACAAACAGACATTCCATGCACACTCTATCCACAAGGGGGCGATGCAGTGAAGGTTATTTTTGATGAACCACAAAAAGCGGTTACGCCCGGGCAATCTGTCGTGTTTTACCAAGGAGACATCTGCCTTGGGGGTGGAATTATCGACGGTTACATAAAAGTGAATGAACAAAATCAAGAAAACGTGAAGCACGCTTAATATGACAACAAAGTATCACGAACAACATTTAGCACTAGCAGGAGTTTGTCAAAGCGCCTCATTAGTGCAAGCTATCGCGAGGAGAGGCTCAGCTGAGCCTTCTGCTATAGAAGCAAGCTTGTCTAGTATTTTAGTGACTGCGCCAGATAATACTCAACAGGTCTACGGTTCTCTTGGGAACCTCAAGATCGGGTTTCAGACACTTGTCGCACAGCTCGACTCTGACAATAACAAAAAAGACGCAGAATTAACTCGATATATTGCGTCGATTTTGAGCTTGGAACGAAAGCTTAGTCGCAACGGTAAAGCGTTATCGGAATTAGGTGACCGCGTATCGCATGTGCAAAGGCAACTAGCGCATGTCGATTTTGAAAACATTCAAATTATTACCTCTCTTGCCAGTATATATTCAGACATAGTCAGTCCTTTGGCACCAAAAATCCAAATTGCTGGTAACCCTCAATATCTGGGCGTTGAGTCAAATCAAAAAAGGGTGCGAGCGCTTTTACTCGCAGGCGTTCGTTCTGCCGTGCTATGGCGGCAACTCGGCGGAAAACGCAGGCAAATATTATTCAATCGGAAGTCGCTTGTAAGCAGTGGAAAATCAGCATTGCGAGCAATGGACTAGATTTCGTTTTTTTATTCAATTTATTTTAAGAAATAGGTACCCTAATGGAATTATCTGCGCTCTCTGCCTTATCCCCTGTGGACGGGCGATATGGAAGTAAAAGTCAGGCTTTACGCCCATACTTCAGTGAATATGGTTTAATAAAACATCGAGTATTAGTCGAGGTTCGATGGTTACAAGCACTCTCGAAGTGCGATGCAATTAGCGAAGTGCCCTTACTGAGCAAAGCTAGCGACGATTTGTTAAATAACATCATCGAGAACTTCAATGAAGCTGATGCGCAAAGAGTAAAAGACATTGAAGCAACTACGAATCATGACGTAAAAGCTGTTGAGTACTTTTTAAAAGAAAAAGTAGAACATTCGGACGAACTGAACAAAGTAAACGAATTCATTCATTTTGCTTGCACTTCTGAAGACATCAATAACTTATCACATGCCCTTATGCTGAAAGGTGGTTTGGATAATGTGGTTTTACCTGTTTGCCAGCAATTAGTCGACTCGCTCTTCTCGCTTGCCAAAGAGTACAGAAGTATTCCAATGATGGCGAGAACACACGGTCAACCCGCCTCACCCACTACAATGGGCAAAGAAATGGCAAACGTTGCGGTAAGACTTGAGCAACAATTAGAGTGCATTAAAGCAGTGAATATTTTAGGTAAGCTAAATGGTGCAGTAGGTAATTACAATGCGCATCTGAGTGCCTATCCAGACATCGACTGGCAAGATATATCAAAGGATTTCGTTGAGTCTTTAGGCATTAGCCATAACGCTTACACCACCCAAATCGAACCTCACGATTACGTTGCTGAATTATATGACGCAGTTGCGCGGTTTAACACTATACTTATAGATTTCGACCGAGATGTATGGGGCTATATTGCTTTGGGGCATTTCAAACAAAAGACGGTTGCAGGCGAAATTGGCTCTTCTACTATGCCGCACAAAGTTAACCCGATAGATTTTGAAAATTCAGAGGGGAATTTAGGCATTGCCAATGCTATTTTCGCTCACCTAGCAGCAAAACTACCTATAAGCAGATGGCAAAGAGACTTAACTGATTCTACTGTTTTAAGAAATTTAGGGATCGGTTTTGGCTACGCTCTTATTGCTTATCAGGCGAGCTTAAAGGGGATTAGTAAACTAGAAGTCAACGAAGAAAGCTTAACTAAAGAGTTAGATAATAACTGGGAGTTGCTTGCCGAACCTATTCAAACAGTGATGCGTCGATATGGAATCGAAAAGCCCTACGAAAAGTTAAAAGAGCTGACCAGAGGCAAGAAAGTTGACGCACAAGCGATGGCTCAATTTATCGACGGATTAGAGTTACCAAAAACCGTTAAATTAGAATTAAAAGCATTAAGTCCAGCAAATTATATCGGCGATGCAATCCGGCTAGTTGACCAGTTGTTAGCGGACAAATAATGCGTTTAAATCCCTAGCAAGAGCTTTTTGTTAGGGATCAACGATGCGCTATCATGCACTGCTTGTTTCATGGTCTGATAGGACTAATGAGACTGAGCGTGAAAAATCAAGATCTTTAAAAAGCATCATAAAATTGATGCTTTTTTTCATTCTTATTCATCAAATCAAGATATTTTGGTTTACCCAGTATGAACCTTTTGTGAACGACTTTGTTCTCCATATGTGTAATGGGATAAGCCATCTTACTCTGTTTGCTATTAGTTATTTACTTGCGTTTTTAAGACAATATCAAAGTGCTAAAACGACACTTCTTATCGGGTTCATCTCTTATATCACTTTCGCAAGTATGATTTGGAGATTTGATGTTGGCTTACAAAATTACCTTTTATTGGCTTTTTTTGTGCACTGCTATTTGCAAAAAGTACCATATGATCGAAGCTTTATTGTTATAAGCAGTGTGATATTTACAACTTACATGCTTTTAAACACTTCATTAATAGTGGAGACAATCCCCTTAGAGCCAATGATAGCGACTGAAGAGCATAATTTAATTGCATTTATTAAGTTATTTAACCTGCTTATTTTTGCACTTTCTTGCGTCTTTTATGCAGCGCACATAAGCAGAGCAATTGATACTGGGCTGCATGCGATTAGACAATTGGAAAAACATAAAGACCAACTGTTAAGAAAGTTAATACCCCCTTTTTGGCAGACCACGTTGCTCAGTAAACAAGCACATAAAAACCGAAAAATAAGCGAGATCCAATTCGCGGGTCCTGAAAAAGAAAAGCTCTATACAAAACAAGCTCTTATTGTCCTATTCTTGGATATTTGTGGCTCCACGTCATCAAACACACACAAAAGTCTAACTGAAGACGAGAAGCGTGCTGATATATATGAATTGTTTAGTCTTTTTGATAAATCACTTAATGCTTCTGGTGGCTATCGGGTAAAAGTAAATGGAGACCAGTATATAGCAGTATTTGGTTTAGCTAAAACAGCCACTACTGATGGGAAGTTGTGTCCAACCCAAGTCATTCAGGCATTTCACTGCGCCCTTTCATTAAATGAGATTGCACAAAAAAATAAGATAAACGTCAGGCAGGGACTTGCTAAGGGTACGATAACTCATGGGATCTTTGATGACAAAACACCTGAATTTGATATTTGGGGAGACACCGTTGTCGAAGCCGCAAGGCTTGAAAGAAAGGCACAAAGCAATAGTTTAGCCTTGAACAAAGCATTTATAGATGTTCTTTTAAATACCTTTCACAGGCTTGATAAAAACGTGGGATTGAAAGTTAAACGTGATTTACTGAGTGTCAGAGGTGAGTTAAAAGGCCTCGGTATAAGAGATTACTATTTATATAAAAAAAGCCAAAAAAGAAACTGAATATCAGCTACTTGATTGGCTTTGGTGACATATCTCTGTCGACAGTTATCCCATCGAAATATTTCTATGCGTTTTGTAAAATCATTAACATAAACCCTTACTTACTCAAACAAGTCATTAGGTTTTTGCATTTTTAAACAGTCTGACGCAGAGCTATCCCTTACGCTATGGCTTTATCAATAATGGCATTAAAAGTGGCACTTGGTCGCATCACTTTTTCACGAAGCTCTGGGTCCGAGTAATAATACCCGCCTATATCCACTGCTTGACCTTGAACTGAATTTAACTCTTCTAAAATCTTATCCTGATTTTCAGATAGCTCTTCGTACATGGTCTTGAACTGTGCGGCCAGTTCCTTATCCTCTGTTTGAGTCGCGAGTTTCCCTGCCCAATACATACTAAGATAGAAGTGGCTGCCACGGTTGTCTAATTGACCTACTTTGCGCATAGGGGACTTGTTATTTTGCAAAAGCTCGCCGGTTGCAGCATCAAGTGCATCTGCAATCAGTTTTGCTCGCACGTTTCCATGTTTTTCTGAAAACTGCTCAATAGATACTGCCAATGCAAGGAATTCACCAAGCGAATCCCAGCGCAAATGATTTTCTTCGACCAATTGTTGAACGTGCTTAGGAGCAGATCCGCCAGCTCCCGTCTCAAATAGACCGCCACCTGCCATTAATGGCACAACAGATAACATTTTAGCGCTGGTACCTAACTCAAGTATTGGGAACAAATCAGTCAAGTAATCTCTTAGAATATTTCCAGTCACAGAAATGGTATCAAGCCCACGAATAATTCGCTCTAACGAATACCTCATCGCCCTTACTTGAGACATTATCTTGATGTCTAAACCATCTGTATCATGGTCTTTCAAGTACATTTCAACTTTCTTAATCAACTCATTTTCATGGGGACGGTAAGGGTCAAGCCAAAACACAGCAGGAGTGTTTGATTGTCTAGCACGGTTTACCGCTAGCTTAACCCAGTCTTGAATTGGGGCATCTTTGGTTTGACATACTCGCCAAATATCACCCTCTTCGACACGCTGCTCCATGAGCACTTCGTCACTTTCATTATCTACTATACGCGCGACACCCTTATGTTGTGATTCAAAGGTCTTGTCATGCGAGCCATACTCTTCTGCTTTTTGAGCCATCAAGCCCACGTTTGGCACGCTGCCCATTGTAGTTGGATCAAAGTTTCCGTTGCTCTTACAAAAGTTAACCATTTCCTGATAAATACGTGCAAATGTCGATTCAGGCATTACAGCCTTACATTCATATTGATTGCCGTCAGCTCCCCACATCATTCCGCCAGAGCGGATCATTGCAGGCATCGATGCATCAACTATTACATCGCTCGGCGAATGGAAGTTAGTTATTCCCTTTGTCGAATCAACAAACGCTAGGCGAGGACGACTCTTCTGACAGGCATGCAAATCTCGTTCGATCTCTTCGACTTGTGCGGCTGGCAGCTGTTTAATTTTTTCATACAGTTCGCCCATTCCGTTATTCACATTAATGCCGAGTGAGTCAAAAATGTCTCCATGCTTTTCAAACGCTTCTTTATAGTAAATTTTTATTGCATGACCAAAAACGATAGGATGCGAAACCTTCATCATCGTTGCTTTTACATGCAATGAATATAGGATGTCAGCGTCTTTACAATCCTGCATGGTTTCTTCATAAAATTCGCAAAGTGCTTCTTTGCTCATGAACATCAAATCGATAACTTCTTTATCTAGAAGTGGCAAATCTTGGCGCAGAACGTGAACATTTCCGTCGTCGTCTAACAATTCCATCCTTACGTTTCGGGCTTTATCTAATGTTATGGATTGTTCTCCATGATAAAAGTCTCCCTTGTTCATGTAAGAAACGTGAGTTTTTGACCAAGGCTTCCATTCACCCATTGAATGAGGGTTTTTTCGTGCGTACTCTTTAACCGCTTTAGGTGCTCTACGATCAGAGTTCCCTTCACGTAGAACTGGATTTACCGCGCTTCCTAGTGCTTTACCATAGCGTAGGCGAATAGATTTTTCTTCGTCTGTTTGAGGGTCATCGGGAAATTCAGGTAACTCATATCCTTTGGCTTGCAACTCTTTTATACATGCCTTCAGTTGTTGAACCGAAGCACTAATATTAGGCAGTTTTACAATGTTTGCATTCGGATCTTGAGTTAACGCACCTAAGGCAGCTAGATTGTCAGGAACCTTTTGGTCGTCGGTTAATTGGTCAGAGAATTCTGCAAGTACACGCGCTGCGACAGAAATATCGCTGACATCTACGTCAATTTCAGCAGCACCTGCAAAGGCACGAACAACTGGAAGAAAAGAAGCAGTAGCAAGTAAGGGAGCTTCGTCCGTGTAGGTGTATATTATTTTTTGATCATTATCAGACATTTGTAAGAGTTTTCCATGGCGTGAAGGATAAGCAATCGCTGTTATCCACTTGTTTCATTTAATTTCAAATATAAACAGAATACCAAAAAGGATCATGCGCATTGGCAAGCCGTTTATATTTATGATTACGATATTATTGCCACAAATTTATCACACTTTATTAACGCTTTCTGACAAATTTTTCTGAATAGTGGGCAATTTTAGGCTTTTTATAGGGGGACTTTCGTCTTATATTCATCATCCTAATGACGCATATAAATTACGCTGTTTTTGTGTAGCACAATTTTGTACAAATCAATTTTAAGACCGACGTAAAATTTAAGAGGCAAACTAATGGGAACGATAACCATCACTGAGTTATTCAAAGAAATAGATTCAATGCAAGCAGACTCGTTCGCTGATGCACTTGATGAGGATTGTATATTTCAATATGCAAATATGTCGAAGATAAAAGGAAAAGACAACATACGAAACTTTGTTCAAAATTTCTTTGCTTCCATCAATAAAATTTCACATACGGTTTCGCAACAATGGTCCATAGATAACGCAGTAATTTGCAAAGGAGAGGTATCCTATACTCGAATCGACAAAAGCATACTTAGTGTTCCGTTTGCGAATATTTTGACGATCAACGATGATAAAATCATTGAGTATTTGATATTCGTGGATGCGTCTGAGTTGTTTACCGTGTCTTAAAAAAAGAATAGTCACTACAAATTGTAATTCATATTATTAATTAAATAATATGAATTACAACAACCTAAGCCACGATAGATATTTAGTAGTTTTTAACACCTTGGCTCGCTAACTAATCTGCAAGGGCTCAAAAGATTTCACCAAGTCATCGATTGATTTCATTTGTTCAAGATATGGTTTAAGTTGATCAAGCGGCAACGCACATGGCCCATCGCACTTTGCCTGTTCCGGGTCAGGATGCGCTTCAATGAAAAGGCCAGCAATGCCTAGCGCCATCCCGCTTCGGGCCAGTTGAGCAGCCTGCGTTCGCCTACCACCAGCCGAATCGGATCGACCACCTGGCATTTGCAAAGCGTGTGTCGCATCAAATATCACGGGCGCCATCGGCTTCATTAAATCCATACCAAGCATATCTACAACCAAGTTATTGTAGCCATAACAACTGCCACGTTCGCAGAGTAGGATCTTCTCGTTACCCGCTTCTGCAAACTTTTTGATAATGTGCGCCATTTCGTGAGGAGCGAGAAATTGAGGTTTTTTTACATTAATTATTGCTTGAGTGTTGGCCATTGCAACAACAAGATCCGTCTGGCGAGCTAAGAATGCCGGTAATTGAATTACATCAACTACTTCGCTTACAGGCGCAGCTTGATGGGGCTCATGCACATCAGTTATCAGTGGTACGTCAAATTCAGATTTTATTTTTTCAAATATTTTCAGGCCCTCTTCCATACCTGGGCCTCGATATGAATTCACTGAAGAACGATTCGCTTTGTCGAAAGAAGCTTTAAAAACATAAGGAATTCCCAACTCCTCAGTCACTGCTTTATAGTGTTCTGCAATGCTCAAGGCTAAATATTCAGACTCCAAAACGTTCATGCCACCAAATAAGACAAAGGGCGCATCGTTAGAAACACGAATGTTCTCTTTGGGACTTTGCATTTTTGAAATAATTACTTCTGAAATAGTGCTCATTTACTGTTCCTTATTCGCAGTTTTTTAACTGTGCGATGGTGACGCGGTCTAACGCCTGATAATCTTTAATCGTTTGGGGTCTATAGAAGCCAAACTCATTCATAATATCTCGAACGGCTTGGCCTTGGTTAAATCCGTGCTCAAGCAGTAGCCAACCGTTTTCAATAAGATGATCCGGTGCACTTTGCACAATATGCCTTATATCAGCAAGCCCATCTATCCCAGAACTGAGCGCAGAATGAGCTTCGTACCTCAAGTCACCTCTCTGAAGATATTCACTCCCCTCCTCAATATACGGCGGATTGCTCACAATTACGTCGAAACGTTTATTCATCACGCTTGAAAACCAATCACTTTGCATAAATCGAACCTGCAAGTTATTAAGTTTTGCATTTTGTTTCGCTAGTTCAACCGCTTTTGCTACCTTATCGATGCCAAGCACTTGCCAATGTGACCGCTCTGACGCTAAAGCAAGCGCAATTGCCCCTGTGCCAGTGCCCAAATCTAAGATCTTTGCATTTTTTTCCCGCAGGTCCAAAGCCAATGTCGCCTCAACTAGATGTTCCGTATCTTGACGAGGGATCAGCGTGCAAGGGTCTACCAAAAGTTCTAAGTTCCAAAAGTGCTGTTGGCCGAGGATAAACGCAATTGGCTTACCACTCACTCTTTCTTCTATGGCTTTAATAAACTGCTTCTTTTCGATAGCTTCGGGTTTATCATCTGAACGTGTCATCAGTTGAGCGCGTTTAAGCCCACTTGCATGTTCCATTAAAATACGAGCTTCAAAGTTGGGATCTTGGTCACTTAAATTATTAGAAGCTCGGATGGCCTCTGATGCTATTTTTTGCAAACTACCATATGTATTGTTTTCAGCTTGCATTGCGCTTTGGTAACAATCCTCGCTAAGGTTTTTCACTTCGTGTTGATTCTGCATTTCAACTAAGCACTGTAAGATGAAGCATCAGCCAAGTCATATCTAATTTTTTCTCATAGTTAAAGAAAGCAATTAATCGCCCGCCAATGCTGCCAAGAGATCAGCTTGATGCTCTTGTCGGATAGGATCAAGCAATGCGCCTAAGTCACCTGCAATTACATCGTCTAATTTATAGAGCGTTAGATTAATTCGGTGGTCGGATACCCTGCCCTGAGGAAAATTGTAAGTACGAATACGTTCTGAGCGATCTCCGCTCCCGACAAGGTTCTTTCGTGTGCTCGCTTCTTCTTCAAAGCGCTTGTCTTCTTCGATTTTGTTTAAGCGAGCTTGTAGCATCGACATCGCCTTCGCACGGTTTTTATGCTGTGATCGTTCGTCTTGGCATTCGACCACTACTCCGCTTGGAATATGCGTTAAACGAATAGCTGAATCTGTTTTGTTAACGTGCTGGCCTCCTGCCCCTGATGCGCGAAAAGTATCAACTCTAAGGTCTGCAGGGTTAATTTCAATTGCTTCTGATTCAGGAACAACTGGCAAAACCGCAACCGTACAAGCAGAGGTATGAATACGGCCTTGAGACTCGGTTTCAGGAACTCGTTGAACGCGATGTCCTCCCGATTCAAACTTTAAAATTCCATACGAGCCAGCGCCGGAAACTTGAGTGATGATTTCTTTATACCCACCATGCTCTCCTTCGTTAGCGCTAATAACTTCTACCCTCCAACCGTTTGATTCGGCGTAGCGAGAATACATCCTGAACATATCGCCAGCAAATATTGCGGCCTCATCCCCACCGGCACCTGCTCGGATTTCGAGAAAACAGTCGCTATCGTCATTCGGGTCTTTTGGCAACAACAAAATTTGTAAACTTGTCTCGAGTTCCTCTGAGCTACTCTTCGCAAGTTTTAGCTCCTCCTGCGCCATTTCTTTCATTTCAGCATCATCTTCTTGCAACATTTCCAATGCTGACTCGATATCCTGTTGAGCGGTTTGGAAAGCATTAAACTGCTTTACCACTTCCTCTAGTTGTGAATACTCTCTAGAGAGTTGAGTAAAACGATCTTGGTCAGAAATAATCCCTGGGTCTGACAAGAGCGCTTGTACTTCTTCGAAGCGCTCGACCAAGGACTCTAATTTTTGTACGACCGACTCTTTCATGGCTGACCTTTGATTAATTTATTTATTTTGATAGGAGAAGACTTGTTCAAGAACATCTAATGCGTTCGCTTCGGGTTCTTGAATTGCCTTCTGCATGGCTTTTGTAGGCGCGTGCATCATCGATTGTGCAAGCTTATGGCTAAGCTCTTGAATCACTTTCTCTGCAGACTCCCCCTGAGCAATTTTAGCTAAAGCTCTGGTTTCTAGCTGCTCTTTCATAGCTAAAGAATCATCGCGATAATTTTTGATTAAATCCAATTTTTGATAATGTTGTTCCCAGCTAGCAAGCGCCTCTATTTGTTCATTGATGATTACGTTTGCTTCTGCAGCAGCTTGCTCCCGATTCGCTACATTCTGTTGAACAATTTCTTGTAAATCATCTACCGTGTAAAGATAGGCATCATCTAATTGCGAAACCTCATCCTCTATATCTCGAGGCACGGCAAGGTCAATCAATAACATAGGTTTATACTTTCTAGCTTTTAACGCTGTCTCCACCATACCTTGACCTAGGATAGGCAATGCACTTGCGGTAGAACTAATCACAATGTCGGCTTGCGGTAAGCGAGATGGTATTTCGGAAATAGTGATCGCTTCTGCACCTAGATCTAAATTATCAGGCAAGTCGTTCGCTAATTTTTGCGCATTCGCGAGAGTGCGGTTTGCGACCGTTATTTGCTGGGGGGAGCTATCAATTAAGTGCTTGGCTACTAACTCTATCGTTTCACCTGCGCCTATCAGCAATACTTTACTTTTGTTGAGCTTGGCGAAGATTTGTTTCGCTAATTGCACTGCAGCGTATGCGACCGAGACCGCGTTTGAACCTATTTCCGTATTAGTGCGAACTTTTTTAGCAACCTGGAAAGTCGTTTGAAAGATTTTTTCAAATTTCTTATTAACCGTGCCTATATTTTTAGCTTGCGAGAAAGCTTGTTTCACTTGCCCTAAAATTTGAGGTTCGCCCAAAATTAGCGAGTCCAAACCACAGGCTACTTGCATGAGATGACTTAAGGCTTGTTGATCTTGGTAAGAATACAGGTGCCTTTCTAATTCGCTTTTCTTGATATTATGAACATCTGACAACCACTCGCACAGTTCATCGCTACTTATCTGATCGCTGCTAGCGAATACTTCTGTACGATTACACGTCGATAATATGACCAGTTCAGGTGACTGCTTGTATTTAGCATAGCTTTTTAGCGCCGTTGCCAAGCTGCTAGGGGTAAAAGCAACACGCTCACGGATAGCAACCGGTGCAGTCTGGTGATTTACGCCAATGGCAAGAAAGCTCATGAAAAAAGATATCAACTTGGAATTATTAAACAGAGCGCATTGTAGTCAAATCTGTGATTAATTTAAAGAAATACAGTATCCTTAGATTGTTTAATGCTAACTTCATTGAGGAAACTTTTGTTAAAGCTCGTTAATATTACTTCTTATATAAAGGTTTTCTTTATTTTATTGTTTGTCACGGGCTGTACCGTCAAACCGAGTGTAGATAAGGCTGCGCAAATTAATATATTAGACCAAAGCGAACTAAAGGCTTGGTCTATATCTGGACGCATTGCATGGATTACCCCTGACGAAAGAAAAAGCGCCTACCTTAATTGGTCACATAAAAGAGATAACGAAGAAATTAACTCAACATTTATACTTAGTAGTGTACTTGGGATTCAACTGGCCACACTGACGCAAAATCAGGATGGCGCATCGTTGCTCGCTGATGACGAGACTTTCTATGGTCGCTCTGCTCGAGAATTGATTTATCGAATTACTGGTTGGGACGTTCCAATTGAATCGCTGAGCCGATGGATTAAAGGCAATGGATTCAAAAATAACACTGCTATCGAAGAGTTCGACATTTATCGCTACCCAAATGGATTGATTTCGATGAGTAAACCCAAGTGCAATAATTGTGACGCATGGGAAATAAGCTACACCGAATATGCCGTATATAAGGTTTACGACAAAGACTTTACGCTACCAAAAGCAATTACGCTAAAACATACTCAAAACCAATCAATTATCAAATTAAAGATCAGTGATTGGGACGAGTTTCGTTAATCAGTTCGATACGCTGTGGACAAATATGACTCAATATCAGCCTTCATTATTTTCTTACACCGAATATATAAACAAAACAACTAAGCTCGCTGACCAACAAAACCACCCAGATAACTCGTTTGATTGGTGGCCTAGCCCTGCGAAACTAAACTTATTTCTGCACATATGCGGCAGATACGACAATGGGTATCATCAGTTACAAACGGTTTTTCAACTTTTAGACTATGGAGATTTAATAGGTTTTCGAGTAAATGACAGCGAAAAAGTTACACTAATTGATAATATTGATAAGGTCCGCACCGAAGACAATCTAATTTACCGCGCAGCCATTGAAATGTTTGCTCGAAGGCCAAGTAATTGCAAACTTGGCGTGGATATAAAAATAGACAAACGAATTCCAATGGGAGGAGGACTTGGAGGAGGGTCTTCAAATGCCGCGACAACACTTGTTGCCTTAAACGCCATGTTTCGTTGCAAGCTAAGTTCCGCAGAATTACAAGAAATTGGCTTGGGTCTTGGTGCTGATGTCCCTGTTTTTGTGTTCGGTAAAACGGCTTTTGCCAATGGCATAGGAGAAAAACTTAGCCCTATGCCACTAGAAACCCAGGTGTATTTAGTCGCTTGCCCATCTGCTCATCTATCTACTGAATCAGTATTTACACACCCCGACCTTCCGAGAAACACTCCTTTAATAACAGCAAATAACTATCAATTTGAGCATACAAAAAATGATTGTGAGAAATTAGTCTGTGATCTAGAACCAAAAGTTGCAAATTTATTACAGCAGTTGTTACACTACGCACCGTCAAGATTGACGGGTACTGGTGCAAGTGTTTTTGCTCGGTTCTCATGCACTGAAGAAGCATTAGCTGTGCAAGAAAAACTACCTAAAGATTGTATCTCGTTCGTCACCAAAGGCGTAAATCACTCTGCCTTGCACGACAAATTGCAAACTTATCGTCACTTGTAAACATTGTTGGGGTATAGCCAAGTTGGTAAGGCAGCGGGTTTTGATCCCGCCATTCGTAGGTTCGAGTCCTGCTACCCCAGCCATATAGAAACGTCCGCTACTTAGCGGACGTTTTTGTTTTAACACTCCAATATTTACATCATTTCAAATAAATCTCCCTTACTGATGGAGCTAAAGCAAAAAATCTTGCACAATGTAACTACGCGATAATAAAAACAAATACGGATCATGTCTGACTTTCTCGAATCTATTCAGAACAATTTACTCGTTCCTATCCAAGACGCTGTTCAAAATGTCGTTGCCTTTGTAAACAATATTCTCTGGGGCGACGGACAAGTACTCATATACATGCTAATGATCGCCGGCTTGTGGTTTACTTGGCGACTCAAATTTATTCAGATCTTAGATTTCAAGCATATGTTTTCGCTAATGCGTAAATCTAATCACTCTGATAAATCGGGGATCAGTTCCTTTCAAGCCTTGTGTACAAGTTTATCAGCTCGTGTCGGCACTGGTAATTTAGCCGGCGTCGCAGTAGCCATATCACTTGGCGGAGCTGGAGCTATTTTTTGGATGTGGGTAATTGCGCTTGTGGGTATGGCAACAGGATACGCAGAGAGCGTGCTTGGCCAGGTTTACAAAATAAAAGATTCTAACGGCCAATATCGCGGTGGCCCTGCCTATTACATTCAGCAAGGTATACAAAACAAGGCTTTTGCTTGGCTTTTTGCCCTTTGCCTTTTCTTTGGTTACGGATTTGTTTTCAGTGCTGTACAGGCAAACACAATAACGGACGCACTTAACAATAGTTATGGCCTCCCAACACATTACAGCGGTTTAATTATTATTGCTCTGGCTGGATTAATTGTAATTGGCGGCCTTAGAGCTATTGCTAAGTTCGCAGAATATGTGGTCCCATTTATGGGAGTAGCCTACATACTCGTTGCTTTGGTGATTACTGTAATTAATATACAACTTCTACCGTCAGTGCTTTTAGATATCGTTCAAAGCGCATTTGGCTTACAGGAAGCCGGCGCGGGCGCGCTGGCAGCAGCCATCAAAAATGGGATACAACGAGGGCTATACTCAAACGAGGCTGGCTCAGGAAGTGTGCCGCACGCGGCTGCAGCAGCGACACCAGAGCCAAATCACCCTGTATCTCAGGGCTACGTACAGATGTTGGGTGTATTCATAGACACAATGATTTTGTGTACTTGTACTGCATTTATCATTCTCTTGGGTAGTCAGGAAATTAGTGGAGAATTTGAAGGTATTAGACTCACTCAAAATGCAATGGAAACACATCTTGGAAGTCTAGGATCAGATTTTGTGAGTGCCGCAATTTGTCTATTCGCCTTCACATCTGTTGTGGCAAATTATGCCTACGGAGAGAGTAACTTACATATGTTCAAGCTTGACAATAAGTTTGGTCGAGGTTTTTACACCAGTGGGTATTTGCTTATGATATTTTGGGGCTCGATGGCATCCTTACCCATGGTATGGGCAATGGCTGATATGGCGTTAGGACTCATGACTTTTGTAAATGTAATCGCTATTTTAATTTTGACGCCTACCATTGTCGCCGTGACCCGAGACTATCAAAAGAAAAGAAACAACAAGGAAACCATTACTTTCAAGAACGAAGATTGTGATGTACAAGGGCGGCTTGAAGACCCAAGTATCTGGCAGGGTAAAGGTTAAAAGTTAAAGGTTAAAGAAACGCTTTTAACATTGCTGCGACTAGAGCAATGCCCATTAGCGGCCAAATCCATTTTGATAATTTGGCCGCTTGTTCATCACTCACCCTCATTGACGATTTTTCGATAAATGGAATGATAATAACTAAACTCGCAAACAAGACCCCTAAAATTATCAAAACTGTCATATCTTTTGTTATCCTCTCACTTATTTAGTCATAAGTATGGGGGAGAAATTAAGTTTTTCAAACCTAAAGTTTTGATTCTAACAGCCTAATTTTAGTGCTTGTTCCATAGTGACTATCGAAGAATCGTTGCCTTCAATTCTTGGCAACACCAAAATTTGCCGAGCATTACGTGTTTTAGAAGAACTGATATGCACCCAGGCCGGTTGACCATGCTCGCCATATTCGTGAATGATTTGGTCGACATCGAGTTCATTAATGTACATGCAGGCTAGCGCAAAAAGATAGAAGTTAGCATTTACGTCCTTTCTTAAACTCAAACCGATACGTTCATAGACCATGTTTCTTACAATATCTCGCTGTCTCGAGAGCTCTTCGTCACGAATAAGTCGGTCAGAAAGCACTATGTCTGCAGCCTCCCCCATACAATGACGGGACTTTGCAGCACCACCAACGGCTTTATTAAGCTCTTTGCTTCTGTATCCACTCGATATACGCATTGGTGTTTTGAGTAATGAGCGCAGAGGCTGCACGCTGTTTTCACATAAGTGACGTAAGTTTTCTATGACTTCTTGTTGAGGATTAAATTGATCGCCTGCAATTTCTGGCTTGCGTGTCGCTGTTTGCGAAGAGGTAAATTCATTCAACCAAAAATTTTCTGATAGTTGTACTTCCATTATCGAGTCCTTGTCATCCATTTTCCATGTCTGAATATTCGCTTTTTCTGACGCCCAAATGCTTCGTCTTCTTCTGACTTAGTAAAGCGGTCAATAGGTTCTTCCTCTGCAATAGACTGCTGGTGTATGCTGATTTGTTTGGTCCGTTCTTGCTCTACTTTTTGCTCGGATTTTGTGACTAATTTTGCTTCATCCACTTTACCTCTAGCGGTTTCCCTTGCTTGAGACACACGGCCGGTACTATATTTTTCAATGATGTGCTGTACTGCTCTTCCGCCAAACCAAAACGCGAAAACAATAAAAAATATATCCCACAATTTATCTGGAATTGCTTCCATATTTTGCGCCACAAGCGAAATATGAGCAGGATTAGCAAACATTAGATATGAAATAAGACCAACTGCCCAAATAGATATAAATGGACGAATTATGGCTCTGATGAACTGAACGGCTGGACTTACATCCTTTGCTGCCCCCTCGTACTGCACAACAAAGTCTCTGAAATTATTATCAATTTCTAGTGAGTTTTTGAGGACATATTCCTTAAACTTTATTTCGGTTAAATGCATGAGTGTCTCGAGCTCTTTTTCTTTAAGGCTTATCCCATGTTGTTCAAGCTCTGCTTTTATCTTGGTATTCTTATGGTCAAAAACATGTTTCACTCCATTTGAAACGAGATCAATGACCCCTGATAATATTGAAATGCTCATCGTCGTTTTTCACTCCCCTGTTATGACGGATTTTTATTATTTCACTATGTCATTTAATTGCTTTCACTGGCCTTACAACGTTGTACGACTTTTTCAGACTTATAATGATAAGGCTGAAATGACCAAGCTCGTCCAGTTCTGCATTCTTGATTAATAATTAACCATCGAAAGAGTAAAATCAAATATAAAAATTCCCCTGAGAGAGACGACTAACAGCTGTGATACGGATTATAAATAAATCATAAAAATATCATGCTTCGCTCATGTATTATTTTGACGATATTTCATAATCTCTCTTAGCTTAAACGACGTTTCACTCGATAGGCTTATCACTTGTATGTCAGTGCGTGACTTGTCTCGTAAGGAAGCGATACTGCTCTCACGGCACCTTACATTATTGTTAAGATCAGAAATCGAAATACCTTTAGTTACGATAATGCAGATTTGTCATAAACTCGGATTTATAGGAAACGTTTACAAAATAGCCTTAAAAAATTAAGAAACCTAAATAAGATGCAGAAAATATTGTGAAAAAAGTTAATTTAAATGACAACGCAACGAGAGAAAATAAATAATAACGAGGAAGAGTATCGCACTATGAACAAAGTTAATATATTCACTTTAAATCCGATTCGAATGATTGCATGGGTTTGCGCTATTGGCTTACTTTGCATACCCTTAATAGCTATGCAATACACTGACGAGGTTAATTGGTCGGTTTTTGACTTCCTGGTAATGGCTTCCTTGATCGCCATTGTTGGTTTAAGTTTGGAGAAGGCCATTACTCTCTCTAATGACTCACGTTACAGAGTGGGAGTGACTATACTTTTATTTAGTCTCTTCCTCTTGGTCTGGGTAAACCTCTCGGTTGGGCTAATTGGAGGTGAACAAAATGCACTAAATTTTATTTACGTTTCTATTCCGATAACAATATTCATAATGTCTTACAAATCGTCATTCAGTGCAATCAGTTTATTTTATGCAAGTATACTTATATCTTTTATCCAAGCACTTATTACCTCCTTTGCGATTATATTTGAGTGGGGGCATCCGTATGACAAAAGCGTCCTCTTATTATTCGGAAATGGCATATTTATTATTTTATATTTATTTGCTGCTAGCTTTTTTTACACTTCAAACAAAAAATGCAAGCAAAACAAAACATCGGCTAACTAGACCTGATACTCAACAAACGCTAGAGTAAACAAGACGCACGTTGAATAAGATTAACTTTATGGGTAACACACTTAGGTTCTCAGACTTTTCTTTGAATCAAACAAATCGGCAATTACACAAAGGTGATAAACGCATAGATCTTAATGCACGATATATGGACGCGTTGATACTGCTAGTTTCTAATCAAGGTAGTCTGATTTCGAAACAAGTGTTTTTAGAAAAAGTATGGGCTGACTTAGTGGTAAGCGATGAAGCGATTACCCAATGCATAAAAACGCTCAGAAAAATTTTAGGGGATAAAGCAAATAAACCACAATTTATAGAGACCGTACCCAAATATGGTTATCGATTTATCGCCGATGTAAGCAGCAACGAGCTTAAAGAACAGGGGATAGATAAATCGTTTACACCCGTTAATAATCAAGCAATAAATAGCTCTCCCCAAGCTAGCCTAATCAATATCCAAAACAAGCGGATTAGGCTCTTTACAGGCGGAGTGTCGGGCGCTGCTGTTTGTGGCCTAGGAGGCGGAATTTGCTATTCTGCCTTTTTTGTAAATTCCTTACACAGTGGTCTCGGTAATATATCTATTCTGTTTGTACTGATCACCATATGCCTTTTACTAGCGCTTTTAGGTGGTACAGCCATATCCCTTGCAGTAACGGCTACGCAAAAACACTCTTCAGCATTGGTCGTAGTCGCAAGCACAATTAGCGGCGGACTATTGGGCGGTCTATTTTCGATATTCAGTACAGATACAATGCAACTTCTGTTCGGCCAAGGTGCATTAAACGTAACTGGCGCTATGGAAGGAGCAATACTGGGTAGCGCGGTTGCGCTAGCGTTTCTATTTCTAAAGCAGAATTCACAATTCAAAGATATCACTTTTTGGCAGGCTTGTGTTGTAGCACTAATAGGAGTATGCGCAGGTCTGCTAGTCAGCTTAAGTGGAGGGCTGCTTTTCACAGGTAGTCTCGCTACAGTTGCAAATACCTTTCCAGACTCGCCTTTAAATCAAGTAACCTTTTTCAGTTCAATGGGTCAGTCTATATTTATGCTATATCTGTGCAATACAATCGAAACTTGCTGGTTTACTGCATGTATCAGCTTGGGATTATTTATCGGAAACCGTTAATATTTTCATAGTTATGTTCGATACATATAAGGTATATTAAGATATATACATTTTAAAGTATATATCGGTAAAATATTAATGTAGGCTATTTTTTGCTGGGATTAGTGATAGCGACATGAAGTGGTTTAATTGAATTGACCAGTCCAGTTAAGGATATAATGTAACCTTAGCTGGAGAAAGTAAATGGCCGGAAGAAAACGGTATACAAAAGAATTTAAGTTGGATGCGGTGAGTTTGGTGGTTGATCAAGGGCATACTCGCTCAGAAGTGGCAAGAATGTTGGACGTCAGTCAACAAATTATTGGCCGATGGGTAAAAGAATTTCAGCAGGATGAGGGTGGTCAGGCGTTCAGAGGGAACGGTAAATTAACGCCAGATCAGGCAGAAATCAAAAGACTCAAAGCGCAAGTGAAACAACTAGAAATGGATAAACGCATCCTAAAGGAAGCATCGGTATTCTTCGCGAAAGAAATGAAGTGAAATACGCGTTTATCGCCACGCGGAAGAATACCTATCCAGTTGACCGACTATGTCGGTTGCTAGGCGTTAGACGTAATTGATTTTACCGTTTTATGAAAACTCACTCTTTTAGAGATGATGGTGAGGAAAAAGACATAAAAGAATGGATGCACAAATTTGCTAAAGCCAGTGATTATAGTTATGGCAGCCGACGAATGAGAAAAGCATTGAACTGTTTGGGGTACCCAGTGGGTCGACGGCTTACACAGCGATTGATGAAAGAAGCTGGCATACAGGTGCGTTATAAGAAGAAGTACAAAGTCACCACCAACAGTAATCACAAACTGCCGGTGTTTGACAATGTGCTAGATAGACAGTTTGATGTAGACGCGCCCAATCTGGCTTACGTGCAAGATATTACTTATATCTGGACAAAGGAAGGTTGGCTGTATTTAGCCGTTGTCATTGACCTGTATTCGAGAAAGGTGGTTGGTTGGAGCATGGGCTCCAGGATGAAGGCTAAACTAGTGTGTGATGCACTGACGATGGCCATATGGCAGCGTCAGCCAACCGCTGGGTTAATTGTGCACTCCGATAGGGGAAGCCAATATGCAAGCGTTGATTATCGTCGCTTGTTAAAAGGCCATGAATTTGTTGGCAGTATGAGCCGAAAAGGTGATTGTTGGGATAATAGTGTCGTAGAAAGTTTCTTTGGCAGCTTGAAACAAGAACTTGTGCATTGGAAGCATTATCGAAGCCGCTATGAAGCGCAACAAGATATACTTCGTTATATCACAACATTTTATAATCCATTTCGATTGCATTCTTATCTGGATTACAGCAGTCCAAATCAATATGAGGCGGATATGAAAAAACTGAGAGAAGTAGTTTAACTGGGCTGGTCAATTTTGGTTGACCACGTCAACACCTTTTAGGTTTCTTACACGATCCAAACTTTCTTCAGGAAGAAAATAGTCTATCGGCGTTTGGCAAACATTGGGCTAACAGTGGTTTTTAAGTCACTTTTTGAGAGAATAATTAGATTAATATGCAGATACTTCTACTACCTCACATTCGAAAATCAAATGCATTAGTTTGGAAAACTCATTTTGTAAAGCCTTTATTGATAACGGTCTTTAGTATTCTCCTCGCTCTGCTAAGCGTATCAAAATCTAATGCACAAACCTGTAAAGACATTTTCCCTAGCGCTGTTACCGAAATGAATGTCGACTTACCAGACTTCGAAACTCGCTCCTCATCCAATGATCAAGAAATCGACGAAGATAAACGCAGAACTTTGCCACAAGGGGTCTACGGAGATATAGAAGTTAAAGAGGATGCTCGATTAACCATAAGTCAAAACAACCAGACCACATACATCAACGAATTAAAAGCAAAAAAAGATACTAAGATTTACCTAGATGATGGGATATATTGGATCGAAACTCTAAAACTTGACAAGGATGCAGAGATAATTATTCGAGGCACTGGTAAAGTGGTGCTGTTCGTTAAAGAGTCAGACTTTGACGATGACTTAGAAATCAATGTTGATGGGGACCCTGAACAATTTGTTCTTGTATTGTATAAGGATTCAAAATTTAAAGAAGATACCAAACTAAAAGGCTTTATTTACGGCGATAAAGACATCAGGATTGAGGATGACAGCGAGTTTGAAGGTGCAGTAACGGGCGATGACATTCGGTTGGAAGACGATGTGAGCGTTGATTATAAAGATGAAAATATTGATTCAATTGAAATCCCAGGACTTTGTTCTTTTACACCCTCTCCTGTAGAAGAGTTTACAATTTATTTGTCTACTGATGATTCGAGTGCTGGCGATAAATTTGCTGAAGGGGACGATTGGGAAACTTCCTATGATATCGGAGACGAGCTAGAAGCGGGTAAAGATTATTACTTGCACGTTGCTGCAACGAATACAGGCGCTCCTGCCGCGTTTATTGGAGACTTTGTCATCAACACTGATACGCACGTTTTTTCGAATGGAGAAACAACACTTTCCACAAACACAAGCGATTGGCAAGTAAGCAATTCTGGCTGGGATGACTATGAGTCTGTTACCGATTATGGGGAAAACGGTGATGATCCATGGGATACTAGAGATAATATTGATGAAAGTGCACGTTGGATTTGGTCTGACGATAATGAAGATGATGACAATGTTTATTTTACCACCAAGATTAGTGCGGTTGACCCCGCAGACCCAGTAGACCAATGTTCTGCGCCGGGCACGATGGATACGGTCGGTATACGCATTAGAAGTAATGGTAATGGTAAAGGATACGATCGCGAAATCAACTCAACCACAGAAGCCATAGAGATACTCGAGATTTGGCAAGATAATGGATCTAAAAAATCTGGTAATATCAGTAATAATGATACACGCTACAACGTAGCGTCTGCTGGCACTGGAACGACTGACCGACTTGACTTCGGTGGAAAAAACAAAGATTACAGCGGCACTGTGACCTACCCTGGGATTGGACCCGACGACGGTGAAAGATATAGCGATTTCCTTGTAGCTGCTTCTGGCACTCTTAGCTTACCTGCTGGTGACTACACCTTTTACGTTCAAAGTGACGACGGCTTTAGTTTACGCCTTACCACTATTTCAGGTGATACCGTAAACTTTGCTAAAAACAGCAGTGAAGGCGACAGCAATGAGCTTAGACATGAGCGTCCGACCGGCAATTCCAGAAGGCTCGGTTCATTTACCTTATCGCAAGCCTCGGTGTTTCAAGTCGACAGTATATTCTGGGAACGTGGTGGCGGCGATTACATGGAAGTGTCGGTCATTAATTCAATCGAAACACGCTACAACAAGAATAGCTATGAAATTCTCAAAGATGGCGCCCTAAACGGACAAGTGGCATTTGGCTGCGGACAATCAACCCCACCTCCACCGAGCGTTAATCATTATCAAATTATACATGATGCACAAGGTTTAACTTGTGAGCCCGAGACGCTTACTATAAAAGCCTGTAGCAATAGTTATAATGGCACTTGCACACTTAGCGATGAGCCCGTAAGTCTGAATTTAATTGTAAGCGGAAGCACCACTGTAAATCAAAGTACCAGTTTTACTGGCAGTACAAGCGTCCAGTTTTCGTATACCGAAGCAGAAAACGTATCCTTATCGATTAATCAAACAAGCATAACACCAGATAACTCTACCGTATGCATAGCAAATGGCTCGACGACTTGTTCTATGTTGTTTGAGGACGCTGGCTTCAGGTTTATTGATGACTCGGGGGCTTCGGTGATCCAAAATCAAGTGTCGGGTACGCCATTTCCAATAAAAATCCAAGCCGTCAAGAACAATAACGGGGTATGTGAAGGGATGTTAAGTGGTACTCAAAGTATCCAATTAGCACAACAGAATATAGAGCCTGATAATACAGGTGGATTGCCTTTTGTTGTGAATTCACAAAACTTAAGTAAATACCCAGATTATTCCGCTGTTTCTTTAAGCTTTGACGCCAATAGTATCGCCACCCTTACAAATGCACGGTATGACGACGCCGGTGAAATAAGGCTTTACGCTAAATATCAAAATGGAAATATTGATATAGCAGGCAGCTCCAATGCGTTTTGGGTAAGTCCATATTCATTAGACATATCTGCGACTTACAATAACATGGACTTAAACGGTTCAAGCGCCACATCTTCAACTAAACACCCTGCTGGCGAGCCTTTTAACTTTGTTGTTGAGGCCAAAAATGCGAATGGTGCCACAACCCAGAATTATCAACCTGGACAGTTACAGCTAAAACTCACCAAACAATTACCTTCTCAAGTTGGAACGGTGATGGGAGACCTGCAAATTAGCGCCGGGACTCAAATAAGTAGTAGCATAAGCCCTTCATTTAATGATGTATCGCTCACCACTTTTAACTCTGGCGTTTCGACCTTTAGTAACGCGCATTATTCAGAGGTTGGGATAATAAGCCTTGACTTAAAAGATGAAAATTATGGAAATCAAGGTATTCGAATAGACGCGTCTGAAATCACAATTGGGCGGTTTACACCACATCACTTTGAACAAACTGTTGCAAGCAAAGGCTTGTTTTATGCTCAGTGCGATATGCGCATCGCATTTTTCGCTTACTCCGGGCAGCTAGATGAAAACAATGCTGCAAAAGGCGCCATTGCTTACCTGGATATGCCTGTCTTAGAAATTAGTGCCTATAACAAACAAGGTTTACTGACAAAAAATTATTATCAGGACACCGAAGGCAGCGCAAATGACTTTATGCATTTAAGTGCTTCTAACATTCTGATTACACCGCCATCAGCAGACGAATTCGCTTTGGGTACTGACAATGCTAACTTGCCCGTCGTATCAAACATTATGACTGGGACATTGAGTCAAAATGACTTGGTACAAAACACCAATACACCTCTACCGAGGGGGACGCTTCATTATCAACTGTCTCAAAATGATAATTTTTATTATACCCGTTCACAAAACTCTAAGGTCGCGCCATTTGATGCATCGCTTCCGTTCGCTGTAAATAGCATTGTAGATTCGGATACCGTTACGGCTAGCAGCACCGAAGGTTTTACACCAACTGGATTAGAAATACGTTTCGGAAGAGCTGTATTAGAAAATAGTTTTGGTCCAGAAATCAACGATCTCGCACAAACCATAAAATACGAACACTTTGATGGTGATTATTTCACACTTAGCACCGACAACGATTGTACAGGCTTTGATGAAAATGCACTTAGCCTAATCTCGATGTCATTAGATAAGGCATTGACTGGTATAGAGAGCACAATGAATCACGCGACTAGCGGGCGTATATTGGGCTTAAAACTGAACTCGCCAGGCAGTGGACATCAAGGCGAAATAGGTTTAGAACTCGATGTTCACTCTTGGTTAAAATACGACTGGAGTAATGATGGCGCTTTAGATGAAAACCCCAGTGCCGTCGCCGTCTTTGGCATATTTAGAAATGATGACCGATTGCTTAACAGACGCGAATTACTGCAAAATTAGGGCTGGATAAAAAGGGCGTTCAACGGTTTTATCACCTTAATACTTGGTTTTTTTGCATAGCAAGCGAAAACCATAATAAAAGAAACGCGATTACCCAAATAGCGACCGTAAACGCTATTGTAGCAAACGAATACAGATCATCTGGCGCATCGCTGATAAACTGATAAGCGAAAGAAACAACCATGCCGCCAATAGAGATAGCGAATGCATGAAAAGCAAAGCGTGTACGTAAAAGCAATAATAAAGACCCCAGCATGGCGCCAAATACCCCAGCAGCCCACGCTATATTGGCCCACAATGGGAAAGAGTAGAAATATTCTTGCTGAGCGGCAGTGAAATTAGCCATATAATCTTGGTTTTGCGTATGTGTCATCATGAAGTCCATGACGCCACCATAATTCCATAATACAGCAAGTAATGCCACCAACCAGAACCACCAAGGTGTTTTTATTTTTTGCATGCGCTTAACTCATTTATCCAAGACTATTTATAGTTTAACCAATATTTCTTAACACGCACCTTTTTATCACTTTAATTCCTTTTTCTACTCTTCCAGGTCCCGCCATATTCATAATATGGTTGCTTCGACTTCTGGAGAAATTGACATGTTTTGCAAGCGAATAACCAAGTAGCGTTGGGATGCTCACGAACTCTGTACAATGTCTCTGCTAAGTTCCCGCAAACATCACATGCTCTAGCGCTACGCTCACGCTTATTTCTTCCCACCTAAGCAACCACTATTGTATTTAATGAGTGTAGTAACAGAGTCATATTTACTTGAGTCTGTTGAAACAACAGACCCTAGAGCCCCATCGCATATTTTAAGGCTTTTCTTTTTATTGGTCCGGCATTTTGTGCAATTTTTAAACCTAACTGCCTTATTTGTCTAAGGGGCGGAATATGATTAGAAAATGTGTAGTAAATCGCATCCATTGTCGACATCATTAAGAGGTTAGCAGCTTTGCGATCAGCTTCGATTTTACTTATCAACGATTCAGAATGGTCAACTCCCTGCGCTTCGATATTTTTGAGCAACGATGCTACGTCTTTAAAACCAAGGTTGACTCCCTGCCCTGCCAAAGGATTGATCGTATGAGCGGCATCACCAAGTATAATAGCCTTGTCTTGACCATATCGTTTCGCATGCATTCGAGTGAGTGGAAAACGCGCCACATTGCGCACACTGAAATCATCATTAATTGGTGGGAAATGTGAAATAATTTCTTGCTTGAGTGTTTGATAGTCTAAGCCTATTAACTCGTCTGAACGGTCTTTGCTGTCATACCACACCAAGCTTGCGTAATTTCCGTACATGGGCAGAAAAGCTCTTGGTCCACTAGGAAAAAACTGCTGCCAAGTAATAGGTTCACTTGCTTGCGGTAATTCAATCAAAATAACGTTGGCGATTTGATCGTATTGCCAACCGCTTGTGGCGATACCAACTTGCTTTCGCACTTGTGACTGAGCACCATCAGCACCAATGACCAGATTTGCTTGAATAAATTTGTCGTCACGTTGGTCAGTTGTTTTTACACCTTCTAAGCTAACCTCTCCTAATGTAGCGTCTATTCGCATCTGAGAGTGCCCGTGAAAGCAGTATATTTTATCACTGTAATTTGCGTGAATTTCTTCAAACAATGCAAGCTGAACCAATCGGTTTTCGATAAAGTAACCTAAGTACTCGACGCCTACTTCCTGTGCATTAAACTTAGTTTTTTGCTGGGCATTTTCCCACACGTGCAAAGCTTGATATGGTTTAAACCGCATTTTTAATATATGTTCAAGAGCGCCCAATTCTTCCAATAATTGTAAAGAATGGAGATTAAATGCAGAGATTCGCACATCCGGTGCTTGGTCTTTAGAGAAGCTTTCTATTTCATTTTTTTCAATAAGCGCAATCTCATAACCCAGTTTTGCGAGCCCCAGAGCTGCTGCTGCCCCCACCATTCCTCCACCAACAACACAAACATCATACTTTGACGGTTTACTTTCCATTATTACTCCTTTCTAGTCTGATATTTCTATCACTGCTAAAATAAGTGCGCACTGTTATTTCGCATCAAACTCTAAAGCACGATCCGCGCTTGATTTATTTCTATTTTTCACTATTCACATTTACAGGGTAGCTTATTGCTTCGCTATATTTTTGCTTCACTATGTTTTTGCTTCGCTATGTTTTTGCTTCGCAATGCTATGTTCAAAGTATAATAAGCACTTTAGATTATATTAACCTGTGTGAACAATCACTACAGTAAATATTTGTTTCCAATATCTTACCGCTTGAAAGCTTGTGCACTGCGATGTGCTTTCACGTAGAGCGATGACTAGCTATGAGATGAGATCCATTGTAAAATAATGGGCTTTTACGAAATTCGAAATGTGCGTCAAATTACTAAGCGAAACCGAGACAGCGACGGCAACGAATTGCTCAACAAAACACTATTAGTGGCATAAGAAAACATCACCACTTTTTTTACAGATAGAGTATTGAACAAAGACATGAGCAAAAAATTATTTATAAAAACTTGGGGTTGTCAAATGAACGAATACGACTCTGAGAAAATGGCAGATTTGCTAGATGCCACCCACGGCTATGAGGCAGCGTCAGAAGCAGAAGAAGCAGACGTCATTCTTTTAAACACGTGCTCTATACGCGAAAAAGCGCAAGAAAAGGTGTTTCACCAACTTGGCCGCTGGAAAAATTTAAAATCGAAGAAGCCAGAACTCATCATCGGTGTGGGCGGTTGTGTTGCATCACAAGAGGGTGATGAAATACGTAGGCGAGCGCCGTTTGTCGATATTGTATTTGGACCTCAAACTTTGCATCGCTTACCTGAAATGATCGGCCAAATCAAAGGCGGAGAACGTTCTGTTGTGGATGTAAGCTTTCCAGAAATTGAAAAGTTTGACCGCTTACCCGAACCCCGTTCAGATGGCCCTACCGCTTTTGTATCAATAATGGAAGGCTGTTCAAAGTACTGCAGTTTTTGCGTGGTGCCTTATACACGCGGTGAAGAAGTGAGTCGCCCTGTTGACGATGTTTTACTTGAAGTTGCCCAACTAGCTGCTCAAGGCGTACGAGAAGTTAATTTACTCGGCCAAAACGTTAATGCTTTTAGGGGGAGTCATTACGATGGTTCTGTTTGTCGGTTTGCTGAGTTATTAGAACTTGTTGCGAGTATCGACGGCATAGACCGTATTCGATATACCACTTCGCATCCTGTTGAATTCACCAACGACATTATCGAAGCCTACGCTAACATTCCAGAATTGGTTGACCACTTACACTTGCCTGTACAGTCCGGCTCAGATCGAATATTAAACCTGATGAAACGCGGCCATACGGCAATTGAATATAAGTCAACTGTCAGAAAGCTGAAAAAAGTTAGACCCAACTTATCAATGTCATCGGATTTCATTATCGGATTTCCTGGCGAAAGCGAAGCAGATTTCCAAGCCACTATGGACCTTATTGCCACTGTTGGTTACGACATGAGCTTCAGTTTTATCTACAGCGCTAGACCAGGAACTCCTGCCGCTGACGCGGTCGATGATGTATCTGAAGAGACCAAAAAGCAACGCTTGCAACTGTTACAACATAGAATCAATCAAAACTCGCTTCAAATATCGCGGAACATGGTAGGCAGTAAACAACGTTTATTGGTTGAGGGCCCTTCTAAAAAGGACCCAAGCGAATTAACTGGACGTACCGAGAATAATCGAGTGGTAAATTTTGCAGGCAGTCCTGATATGGTCGGCGAGTTCGTCGATGTCGTTATCACCGACGTTTATACAAACTCACTACGCGGGGACGTAATCTTAAGAGAGTCAGAGATGGGACTGAGAGTTGCAGTATCACCCGAGAGCATATTAGCGAAGAACATAAAGCCTGATGATTTAGGTGTTATTCAAGTCATGCCAGCATAAATAAACAATAATATTAACGAGGTCAATTTGAGCAAAATCGCCACTAACCAATTTATTCTTGAACCCGAAGATGCTAAGCGTTTATCTAGTCTTTGTGGGCCATTTGACGACAATATCAAAATGATAGAACGCAGATTAGGTGTAGAGATAAATTACAGAAACAATGAGTTTAGTGTATTCGGTGACCCTCAACAGGCTAATGGTGCAAGCGAGCTTCTTAAGCTCTTATACATTGAAACGCAGCCAGTAAAAGGCAGCATACCCGTTTTAGAGAATGATCAGGTGCATTTAGCGATTCAAGAAGTTAAATGTTTAGAACGAGCAGAAGCAGGTGATTACGGTAAAGAAGTACACATACGGACTAAGCGTGGAGTAATAAAACCGCGTAATCCAAATCAATCAAAATACGTCAGTAATGTACTTGCACATGATATTACCTTTGGTATCGGTCCTGCTGGTACTGGGAAGACCTATCTGGCAGTCGCATGTGCAGTGGATGCATTGGAACGGCAAGAAATACGAAGAATATTGCTTACACGACCCGCGGTGGAAGCTGGAGAAAAATTAGGATTTTTACCAGGTGACTTATCGCAAAAGGTTGACCCATACCTTCGTCCGCTTTACGACGCTTTGTTTGAAATGCTGGGGTTCGAAAAAGTAGAAAAGTTGATTGAGCGTAATGTGATAGAAGTTGCTCCACTTGCTTATATGCGTGGTCGCACCCTTAACGATGCATTTATTATTTTAGACGAATCCCAAAATACAACAGTTGAACAAATGAAAATGTTTTTAACGCGTATTGGTTTCAATTCAAAAGCAGTAATTACAGGTGATATTACACAAGTAGACTTGCCAAGAGGTGCTCGCTCAGGCTTAAGGCACGCAATTGATGTGTTAAAGCAAGTAAATGATATTTCATTCAACTTTTTCAGTGCAAACGACGTTGTTCGCCACCCAGTAGTCGCAAGAATTGTGCAAGCCTATGAAGACTACGAAGTTGAGCAAGAAGAAATAAAAGCAAAACAGCGCAAAGCGTCTCAAAACCAAGATGATTCTGGGGATAATATCTAGATGATTGGTCTGCGTTTCGGCAAACTGTAAAGGGAGTTATGTAACTTTGTCGAACACGCTTTCTATACAATACTCTCAATCTGACGCGCTTGGTCAAGACGATCTGGCGCTTATTCCTTCAGAAGATAAAATAGAATCATCACTATCGCTCGCCTTGACGACGATATTCCCTAATAAAAGCAAGCATGTGGAACTCAATATAAAATGGGTCGACGCAGATGAGTCCGCATATTTGAATGGAACATATAGAGGCAAAGACAAACCGACTAACGTGCTCTCATTCGAAAGCGATTTACCCGAGTTTGTAGAATCCGATTTTATTGGGGACTTAGCTATTTGTATGACATTAGTACGTGAGGAGTCTGAGCAACAAAATAAATCGTACTCATCACATCTAACGCATTTATGCATTCACGGCCTCTTGCATTTGTTGGGGTATGACCATATAACTGACAATGATGCGGCCGATATGGAAGCAAAGGAAATAGAAATCTTAGCCCAATTAGGTATTGACGACCCTTATCAATCTAGTTGACTATAAACCCTAAACGTACATTAACTGATTTGTGACAAATATAAATGAGCGACGACAGTCCCCACTCTAGTAACGGTTCCTCCAAAAGCTGGCTTGATAAACTATTTAATGGCTTTAAGGGTGAACCGCAAAATAAAGAAGAATTATCAGACCTCATTTCTGATGCCCAACAACGAGAACTAATCGACCCTCAAACGAAGGAAATGATTGAGGGTGTAATGGTAGTCAGTGAGATGCGCGTGAGGGACATTATGATCCCAAGGGCGCAAATGATCACAATAGACATTGAGCAAAGCGTTGACCAGTTTTTGCCTCTCGTTTTAGATTCAGCCCACTCCCGTTTTCCCGTTATAAGCGAAGATAAAGACCATATTGAGGGTGTGTTGCTCGCAAAAGACTTACTCGCGTATGCGTTTAATGATGAAAAATGCTTTGTTCTTAAAGACGTTATCCGCGAAGCAGTGATCGTCCCAGAGAGTAAGCGTGTTGACGTTCTCTTAAAGGAATTCAGACAACAACGCTATCATATGGCAATTGTTGTCGACGAGTATGGTGGAGTCTCTGGTCTAGTAACCATTGAAGACATACTCGAGTTGATCGTTGGCGAAATAGAAGATGAATACGACGAAGAAATTGACGAAAACGATAATATCCGACCCTTAAACAAAAGCACTTATTCAGTAAAAGCACTGACTCCCGTTGAAGACTTCAACAAATTTTTTGAAACCCAGTACAGCGAAGATGAATCAGACACCATTGGTGGTGTTGTTTTACGCGCGTTTGGGCACATGCCCCAAACAGGTGAAAAGGTAGAAGTCGATAATATTCATTTTGAAGTCACCAACTCCGATAAACGTCGCTTGGTGCAGTTGAAGGTATTTTTGCCAGACTTGGAGGATTAGTCTGAAACCACGCATCAGTAATACCTTGTTATTGTTATTAGGAGCTTTATGTACTTTTGCATTTGCTCCTTTTAATTTTTGGGGCATTATTTTTCCTTGTTTAATTTTCGCGTTTTACCTTCTTTTAAAACATAAAAGCTCTGTCTTTTGGGGCGCGTGGTGCTTTGGTTTTGCCTATTTTGGAGCAGGGATTTCGTGGGTTCACGTGAGCATCGCTGATTTTGGTGGCGTCCCACTCGTGGTGTCTATCATGTTAATGGCTATGCTATGCGCCTATCTAGCGCTATTTCCAGCGCTTCTATTTCATTTACTTTGTAGCAAATTTACATCCAAAATTATTCCCTTGATTCTACCTTTAGGATGGCTATTAATGGAGTGGTTACGCGCGCGAGTGTTAACTGGTTTTCCATGGCTATCTGTGGCTTATTCACAAGCTGATGGGCCTTTAAAACATTACTTCCCACTTGTCGGAGAAATTGGATTAAGTGCGCTAATGGTAATGGCCTGTATCAGCGCGGCCTATGGTTTAATATCACGAAATCGGCTGTTTGGCTCTATTCCATTAGTTTTGCTTTTTTCATGCTCGTTTGTTTTATCCACACTAACATGGACACAAACCACCGGTGATATTAAAAAGATAGCGATTGTACAAGGAAATATTCCTCAATCTATGCGTTGGCAACCAGAGCTAGACCAGACCACAATTGATAAATATATGACCCTCACCAATCAACATTGGGATGCAGACGTCATCATCTGGCCTGAAGCCGCCGTACCTAGATTAGAAATGTTGTCTGAACCTTTTTTAAAACAGTTAGATCAGCTGGCAAGCGAAAACAATACTGGACTTATCACGGGTATAGTCGACTACAACTTAGATACAAATGTCGCTTACAACTCTCTCATTGCATTGGGTATAGACAATAGCGAAAATACTGAACCTTACTTTTACCAGCATAAAAAGCGTTTCTCTAAACATCATTTATTACCGATTGGAGAGTTTGTGCCTTTCGAATCTCTGCTGAGACCACTTGCACCTATTTTTGACTTACCAATGTCTTCATTTAATAGAGGTGAATACGTGCAGGAGAATTTGCAAGCCGGTAACGTAAATTTTGTGCCCGCGATATGCTTCGAAATTGCCTTTCCAAAACAAATTGCAGCGAATATTAATGCACAATCTGAAATGATAGTGACTGTCAGTAATGATGCCTGGTTCGGAGACTCTCATGGGCCACATCAGCACATGCAAATTGCGAAAGTACGCGCCATGGAGTTCGGCCTACCTGTAGTTCGTGCAACGAATACTGGGGTCAGTGGTATCCTCAATCATAAGGGTGAAACCTTATTGTTACTCCCTCAGTTTAAAGATGCTAGTGGAGTAGCTGAGGTTCAAATAGTTAAAGGACGTACGCCTTATTATCTATTTGGCGATGCACCGATCTGGTTCATTTGCGCGCTACTTGGCATCCTTGGGGTATTCATGCACTTTCGCTTTGCAAAAAAACAAAACTCTTGAATGACTCAGCAAATTAATACTGTTAAATCTCACTTGGTAAAGTACAATTTATACCTATAAGCGCAAACCTTATCACTGTTAAATAGGCCGACCTTGAAGATTTTTAATATTATTTCGACCGACAACTTAAAAGGAGATATCCTTGGCGGTGTGACAGCGGCGATTGTGTCTCTCCCTCTTGCTTTGGCATTTGGTGTCGCATCTGGCGCTGGCCCAGAGGCTGGGTTATATGGCGCCATCATCATTGGTTTTTTTGCGGCTCTGTTTGGCGGCACCCCTACCCTGATATCCGAACCGACCGGCCCCATGACCGTTATTATGGCGGCGGTTGTAACCTCCATGGTCGCGCAATATCCAGAATCAGGCCTCGCAATGGCGTTTACCGTTGTAATGATTGCTGGCATTACTCAGATTATCTTTGGCGTGTTGAAGTTGGGTAAGTATATTACTCTGATGCCCTACAGCGTAGTCAGTGGCTTTATGTCTGGTATAGGTTGTATACTGATCATTATGCAGTTTGCACCTGCGGTCGGCGTTGACGCCCCCTCTGGTGGTGTTACAGGAGCAATAAAGAGCCTATCTGATACGGTTGACCAGATAAACCTAAATGCCGCTAGTATGGCGCTAGCAACGCTCCTTCTCATCTTTTTTACTCCTAAAAAAATTAAGCAATGGGTGCCTCCTCAGCTCATTGCTTTGGTCGTTATCTCAGTTATATCCGTTTATTTTATATCCGATCCTTCAATTAAACGGATCGGTGAGATAAACGTTAGTTTGCCATCCTTGGTATTCCCTACATTTACACCAGAACAAATCCAAACTATGGTTCTTGATGGTATCGTTCTTGGCATGCTGGGTTGTATTGATTCGATGCTCACCTCCGTTATTGCAGATAACCTAACCCGCAGCGAGCACAAGTCAGATAAAGAACTCATTGGTCAAGGAATGGGTAACCTTGTGTCTGGTTTGTTCGGAGGCCTTCCTGGTGCTGGCGCTACTATGGGTACTGTTGTCAATATTCAAACAGGAGCACGCACAGCCTTATCAGGATTAACAAGAGTTGTCATTTTAATCGTCGCTATTTTTGGTGCCTCACAGTTAATTTCAGTCATTCCAATTGCTGTACTCGCCGGAATCGCAATTAAAGTAGGTTTCGATATTCTTGATTGGAGCTTTCTGAAAAGAGCACATAGAGTCTCCAAGCAAACAAGCATCATTATGTATGCCGTATTAATACTGACCGTATTCGTAGACTTGGTTGTAGCAGTCGGGATAGGCGTATTCATAGCCAACATCATCACTATTGAAAAACTGAGTACCTCTCAAGCTAAGAATATAAAGGCTATATCAGACGTCGACGGGCAAATCCCTCTTACTAGGGAGCAGCAGGAGTTATTGAATCAAGGAAAAGGCCAAATTCTTTATTTTTACTTGAGCGGCACTATGATTTTTGGAGTGTCAAAAGCATTATCTAGAGAATTGAAAAGCTTAGGCGACCATCACGCACTGATCATTGATTTAAGCGACGTATCTTTTCTAGACGATACCGTTGCACTAACCATCGAAAACCTCATCAAAGACGCAAAAGCATTGGATAAACAAGTTGTCATGTTAGTGAATAAGCCAAAGAACAAAGAAAAACTCATGCAGATGGGCTTTGAAAGTTTACTCAGTGACGCCGATTTTGAGCACACGCGAACAGATGCTCTGAAGCTCGCTCACGAAAAAATGCGCGAGCAAGGATATTTATAATGTCTTTGTTTTGACAAAATATTTAAGATAAACGCAAACCGCCAGCAAAAATGCGGGCGGTGTAAACTTACTTTTCTTCGCGAATCTTAGAATATATAGTTAACCGCAAACCTCAACGCAGTTGCATCATCATCACTAATATCGTCTTTAAACATACTGATATCTGCTTTTAGTGCAATATTTGTATCTAGGTCGTATCTGACACCGATTGAAGTTGTATTACTTTCCCGTATTGCGGGACTTTGAATTCCAGGCACCAACTGACTTAGAGGTCCTTGAGCTTCTACTGGATAAGCGCTGATCCTGTCTAGAAATTTAGGCCCATCATTTAAATCTGCTTTTTCGTACGTGATAAAGGGCGTACATTTATTCAGGCGCATACCCGCGGTTACATAGTAGTTCAATTCATCTGGATAAAAACTATCTTCAATAAGCACAGAGGTCATTTCAGCGCCAATAAACCAAGAAAAGGCATCATACTCAATGCTTATGCCATAAAATTCTCCGGTATCATCCTCTGCTGCTAATAAATTTGTAAAAGTAGGGTCGATTTGATCTAACTGGCCGAAAAAAGGTGCCAGTGCCGGGAAATCGAAGGTGACAGAACCCCTCGCGGCAACACCGCGGACATTCCAATTCAGGTATGTTAAATCCAACGCGCTCACAATTACTGAATTAACAACCATATTTCCTTGTGCTCCGCCTAAGCTGAAGTCACTGTTAATTTTCCCACCGGTTAACTGAAAGATATATTCCAAATCACCAGAGTAACCCGAATAGTCGAACTTAATACCATCTATATTATTGTAAGGCACGTCATACACGTTTGCAGGAGCGACCACCCAGTGATAAGAATATCCTACATCCAGAGAGTCGGAGTAACGAAAAATAGGCATTCTCACTCTGCCTGCTGACAGCCTAATATTATCAGTAGCTTGATAGCTGAGATATGCCCATTCAAAATCAACTGAATAGTCTTCAGAACCTCTCGACACTAGCTGAGCAGTAGCAGTCATTTTGTCATTAATTTGGCTGCTTAGTTGTACCGCAAATAAACTTTCTGGACTGAAACTAATATTATCGTCATATCCATACAGGGTGTCATCAGAGCTAGTAATTCCACCAATAAAATTAGCAAATCCATTGATTTTCACTTCACTAGAGACATTTTCTGACACGGCGATCATCATGATAATTGCAAAGATTTTCTTGTTCATGGTGACTCCGATTCTTAATTGAGTTCGACAGCTTTTACACTGTCGTTTAGTGAATTTGAATTTATATAACCGATTGCGTGAGGGTTTTTTGAGACTAGTTCAATGACATCTTGATCGTTAGCTACTTCTTTAGGTGGTACGCCTTTACCGGTGAATACCTGCTTAGACCAGAATGCAGCAACTTGAGATGAAGAGCGACCAAGTATAGTTTGATCAAAATCACTGCGAATATTTTCACTCGATAATTGGTTTATTGGTAAGGTTGCATTACCGTCAGAAAATTTTTTAGATTTACCTAAAAATATTCTTTGAACCATTTTCTTATCTAAGTTTGCACCATTACTAGGGTGCACGATAACAATCGTCTCGGCTATTGAAGCGATGCTCCAAAACATAAACAAACTCACTGCCAACAGCCTGGCACCTAATGTCATAGGGGATACCTTCTTGTTATTTACTACTATCATTATGATATCGGCAAACTATGCATATAGTTGAGTTTTAACTATATGCATAGTTCTACAAGAACGTGGGTACGAGTTGAAGATTACTGGATAGAAACCAATAACTAACGGGAATGCAATGAGTTACTAAAAAAACCAGGCGACTAAGAATGTCGCCTCTTTAAATACCAATGTCTTATACTTTTAGTCTTAGCCGTTAATAATGCTAAATATACTCTACTTCAATAATTTCATATTCAACGACACCAGAGGGTGTTTGTATTGATGCAATATCATCCAACTCTTTGCCAATTAAGCCTCTGGCGATAGGCGAATTAACTGAAATTCGGTTGTTTTTGAGATCGGCCTCGTCGTCACCTACGATTTTATATGATATCTCTTCCTCAGTATCTACATTTAGCAGAGTTACTGTGGTTCCGAATATTACTTTGCCGTTGTTTTCCATTTTACTAATATCAATGATTTGTGCTGAAGATAACTTACCTTCAATATCTTGAATGCGACCTTCACAGAAACTTTGTTGTTCCCTCGCGGCATGATATTCAGCGTTTTCTTTCAAATCCCCATGCTCTCTAGCTTCAGCAATTGCATTAATGATTCGCGGTCGCGTAACGCTTTTTAGTTCATTTAACTCGGCGCGCAGTTTTTCTGCGCCTTGCACGGTCATTGGATAAGTTGTAGCCATATAAGGTCTCTTCTTGTTCTCTTATTCTATTTGTTAAATCGTAGATATACGTTTTTTAAACGAATATCTACTCATTTTTGATTATTAATTAGCAAGCTCTCTTTTTGGAACTTGATAATTTGTTCAATTATATCACCAAATAGAGTATGGAAGACCAGTGCAAAAGACGAATAATCTTTGCCTGGTCTCTGTTATTGTGGCTTCGTCGAAATGAAAGCGCTTAAAAAAGCGCATTTATTTCTATGATAATTCGTTGTTTTGAATCTGGCTATGCAGTTCCTGCACGGAATTAACGTTTTCCACTGCATCTGCAGCCGACGACAACAAAGTTGCAAAGGCCGCATTAAGTGTGGTTGTGTAAGGGACTTTATTCAACAATGCTTCTCTTCGAATATACACTGAATCTGTAATGGCTTGTCTACCTTCTGTGGTATTTACGATATAGCCATATTCGCCATTTTTGATAGCATCGACAATATTTGGACGCCCTTCAGATAACTTATTAACAACACTGCACGCTATTCCTAAATTATTTAAGAAATCTGTCGTACCTTTTGTTGCTTCTAAGCTAAATCCTTTTTCAATCATACCTTTAGCTAATTCAACGACTCGTTTTTTATCATTATTTCGGACGGATAATAAGACTTTTCCCTCTACCGGGATCGGAGCACTTGCACCAAGATTGGCTTTTGCATAGGCTTCCTCAAAATTTAAGCCTACACCCATAACCTCGCCAGTTGAGCGCATTTCTGGCCCTAGTAAGGGGTCTACGCCTTGGAATTTAGCGAACGGTAACACAACTTCTTTGACCGAGAAGAAAGGCGGAATTATTTCTTTGCTCACACCTTGCTGTTTAAGACTCCTTCCCGCCATCACCCTAGCAGCAATTTTAGCAAGCGGCATGCCGGTTGCTTTTGACACGAACGGGACAGTTCTTGCAGCCCTTGGATTCACTTCAATGAGATAAACCTCATTATCTTTGATAGCAAACTGCGTATTCATCAAGCCAATAACACCTAACTCTAAAGCCATATCCTTGACTTGCTTACGCATTACGTCCTGAATCTCTGGCGACAATGAATATGGAGGCAAACTGCAAGCAGAATCGCCTGAATGAACACCGGCTTGCTCAATGTGCTCCATTATCCCACCAATTAGAACTTCTTCACCATCACATATGGCATCAATATCGACTTCAATCGCGTCATCTAAAAATCGGTCTAGTAATACAGGAGAATCGTTTGACACCTTTACCGCTTCGTTGAGGTAACGCTTGAGGTCGTTCAAATCATAGACGATTTCCATCGCTCTCCCGCCCAAAACGTAAGATGGGCGCACTACTAGAGGAAAACCAATGTTTTCAGCTTCTGAAAGTGCTTGTTCCATATTACTGACTGTCGCGTTGGCCGGTTGCTTTAGGTTAAGCTTATTGACCATTTGTTGAAAGCGCTCTCTGTCCTCGGCTCGGTCTATTGCATCAGGTGACGTTCCAATGATTTTGACTCCGTATTCTTTTAAAGCACGGGCCAGTTTTAGTGGTGTTTGGCCACCGTACTGAACAATTACACCGTCGGGCTGTTCGACTCGAACAATCTCAAGAACGTCCTCTAGTGTTACAGGCTCAAAATAAAGTCTGTCAGAGGTATCATAATCAGTCGATACAGTTTCGGGATTGCAGTTTACCATAATGGTTTCGTAACCATCTTCACGCATTGCTAGAGCGGCATGCACACAGCAGTAATCGAACTCAATTCCTTGACCAATACGATTTGGGCCGCCGCCAATCACCATAATTTTTTGTTTTTCTGATGGCTCTGCTTCGCACTCCTCGTCGTATGAAGAATACATGTACGCGGTTGACGTAGAAAATTCGGCAGCGCAAGTATCAACACGTTTGTAAACAGGGTAAATACCAAAACCTTCTCTGGTTTCTTTTACATCTGCTTGTGCGACTTGAGTAAGTTCTGCTATTCGTGCATCTCCAAAACCTTTTCGTTTCAGCATGCGCATCAAGGTTTCATCAATATCTGATAGACCAATGCGAGCGATTAATTCCTCGAGCTGAATGATTTCTTCAATTTGAACCAAATACCATTTATCGATATTGGTTAATCCAAATATTTCGTCTACCGACATACCCATTCTAAAGGCATCCCCGATGTACCATATACGCTCTGCTCCTGGTTCACGCAATTCATACACCAGTTTATTTTTTGCTTCAGGGTCGTTCAAATCCAATATCGGATTAAATCCAGTTGCGCCAACTTCTAAACCTCTTAAGGCCTTTTGTAGCGACTCCTGCTGATTACGGCCTATTGCCATGACTTCACCAACTGACTTCATTTGAGTCGTTAGACGATCATTAGCACCTGCAAATTTTTCGAAATTAAAGCGAGGGATTTTGGTGACAACATAATCGATTGAAGGCTCAAAAGAAGCTGGAGTCAGCCCGCCAGTAATATCATTTGCTAGTTCATCTAGGGTGAAGCCAACCGCGAGCTTAGCTGCGATTTTCGCAATTGGGAATCCTGTTGCCTTTGAGGCAAGAGCAGATGATCTGGAGACCCGTGGGTTCATTTCAATAATCACCATGCGCCCCGTATTTGGGCAAACTCCAAACTGCACGTTAGAACCACCTGTCTCAACGCCAATCTCACGTAATACCGCCATCGCAGCATTACGCATTATTTGATATTCCTTGTCAGTAAGCGTTTGTGCAGGGGCGACGGTAATAGAGTCTCCAGTATGTACACCCATAGGATCAAAGTTCTCTATGGTACATACAATAATGCAATTGTCAGCTTTATCACGTACGACTTCCATTTCGTACTCTTTCCAACCAATCAATGATTCATCAATCAGTAATTCAGAAGTAGGCGATAAATCTAAACCACGTGCACAGATTTCATTGAATTCATCTATGTTGTACGCAATTCCTCCACCAGATCCACCCATAGTAAAAGACGGACGAATGATACAAGGAAAGCCAATACGAGATAGCACATCGTGGGCTTGTTGCATATCGTGTGCAATCTCAGCGTGAGGACATTCAAGACCTATCGACTTCATTGCTTTATCGAAACGTTCGCGGTCTTCTGCTTTATCAATTGCGTCGGCAGTCGCGCCAATAAGTTCAACATTGAATTCTTTTAAAACACCGTACTTATTTAAGTCCAATGCACAATTCAATGCAGTTTGCCCGCCCATCGTAGGCAAAATAGCATCAGGCTTCTCTTTAGCTATGATATTTTTCACTACGCGCCAATCGATAGGCTCAATATAAGTTGCATCCGCCATTTCAGGATCAGTCATGATCGTCGCAGGATTCGAATTTACAAGAATGACTCTGTAACCCTCTTCGCGCAGAGACTTACACGCTTGAGCTCCAGAATAATCAAATTCACACGCTTGCCCTATCACAATAGGACCAGCGCCTAGAATCAAAATACTTTTGATATCATTACGTTTTGGCATATCTATACTTCCTACTGTTTGGCTTGATTAATAAGTTCTATGAAATGGTCGAACAAAGGGGCTGCGTCATGAGGGCCCGGACTAGCCTCTGGGTGCCCTTGGAAGCTAAAAGCCGGGATATCGGTGCGCTCTATTCCCTGCAAAGAACCATCAAACAAAGAAGTATGAGTGACTTTGAGGCAACTTGGTAAGTCTTGTTCTTGCACAGCAAACCCATGGTTTTGGCTGGTAATCATGACCTTATTGCTCGCATGGTCTTTTACAGGATGATTAGCGCCGTGGTGGCCAAACTTCATTTTTTCTGTTTTTGCGCCGCTAGCAAGTGCGAGTAATTGATGACCAAGGCAAATTCCAAACATTGGGATCTTTTTCTCGCAAAAAGTCTTTATTGCTTCAATTGCGTAATCGCACGGTTCGGGATCACCGGGACCATTTGATAAGAAAATTCCGTCAGGATTTAGGGCCAATACGTCTTTTGCACTGGTCGTTGCAGGTACAAGAGTAATCTTACAGCCCCGATCTACCAACATTCTCAAAATATTTTGCTTTGCGCCAAAATCATATGCAACGACGTTGTAAAGAAGATCTGATTTATCTTGTTCATATCCTTTACCTAGAGACCACACGCCATCTGTAAAACTAGAAACGTTCTTGCAAGTTACCGCTTGCGCCAAATCCATCCCTTTCAAGCCGGGAAACTCTTTCGCGAGGGCTAATGCCTCAGACAGTGCCTTGTCAATATTATCTTGGTTTTGAGTCCCGTCTGTATCACCTGAATCAAGGTTAATAATACAGCCGTTTTGCGCGCCTTTGTCTCGCAAAATACGAGTCAAACGCCTAGTGTCTATGTCTGCGATCCCTAAAATGTTATTTTCTTTAAGATAATCAGACAAGCTCTGTGTGTTTCTGAAATTGCTAGCAATTATCGGTAGGTCACGAATGATAAGACCTTTCGCCCAAATATTATCGGACTCAACATCTTCAGAGTTGGTGCCAGTATTACCGATATGAGGATAGGTAAGAGTAACAATTTGTTCGGCGTAAGATGGATCGGTGAGAATTTCTTGATAACCAGTCATTGAAGTATTAAAGACAACTTCACCAACACTGGTTCCTTTTGCGCCTATAGCGGTTCCCCTGAATACAGAACCATCGGCCAACACTAACAGGGCAGAAACAGCCAAGTCAACCTCCTAAAAAGTAGAGATAGCTAAGGTTTAGGGCATTATCTCCCTAAACTTGCAGTTAAACGTTATTTTTACAAATTGACGTTCAATGTCTCTGCCAAAAAACTAAATGAACTTTACAATACATGCTATTAAAAACAATAGCTTAAAAGCATTTAGCCCAAGATAAGTTTGAAATTTAAACTCAAAATCACTTTCTTTTGGCAAATTCCGAGCATTATATATGATGAGCTTATCAACGTCTATTGTTTTTATTAGCACATAATAGATATGCTAAAATAAGCGTTTTACATTACATTTACTTTTAAAGGTCCAAAACACACAAACCTCTATAATATTAAGCTCAAGTTATTAGTTTGATAATGCAAACTCGTCAAATAATTGGTATCGACAGACCACCCAGTAAAGTCTAACTAAATCACCGTCAACTGTGAACCACTATCTTAAATTCAACACATCTTGCATAGAGTATAAACCAGAGCGTTTATCTTTTATCCAAGTACTCGCAGTTAACGCGCCGTTGGCAAAGGTTAAACGGCTTGAGGCCTTGTGTGTTAATTCGAGTCTCTCTCCTAGGGTCGCAAAAATAGCAGTATGATCTCCAACAATATCCCCAGCCCTTATGGTCGCAAAACCGATAGTATCACGCGATCTTTCGTCGCTTAATCCTTCCCTTCCGTAAACAGCACATTTATTTAAGTCTCGGTTCAATTCATCTGCAATTGATTTACCAATTGCCACAGCAGTACCTGATGGGCTGTCTTTCTTAAAACGGTGATGAGCCTCTACAATTTCAATATCAGCTTGATCGCCCATAACTCGTGCCGTCGTTTTCACCAAGTTTAATAATAAATTAACTCCTACGCTGTAGTTGGCAGCGAAGACAACTGGAATAGAGTTTGACGCCTCGTCAATCTCTTTTAACTGCTTGCTATTAAGACCTGTCGTTCCAATTACAATCGGTTTTTTATTTCTTATTGCGTATTCTAAATTACCAGTTAAAGCCTCGGGTAAGGTAAAATCAATAATGACATCGACCAAATCAGCAATACTGTCAGTTAATTCACTTACTTTTATGTATTGCTTATTAATCCCAGCTAGCTCACCTGCATCTATTCCAACGAGACTTGAACCAGAGCGGACGCTAGCAAAACCAAGCGCAGCAGCTGTATGTTGATATGCGGCATCAATTAAAACTCGCCCCATTCTCCCATTAGCACCAAGCACCCCTACTTTTACCATTTTTGCCACCTTATATTCAGCTGTATTTTTACTGCACACCTTTTAGTGCTGCGAGTTTTTTGAAATATTTTGATATTTGTTTGTCGTTTCTGGTTTCTTTGAGTAACCTTAATTGCGCTGCGACGATTGTGCCTTAAGCATTCAGTACTGTAAAAGAGTAAATGTGATGTTTTACTTAATTTTTACCAATACATAATTTTAGCGCCACTATGAAAGGTAATTAATATTTGGTTTTTTAATGATGTCATCAACACAGAAAGACAAAATTCAATCAGCTCAACAAAACAAAACGGTTTTTGTGTGGGATTTCCCAACTCGACTTTTTCATTGGTTGTTAGTTATTAGTATCTTTGCTCAATATATTACCGGCGAAATACTCGATGACGCCATCACTTGGCACTTTTACTTAGGTTACTTCTCTCTTGGTTTAATACTTTTTCGACTTTTATGGGGATTTATTGGCTCCTTTTATTCTAAATTTAATAGTTTTTTGGTCTCGCCGAAAAAAGCTTGGGATTACCTATCAGGGAAGGACAAAACATATTATTTAGGCCACAATCCAGCGGGTGCGTATTCAATACTTTTGTTGCTAGGGCTTGTCTCATTGCAAGGGATCAGCGGCTTATTTATCAGTGACGAGATTTTTAGTGATGGTCCATACTTTTCGGCCGTAAGTGAATCTTTCAGCGATATCATGAACACCATTCATCATAATGCTTACAAAGGAATTTTCGCGGCTGTTGTATTACATATTTTGGCTATCATATGGTATCGGGTCGTGCGAAAAGAGAAACTAACAAGGGCTATGCTTAATGGTAAAAAAGAGCTTGTTAAACAAGAGAATTTAGAAATCGGACACAAAGCATCCGAACATAAAAAGCAGGACGCAGAGAACGAAGCGGTTATTGAGAATACGAAACAAAAAACGTTATCAGATGATCGCCTTTCTTTAATTTTGCGATTTGTCTTTGCTGTGACAATGTCTGCTTTACTTGTTTATATAATAGTTGATATTTTGCCGCCAGAACCTGTTACTGATTTTTATTACTAGGCAGTCGCTCATTGTTCACTCACTTCATAAAATAGAATTTAGATATGGTCTATGGTCTCCAGCATAAAGCGATAAAAACCAAGAAGACGCTTTTATCGAAGGGAAATTCCAAATAAAAAGACCAACAATATGACAGCTTTATTGTTGGCCTTTTTATTATCTGAGTCTATCTGCACTTATCTAGGCTATAGTAAGACTAGCTGGCAGATAAATTCTTACTTAAAAGTCGGCTTCTAGTACAACTCGATAACGAGCCTTTCCATCTTTCATGTGACTCAAGGCTTTATTCACTTGGCTCATCGGAAATACTTCAACTAAGGGTTGAATATTATGCTGATTTGCAAATTCAAGCATAGTCTCTATTGTATTTGGGCTGCCCACCGGGGACCCTGATATTGATTTTTGCCCGCCAATTAGACTAAAAACGCCAATATCCAATGGCTCTAGTGTTGCCCCAACAAAGTGTAAACGTCCTTTAGGCTGGAGTGTAGAGAGATACAAGTTCCAATCGAGCTTAACGTTAACCGTCGAAATGATTAGGTCAAACCTTCCTTGGGCACTTTCAATCTGCTCTTTTTCACGAGAATTAATGATGTGATGTGCGCCCATTTTTTTCGCTTCATCTGCTTTACTATCACTCGAGGTAAACGCAGTCACATCACAACCCCAAGCATTTAAGAATTGAAGCGCTATGTGGCCTAGCCCGCCAATCCCAATCACAGCAACTTTATCGGTTGGCTTTATATCAAACTGCACAAGTGGATTAAATACAGTGATACCACCACAAAAAAGAGGTCCAGCAGTTTTCATATCGAGCCCTTTGGGCAACGCTACGACAGAAGTTTGAGAGGCATCTACGTATTCAGCAAAGCCACCATGTCGTTGAATAATTGTTCCCCTAGCACTGGAACACAAGTTGTGCTCGCCGGTATCGCAACTTTTACAAGATTCACAATAATCTGCATGCCAGCCTAGACCAACAATATCACCTACTTTGTGTTTATTAACGGCACTTCCAACCTCTGTAACTTCTCCTGCGACTTCGTGTCCGGCGACTAATGGGTAGGCTGACATCCCCCACTCATTGTTTATCATCGAGACATCCGAGTGACAGATACCACAATACTTAACTTTGATTCTGACATCATTTGCGGCTAAGTCTTTTAAATCTATGTCTATTTTCTCAAGGTCTGCGCCTGCTTGAGGTGCTGCATATGCTTTGGTCATTTACTACTCCGTATTATTTTTAGTCTTTTTTATATTTGTCGTGACAAGCCTTACAAGTGGCGCCAAGCGAACCAATACCCTTTCGAAACTTAGACTCTTCACCTTTTTCAGCTAGCACTTTTAACGCACTCGCTGCATCTACCATATCTTGAGTCTTTTGTGTAAAGTCTTTATGCTCCTTCCAGACAAGGTCCTTCGCATCTGTATCCACTGAATACTTGGTGGTATCAAGTTCAAAGTAATCGTGCATCATACTAGCTAAAAACTCAATACGATGTGCGTTTGTACCAATGACATCGGCATTCATGGGAATATTGCCTTTCGCCATAGCGCCAAGCGGCCCCATATTACTGCGAACTAACTGTAATACTGATTTGCGGAAAGTAACGGCTGTTTTCGCTTGTTTTTCAGATTGGGCTTGTCTAACGGAATCACTAGCGAGGGCTGGTTGAAAAACAAAAAAAGAGCTTGCGATTAACGTTACGATGACTTTGTTCATATTCAGGTTATTCCTTTATTAAATAATTATTGTTATTCAATTTGTTTACGTTACACACATAACTTTAGATTAGATATAAGTAAACTCAAATTATTCTACTTTTTAACAATAAGAAAATATCAACATACTTCAGTCAACTACGATAAAAAGGCTATTCTTGATATACAGGTTTGACGGACTTGTTTAGGAAGCTCTATTCTTAAAATCAAATTTTAAAAGGCCTGTTTTGGATGTTTTTTTTGAGGCGACTTGGCTCGCGCTGCTATTTGAAAAAGGCTTTTTGAAAACGCGCTTTGCCAAAATGCTTTTGTGAAAGGCTCTTTTTAAGGCCGATTACGAAGAATTTGAGACATTCTCAGTCAACTCTATCTGTCAGAGTAATTTTTTCGTAGCAGCATGGCTTTCAGAATTAAGACCGTTAGTGAGAACTTATTGATATTCCAAGTCTCACAAGTCTTTGTCCATTATGCAAGTAAGACCATAACGATGGTTTTAGGATCTTGGTTATTGCAACCTTCAATATCTTGCTGTGACCAACCCGAATTAATCAAAATTTCTTTAGCAATCTGTTTAGCAGCGTAGCTTGATTCATCACTGTGATACACCTTTACTGCCATTTCTTGATATTCGCCCATGCCATTTCTCCAATAATTTATTAAACAAAACGTCTTTTTAGGCTCAACTAAATACAAAGAACTGAAACTGCTCACTCCTATACTTTCGCAACATAAAACGTGTCGAATTCATTGATTCGGCAAAGCAACGACGTTGAATGCTATTTCGGGTATGTTGTTTTAGCTCAATAATGCGACTTTAGTCGTATGTATAAAATTTACGCAAATACAACGAAAGAGGATTTTATTTTATCGGAATGTTTGCTCGAATAAATTTGATGGTCGGACGGTTGATTTTGAAATTGAAGATCAAAAAACACTGTATCTAATTGTATTTTAGTAAGTATTTATAATTATTTTTGATATAGATTAAATTATTAGAACGCTCTGTGTAAGTCTAAATGGAAGATGTCCATCGAGGTAGCCTCTATCTTGACACCTTTTACCAAAAAGAAAATCGCTTGAATATCGGCATAAAGCGAGCTGATTATTCTTAACTGCCCGTTTCACTGACAAACTCTGAAATATACTGGCCACCCTTAATAGTCGCAACCAAGCGCATTTTCTGCTTGCTTCCAACCGCTTTTGCGGTTTCTTCTAAAGGTGTTTTTTGATACCAATAATAGGGGCTGTCTTTCATGCCCATCCTATAAATTGAAGACTCACCTTGCTCATCAACCAAAAAGAGTGTTGCTGTGTCCAAGGGAAAGGTTGTATTAAGAGTAGTGATGCCATCTTGCACATATACGTTTACCTGAAACTCACCAGACTGCAATACACAATCTTTGGCTAGCACATCACACTTTCCATCAACCGCTTCTAGTGTATAAAAGCGCACTTTCATTGCTTTGTTCTCTACCCATAAGTCGGAAGCAGCAAAACCAAGAATCATTAATATCGGCGCGACGATTATCGCCACTTTGGTATGTCGGTTTAGTTTATTAAATTTAGAAAATAACATCTTTACTACTTAAATCGTTGATTACTAGTGTTTTTAAAATTATACCTTGAAAGGGTATTATTTTAATAGGGCAATAAATAGATTATTCAAATTGACTGATAATTTAAATTAAAATGAAAAGACCTCCGACAAAGGGAGGCCTTTTATTATCTAACTTAATCAGTAATTAGTGGTCGTGTGCAGCCGCTATTTCACCGTGTGGCGAGCGGAAGTTGTCAACCAAATCTCTAATTTCTTTAGGCGCTGGCTCACTCATTTTAAGCACAATGTACGCAACAGCAAAGTTCACTATAGCACCCACAACACCAAATGCATTTGGAGAGATACCAAAGAACCAGTCTGCGCCCATATCACCTAAGAAACTAGTACCAGGTATAAACATAATGCCTTTGTGTTGGAACACATACAACATAGTTACACCAAGACCAGCACACATACCGGCAATCGCACCTTTATCGTTCATCGAGCGAGAGAATATACCCATCATTAGCACTGGGAATATTGAAGACGCTGCGAGACCAAAGGCAAGAGCTACTGTTCCGGCTGCAAAGCCTGGGGGATTAAGCCCTAGATAGCCCGCAAATAGAATCGATATACTCATCACTATTCGACTCGTCAGAAGCTCATTCTTCTCAGACATGTCTGGTGTCAAAATACCTTTCATTAAGTCGTGTGATATAGAAGATGAAATTGCAAGTAATAAACCCGCAGCAGTTGATAAAGCGGCAGCTAGACCACCTGCAGCCACAAGTGCAATTACCCAGTTAGGCAAGTTTGCAATTGATGGGTTAGCAAGTACCATTATATCGCGGTCAACTTTAACCATTTCGTTGGTTGCGCTGTCTGCATTGTATTGGATTTTGCCATCGCCATTTTTATCTTCAAATGCTAATAGACCAGTATTTTCCCAATCTTTAAACCACTGTGGACGGTCTGCATAATCAATGTTTTGACCAGCTGTTGGCTCAATAGTATTCATTAAGTTAAGGCGAGCCATTGCACCTACTGCTGGAGCAACGGTGTACAGTAATGCGATAAATACTAGTGCATAACCTGCTGAAGAACGCGCAGCTTTAACCGAAGGAACAGTGAAGAATCGCATGATTACGTGTGGCAAACCAGCTGTACCAATCATAAGAGACATAGTGTAAGCAAACATGTTAAGCGTGCTGCCGAGTTTAGCGGTAGTGTATTCTTTAAAGCCTAACTCTGTAACCACCATATCGAGTTTGTCTAGCAAATAAATTCCGCTACCATCAGCTAAGGTTGAGCCAAGTCCAAGCTGCGGAATTGGGTTACCAGTAAGTTGGAAGGAAATGAATACTGCAGGGATGGTGTATGCACATATCATGACACAGTATTGAGCAATTTGCGTATAAGTAATACCTTTCATACCACCTAATACTGCATAGAAAAACACCACGCCCATACCGATGTACAAACCAGTGTCATACTCAACTTCAAGGAAGCGAGAAAACGCAACGCCCACACCTTTCATCTGCCCGATGATGTAGGTTACTGATGCAACAATCAAGCATATGATTGTAACAATACGCGCTGTTCTAGAATAAAAACGATCGCCAACAAATTCAGGAACAGTAAATTTACCGTGTTTGCGCATATATGGTGCCAAGCACATTGCCAATAATACGTAACCACCAGTCCAACCCATCAAGAAGACTGAGCCGCCGTAACCTAAAAATGCAATCAGGCCGGCCATTGAGATAAAGGATGCTGCTGACATCCAATCAGCACCAATTGCCATACCATTTTGTAAAGGAGTAACACCGCCGCCTGCAGCGTAAAAATCGTCAGTCGATGCAGCTCTCGCCCAAATCGCTATCGCAAAATACAGCCCGAACGTGCCGAATACTGCTATATAAGTGTAAATGCGTAACTCATCCATGATTATGCCTCCACGTTATGTTTTTTGTCGAGGTCATTCATTTTCTTTCCGTACCAGAAAATAAGCCCCAAAAATGCATAAATTGAACCCTGTTGGGCAAACCAGAAACCTAATTTGTACCCACCAAGACGAATCGAATTTAGAGCATCAACGAATAATAAGCCAAAGCCAAATGAAACAACGAACCATATGACTAAACAAGTCATTATCACTCGGAGGTTATCTTGCCAGTAACTGCTTTGATTCTCCACAAACATCTCCTAGAATTATGTTCCATGAGCCGCAAGCGACTACATGAGTTTTATATTGTTTTTTGTTTGATAACTTATGGTAGTGAAGCGCTTATAAAGTATTTACAGCGAGTAAACTTTTTATAAGGACTCCGCAGCAAGCCATCCCCGAGAAAAAAGTTTATATAAATGTTAATTTTTTGATATTACACTTTAGTCTCGCTCAATATCTGCATCCCGAAATTCCTGCGTTGCATAAGCGAGAACAGTCTACTTGTTAAGATTAATGTAAATTAAACGTCAAAGTTGATGTGCTAGAAGACACTGAAATCCTTAAGGTTTGTTAATTTTTCTTCCGCTCTAGTTCGTTGGCTTAAATGTAAGGAGATTGCACACAATTGTTTTTTTATCTTTATTTTTATTGAAATAAGCTTTGGATTTTCTGTACGTTAAATAAGCATTTCAACGCTTCTGCAATCCTACTAATTATAAGCGCTGCTTGAGCTACGACTAAAGGCTAGCATGTAACTTATTGCCTAGTGCCTGTAGTTAGTGTTTGTAAATGCTGTTTGTAAGTGCATAGCTCTCATCAAAATACAGGCACAAATTACATTGCGAGCACTTTCCAATTTCCACTAATGGTTAAAGAGATTCAAAGACTATTTAGTAGTAGGCACTAAGGCGGTGGTTTCTGAATTTGTTAAGGGTATTACACTTTAGTATTGACCTTGATCAAAGCCATTGACTACACATGAATGCATCATCAATGATGAGCCCTATAACACGCTATTTACAAATAAAGAGCAATGTATGACCGCAGAACTAGCCGAAGTAAGTTCCTTTTTGGCCGCTATACCGCCATTTGATTCTATTGATAAAGTATCCATTGAGAAACTTACAAAAAGTGTCAATATTCAATACGTTAGACAAAATGAAGAAATGCCTCCAGGTAAAGAAAAACGACCACATTTGTATATCATACGAAAAGGCGCGATCTCCTACTACGACAACGAAGGTGAATTGTTGAGCAAATATTGCGAAGGCGATTTATGTTCTGTTTTTATGTTACCCGACGACAGTCTAAAAGTAAGAGTACAAGTAGACGAAGATACTCTTTTATATGCAATTGCTAAGCCTGACTTGTTTTATGCCATACAAGACTCCGAAGAGGCAAATTCGTTCTTTAATCAATCTGGTGTTCAGAGACTTCAAAAGCGCATGCAGAAATTCAATGATGAGGACGTACTTAGCTCTACGCTATCCAATAGCACCATAGAAGACTTTTATAATAGTCCCGCATGCTCTGTTGACCTGAATGCGACGATCAAAGAAACCGCTATTAAAATGAGTCGTAAGAGTTTCTCATGTCTAATGATTACCGAAAAAGATGAAATGGCTGGCATTGTTACCGATAAAGACATAAGAAGAAGATGTGTTGCAGAAGAGGTTGATATAAATCTACCTGTGTCCGAGATAATGACAAAAAATGTTTTTACTTTAGATGTAAAAGCGAGTGCGTTTGAAGCGCTTGCAACAATGACAAACAAAAATATCCACCATTTACCCGTTACAAAGAATGGTAAATTAGATGGCCTTGTTACCGTAACGGATTTGATGAATCATGAAAGTCAGAATGCGGTAAATCTAACGAGCCTTATTCGACGTTCGAAGACCATTGAAGATCTAGCTGAGCTAAGTAGAGTGATTCCTAAACTTCAGGTACGCATGGCTAAGTTAGGTAATTCTGCAGAGCATGTAGGAAAGAGTATTAGTGTTATCACTATGGCCTTAACTATGCGCTTAATCAAATTAGCAGAAGCTGAGCTAGGGCCAGCACCTGTTTCATACGCTTGGTTATCGGCTGGTTCTCAAGCACGTCAGGAACAACTTTCTTTTTCTGACCAAGACAATGCATTAATCATTGATGATTCAATGAAGCCTGAAGACGACGAATACTTTGCCTCACTCGCTAAGTTTGTGAGTGATGGACTCAATACCTGTGGATTTGTTTATTGTCCGGGCAATGTCATGGCAACAAACCCCAAATGGAGACAACCAAAAGCGGTATGGCACAAATATTTCAGTAATTGGGTAGAAAAACCAGAACCCACAGCTTTACTACACTCCAGTATATTTTTTGATTTAACAACGGTTTGTGGTGATGAGTCTCTATTGAATGAAGTACGTGCTCGAATGCTGTCAAAAACTACTAAAAATTCTGTATTTATTGCTTACATGTCTAAAAATGCATTACAACACAAACCACCTCTAGGCTTCTTCCGAGACTTTGTTCTCGCTGAACGAGGCGATAATAAAAAAGCATTGGACCTAAAACACAACGGTATTGCCCCTGTGGTTGACCTTGCCAGAATATATGCTTTACAAGAGGGTGTGGTTGGCGTCAACACCTTAGATCGCTTGAAACAAGTAACTGGGACGAAGTCTTTGAGTTCGTCTAGCGCCAGAAGTCTCATTGACGCATTTGAGTTTCTTGGACAATTACGTCTTAATCATCAGGCTAACCTAATGCAAGTAGGTGAAGAACCAAGCAATTATATGCACCCAAGGGAGATCTCGAAATTAGAAAGAGATCATTTAAAAGAGGCTTTTAAAGTAATTAAGACATTACAGGAAAGTCGACAGGTGGCATTTTAGGATGCAAAACTTACTCGCTAAGTGTGTACCAAGAAAATTCTTGAGCCTAGAAAAACAACGCCAAATTTGTTTAGATTTAGCGCCAGAGGGAGCACTCAAAGAATATCTATCTGTGCCTTTTCCTCATAAGGACGACGCTTTGAAAGACTTTGATGTACTGTCATTGGATTTTGAAACAACTGGATTAGATGCATTGCGAGACCAGTTGTTGTCGGTCGGATGTGTGACCATGGACAGGTGCAAAATATTGTTGTCCAGCTCACATCATCAAATAATCAAGACAAGTGGGAAATTACAAGGTCACAATGTTGCTATTCATCAAATTACTGATGCTGAAAAAGAGCGAGGCGCAGAACTTAAAAAGGCCTTGGACAGGCTCTTGCGATTGATGGCAGGGAGGGTAGTGTTGGTGCATTTTGCTCGCATTGAACGTACATTTTTACAAGAAGCATGTCGGCAAATGTATGGTATTACACCGCCCTTTTTAATCATCGACACATTGGCAATAATAAAGCGAAGATTTGATAACACTGATAAACAATATGACCCGTCGCATCTGCGCTTGAGTAACATTAGGAAGACCTTAGGTTTGCCTGATTACTTCGCGCACAATGCCCTGAACGATGCTATCGCTACCGCGGAACTATTGCTTGCAGAAGTTCATCGAAATCATCAAGGTATGAATACTAAATTAAAAGATCTCTTATAATTTTGGTCACATTAGCCCTTGCAAAGTAATAAAGACGAGTAGTAGCATCAAGCCCATTGAAAAATGCCAACAAGAACGATGCAGCATGCCACAATCCTCACCTTTTGACTCAATGTAAAATATTGATTCAAACGAAGTAAGACGGTATTTTCCGTTCTTTGTCCAGACTAGCCAACCCGCATAGCCACTCAAACAGACGAGGACAAGCGCTATCGGCGATACATCACTTGATTGTCTTGCTATACCCCAAAAACTCTGTGGTGCAACCATTAGAAAAAGCAGCAGGATTTGAATACCCCATGCACGCGGGATGGATGAAATAATACTTTGCTTATCGTCTTGCTTATTTTTCATATGTCTTTGTTCACTTGCTTTCGTTTAAAGATATTTTGAGTCGTCAAATGGTGCTTAGCTAAATGGGTAAATAGTGATCAACCATTAATATGCTCCACCTACTACACTAAGTACATACCAAGGACGCCTCGAAAATACTCAAAGCTATTACAAAAATCGCGGCAATGGAAGCCGCGATTTTATAGTTGTTTAATAAAATACCGATGGTTTAATTGGTTAAGTCATCAAAAAATTTCTTCACACCATCGAAGAAACCCTTTTCTTTGGGTCGATGTTTTGCGGCCTGTCCGCTTATTGCGGCATCGAACTCTTCCAATAATTCTTTCTGTTTTGAAGAGAGGTTAACAGGTGTTTCAATTACAACTTTACAAATCAAATCACCAAGGCTACCGCTACGCACAGATTTAACGCCTTTGCCTCTCAAGCGAAACATTTTACCCGTTTGTGTCTCGGGTGTTATTTTCAGCTTCACTTTTCCGTCTAAGGTAGGCACGTGGATCTCACCGCCTAAGGCGGCAGTAGTAAACCCGACGGGTACTTCACAATAGAGGTTATTTTGGTCACGAGTGAATATGTCGTGCTCACGAACATTAACTTGCACGTACAAATCACCGGCTGGAGCACCTTGCTCTCCCGCTTCACCTTCACCACTCAAACGGATACGGTCACCGGTGTCGACACCTGGAGGCACTTTAACAGAAAGTGTCTTGGTTTTTTCGGTACGTCCTTGGCCACGGCAAGAGTTGCAAGGATCAGCAATAATTTTTCCTTTGCCAGAACAAGTTGGACAAGTCTGCTGAACTGCAAAAAAACCTTGGCGCATTTGGACTTGTCCCGCTCCTTTACAGGTTGGACAAGTTGTAGGAGATGACCCTTTCTTTGCTCCTGAACCTTTACACGGCTCACACTCGACAAGCGTTGGAACTCGTATTTCAACGTCTTTTCCGCGCACCGCTTCTTCGAGACTCATGTCTAAGTTATATCTTAAATCAGCACCTTGTCGAGCTCGCGATCGGCCACCGCGACCACCACCGAATATGTCGCCAAATACATCCCCGAAAATATCACCAAAGTCAGCACCACCGCCGAAGCCACCGCCGCCACCTCGATTAGGATCAACACCGGCATGTCCATATTGGTCGTAAGCCGCGCGTTTTTGACTGTCAGTTAGAATTTCATAAGCTTCTTGTATTTCTTTAAACTTTTCTTCTAGTGCTTTGTCACCCTGTGTTCTGTCAGGGTGGTATTTCATGGCCAACTTTTTATAGGCTTTCTTTATCTCTTTTTCGTCGGCGCTTTTACTGACGCCTAACACTTCATAATAGTCTCGTTTGGACATAAACCACCCATTGTGACTCAGTTTAATAGTGGCAATGGTCATTGCCTAAACTAGGTTATTGTCGCGCAACATTTAAAAAAACTGCAGCGCATACTGCTGGAATCTTACTTATACAACTCAAGAAAGGCGCAACTCCTGTTGAGAGTTGCGCCCTACTTAATATCCATCATCTTAATGCGTACAATTAAGATGAACTCGGTCAAGACAAGGCTTATTTCTTGTCGTCTTTGACTTCTTCAAATTCAGCGTCAACTACGTCTTCAGCAGAACCATTATCAGAAGCGCCCTCTGTTTGAGCACCCGCTTCAGCACCCTGTGCTTGAGCTTTTGCTTGTGCCGCTTGCATCAATGGCGCAGATGCCTCGATAACCGCTTGGCTTTTCGCTTCAATTGCTTCTTTGTCTTCGCCTTTGCGCGCGGCTTCCAGTTCGTTTAAGGCTTCTTCAATCTTACTCTTATCATCCGCACTAATTGCGTCGCTTGCTTCTTCAAGCTGCGTACGCGTCGCATGAATCATACCATCAGCTTGGTTACGGGCTTGCACGAGTTCCTCAAACTTAGCGTCAGCATCTTTATTAGCTTCTGCATCTTGTACCATTTGATTGATTTCGTCTTCGCTTAAACCCGAAGATGCTTTGATAGTGATTTTTTGTTCCTTGCCTGTGTCTTTGTCTTTCGCAGACACATGTAAAATACCATCAGCATCAATGTCAAAGGTAACCTCAATTTGTGGAGTACCGCGCTGAGCAGGACGTATACCTTCTAAATTAAATTGTCCCAGTGACTTGTTTCCACCCGCTTGTTTGCGCTCACCCTGCAATACATGCACAGTTACCGCTGACTGGTTATCTTCAGCCGTTGAGAATACCTGTGACTTCTTAGTTGGTACAGTTGTATTTTTCTCAATCAAGGCCGTCATCACACCACCCATTGTCTCGATACCTAGCGAGAGAGGTGTTACGTCTAGCAATAATACATCCTTGACATCACCAGCTAATACACCGCCCTGTATGGCTGCACCAACCGCTACAGCTTCGTCAGGGTTTACGTCTTTGCGTGGTTCTTTTCCGAAGAAATCAGTTACGTATTTTTGCACCAGTGGCATGCGCGTTTGGCCACCAACTAAGATAATATCGTCAATTTCACCTACACTAAGATCTGCATCCGAAAGTGCTTGTTTTAGAGGCTCTAAGGATTGCTTAACTAAATCTTCAACTAATGACTCAAGTTTTGCACGCGTAACTTTAATCGCTAAGTGCTTAGGACCAGAAGCATCCGCAGTTATGTACGGTAAATTAACTTCAGTCTGTTGTGCAGACGATAGCTCAATCTTCGCTTTTTCACCCGCTTCTTTTAAACGCTGCATAGCTAATGGATCTTTTCGTAAATCGAAGCCTTGATCCTTTTTAAACTCATCCACTAAGTAGTTGATCATTCTGTTATCGAAATCTTCACCACCTAAGTGAGTATCACCGTTTGTTGCTAGTACTTCAAACGTATGCTCGCCATCGACTTCATCAATTTCGATGATTGAAATATCAAAAGTACCACCACCAAGGTCATAAACCGCTACGGTATTATTACCCTTGTTTTTGTCCATTCCGTACGCTAAAGCAGCAGCGGTTGGTTCGTTAATGATTCGTTTTACTTCTAATCCCGCGATGCGTCCAGCGTCTTTCGTCGCTTGGCGCTGCGAATCGTTGAAGTACGCAGGTACCGTAATGACAGCGCCCGTGACTTCTTCACCAAGATAATCTTCGGCGGTCTTTTTCATTTTCTCTAACACTTCAGCCGAAATCTGTGGTGGTGCCATCTTTTTACTATTAGCTTCAACCCACGCGTCACCATTATCCGCTTTCATAATTGAAAACGGCATGATGTCGATGTCTCGCTGAACTTCTTTGTCTTCAAATCTGCGACCAATCAAACGCTTAATCGCAAACAAAGTGTTTTTAGGGTTTGTTACTGCTTGACGTTTTGCCGGCTGCCCAACAAGTGTCTCACCGTCTTCAGTGTAGGCAATAATCGAAGGCGTGGTGCGGTCACCCTCTGCGTTTTCGATTACTTTTGCGCTTTTACCATCGAGTACGGCAACACATGAATTTGTTGTGCCTAAGTCTATGCCGATTATTCTACCCATTTTATATCTCCGAAATCTTTTTAAACATATCTTTTGTTGTTAAAGATGTGGGGCTATTGACCCTGTTTTCAATAGGTGATTAAAGAAAATTTTAAACACCTCATTTGTCGCTTTAAATCTATGCTTGAGTATCTACACCACTGCTTGACGCGCGAGATACCATTACCATTGCCGGACGCAACAAACGACCATTAAGCAAGTAACCTTTTTGCATTACCGCTATGACCGTATTGGGAGGTACATCTGCCGATTCTTGCATCGACATCGCTTGATGATGGTCCGGATTGAAAGGCTCTCCTTGCGGGTCAAGCGTTTGCACACCAAATTTTTCAAACGTACTTAAAAAACCTTTTTGCGTAAGCTCAATGCCTTCTAAAAGTGGCTTTATTGCTTCGTTCTCAGCATCTGCTGCTTGAGTCGCCCGCTCTAAATTATCTACCACACTTAAAAGGTCTCCCGCGAACTTTTCAAGAGCAAATTTACGCGCTTTGTCGATTTCCATCTCAGCGCGTCGCTTAGCATTTTCACTTTCTGCTTTGGCTCTTAGCACAGCGTCTTTTTGAGATTCAATTTTCGCCTCGGCTGACGTCAACTTAGACTCAAGCTCGTCTGCATAGATTTTCCAGTCAAAGCCTTCTTGAACGTCTTCACTGTTCAAGAATTCTTGTTCTTCGCTTTGTGACGAGTCAGCTTGAACGCTTGAATTTTCATGCTCGTTCAAAGCTTCCTGTTCTGCCGCAGCAGTTTGCGATACATCTTCTTGCGCTTTTTCGTTATTAGAAGCATTATCTTGATTCATTGCTTGCTCCACATCGGTGTGTTTTCAATATGTGATCATCTTCAATGACGGCTATAATGGGGATGGTTTTTCTCGCTTCAAGTTTAATTTAGCGATTTTTTTGTTCCTAAAAGATAAGAATAATAAATATGTTTTCAATTTGGGCGCTCATCGCCATCACTCTGAGCTACATAACTTTCATCTTTCTGGTCGCTTCAGCAGGTGAAAAGCTCACGCATCTTCCAAAACCTGTGTATTCATTAGCACTGGGCGTGCATTGCACATCATGGGCGTTCTTCGGTACCACAACACAAGCAGCTCAGTTTGGATGGCCCCTTGTACCAACCTATCTAGGAATTATTCTAGTCATGGTATTTGGTTTTAAGTTGGTGGTGCGCCTTGCGAATATTTGCCAAAAATACAACATCACATCTATTGCCGAATTACTCTCGATTAGATTCAAACACTCAAATGTCATTGCACTATTGGTCACCAGTATATGTTTTATTGGAGTGATTCCCTATATTGCCTTGCAATTAGACGCTATAACACTTGCCATCAACTTGCTGATTCGTGATTCATCAGAAGCTTCAAACTCAATTAGCCTTTATGTCACGGTAGCAATGGCTTTGTTTGCTATATACTTCGGTGCAAGACAGATGAATTTAGCCAGCAGAAATTCAGGCCTAATGCTGACTATTGCTGTTCAGTCGTTGGTGAAATTATTTGGTTTATGTGCAGTCGGTATCTTCGTCGTTTATGGCGTTTTTGATGGCCTAGTAGATTTACTGGAACAAAGTTTGAACAACAAAGATACCAGGAGCATCATCGAAAAACCCTTCGCTATTTGGATTTATTTAAGTCACGTAATACTAGGTGTTGGTTCTATGTTCTGTTTGCCGAGGCAGTTTCATGTGAATTTTGTAGAATTCAAAAACATAAACGAGCTCAATCAAGCTAGGTGGCTCTTTCCTTTATATTTAATTGCCATGTCTTTATTTATCCTGCCCATTGCATTAGGAGGTAGTATCGCGTTCTCTGATCCTACTAAGTCTCTCCTCTTCTCGACCGACAGTTATGTTCTTGCATTTCCGATTTTTTATGAAAACAAAGCGCTAACTATTGTTGCGTTTCTGGGAGGTCTGGCGGCTTCAAGCAGTATGGTAATCATTGCGACACTTGCCTTAGGCAATATGATGGCGAGCAGTCTTATAACACCTTTATGGCTGCATTTAAGGGGAAATCAACAATTATCAGATCGACTTAGCGCAGATCAAATTCTTAGAATAAGACAAGCGACTATTTTAGTTATGATGGGGATCGCATATTGGTATCACAAAAACATTAGCCAAAGTACAACCCTCGTTGAAACCGGTACCATTTCAATTTCATTGTTATCGCAAACCTTCCCCGCAATCGTGCTTGGTATTTATTGGCGAAAAACTAACTTAGCCGGTGCATTGAGCGGCATTATTGTAGGGGTTTCAATTATTATTTTTGCGATGCTCTACCCCGCAATCGCAGCAGCATCTTCTGGGATCACAGGGCTCGATGGAAATCAAATTGCCTTTGTATTGTTTACTGCCTTATCGGCCAATCTATTGTGTACTGCTTTAATTTCAAAACTAAGCTTTAACGGTGCACCAAACCCATTTGCAAGTAGTATCCTAAAAAGTAGTGATTTTATTATTCGTTTTGTTGATTTAAAAAGACTGACAGATCGCTTACTACCAAAAGAGGTTACAAAGACATTCGATACTCAAACACGTTTTTTCAGCAAAGAACCGGAACAAACAGTACCTGATTCAATCGTTGTGCAAGCAGAAAGTCTGTTGTCGTCCCATATGGGACGGGCTAGCGCTAGGATTTTGCTCAACGCAATATCAGACCATCGTCAATCATCGATTAACAATATGGGAGACCTAGTTGAGCAAGCGGGTCGTGATTTCCAGTTCAACAAAGAAATATTACAAGCGTCTATCACTCATCTACCCCTCGGTGTGAGTGTGATAGACGCTGAACTTCGCTTAGTCGCATGGAATGATATTTATGAGCGCTTGTTTAACTACCCCAAAGACTTTTTGCACGTCGGAAAACCGATCCTTTCTATTCTAGAATTTAATGCCGAGAGAGGGTTTTTTGGAGATTTACCTGCCGAAAGAGAAATTGAAAAACGCATTCAAAACATGGTCCAGGGACGCTCGTACAAAGTAGTAAGGCCTCAACTATTTGACAAGGTTGTTGAAATTTCTGGTAACCCGCTTCCCGCGGGAGGTTTTATCACCTGCTATTCAGATATCAGCGAATATATCGAAATTCAAAATCAACTAGAAGAGGCAAAAACCGAGCTCGAAGAACGTGTGGCGGTGCGGACCAAACAACTCGAACAAGCAAAGACTGAAGCAGAGCATGCTAACGTAAGTAAAACAAAGTTTTTAGCTGCCACGAGTCATGACTTGGTTCAGCCATTAAATGCAGCGTCTCTGTTTGCTTCTATGCTAGCAGATAAAATGCTGAAAGGCCTTGCAAGCCCGAAGGACAATCCAAAAACTCTGGTAAAAGAAGGAATGCAACAAGATTTACAACAGTTAGAGCAACAGCAGCAAGAGTTGATTCAAAACGTGATCAATTCTCTGGAAAACGCAGAGTCCTTATTAAACATGCTGATTGAAATGACAAAATTAGAAAATAAGAGGATCACGCCAAATGTTCAAACCTTTGCCCTTCATGAAGTTCTCGCCAATCTGCAGAAAGAGTTTAGTGTCTTCGCTGCTCAAAAAAATATAACTCTGACCTATGTAAAAAGCTCTGCTTGGGTTTGCACAGACCGTCGTCTTTTGTCTCGCATCCTACAAAACTTAATTTCAAATGCGATTCGCTACACGCATAACGGTAAAGTAGTCATTGGTGTACGAAACAAGGGGAAGCATAAATTAGAGCTTGTTGTTGCTGACTCTGGTACCGGTATAGCAGAGCAATACCAACAGAAAATTTTTAATGAATTTCAACGTTTAAATCCGAATGATGAGCACCAAGGCCTAGGTTTGGGTTTAACGATCGTCGAAAGAATTAGTCAACTGTTAAACATTCCTATTCAACTGCGTTCAAAGCTTGGTAAAGGATCTAGTTTTTCTTTGACGCTTCAGCGACAACAAGGTAATTCAAATACAAATTCAGTGGCAGTGAGGCGGCCTATCGCACTTAATAACCCTGAGTTCTTAAAAGGGTATAGAGTTCTGGCTCTTGAAAATGACGAAGCAGTTTCTCAAGCTCTTTACACACTTCTTACTACATGGGGGGCAACGGTAGAAGTAGCCTCTGATCAAAAGAGTGCCATAGCATTAAAACATCCTTTTGACATTATGGTTGCGGACTACCACCTCAACAGCGGTGATACTGGCATTTCAGTATTAAAACAATTGGTCGCGTTAAAACAGAGAGCTAAGCTGAATATCTTAAGCAGTGCAGATAGAAGTGAAGAAATACAAGAAGCCGCGTACGAATTAAATATGCTTTATCTTCCTAAGCCAATAAAGCAAGCTGCCCTAAAAAGACTAATTCAAAAGCACCTCAGCTAGTTTCCGGAAAACGCAGACCCGCATAAACATAAAGGTGGTATTTGTCCTTATTTCGTTATTTAATTCAATGTATAACATGTATGAGAGCTATAAAAATGGCAAAAGTAACTGGATTAGGTGGTGTTTTTTATATTGTTGATGACCCTAGCGCAACCCGACAGTGGTATAAGGATACTCTTGGTATATCAGGCGATTACGGACCCCAGTTAGATTGGTCTTTAGAAAAGAATGAAAAACCGTATTCATTGATTAGTCATTTTGATAGCAATAAATATTTGGAACCAAGCAAAGCGGGTTTCATGATCAATTTACGGGTTGATGATTTAGAGATGTTTGTTCAACAACTTAAAGACAAAGGTGTTGAAATACTCGATTTTGTTGACGAGGGATACGGTAAATTTGCTTGGTTACTTGACCCAAACGGCATAAAAATAGAATTATGGCAACAGACAGAAGCACCAGGTTAGCTTTGAGTTCAAAGCAAGCTTAATTGTAGCTATGCGTGAATAATACGCGCTCTCATTGTAAAACCTTGTCCAACTAGTCTTGTAGAGAATCTTCAATATTGTTAGCGTTGCGAGCCTTAAGACTTAAATCCACAGTAGGATCGCTTATTCTGTCGAAAAAATAAGGGATTTGCTTAATATCAGGTCTATTTTGTATTTGCTCGTAATTAGAGGGAATTACTTTGTTATTTTTAATTATCCCGACTCTAAAGGAAAATACATAGCTTCCCTCTACTCCCATTCTAAGATCTGAAAAAATCACTTCCTCTCCTATTTTATTTACGGAGTAAAGACCTTTTGTAAACCACTTTAAACGTTCAAGACCCCATTCACCCTCAATGTCATTTAGTAATTCAGGAGAGTGTGCGTACTCCGTAATACTTACCTGATCAAAGTCATCGAAGATGGATGCGTAAATTTCGTAGTAATGATCGTCATGAACTGAAATGGCACGCCATAGTAATGTGTTAAATGGCGCAGGAGTACTTTCATAAACACCTTTTGACGCGCTATGTAGCGCGAGTGCTTTTTCTATTTTTTCATCAATTACGTATTTGGCTCCCATGCTCCATAATGCATAGCATGTGCTCAAGGACAAGGCAAAGTAGTTAATCCATATTCGCGAACGAAGCTTTATTGGCAAGAATATTATCACAGCCGCCACTAGCAAAAATATTGTATATCCCGGGTCAATAATAAATAAACTTGATATCCCAAAGGGATATTCGGTTAAAGGCCACAGCAGCTGAGTTCCGTATACGGTTAGGCTGTCAAGCAGGGCATGCGTGCTTAAGGATAAAAATACGAGCAAAATCCATTTTCTGTAATGAATTTTAGTAAGTGGATGAATTTTAGTTATGAGCCAAGCAATGATAGGACTTACCAAAAGGTGTACAAAAAATGAGTGGCTAAATCCTCGATGATAAGTGAAATCTTCGACCGGCCCACCATATGGTATAAACACATCTAAATCGGGTAAAGTTCCTAAAACCGCACCGTATAAGGCGGCTTTGCGACCTACTTTTGGTCCAAGTACTGCATAGCCAACCGATGCTCCTAGCACAAGCTGCGTGACTGAATCCATGAATGTTCCAAGCTGTTTTCTATCCCAATGTAATCATTACAACAATTCCAGCGTTTTAGCTTAGCTCTAGTTTTTTGGGAAGACAAATTTTCAAGGCTTAACGCAGTAGAATATTAAAGCGCTTTTGCCTTTATTCCAAACGCATATAATCGTTATACATTACTCCAGCTTGAGTTCTATTGTAACAATCTAGTTTGCGCAAGACGGCTGACGCATGTTGTTTGACCGTCGACTCTGAAATATTTAACTCAAATGCAATTTGCTTGTTCAACAAACCATCAGCGATTAGACCCAATACTTTTAGTTGATGTGGTGTTAGTTGTTCAATTTTTTGAACAAACTCATTTTCTACGCGATCGTCTTGTGATAATTCATAATCTTTCGGTAACCATTGCTGTCCATCTAAAACAGTATCAACTGCCTCAGATATCTCAGCTAAATCAACCGATTTGGGGACAAATGCACTGGCCCCTAGTTGCATGCATTTTCGTATTACTTGTTCTTGCTCTTCGGCAGAAACGACGATAATAAGGGTGTTAGGAAATTGAGACCGTATTGCAGATATTCCTGCAAGGCCGGTACTTCCAGGCATATTTAAGTCCAAAAAAAGTAAGTCAACATCATCATCTGTGCTTAAGCAATTTACCGTTGAGTCAAAATCCTTAGATTCGATTACGTGCATAGTCAACTGACTGGCTAAGGCTTGCTTAAGCGCATTTCTAAACAGTGGATGATCATCAGCTATTAAGACTTTATGCATCTTGTAAATTACCAAATTTTGTAATGTGTTGTAGTTTATCAGTTATTCATGTGCAAGAAAAAGGCGGCCAAAGCCGCCAAAGGAACACACAACTGAAGTTAGAAACGATAGCCGAATGTTAAATGAACCGTTCGAGGGTCGCCATAATAACCAATCAAGGTATTATCACCACCCGTGCCAGGCGTATAAGAGCCATCGTCATTCTGTGTTACGAACTGATAACCGCCTACTAGATACTCTTCATCAGTAATGTTTTTAGCATGCAGTCCACCATAATATTTTCCAGATTCGCTCTCCCAAGTTACACTTAAGTTAGCAAGCCCATAGCCATCCTGACTTAACAAGCTATTTGCGGTTTCGTCGATATTATAGTCATCTCTATAATAGTAATTAGCCACAAACATGAAGTAGCCTAGATCGGTCTCCATAGTGTAATTTGCGCTAAAGTTTGCTGTATATTCAGGCGTATTTGAAATCGCGAACTGGTCTGAAATATCAATTAAATTTCCGCCTGCATCTCGCGTAAGAACTTCTTCAAATTCTGCGTCGATGTAACCAAGAGCAAAATCAAAGGTCAGTGCCTCGCTTGCTACATAAGTAATTTCCGCTTCGAGACCGGTTGATGTAGATTTACCCACATTACCCAATATTTGGTTTAAGTCTTCTGGTGAAGTAACAGGCAGGACCGAAATATACTGCCTATCCTTATGATCAAGACTAAATAAAGTAACATTAGTACGCAATGTACGACTGACATCGCTTTTAATGCCAATTTCAAGTGAATCCACGATTTCTGGATCAGCCGCTGGTTCGTTAATGGTTGCTCTTGGGTTAAACGTACCTGACTTAAAGCCCTGTGCGTAACTTGCAAATACCATAGTGTCGTCACTTACCTGATATTCAAGTCCAACTCTTGGAGTAAACCGCGACCAACTTTCTTTTGAAGGAGAATCAAGAACACCATCGCCGTCGGTATCTTGACCCAATACTTGAGGAACAAGGCTATTTCCAGGAAACGCTCCGTCAGGACGCGTATATCCCGGAATCCAACCGCTTGTTGGGTAAACATTGTCAAAAATTAAACCATTATTGACAATCGCTTCTTTTGTCTCATCTGTATACCGAGCTCCAAGCGTCATCGAGAGTTGCTCTGTAAGGTCAATGCTTGATTGTATATAAGCAGCATATGACTCACTGTTGTTGCACCCAGTAACTTCTCGCGTCAAACCTGGCACGCCAAAAGCTATGCGACCAAGCGCGCCCAAGATTGCATCAAAACTACCGCATGACTCACCATCGTAATAATACAAACCGCTCGTAATAGAAAAAGAGTCACCAATGTAGTTTGCCTGAAGTTCATGGGTAGTATTTTCGTCTTCATAAATTGCAGGGACATCAAACACATCGACAGGTGTGTTGTCGAAATCTATATTGGTCGGCGAGTAACTTTCTCTGCTCGATGCCACATATTTAAGCTGAAGATTTTCAGACACATCGTATCGAGCTAGGAAGCTAAAGCCTTCAAGTTCTACTAGGTTTTCGGTCGGTAAACTAGTATATGAATCATAGACACTGTCTGGCACAGGTGCTTCTGTTAACACAGATGGTAAGAGCCTATACCCACCCTTTGAATTTGAATCGTCAGTGGTTTTATCGTAATCCAACCTAAAGAATAAGTTGTCTGTAGGGCGATATTCCAAAGCTAGCCTACCAGCAGTTAAATCCTTGTTGTAATTTTCGAGGTCCTGATTAGGCAAGGCAGACTCTAAGTAATTACCAAAGCCATCTCGATTTAATAAGGCAAAGCCACCACCGATGTATAAGGTATCTTCAATAATTGGGACTTGTCCAGTGACCATCAAGTCTCTTTGACTGTAGGTGCCTACCGTCGCCTGAACATTAAATTCTGTACTTCCTGACATTTCTTTAGTTACATATTTTACTGCACCACCGACGGTATTTTTACCGTACAATGTTCCCTGAGGACCACGCAAAACCTCAACGCGTTCAACGTTCAGCAGGTCTAATACCGCGCCTTGGGGTCTCGCGACGTAAACGTCATCTATGTATATGCCCACGCCTGGTTCATAGCCCCACAGTGGGTCTTGCTGACCTACTCCACGAATAAAAGCGGTAAGGGTTGAGTTTGTACCTCGACTAGTTTGCAAAGTAGTGTTCGGTGAAAACTGCTGAACCTCGGTTAATACGGTAATCCCTTTATTTTGTAATTCCTGAGCACCAATGGATGTGACTGCCACAGGAACCTCTTGTAAGGTTTCTAATTTTCGTCGCGCTGTTACCACTATTTTTTCAAGCTCACCAGCTTCTGCTTGTGCTTCAGATTGCGCCTCTTGTGCAAATACTGCCGTGCTTGAGAGCATCGATGCAACAGCCATCGATGTTGCTGTCAATGTAAATTTTTTCATTTTTTTGTTGGTAGTGTTTTTCATAATTTTCCCTAAGAGCTAATAACAATGATTTAACATGGCGCTACGGTCGGTGTTAAATTTAGGTTAAAAGTGTTAAAAAAAGAACAGTACGATCGTACTATGGGATTTAGTGGTGTTTTAAATCACACTTCATGCATCTCGGCATTCTGCGGTCACAGAAAGTCGCGTCGATTGTTTTTACTCGCTCGCTTGTTAGTCTGCATGCATAAATTCAGTGCAACACAAATGTTAACGGTCAAAATCATTCGGCAATAATAATACAAATAAAGCAAAGCGCTTTTGCACTGACAGGATTTTTTTATGCTGAGTTTAATTGGACTCATTGGTGGGCTTGGTCTACTTATTTTGCTCACGATTAGGGGGATGAACCTATTCATCGCAGCCCCCCTTTGTGCCTTGATTGTTGCATTGACAAATGGAATGACCATTTTTGCTGGGGATAGTAACTTCATTACAACCTACATGTCTGGCTTCTCAGGCTTTGTTGCTTCTTGGTTTTTTATGTTTTTGCTTGGCGCTATTTTTGGCAAATTTATGGAAGACACCGGCGCAGCCGATTCACTCGCAAGGGCAATCATCAACAAACTAGGCTATAAAAAAGCAGTTTTTGCTGTTGTTGCTGCTTGTGCAATCTTAACGTATGGAGGTGTTTCCGTTTTTGTTGTTGCTTTTTCGGTCTATCCTATGGCATTGAGTCTTTTTAAGGATGCAAACCTTCCTCGACGCTTCATACCAGCAACCTTAGCATTTGGCTCCGTCACATTTACTATGACTTCCGCGGGTTCACCTGAAATTCAAAACTGGATCCCAATAAAATACTTAGGCACAACGCCTTTTGCTGCATGGGAAGTCAGCTTATTTGTTGCTGTATTTATGGCAGTATTTGGTTACTGGTGGCTCAAAAGTATGGTAAATAAAGCCGTCGCAAATGGAGAAAAATTTATATCGAAACCTCAAGACCCTGAAATTAAAGAACGAGAATATCCTCACCCACTTTCTGGTTTCGTTCCTTTATTGGTGGTTCTTTTGATTTCTTTCTTCCTACACGAAGAATACGCACAGTACGCGCTCATAGCGGCCCTAGGTGGCGGTGTTTTAACACTTATGTTAATTAACTACCGTTTCTTTCAAAATTTAGGGGAAGCTATAAATATGGGGACTACCGGAGCCTTAGTCGCAATTGGAAACACCGCCGCTGTTGTGGGTTTTGGTGCTGTGGCAAGGACGACTACGGCTTTTCAGGATACGGTGGAGTTAATGACACAAATTCCTGGAAACGAATTAATAGGTGCTGCGATTGCCGTTAGTGTGATTGCGGGCCTCACTGGAAGTGCATCGGGAGGTCAAGCAATCGCTTTACCAGAAGTAGCTCCTTATTATCTCGACCAAGGCGTAAACCCAGAACAATTACATCGAATTGTCTCTATTTCTTCTGGTGCGTTAGACTCTTTACCACACAATGGTTACGTCGTTACTACCATTCGTGCTATCTGTCATGAGACCCATCAAAATGCGTATGGACCGATGGCATGCTTAACAGTTGTGGTTCCCATATTAGGCTTGAGTATGGCGATTGGTTTATTTATTTTGTTTTCATAAATATTACGGGCGGTATGCCAAATCATCATAGGTGTAATCATAGCTACGATGCACAGCTACTCTGGCATAGCTACTCTGGCATCTCAGCTCGTAAATAGCTACTTCGGCATCGCTATGTCAAAGTAGCTTAGAGCTCAGAATGTTGAAACATCGAAATGTAAACAAGTCAAACTAACAGGTTTTTATGAAGAGCATCAAATTATTATCTATTCTTGCCCCACTACTTTTATTAGTATTAAGTAGCGTATCGGGATTCGCAAATTCCACCATCAATCAAGCAGCCAACTTGGAGAGACAGTTAATGATTGTAGAAAAGAAAAAGCACACGATTGATGAGTACACAACCTTTGGCGGACAGAAAATCAAAAATGTTGAAGTGGGATATGAGCATTACGGTAAATTAAATGCTGACAAAAGTAATGTCGTTTTGATTACCCATTATTTTACTGGCTCCAGTCACGCAGCAGGCGTGTACAATGAGGACGACGAGGAGCCTGGTTATTGGGATTCGATCATAGGTCCTGGTAAAGCGATAGACACCAACAAATACTTTGTAATCAGTGTTGATTCACTCGTTAATATTAGCGCATACGATGAAAACGTTATTACAACAGGTCCATCAAGCATCAATCCCGATACTGGGAAGGCATACGGTTTGAGCTTTCCTGTTGTGACTATAAGAGACTTTGTTAATGTACAAAAATCCGTTTTAGACAGCCTAGGAATTAAACGTCTACACGCCGTTGCAGGTCCTTCAATGGGCTCAATGCAAGCGATTGAATGGGCAAGCGCCTACCCTGAAATGGTTGAGCGATTGATTCACGTTATTGGATCTGCACAAGTCGATGCGTGGGGCTCGGCCGCACTCGAGCAGTGGACAGTACCTATTACGCTCGATCCGAAGTTCAATGATGGTAACTATTACGATAATCCAAAATCACAATGGCCAACAGAAAGCCTTGCTCATGCAGTAGCCATGATTACGCAAACCGCATTGCATCCACGCTTCTTCAACACTCTTGGTGAACAGATTGGCCATAAAAATATTGACTCAGACATTTTATCGAGTATCAAGAATAAGCCGGTCATCGTAAAATGGTTAATGGCAAGAGCCAAAGAGCGTAGTCAGAAAATGGATGCGAATCACCTCCTATATCTAGTGCGAGCAAATCAGCTATTTGTTGCTGGCATGACAGGAAGTCTTGAAGAAGGCTTAAAGAATATTAGCGCTAAGGTTTTGTTGCTACCAGCAACCACCGACCTTTTACTCATGCCTTACCACTCTGAAGAACTCTATGAACGTTTAAATGAGTATAAAACGTCGGTCAAACTAGAATACTTAGAAGGTGACTTAGGGCATTTAGAGGGGGTTGCCGGCATTGCACAGCATGCTCACACTATAAAAGCTTTCCTAGAAAACTAAATCGCACTTTTCACCAAGTGATATGAGGTATAAATATTATGAAAAAATCTCGAACTGGCAACCCTTTCGTAAATACAGTAATGAGCATAAGCTGTTTGTTTATTATGGCTGCGTTCAATATAGAACATTCAACCGCGGCGCCTAAGGTAAATACCAATAATATCAGTTTGTCTGGTCTATCTTCCGGCGGCTATATGGCGACACAATACCACTTATCTCATGCAGACAAAGTAGTAGGCGTCGGTGTTATTGGCGCGGGGGCCTACTATTGTGCAAGAGGCTCTCTGACAACTGCACTGCAAGAGTGCGTAAATAAATCGCCTGAAAGCTATCCTGACAGCTTATTTAGTCTCTACTCAGAGATCAATACACCAGAAAATTTAGCTTCAATGGCTGACATAAAAGACACAAAAGTGTGGCTTCTTCATGGGGCACTTGATACCCGAATTATTCGCGACGTAAACAATGCGCTTGTCAATCAATATAAAGCTTGGCTTCCAAACGAGAGCCTTAAAGTTATACGAGATAAAGCATTTGCTCACCTTATGCCTACAGACTCCCACGGAAGTGACTGCACGCTATCCGAATCTCCGTTTATTGGTAATTGTAATTTTGATGCTGCAGGAGAGCTTTTAACTTTTATTTTCGGTGACTTAGAATCCAAAGTGGATAAAACTGAATTATCTAAACTCGGAGAATTAATCGAGTTTGAACAGTCTTCACTCACAACAATTGATGGGACTGGTCTGCACGAACGAGGCTATGCATTTTTGCCAAAATCCTGTAAAGATGGAGAGCAGTGTAGCATTCACGTTAGTTTTCATGGTTGCAATCAATCAATCGACTTTGTGGGTAACGAATATGCAAAACATTCTGGTTTAAATGAATGGGCCGCAGCCAATAACATGATCGTCTTATATCCACAGGTGCAGAAGTCTAATATGTTTCCCATTAACCCTCAGGGGTGTTGGGATTGGTGGGGCTATACGGATGAAAACTATGCCAATCAAGACGGACCTCAGATCAAAGCAGTTAACGCCATGATTAATAACGTTGCGAGACTGCTAGAATAAATACAAACACTTACTCATACGGAAAAACAAGATGCAAGCAATCAGTAAAAAAACAATATTCATTACGGGCGGCGCCAGTGGAATCGGCTTTGGAATAGCGGAATATCTTGGGAGCAAAGGACATCATATTGTAATTGCTGACATGAACCTAGAAGCCGCTGAAAAAGCAGCTCATTCTATTGTTGAAAATGGTGGAAATGCACAAGCGATTGCAATAAACGTTACCGATGCGAGCGCGATCGAAGCGCTACCAAATACGCTTGGTGATTTGAAAATTGATGTCCTTATTAATAACGCAGGCATACAACATGTAAGTCGATTAGAAGAGTTTCCTGCGCAAAAATGGCAGTTGCTAATTGATGTCATGTTGGTTGGTCCGGCATTGCTGACCAAAACCTTCCTCCCTAGTATGCGAGAACAGAATTACGGTAGGATAATAAATGTTGGATCAATTCACTCAGTTATTGCTAGCCCCTTTAAATCAGCCTATGTCGCTGCGAAACATGGGCTTTTGGGATTTGCCAAGACGGTCGCGCTTGAGACTGGCGATACTAATGTCACCATTAATACTCTGTGCCCTGCATATGTAAAAACACCATTAGTAGAATCGCAAATAAGTGCTCAAGCTAAAGAAAATAAAATGACTGAGCAGGAAGTCGTAGAAAAAATCATGCTCGAACCAATGCCTAAGAAGTCATTCATTGACATTGAGGAACTGGCTAGCTGTGCTGAATTCTTGATGAGCGAATCAGCTAAAAACATTACAGCTCAACAAATGATTTTAGACGGTGGATGGACTGCTAGATAAGTAAAATTCAAATATAACCATAAATAATGTAAGGCTAAAATCACTCTAATTGCTTGTTAAGAGTGGTTTTTCCAAATATTACTTGCAAGCATTGTGGCAAAACGTTTACCTTTACATCATTAAACGGAGCAGGTTGCTACTTTATGCCCTATAAAACGGTAGGTTTAATCGGAAAACCCAGTCATTCAGCGACGCACACAAGTTTAAATGCGCTCGTTGCTGAATTAGAGCTTCGTGGTTGCAACATTTTAGTTGAACAACGAATTCAAGCGTCTATTGACGATAAATCACTTACTGTTTGTAGTATGCAGGACATAGGCCGCAAAGCCGACCTTGCTATTGTAGTGGGTGGCGACGGCTACATGTTAGGTGCGGCAAGAGTACTAGCTGGATACAATGTTGATGTGGTCGGTGTGAATCGGGGTAATCTTGGTTTTTTAACCGATATAAATCCCGAAGACATTACTCGTCAACTAGACAGGATATTTTCTGACAATGTGCTCAGGGAGGAACGGTTTTTACTCGAAGCGCAAGTTCTTCACAACAATGAATTACAAAGCACTCATGTCGCAGTTAATGAAATTGTGCTTCACCATAGTAAAGTAGCTCATATGATGGAATTTGAACTCTACGTAAACGAAGAGTTTGTATTTTCACAACGTTCTGATGGTCTCATTATTGCGACGCCTACAGGCTCAACAGCTTACTCTCTATCGGGTGGAGGGCCAATATTAGTGCCGCATTTAGATGCAGTAACACTTGTACCGATGTTTCCACATACGCTAAGCAGCCGACCAATTGTGGTGGATGCCAATTCTGAATTAAAACTTAAAATTTCGAACAAAAATTCCGACAATGCACAAATCAGTTGCGACTCGCATGTGGTCATTAGCCTATCTCCTGGTGACGACGTCGTCATTAAGAAAAGTGCTAACGGGCTTAATTTAGTGCATCCGTCCGAATACAGTTATTTTAATGTACTGCGAACGAAACTCAATTGGGGTAGTAAGTTGTTTTAGGTACTCACCTGTATTAAATACATGGCTTGTTCTATCAAGCGCGCCCTTCGCAATATAACATGCATTTCTCTTCATCAGCCTGTATTTATCATAAACTTCAATCATAAATATCTGCACTAGCACTTCTTAAGCATTTTAGCTTGTTTTTTCTTTACTAAACCCTTAACGCTGTATATATTAACAGTACTAACGTGAATTTTGTGTATAGGTGATCAATGCTAGTCCATATTGCGATCAAAAACTTAGCAATTGTAAAAACAGTGTCTTTGGCACTATCTCAAGGTCTCACAGCAATTACAGGAGAAACCGGGGCGGGTAAGTCAATTGCTCTTGACGCACTAAGCTTGTGTCTTGGAGCGCGCGCCGAATCAAGCATGGTTAGGAAAGGCGCAGATAAAGCGGAAGTCATTGCGCATTTTGACGTATCAAAAGTTCTCTCAGCAAGAACGTTTTTAGATAAACATGAGCTCACTCAAGATGATAATCCTGACGAATGCTTTATCCGCAGGGTAATTAGTCAGGAGGGGCGCTCTAAAGCCTTTGTAAATGGTATCCCTGTCAACCTGACTCAACTTAAAGAGTTAGGTAAATTTTTGGCGCTTATCCACTCCCAACACGCGCACTATCAATTCTTAAAACCTGACTATCAAAAAAACATCCTGGATAAATATGCTAAGCATGATGACTTAGTTACTCTGACAGAACAATCGTGCAAGCAATACCAGCAGGCATTGAAGCATTTAAAAGACTTAGAATTGAAGCAACAACAACGAGAAGATCGCATTCAATTACTTTCTTATCAAGTTCAAGAACTTGACGAATTTTCAATAAGTGAAGGTGAGTTTGAAGACCTAGAATCTAGTTTCAAGAAACTCAATAATACCCAAGAGCTGCAATCACAGTCTGAGCATTGCCTTTATCAATTGAAGCACAATGAGGACATCAATGTACTCTCTGTTCTTAACCAAAGTATAAAGTCACTGACCGAGTTAAACGATATAGATCCTGCACTGACCCCAGCATTAGAGGGTTTGCAAGGTGCACAAATTCAGATCGAAGACGCTTGCCAAGAAATAGAGTTGTATCAACAGAGTATCGAAGCGAATCCCGAACAACTACAGGCTATTGAATCACGATATGGCTCTGCCTTAGACCTAGCACGTAAACATCAAATTTCGCCAGAAAACTTGCACCATACACATGCAGAACTTGCTGATGAGTTAAGTAAGCTAACAGAACAAGAAGACAGCCTTAAGCAACTGAAAGAACAACTAAGTCATTATTTAGCTTCATACCGTGAATCAGCATCAACCCTCTCTCAGTCGAGATGTAAATATGCTAAACAACTAGCGCATGAAATTGAATCTTCAATCAAAGAAATGAACTTACCGCATGCAAATGTCAAAATTGATGTTGTTCATTCAAAAGACGACCTCCCGAGCAATACGGGTAATGATGAAGTAAGTATTTTACTGAGCGTGAATCCTGGGCAGGAGTTAGACTTATTAGAAAAAGTAGTATCTGGCGGGGAGCTTTCTCGAATTGGTCTAGCTATTCAAGTGATCACATCTCGCGATACACACATTTCTACAATGGTATTTGATGAGGTTGACACAGGGATAAGTGGGCCAACAGCCTCTCTTATTGGTAAACTACTTCGAAAACTCGGAAAGCACTCCCAAGTCGTGTGTGTTACACATTTACCACAAGTTGCGGCACAAGCACATCATCAACTCTTTGTTAGCAAGGTCACTGACGGCAAAACGACAGAAACTAATCTTCTTAAGCTTACTAAGGACGAACGTGTAAATGAAATCGCACGTCTCCTTGCCGGTGACGAGTTAACCGATACCGCAATTGCCAACGCGAGAGATTTGCTAAAGTCGAGTTAACATGGAACACCCCAAACAAGCTTATATAATATTAAGAGATATCAAATTAGAACCAATTAACACTTGAATGGTCATAGCGCAGTAGGTTAGCATTCGTCCGCAAAAATTATAAAGGGTATCCATGAAACGCGTTCAAATTTTCTCCACTGTTCTTTTTTTAAGCTTCTTCACTATGGCGTGTACTGACTGGATCTATCGCATTGATGTTCCTCAGGGCAATTATCTGGACCAAAAAGACGTCGATAAACTGAGGGTTGAAATGACCAAGGAGCAAGTACGATTTGTTCTAGGCAACCCTGTAGTAGAAGACAGCTTTGATTTAAACACTTGGTACTATGTGTATGATATGAAGAGAGGGATGTCCAAACGCGGTGAAGATATTCGCTTAGAGCTAGTGCTTCAATTTAAAGATGGTAAGTTGCTAGACTTGTCTGGTGACTTCAATAGACCGGAAAATTTCGACGAACCTTTGGAATCTTAGTTGGGCGACACTCTTCACGAGTGGCTGCCTATTTTGTATTTGATTAGCTTTAAATAAAAATTGCTGCCTACGCATATAGTGACAGCATAGGCACTCGTGCTCTTCCTCTTCCTTCAGTATTTCATACATTGTTGTTAACTTGTAAGACGTGTATGAATGGATTTATAACGCACCTTATAGACTACACTTTCTCAAGCAGTGTGATTGCCTCTTGTACTTGTGCTTCAGAGCCTTTAGCAATGACCTCATTGAGGATTTCCCTAGCTGCTTCACCGTCTTCCATGTCGATATAAACTTGGGCAAGGTCAAGATTGCTTGCCTGGTCGGGATCAGAATCGTCGAGTTCAGAATTTTCCTTAATTTCGGCATTGATAAGGTGATCTAACGATTTATCAAGATTAAGCTCAAAGTCAGAATCACTGCTTTGTGGTGCACTTTCACTCTCTTCAAGAAGTTGATCCACATCGACAAAATTATCTTCTGATCCCTCTTCTTCCTCGGTCATTAAAGCTTCTAGATCGAGACTTGAATTTGACTTTTTCAGTGTGTCTTCAGATGCTGAACCTAGCTCTTCGTTTGCGAGTTCTTCAAGTAAATCATCAAAATCAACATCATCTAAACCAGCAAGAAGCTCTTCGTCGTTACTCGTAAAGCCTTGGTCATCAAGTTTATCCGACACATCAGCATCATTAGTATCAGCGTCATCTAACGAAGCATCATCATCAATTAGGTTTTTTACCTTTTGGTCTGTTTTAGCAAACGCATCGTCCTCGTCTAGCCAATCATCCAAGTCAGGTAAGTCTGCAAGAACATCAATTTCCGTATCACCTTGTGTTTGCTTCTCCTTGCTATTCTCATTTATTTCCGTATCACTTGTTGGCTCTAACTCATCACTTTCAACATTTGTGGGCTTGTCGTTCGTTAATGCGCTATTGTCCAAGTCTGTTGGCGTTTCAAGCTCATTATCGTCCCTCAGCTCCTCGTACTCATCTAATTCAGATAAAAGCTCCTCGTCAACCTTACTATCGAAACCGCCTTCATCAATGAAAGGCTCATCACTTTCAAAAGCATCTTCGTGACTTCGCGTATCATCAAGGTCTTCTTTACTGCTATCATCAGATGCGTTTAATAAATTATCAATCTCATCCTGTGTTGCCTCTTCAGGTTCAGGTTCAGGTCCAGCATCCACTTGCACGGCGTCATCGCCAATTGATGATCTTGTTTTTTTAGCAGACTCATTATCTGAGTTAGACTCTATATCAGTTAGGCCTTCAACTTCGCTATCTAATGGTTGAGAGGCAAGCTCATCAGCTTCTATTTCTTCATCTAAAGATTTATCCAGTGAATCTGCATTTCGAGAATTTGCTACATTATCTTCTGCGTCTTCAGCAGATTCGGTTTTCAGTGACAAAGCGTCCGCAACCTCATTTATCTCGTCTTCAAGCTGGGCAGCAAACTCCTCTAGTTGCTCATCTGATTCATCGAAATCCTCATCGTCAAGCCCACCGGAGAGATCCACGACCTCCTCTTCAGCAGAAGCTTCCAATCCTTCAATATTTTCGCTTTCTAAACTATTCGCCTCTGAGATGTCCATTTCCGAACTGTCTGGCGGTGAGTTTACTGTCTCAACATCGTTTCTTGTACCTGTAGGGGGCCTGTCTTCTGCAGGGGAAAGATTATTTAACTCATCCTCGCTCGATGCAGAAATGCTATCCTCGCCCATTGGAGATGAGTTCTCTGCCAAAAGCTTTTCTATGTCATCATCGAGTGAAACTAAGTCATCAGACTCCTCACTGTCATCTATTTGCTCATCGACTAATGAATTAGGATCGACATTATCAAGCTCTTCTATTAATTCATCCGCAAGACGATTGATTTTTTCATCTTTCGACCTAATTTCTTCGCCAATCTGTTCTAAGGTCGTTTCGTCAATTTCATCGTTATCATCTAAGTCAATACCTGGAGGTGCATCGTCAACGCTTACACTTAAATCTACACTTAAATTGTTACTCGCTGGTTTTGCTGGAGCGTTATCGCCTACCTCCGTTTCAGAGGAAGTGTTACTGTCATTTTCTGTGTTTTGAGTGCTTTGCTCAGATACGTCATCACTGCCAGTTATTTCGCCCGCTTCACCGTTTTGAGCTCCTGATGGTGTGTCAGGGTTAAATTCATTATTAGTGCCGTCAAGGTCACCACTCGCCGACACTTCGTCCGTATCAGATTCAGGCTGAGTACCATTTTCCACGCTGGCTGATTCAACAGAGCCCTTAATTTCGGACTCAATCAGCTCATTTGTTTCTAACTCAAGAGCTTCTGCATCAGCATTGTCTTTTGGTCCTTGAGTAACATTGGAAGTGCTTGAGTCTTCAATATCTAACTCAACAACGTCATCCTCTTGTGTCTCATTTTGTCTTGATTCTGATGCGCTTTTAGGGAGGTCAGGCACAAGCATGCCATCACCGAAATCATCCTCTTCGTTGGTATTTAAAGCTTTTAATACTTCATCATCGGCCAATTCGTCAGACAAAATATCGTCTTCTTCTGCATTAGCTTGCTCTTCTAAGGCCGCCAGTAATTCGTCTGAATCTTGCGTAGTTTCATCTTCTAACTCCCCAATTACTAGGTCATCATCAATTATATCGTCAGTTGCTTTTGCTTTTTTCCCACTGCCCTTTGTACGCTTAAGCATAAACATGAATAAGCCAAATAGTGCCAATAAAGTGATGATTGAAGATGTAATAACCAACGCCACAGGCGATAACAAAGTTTTGAGAATGTCATCAGTAATGCTTGCTTCTTTCGGATCAGTGGGCGGTGAAGCTTCAAGCAATTGATTCTCGAGCGCCTCTATGCGTGCTTGTTGCAGGTCAAGCAAAGGTTTCAATTCATTTTGGATGCT
>CBFHTO010000009.1:0-78086 GCA_965658765.1 Glaciecola sp. | reverse complement strand
TTTTGAGCAATTAGTAGAGAATGGTTTCATCATTGAACACAATATTTATGACAATGACTTTGATGGATTAGAGCCTGAAGTCGTAAAAGCAGGAACCAATTTTATAAACGACCAAGGCATATTTTCCCAACACTATTATGCCTTTTTAAACATACCAATAGTCGGAAAAAACCTCTTGGGAGACGAAGAATACGCTAGGCTTCAACAAGAATTGAAACCAGGTGAAGTTCCTTTAATGGTTCTAAACACGAAGGCTTACTCGTTCATCAGTGAAGAATTTATTCCACAAACTTACCCAGAAAACTTCCGACTTAATCAAGGCGAATTGCCTTTGCCTGCGAGAGACTTAGACTTTTATAGTTTTTACCCTCCTCAATTTAGCACTGTGCTACCTGAGTATAAATCTTTAAAGGTATTGAAGCTAAAATCACAAAGTGGCATGGATTTAAGTCAAGAAATTGATATCTCCATCGCCTTAACCTATAGCCCAAGTTTTTTTGAACGTGAAGAACATTTATTTACCTATGAGCTGACCTTACCGGAAGAGCTTTTTATGCTCAATCCTGATGCCATCGTCGAGGAAAAAGAAGCACTTTGGATTACACTGTGGAAGTCCCGCATACTTGAAATAAGTGTTGTTAGTATTTACTTATTGTTACTTACTTACTTTTTTGTGTTTCAAAATAAATATGTAAAACATACCAAACTAGTACATGGCGCTCGCTTTATCAGCTTAATATTTGTCTTATTCTTTATTGGTTTTTATGCACAGGGCCAATTGTCAGTCGTCAATATTTATACACTTTTATTGTCTGTATGGGATGGCTTTAAAATTGAAGTGTTCTTACTTGATCCTGTAATATTTATATTGTGGGTGTTTGTATTTGTTAGCTTGTTCTTGGTTGGTAGAGGCCTTTACTGTGGTTGGCTATGCCCCTTTGGAGCCTTACAAGAAATGTTTGGGATGATTGCTCAAAAGCTGAAAATCAAACAAATTAGGATAAAAGACGAGCACCACAAGCTAGGGCTAAAAGTGAAATACTTTATCTTGCTGGGGATTGTTGCAAGCGCATTTTACTCTTACAGCGTGGCAGAAGTATTAGCCGAAGCAGAGCCTTTTAAAACAGCCATCACATTATATTTTGTTAGATACTGGCCATTTGTACTTTATGCTGTCGGCTTACTGATTTTGAGCCTGAAGATACATAAAGTCTACTGCCGCTATTTATGCCCATTAGGTGCAGGCCTTGCTGTATTGGGACGCTATCCTATATTTAAATTACTTCGTCGCAGGGATGAATGCGGCAGTCCATGCCAATTGTGCAGACAGAAAAAGTGTGGCATAAACGCGATCAATAAAGACGGGAGTATTGATTACTCTGAGTGCATTCAATGTCTTGAATGCGTGGTAACATTAGATAATCCGAATTTGTGTAAAATTGATAAATATAAGAAGCGATCCGTTGAAACACGAGTACAAACCTTCCATCCTAACAAGCAGTCGTGAGCTAGAACGTTCTGGTCTCTGTACAGCTGAATCAACAAAAAACGCTTGCCTAAGCGCAATTGATGATCTGTTGTGTGCCACAAAAACAACTGAAGTAGAGCTATTAATTGTACACTTCTCGGTTGCGTTTGATTTCGATATTATGTCAGAGTGCTTGAATTCAGCCTTTCCAAATACCCAAGTCATAGGTTGTTCAAGCGCTGGTGAATTTAATATGCAAGGTTATCAGACGCAAAGTCTGGTACTGGTTGCTCTGCTAAAATCCGACTTTACCTGTTCCACAATATTAGTTGACCGAGCTGATAATATTGGTTTTGATGCCGCATACAAAATAGCAGCAGATTTACGCCAAAACCTGCGTGCTAGAAGAGCATTTCAACCAGAGCAGCAAATGGTACTCTCTTTTTTGGATGGTCTAGGCATGAATGAGGAAAGTTTCTTGCACTCATTTAGCCCAGTATTCGGCAACATACCCCATTTTGGAGGTAGTGCCGGAGATGACTTAGAGTTAAACACTACCTACTTATTTTACAAGGGTAAAATTGTAAAGGATGCGTCGATAATCGCGCTCATTGGAACAGAGAGAATATTTCGCGTATTTTCTATAGACCATATCGAAGCGCCCGTGTCTAGGCTGGTGGTAACGAACGCCGAACCCTCTACGCGCACTGTTTACGAACTTAATGGTGAGCCTGCAGCGGAATACTATGCAAAGTTAATTGGAAAAAAGATAGAAGAACTAACACCCGATGTTTTTTCTAAATTTCCACTGGCTGTGCTTATGGGTGGTAAATATTTCATTCGCTCCATTCAAAAAGTAGATATCAAAAATAATGCTTTGACATTTTACTGCGCTGTGGATTTAGGCATGATTTTAACTGCAGTCCAACTCGGTGATTGCAGTGATTCATTGCACGAAAAATTAAAGCATTTGAGGGATGAGCTCGGTGATTCAGAGATGATTTATGGCTGTGACTGTTTTCTAAGGCGCTTGGACATTACGCAAAGCGGGAAAGAGCAACAAATGGTAGATATGCAAAAGGAGTTTAAGATCACTGGTTTTAATGCCTATGGTGAACACATGAACTCAATTCATATGAACCAAACATTTACGGGAGTCTATTTTGCTAAACACAGAAACCAGTAAAAGTAACTCTGAATATGCCGAATTACAAAAAGAACTCGCGGAGCTAAAAAAAGAAAATCAGAAACTCGAGAAAATTAACGATGCCTTAATCTATAGGATGGAGGAAGGTAATAGGCTAAATGGGGCTTACCACGCATTCGAGCACGCAGTAAATCTTTCCGAGAAAGTAAACAAACAAACCGAACAGCTAAACAATGCCTTGCAAGAACTGGAATCAAGAAACCATGAGCTAGCTTTGGCGCATGAACTCACCAAAACAACACAACAACGCTTAAACGATGCAGTCGAAAGTAGTCAGCAACCTATGATTTTGACCGACACGCAGAAAAACCTTACATTTTTCAATACGAAATTCTCTGTAATTTGGCAAGGTACGAATATACAACCACAAATCGGCGACGACTTTTACGAAATTATTCAATCAGCAAAAATGAGTGGTGTGATCACTCGCGCTGTGCCAAACGTCGGTGAAAATATTGTGGTGTATCAGTTCTCAAATAGTACTTGGTTTCAGGTGACTGAAAACACCACTTTGCACTCAGGGAGCGTCATTGTATTTAATGACATTACAGATGTTAAACTAAGAGAGTCAAGTAAACATGAACGTGTAATTAGGCAAAAAAACCAGATCCTTCAAAGCCTGATTGACAATATAAAAGTGGGGATATTAAGAGTTAAGCGGACCGGCGAGCTAGAGTTCTGGAATAATACCTTTTTGCGCTACTCGGGGCTGACAAACTCTCAATTATTGACCTGTAAAACACTCCCCGTATTGAGCGAAAAACATAATCTAAATGGTATCAAATTAGATCAAGACCAAAGTCGCGTGCAACATGTCGGGGAAAACCTAATATTAGAGCGGGACGTTTCCTTGGTTAATGACGCGCTTCTATATACATTTAAAGATATTACTTCTCAGTATCAATACGCTGAAAACCTCAGAGAGAACGAGAGGTGGATAAGGTTAATAACCGATAATATCCCTGCTCTCATTGCTTACATTGGCTCTGAGCGCGAGTTTCAATACACAAATAAGGCATATCGAGACTGGTATGGCTTAAACAAATCACAATTTAAAGATCTTCCATTGGAAAAAAGTCACTTGCGCGATATATTTCCACGTATCGACCATTATTTAAGACGCGTAAGAGAAGGAGAAACCGTTGAATTTTCGAGTGAAGAGGTAAATGCTCACGGTAACACGGGCATTCTGAAAAAAACCTACCTACCGCATATTGATAGTCATGGTGAAATTGTCGGACATTTTGTCCTAGCAACAGATGTTACCGAGCAGGTAAAAAATCAAAATGAACTGTTATTTGCTAAACAAGGATTAGAAAATCGCGTACAAGAACGCACAGAAGAACTAAACAAAATCAACCTTGCCTTGCGCGAAGCGATAGAAAATAAAACTAAATTCATTGCAGCATTAAGCCACGATCTATTGCAACCTCTCAGTGCGGCAATATTATTCAACGAGTCACTTAAAAATCGATTCCAGGGCAAAGAATCAGACCTCATAAACTCGCTCGAAAACTCTTTATCTGACTTAGAAGGCCTAATAAGAACTTTGATTGATATATCAAAGCTAGATGCTGGGTTAATGCAACCGAACATTCGCAACACTGATTGTAATCCAATGTTGGAACAACTAGCGAAAGAGTTTAAACAACTCAGCAAAGACTATAAGGTAGATTTTCGCTATAAATTTCATGATGCCCATGTCAAAACAGACACTGCCTTGCTAGCGAGAATTCTGCGCAATATTCTGTCAAACGCACTCAAATATGGCGCACATTCTAAAGTTTTATTTATAGCGAGAAAAATAAAAAACGAAGTACATTTTATGGTCCTAGACCAAGGTTTAGGAATGACAGATGAAGAGCAAACTCTTATATTTAAAGAGTTTGAACGCCTCCCTAACAACTTAAACTACAGCCAAAGCCTAGGTTTAGGATTATCCATCGTTGAAAAAATGACTGCACTTCTCAACCATTCAATTGAAGTACGTTCCGAAAAACACAAAGGGTCTTGTTTTATAATCAAAGCACCGCAGGCGGATATGATAGTAGAACAAGATAAATTATATGGTAAAGCAGAAGTAATATTTAACCACTTAAATACGGCTAATATTTGGCACATCGACAATGACTCAAGTGTAAGGCTGGCAGTCCAATCATTGTTTGAAAGTTGGGGGATGGAAATTGAAAGCTATGAGAGCTTTAAGCAGTGCAACGCAGTAAACAACAATGATTTATCAAATTGCGATACTTTACTTTTGGACTATCATCTCGACCGAGACGAGAATGGCCTAACAATAGCAAAAGACATTAAGCAAAATTATCCGAATCTGCCCATTATCCTTTGCACTGCAAATCATTCCAAAAAGCTAGAAAGACAAGCCAAAGACCTGTCCGTTCCAATCATTTATAAACCGATTGAGCCATTGAAACTGCGCTTAACTTTAAATATGCAGCTAATTAAACACGAACAGGCTAATTAGAAAAATCTAACCTTCAAACTATAAATTATACGTTAAACGAATATTGGTCGAGATTAATATTTCCTGCACCCGCAACGACTTGAACACGGCTGCTTGCGCCTAATTTTCTCAAAATAGAGGATACGTGCGATTTAACCGTCGTTTCAGAAATATGTAATTCGTAAGCAATGACTTTATTTGCCAAACCTTGGTTCAAATACTTGAGAACCGTCAACTCTTTGCGTGTGAGTGAACGGATTTTTTCAGGAGAAATTTTAGGTTCAGCTTTCTGGGTGTCGCTATTGTTACGCAGTATATCTGAAGGTAGACAAACGTTACCTTCAAATATTGATTCGATTGATGATGCAATTTCTTCTATTGAACTCGACTTTGAGATGAACCCGACAGCACCATAAGAAATACTTTGTAATATACTTTGCTTTTCGGTCTCAGCTGAAATGATGACTACGGGACTAGATGGGTAATGATTTCGCAAATCTAATAAACCGCTCAAGCCATTAGAGTCGGGCATATTTAAGTCAAGCATTACTAAATCGTAGTCTGAATCCGTTTTGAGCAGTTCATTAGCTGCAGCAAGTGAGCCAGCTTCTTTAATTTCCGTGTCTTCAAATCTGCGGCGAAGAATAGTAGTCATAGCATGTCGGAAGATAGGGTGATCATCGATGATAAGGATTTTACGTGCCATTGTTTATTCTCGCTGGTTGGAAGTAGCAGAAGGTTCTAACTTGTAGACCTTTCGAAGTCATTAACTTACATTTAACACAAATTAATTGGTAGTAGTATAGACCAAAGTCTTAACCCAAAGGAATGAAAAAAGTAGTCCTTGCTTGCTTTTATTGTAAATGAAAACGGACGTTATAATTTAAGCTATTGAAAATTAATAGATTTACATCAGAAGATTTATTTTTAGCAACGAACGCCGAGGCTTAAATTTACCCTTCCCAAATAAACAATAGTATAAATATATAGCTTTACAAGCTTATTTTCGCTTGTAAAAAGTTTGTATATTGTATTGTTATGCGACGAAGGGACTAGGCACTTTACTTAAATCCCCTCACATGTATTTCCTTATAAGTTGACCACGGTGCTTTGATACTTAGATTTCATCAAGCAGTTCTTTGCGTTTTGCCTGATATTCTTTTTCTGAAATGAGGCCTTTTTCTTTTAAACTTTTTAATGTCTCAAATCGTTGCTCGAGACTTTTGATGCTACTTTGAGTGGTAACGCTGTCGCGAGGCGCCATAACTTGCGTTTTAGGAGTACCTGATTGATTAGGCTCAATTGCATCACTTTGTTGAGCGGAGACTTTTTCAAGCTTAGATTTTTCGAGTAATAGAGCAAGCTCTTCTTTGGCTAGCGCTTCGCGCTCAGCAATCATCTTTTCTACATCTTCTCGTGATAAGTTATTTGCACTGCCGCGGTTTGCAGCTGTTTGTGTTTTATTAGACTCTTCAGGTAAGCCAGATAGAGCCTTAAGAGAAATACGCAACTTATTAAACGTTGAACTTTCAATATTATCGGCGTACCGCAACAGGCTTAAGCGATTTCTTTTTGGCTTTGTTCCGTCCTTTAGGCCGTAGTCGAAATCGTATTTCACAAGGCCTTGCTTGGTTGGATCGTAAACGGCCTCATATCCATAATCCCGCTCTTTTCCAGTGTCCCCAATTCTCAACACGGCATAGCCGTCTTCAATATAAAAAGCGCCTGCGGTAAATACCTCTCGTGTAATTAAACCTGCCAACGAAGACTTGTTTTTACTGACAGAAAATATCACGGCTTGTTGCTTTCTGGCCTTCGCTAATCCAATAGGTAAATACTTTGCTAGAATGTGAACTTGCTCATCATTGAAAAGTGCCTTATCTCCTTCAATTGTGACGAGCGACAAGAAGGACTTTAGTTCACTCGAGTCAAGTGTATATGGGTGAGAGTAAGCACTATCGTCTTTATCTATTACCTTTACGAATATATTGTTGTTTTTTTCCCATATAGCTTCGTCCGACAAACTCGGAAAAGATGTGAGTATAAATAATATTGTAAAAACTAGTTTAATAGTTGTTGTTAATTGCATAATTACCCTACCCTTGCTGAGCGTTCGGACACATTAGAAAAAAGGTTTTATCTTGCTTTAAAAATGTAAAAAACACCACAGCTTGCGCTGTGATGTTTTTATGTTACCGCCTAGATGACATTAAAAGAAGAATGTTCCACCTAGTTGTAATAAGTTCAAGTCTTGAGCACCGTTATAAAGAGCTTGCGCGCTAGCTGTGCCGTCAACATCCAAACTAATGATTTCGTATTTTGCATACATAAGGAATCGTCCACCGAAGTATTGCTCAGCAGCGAAACCTAATACTGATAATTCAGAACCCGTAACACCCTCTAGGTGCGCCATTCCGTATTGGTCATTGTAGCTGCCATAGTCCACATAAAACGCAGAATCACCAATATCGTTGAACGCACGCTTAACACCAACTTTCAAGTAGTAGGCATCGGTGTCGTCACCAGAGCCAACTGCTGCATCTTCAACTTCTTCCATTTGATAAGAAAGAGCACCAAAAACACCGCTGTTTTTATCCATTAAACCAAGTTGGAACTGTAAAGTTTCAGATGAGCTTCCAAGAACATTCTGACCACCGTCTGTGTTATATGCATAACCTGCATTAAACATAGTGGTTAATCCGCCAACTTCACCAGCGTATTTTAGTGCAACATCATAAACTTCATCGTTTGCGTAACCAACAGCGACATTTACATTACCCATTGTTGGTAAGTCATAACGGATACCATTTCGATAGATACCATTACAGTCGATACCTATACCTAAACCGTTAAGGCCAGCACATTGAGCGAAGTTACCCCAAGTTTGGTTTCCGGCTGCAGCGTCAATACCACGAATGCTAAAACCTAACATTCTAAATAATGGAGAAATGCCTGACCAAATAGTTACTGAAGGGTCAGCAAGAACAGCGATATTATCCGTAGGCATGCTTTGTGTACCGATGGTAATTTTACCAAAATCGCCACTTACATATATGTTGTTTGATAAAAGGCTGACTCCGCTACCAAAAGAATTTGCATTGCTAAGACCATCTTGGTTAGAAAGTAAAGGAGACGCGCTGTTTCCATCAACGGCAGCAGTCGGTTCAACAATAACTTCAAAACCAAACTGTAAACCTGTGTTTTCTGGCTTGTATCCACCAGTTAGTGATATACGACTACCTAGCGTTGTTCCGTTATCACCAAGTTGAGCAACGTCAGTTCCCTGGCCATCATCGTAATAAGTTATACCTTCGTTGATCCAACCTGAAATGTTCCAAGTTGCTGCTTCATGACCGTCTGCAAGTGCGGCTGAAGACACACTCGCAAGGATTGCTGTTGCTAGGCAAGATTTCAATGCTAGTTTGCTGTTCATATTATGTGTTCCGTTTGTTTGTTGTGAATGTGGACTTTCAATCATGCTTTCGATAGCAACGCACTTTTTATACAAGCACTTACTATTGATGTAACATTTCATTGACAGTGGATAGCATAATAATTACATTGAAATTTCAGAGTATTAACTTTTAGACCTGTATCCCTCGTCCTTTAGTAGGAAGACTATATACTGTTTTTTTCTGCTAAAGCTATGGTTTACCTATGCTATAGCCGTATTACATGGTTTACAAAGTTCCTGAGAGGATGTTTGGATACTTATCTAGTATGCTCTTTTCTTGGTCTTGGATGCGCTCAAAATCCAAAACATCATTTAAATTTTGCTGTTCTGAGAGTGGGTTTATAAGGTGTTTGATGACTCTGCTCGGCTTATTACTGAGAAAATATAAATCGTCGGCTAGAGCGAGTGCTTCTTGCATGTTGTGAGTGACCAATAATGCACTGGACTTGTTCTTGTGCAATAAGGTTTTAACTAGTCCCAACAAATAGCGCGCAGTTGGAACATCTAATGAACTAAACGCCTCGTCGAGCAATACCAAGTCTGGATTATTAACAAAGGCTCGCGCAATACTAACTCTTCTTTGCATACCTCCGGAAAGTTGAACGGGATACACTTTAGACACATCGTAAAGCCTGACGTCATTTAGAAGGTCGTTAATATCATTTGGCGTTAACTGTGAGTCTATGAGCGTTAAATTTTGCTCAACAGTTAACCAAGGTATGAGGCGAGCGTCCTGGAAAATATATCCAAGTACAGGTTCTGACGGCACTTTTATATGTTCAAAGTGCTTTAACCCTGCAATGATATTTAACATAGTTGTTTTGCCGCAACCAGATGGGCCGATTAAAGCAGCGGTGCGGTTTTCTTTCACCAAAAATGCGCAAGAATCGATAATCTTGCTTTCATCAAGCCAAATATCATGTATGTGAAAGTCATAGTTTTTCACTGCTGCCGCCCTCGTTGAATTCTTCTTTCCAAGGGTTTAAAGACAAACCAATCCACGCTAAACATAATCAACATAAAGCTAAAGGCGTACGCCAATATACTAGCGATATCAAAATGACCAAAAAAAGTATGTAAACCAAAACCAATCCCGTCACTGCGTCCGAGCAACTCAACCACTAAGACAATTTTCCATATTAGAGCCAGTCCATTGCGAGCTGCAGCAAGAATGTAAGGATATAATTGAGGGAGAAATATTTTAAAAAAAGTTCGGCTTGGAGGGAGGCGATATACCTTAGCGACTTCCATTAATCGATTATCAATGACACGAGCACCTTCCCTCATAGCAACAATTACAGTAGGAAGTTTGTTAATAAATACGGCCAAAATCGCTGCACTTTCAATTAGACCTATCCAGATGTAGCAAAGAATAATAGTAACTAACGCGGGAAGATTCAAAAAGAACAACAAAAGTGGTTCAAAAATTTGGTTGGCGCGCTGCACACGGCCTAATAATATGCCGGTAAAAACACCAATAAACATTGCTAATATAAAACTGATTGCAACGCGTTTGAGCGTTTGCGACAGGTCGTGCGCTAGGCTTCCCTCAAATAAGTGATAGTGCCAACTAGAAGCTACTACATCTATGCCAGGAAAATATTCAGGTTCAAAAGTGAGAACGCTCACTTGCCACACGGCAAATAAAACGCAAACAACTGCGCATTGAACTAGTAAATTTTGAACACGTTTCAATCTTGCACGCCTCTTACTAATGACTATATCTCATGACTACGTTGTTTACATTTCAAATCTATTCCTCGAACGCAGATACCAATGATTAAACACTGTCGGCGTTCAGAATGAAAAAAAACAAGCTCATTGCAACTTCTAAATAAAGAAACTCTATGAGCTTGCACAGTATGAAGGAAAGTAAGTCTAGTCAATAAAAATATCTGTCGGGAATGCTTGGTTCTCTCTAAATAAGGTTTGACCCTCTAGACTTTTCACCACATCAAACAATTGTCGAGCGGCTGCTTCAGATGCCGATGCGTCATTGTTGAGTATCGTTTTGGGATAATGCTGAATTAACGCTAAGTACTCTTGTTCTGATTTTGCCTTCATTTTTGGTCTCAAACGAAGCCAATCTTGTCCGTTTGCATCTAACAATAATGTTTTAGCATCATCGCTTGCAGAGAAAAAAGAGTCTAATAATTCGGGGGAGCGACTAGCAAAGTTACTATGAACCACCCAGCCTAACAAAGGCACCTGAGGGGCCATGCCTATCTCGCGGAGCATGTCTTGTGTTGACAACACTTGCTTAAAACCTGCGGCGTCTAATCTCGCATTATAATGCCAAAAATTAATGAGGCCGCCTAACTGCGCACGTAGCATCATCTCATTCAATAGAGGCGGTGCAGCGTACTTGAGCTCTGGCGATAATTGCCCACCCTGTTTTGCTAGGTAGGCTTTAAGAATTAGTAGGTTTTTATCGTTTGGTCCACCAGCTACACCTAAAATATCAATATCGTTAATGGTGGCATTTTTACTTTTTGCATAAACTCCCCCGCTCAACTTGTGAGTAGGGTGCATTTTAAATTTGCCACCTTGTTTAATAACCCAAAACAAGTCCGTTAAAATCACATCGACCGCTCCGCCCTGCAAGGCAATCGCGGCTGCATTTTTGGTAGTTAGCTTTACCGCTTCAACATTTACACCGTATTTTTCATCTAAACGATGATGTTTAATGGTGTCAATTTCCCAATTGATGGTGCCATAGCTAAGTACACCCACTTTCACTGTTGGCAAATCACTTGCGGTAGCCAGTTGAGAAGCAAGCACGATACAGGTGGTTACAATCAAACGAATAACGAATGTCATATTATCAGAACTCATATTTTAGTTTTAAAGCGATTTGACGAGGAGCAGCAGGCCCAACAAAACTCGGACCTTCAACATTCGGATATATGTCTTCCAATACTTCGTCTGCTTCGCCATAGGCACCAAAAGTATTATAGTCTTCGTCAAGTAAGTTGTTGACGCGTAATTGTATACTGGTGTTATCTGCTATGTCATATCGAGCGTAGAAGTTTATTACTTGATATCCATCAATCTTGCTATTCTCATTTGCTTCATCTCCCCTGAAGTACTGGTCCGACGCAAGGATAAATTCAAGACCCGTTGAAATACTATTGGTAACTTGATAATCAAAATTTGCTTTTACCAAATGCTCCGCTTGCCCCGGTATAGTAGCTCCTGGACTTACCTGTCTATTTGGTCCTTGTGGGTTTAATGGACTAAAAGAAGTAAAGCTTGAGCCATAAGTTGCGTCCAAATAGTTGTAAGAAACTTGATAATAAAGACTGTCGACGGTATGGCTCATGCCTAACTCTAAACCTTGTCGGTCTGTTTTATCAATGTTTATAAAATATCCTCGAGATGCAATCGCTCCTGCCTGTTGAAAAATTATATCGTCTTCGCTCTCGCTTTTGTACACGTTTGCAAACACGTCTAACTCATCATATTGAGCCGAATAATTTAACTCTATTGTTTTGGTCACTACCTGGTCTAGAGGTGGATCTGCGACAAAGCCGTTTGGAAGACGACATGGATCATTCTCGTCTGCACAACTTAACTCTGCTGGGCTTGGCGTTCTAGAAGACTGACTAAAGCCAAGATTAAGAGTTTGAGTATCACTTAATTGAACATCAAGGCTCACCGCAGGGTTAAATTGAGAAAACTTATGATCACCATCAAGAGAATCGTCGCCATCTTCACTTAAATCAACCATAACAATATGATCATCGTTGAACCTTCCTGCAACATTTAAGGTAAGGGTATCACTGATTTGAGTGCTATTAACAAAGAAAGCATAGAGTGCCTTAGTATCAACGTCTAAACGAACACGAGCCTCTGCGTCTTGAATGCCAAAAATCGGCGTTACAGCTCTAGAATCTGACGCGGTATCGTTAGCCAAAATCCCAAAGGTTGTATCAGCTTCATAATTTATGTCTCCTCGTTGGTAACCCGCGCCTACGATAAGTTCACTGTCCATTCCAGCTAATGAGTACTGGCTAGACAGCTGCAAAGACATTCCTATGTTATCTGTTTTCGCTCTACCTGTGTTAAATGTGCCGTCTACTTCCCCGGGGTCTACATTTGAGATATCTGTAAAGGCCGTTTCTGGAGAAAAACCAACAAACTCTACTGCTTCAGCCTCTTCACCTACTGGTGGCACGTCGTCATCGTCATCGTCATCGTCATCAATGATGGCATCATCGTCCATTGCAACATCGTCATCGTCGTCATCGTCTTCTAATTCACACAGAGTAATACGACCATCAGAAAACGCGCACGCACCATAATCACTGTCATCACCATTAACGGAGCTCGTTTCTAACTCTCGGTAGAACAAGTTGTAAGTTAGTAACATTCTTTCATTCAGCTCGTAATCACCATTGATACTGAAATTATGTAGCTCATTACTTGTTTGATCAGGGCTCGTATACACCGCATCTCGACCTTCAATTTCTAAAAGTTCAATAGGCGCTGCACCGTTACCAATTAACTGAGTATCAGCAAACATGTAATTTAAATCGATACTCGATTTTTCTCCTTTGTAAGATAAGGCCGTAAACAACTGTTGGACTTCAGATGGTGAAAACTTTCTCCATCCATCTTCTTCATATTGACTTACGTTCACGTAGTAAGCGAAATCATCAGAATTACCACCACTTTCGAATCCAATTTCTTGACGGCCATCACTGCCTAAACCAAGTTCAACTTCACTTTGATCATAAGTAAAACCATTTTTTGTAGAGAGTGTTATGGCGCCACCAAGAGTGTTTTGGCCAAATACAGGATTAGAACCGGAGTATAATGCAACGCTATCTATAGCATCTAAAGGCATAAGGTCCCAATTTACAGTGTCTCCAAAAACTTCGTTGACTCTCGAACCGTTTAGATAAACTGAAATACCTTGAGGCAAGCCAAGTAGCGGAGAGGCAGTAAAGCCACGATATTGTACATCTGGTTGAAATGGATTATTTTGGACATCATTCAAGTTGACGCTTTGCAACTGTGCCTTTAACAACTCAGGCAGCGAAAGGGCGTTAGAGTCCTCAATAGCGTCCGCATCAATTATCTGGCGTGTACCGAACAAAGAGCTTGTTTCAGTTGAGGAATTTAAAATCGTAGCCCCTTGAATTTTTACTACTTCAAGGTCTTCTTGTTGAGCGCTTAACGGAGCACAAAGCACTGTGCTTACAGCAACAGCCACTAAAAGCTTTTGAGTGGATAGTAAAATAGGTTTTGTTGAACTGTACATATAAATTTAATTCCCAGATTTCTTCGAAAATGTTGGATAAAGCCGCAACTCTATCCCATTGAATGTGTGTTTATTTACAATGTCACTAAGGTAATCTAATTCATTCCCACAAAAAACCCTCCTAAAGTATCAGGAAGATCATTTTTTAGTTTTATACCGAGCTTCCCTTATTCACGCTTACACACCCAAAAACACCAGCTATTATAAAATGATGCTTAGAGTGTGATTATTAGCAGATGCACTATTTGTATTGAACGATGCCTTGAAAGCTTTCTTGAGCGTAGAAGACATACACGACTAAAGTAGGTAAAAATGACTACTTTAGGGTAAGGGCTTTGACTTGCATACTCAAAACCTTACATAGTAAGCTAGCAGTATGTAAAAATAATGTTACTTCATGGGAATTCGTCATTATGAAGGGAATAAATAAGGTGGCTTTACACAACGTAAGTGTCACTGGAAAAAGAGTCCTCAAAGGAATTTTCTTACTCAGCTGTTTGCTTGGCATTAGTGCCTGTATTTCGACGTCTCAACCTCAAAAATCGAGTCAGCAATATAAGGTTGTATTAGAGGACAAGCAGGGAAACGGTATTGTTGTCGGTATGGTAGAAAAGCACGATGATAAATATGAGTTCATTCGTGACGACGATAAATTCAAAGATTTCTTTCTTTCAATGAAAGAGATGAAGTGCCTTGAAGGCGCTGAGATTTTTTGCCACATCCATTATCCCTATCCACAAGAAGATGTGAACAATCAAAACAATCTGACCTGGTTATCTCACGAGCTTTTATTTATGTACAAACGCCCTGACCAGTTTGGCGCACGTTTAAGACAGGGAGTCTATTTTAAACTTGAACCACATGAAAACGGATTTAAGGGCATTGCCTATAGTATTGACCTTGACGATCTGGCATCTCCACCGGACGATTATTCTACACCACCAATCGATACTGGCGAACTAGAGCTACTTGAGGTTGAAGAGAGGTGGTTGCCTTTCTTAAAAATACAGTCACTGTGATTTAAGTTTGAATCTAAAATAAGCACAAAAGTAGTAAGTTTGTGAATAATCAATGTAATGCATACATTGCCAATGCACTAATCTACGCTAGTTGAAAAAAGCATAGAAGAAACGAGACAGGAGTTGTTCTTGCCAAAACGCATAACGGCGATCATTTATCGAAATTTTTTACATTGGTTTTTATTACTAAGCCTCATGATATTTGCCATTTTCATTAGTTTCGATCTTGGCATTTTGTCTTTCATTGCGTCGACAGATAGCACGAGGATATCGCTAATTATTATTACATTGTTTGTGATAAGTAGCTTGTTTGTTGGTTACCGAAATTGGCGCATAGTGCAAGAATACAAAATAAGCTACTTCTTGAAAGAGTTGTTTGAGGCCTCTGCCTACAAGCTTGACAACATCCCAACAGTGTTACACTCAAAAAGTACATCTTTTACAGCAAAATATCTTTACCAACTAAGCACGAACAAATCCGAAAAGGACGTATCACAACTAGGCGAGCTTTATGCAGAAGCACTTTCTGGTCCGAATAAGATAGCGTGGTTTATGAGTGGAATTTTAATTAAATTGGGACTCTTAGGCACGGTGATAGGCTTTGTTCTTATGTTAGGTACTGTGTCTGACCTAGATTCATTGGATATCTCTGGCGTTAAGCAACTTATGCAACAGATGACCCAAGGCATGGGCGTCGCAATGTTTACAACAATGACAGGCTTGATTGGCAGTATGCTGCTGAGTTTACAGTGCCTAATGCTTGAGCGGAGTACCGACAAATTAGTATCCGTCACCGTCACCATGGGACAAGCACTTCATCTAAGACAAGAAATACCCGCTACTCAAGCTACAAGTCACACTCCTACAAATAGTTATACAGGTGGCGCTCGTGGCTCTATTTAAAAAGAGCCATAGTGACGAGGTCGATCCCTTTACTGATCTTCTTTTTAATGCCTTGCTAACATTTACCTTTCTCTTTTTAATCACACTTTTACTACTAAATCCACCAGCTAAATCAGGTATTATTGACCCAAAGGCTGAATTCATTATTACTGCAAGTTGGCCGGATGGCGACCCAAACGACATTGATATTTGGGCCGAGGGACCCGATTCATGGTTAGTATCCTATCGAAACCCAGAACAGGGTTTGATGCATTTAGACAGAGACGACCGTGGCCTTATTAACGATAGTCAAACTATCAATGGTGTAGAAGTCGTAAATCCCTTAAATCAAGAAGTACTCACCATAAGGGGCCGGCCTCCTGGGGAGTTTATTGTCAACCTTCATTACTTTAAAACTCAAAACTCGACCAGCGTGCCGGTAACGGTCTACTTAGCTGAAGTAAACCCTAAACTACGTGTGTTACATTACACCCAGACTCAATTGAAAAATGAGGGGGACGAAGTAACCTCACTGAGATTTACAATAACGCCGAATGGCAAAGTAACTGATATAAATAAGCTTCAAAAGAAGCTGATAGGACAAGCCGTCAAATGAATGAAATTTTATTATTGCTAATTTTCGGATACATCTTCATAGCTGCTTTGCTGGCGCTTGCGATTATCCATAGCGAACTAGACTGGCGTTTTAAAGGCGCAATGATCATTGTAGTAAGCATCTTCTATTATATTAGCTACCACTCTTGGACAGAAGCGCAGGGGTGGCCGAGTAACACCTACCCTCCAGAACAATTTGTTTTGCATCATGCGCTTGTAGTAGAACCCGACCAAGAAAAAGAGACTGAGGGTCAGATCCTAGTGTGGCTGAGTGAAATTCAAGATAAAACAATGTCAGACACCCCTCGTGTTTATAGAATTGAGTACAGCAGAACGCTGCATTCAAAAGTCGAAAAAGCCCTAAGCAAGCTAAAAGGCGGAAAAGCGCAGGTTGGTCGGATCGGCAATAAGGAACGCAAATTTCAATCAGAACTTAGTGGCAGTATCGCAAAAGAAGAGGAAACCATGATTGTCTTTTCAGATTTGCCCGACTTAGCATTGCCAGAGAAGTAACATGCGCAACCATTTAATTTTATCCTGTTTACTGATTTTTGTCGCTGCCTGCAGCCCAAAGATTGATCCCTCAGATTACTTTCCTTTAAACGAGGGACTCACTTGGAAATATGTTGTGAGCGAACAACATACAGAAAACACTCAGTCATACCATTTTTTTATAGAAAATTTAGGTGCAACAGACCGCGCTTTACCAGATAAATATTTTGGTATGGACGTTTACGTTCGCAGGGATACCAATGGCACTCAATATTACATTCTAAATGCGGAGGATGGAAAATACAGAATAGCACAACAGTACATTATTGACGCTAAACCCAGATATGATGATGTAGAACGTTTAATACTGCCCGAGCGTGAACAGTTTGACTCAGGAAACGCATGGTTTGCTCGCAGCAGAACATATGCACTTCGAGGCGCAGCGGTCGATACAGTGCCAGATGCTGAAGACATCTTTTTTGATATGGAATATGAAATTGACTCGACTGACGTGAGTGTAAAAGTGCCAGCGGGACAGTTTGAAAACTGCATAATGGTAGTTGGTAGAGCTAGTTTTCCTCTGTATGCAGACCCTAAGCTTGGCTACATGGATATTGAAATAACGCAAACTGAATGGTACGCACCTGGAGTTGGTTTAGTAAAGCTGCTTCGGGAAGAACCGAAGGAAGCTGGGCTGTTTCTTGGTGGAAATATCGTTTATGAGTTACTCGAATTTAACCATTAAAAAAGGCATGTGTTTTGTCACATGCCTTTTTGCAGAGTCGGTATATTACAATTAATTAACGCTCTGATTTAATTAGAACCTAATAACTTGATTTAGAGCTTAGTAAGCTTCTATCTCACCTTCATTTATCGCCACAACACGACGCATTTCTACATAGGTTTTAATAGCCCAAAGTGTTTTTTGGTCTAGGATTGGTTCACTCTTGCCTTCTGGAATCCCACCTAGTGCAGGCATACCTTTAGCTGAACCAAAACGTAAGCGCTCGACAAACCATTCGTCATCTTCCATTGATTCAGGATCAAGTAGTCTTAGATCTGGATTTATACCTCCAGACTGAGCATGTAAACCATGACAACCTGCACAGTTATTAGCATAAGCTGACTCACCAAATTTAATAATTTGAGTTTTTGTGTCTTCTTCCATATGACGATATGGATTATCAAAAACCCAACCATCTTCGTCTTCGTCGCCACCAACAATTTCTGGCATCTCAGAACTATCCGCACCTTGCGGCAACACGTTACCATGAGCAAAGACATGCCCAGAGAAACATGAGAGCCCTAAAGCAAGCGCCAAACCACAATATTTAACATTCATAATACCAACCTATAAAATTTTTCATGACAAGATAATTACACTTAACCCATTATATACAGTTTACGATGTTTTCTTATTCTACTTTTGTATCAACCGTCAAACCCCTTATTTTAAAAGCCCTACAGCCCGATATAAACGCTTAATTTAGGTTGGATTAGTACCCTATCTACTACTAAAAAAGGATATATTTTTATTATTTTTACTTTTTATATACCAAGTATTGTTCACAATTATGGACTGATAGCGCTCATACATACTATTTAACCACCTTGTATGTGCTTTATTTTGTGCGCACGCTTTATTTTACTCGCATACTCAGGAGGTCATTGAAGTTAGAAATATGCTTTAACAAGTTCGTAACGGCCTCGTCTTTTATAACTTGATTCTTCGCATCTTGCTCTACCTCATAAGCGAGTTCTCTCAATTCCTTGCATGCAAGCGTTGCGCCCATAGACTTTACAGTGTGTGCAATGCTTAACATCAAGTCGGGTGTATTTAAATCAATGGCCTCTCGAACTGCTTCAATATAGTTTGGAATGTCCTCAATATACATTTCAACAATACTGTCTAACAACTCCTCATCACCACCTAACAACTGCAGAGCACGTTGCCAGTTTATTTCTAATCGATTGGCATTTTCTGGGTTATCTTGTGCTGGCTCAACACTTTCTTGATTATTAACATCTGAAGCTTCCGAACTAAATTGGTCTAGTGAATTTTTGACATCACACAGCTCTTTTTTCAGCGCTTCAAGATTTATTGGTTTAGCGACATATCCATCCATTCCAGCAGCTATGCATTTCTCGCGATCTCCACGCATAGCATTTGCGGTCATTGCGATAATAACTTGATGGTCTAACTGTCTGTCTGACTCGCGTTTGCGAATTTCTTTGGTCGCTTCAATGCCGTCCATGACAGGCATCATAACGTCCATAAAAACAATATTAAAACGATGTTGCTCTAGCTTTTCGAGACACTCAGAGCCGTTTAAGGCGACCTGCACATTAAAGCCCATCCTTCCCAATATTTTCACAATGATTTTCAAATTAATCGGGTTATCATCGACGACTAATACGTTTTGATGTTCGCCATTTTCGCCATTAAGGCTCTCTAAACTGTCGTATTTTCTCTTTTCAATTGCGCCTTGACCATTACCTAAAGAATCTATTGCTTGTCCAAGATCTATTATATCGAGTGGTTTACTGAGCCATTTATCTTTACATGCAGCATGTTCTATTGAAAGTTGCTTTATGGAGGCGTTTGAATGAAGGTTAATTAAATGAAAAGACTCAGTATCATTTGATATTTTCGCAAGCTCATTTACCGAAATGCTTTCTGGCAAATGCTCGTAATCACACACAACAATCGTATTTAATTGCTTTTGCTTGTTTATTTCTATAGCCTGAACAAGCTGTTCCCTGCCATTCAAAACGCAAACCAAATGCCCGAGGCCGGACACTAAACTTGCTAATGTTTCTGCTTGTACACTTTTATTGCTGAGTATGCAGATTTGCGCACGCATCTCATCCGCATCAGTCGATAGACCATTATCGCTTTTTAATACTTCGGTGTGGGGTAATTGAATCGTAAATCTGCTGCCTTTGTTGACTTCACTTTTAACACTGATAGAGCCCCCCATAATGGAGACGATTTCTTCAGTAATGGTCAATCCAAGACCAGTCCCCTCGTATTTACGGTTTACACCGTCATCGATCTGTTCAAAAGGATTAAAGATGTTGATTGTTTTTTCTTGCTCAATACCGATTCCCGTATCTTCGACCTCGAGTACCAAATCGCAATATGAATCATGACTGAACTTTGCATCTAAGCGAAGTACAATCTCGCCTTGTTCAGTGAACTTTATCGCGTTACCCACCAGATTTGTCAATATTTGCCTCATACGCGAGGCATCGGTTTTGACAAATCTCGGCACTTTCTGAGTCAACTCATAACGAATTTCTAGGGCTTTTGTCCATGCTCTCGGCGCCAATGCCTTTAAACATTGTGCCACTAGACTATACAAGTCAACCCTTTCACGAAACACGTCAACTTTGCCAGATTCAATTCTAGACAAGTCAAGTATATCATTGATAATATTCAATAAATTATTAGCTGATTGATTAGCAAGCTTTAGATTTTCACGTTGTTCTGAATTTAATGAGGTGTCTAATACAAGGTCTAACAAACCAAGTACACCATTCATCGGAGTTCTTATTTCATGACTCATACGAGCTAAAAATTGACTTTTTGCGACATTTGCAGCTTCAGCTTCATTCATTTTCATGCGCAAGTTTTCTTCATGTAAACACGCCAAACATGAATGCGCCAGTTTTGGCATCATTCGCTCAAAGGATGCGTGAAGATTGAAGCTTAATTCTGGTCCTGTTTTATCAAGAACAAGAAAACCAAACTTTGGCAAAGCAAACAGGTATACCTGAGACTTTTGCTGCGCTTTTATAAAAGTGGGTAAATCGTTCAAAAAGGATTCGACCAGATTTATATTGGTCGGTAGTTCTATTGCCTGCATTGCTTCTTCAATACTTTTACGGCGCAGTGCATTGCGAGGCAAAGTTATGTTTGCATTCCACTCTATTTCTGTTTCACTTTTATTTTGATAGCTATATACGAGGGCAGCACTGCAATTTAGACCACGTAACATTTTGCTAAGAACCTGACTCAGCATGTTTTTTAACTCAAGGCTAGCACCGATTGAGAGTGATATCTCATAAAGTACACTTGTTTCGTTAACCCGTCTCTCTGAGTCTTTCATCTTCTAGCCATCACCAAGAATACACAAAACAGCTGTTTTGTTGTAAAACTCTAAATACTCATCTCCATTGTTTGCTATTTCACCTAGTGTTAGGGCTCCGAACAAAGGAATATCGGATGCAACTTGTGCAATCTCTTCATCAATACGCTTTTCAAGAAACAAGACTCTAGAAATGCAATCTATGAAAAAAGACGATTTTGCTGGTCTGTCTCCATAACGCCTTGTCCAATCGTTCTGAGCCAAGCTATTTACACTCTTTGCTGCACAAATTAAGTCTTCTGGTGTACCTTCCAGAATTCTTACAAAACATTCTTCAGGCACTTCACCCACACAAATTAGGCCTTTACCATCCTCGGTGGGCATTAATGGATCTCTAACTACCATCTCGGCCTCAAGCTTAACAATCCCGAACGGGTAGCTTTTAGCGATATCAAAGAAATTATCACTATTAAATGACTTGCCGCATTTCTCTTCAACGACCTCCCTGTAAACCTCGAATGCATCTTTATATTCGATTTGCTGAATGATATTTTTATCACTCTTTGTAACTTTTAGTGGCTGACTAATGGGCTTCCAACCATGTGCAACGCCTATGCCACTATGTAAAGGTAAACACAAAATAATGGCCATATCTTTTAGCATGCCATCAGGACATAAAATACATGGCTGTTGCTCAAAGCTGAGCGAGCCCGCGCCACCACCGACAAAGTTTCTATTAAGACCAAAATTAAAAAATAATGACTCTATCAACGCGGCTATACGTGATGACATACCATCTGCAAAAACTAAAATAGTCTGTCCTTCTTTTTCGTCATCCCACTTTTCTGCAACATCTAATAGAGTGTCATCGTATGATTCGTTATCGTCACTTAGCTTGTTGACACACGTCCATTCGACCGATTTCCGTAAACTAACTAACACAAAACCCGTTTCATAATTTGATTTATCAAAAATAACCTGGGGGAACACGCCACCAAAAACAGGCGTCTGTTGGCTTTGTAACCATGGATTTAAATCCTCCGCTTGCCAGTTATTTTCATCGCAAGCGAGCACAATATGCGCCTTGAAATCCTTGCTTTCGTTCTTTTCCTGTACCGCTGCGAACAAAGCCTCGTGTTCAGTCGACGGGTAATAATCAATTTTCATACTTCTACCTACTGCGTTGTAATTTGTTTATTGATTAAAGTTCATTGCAAACTTGTATAGTTCTTCTGGCCACAAAGGCTTGCTGATAAGGTAGCCTTGGATTTCTTGTATGCCGAGCGCGTCTAAGTAATCTTTTTGGCGAGTATCCTCTACGCCCTCAGCAATGGTTCTGATATTTAAGCCGTCACTTAGACTAGAAATAGCTTTTACCAGCGCTCTGTCTTTTCGATTTTGCGTTATATTTCTTATAAACGCTCGATCTATCTTTATCTTGTCTAATTGGAAGTTAAGCAGATATTCAAATGAGGCATATCCTGTTCCAAAATCATCCAACGCAATTTTAAAACCAGCGTCACTAAGGGCTTGCAGTACTTCCATTGCCCGCTCTGGTTCGTCCATTGTGGCGCTTTCGGTAACTTCTAATTCGATATTACGTTTATTCACTCCACTTTTATCTGCGATAGCACAAATCCGTTCTGATAAGTCTTGCTGACGGAATTGTATTGCTGAAATATTTATACCAACACTTATTTCTAAGCCTTTCTTTTGCCAATTTAATTGTTGACGGCAGGCTCGGCTGACAATTGTTTCACCGATACTCGTAATAAGACCCGATTCTTCTAAGACAGGAATAAATTCGCCTGGAGAAACAAAGCCTCTCTCATTTGAATGCCAACGAAGTAGTGCTTCTGCCCCTACAACCTTCCCAGACATTAAGCACAACTGTGGCTGATATTGTAATTTAAATTCTTTATTTTCCAGCGCTTTATGCAATTCAGCCTCAAGGTCTAGCCGACGTTTCATTGCGATGTTTAATTTGTCGTCGTATTTGACGATCGAAATATTTTTACTTGTTTGTGCAGACACTTGAGCACTTTTTGCCTTTCGTAACAGAGTACTTGAAGATGCATCCTCATCAGCATTATCTTCCGCAATACCGGCAGCGTATTTAACAAAAATTTCGTTACCGTTTATCATCCATGTATTCGGTATTTTTGATAGCTTTTCGTTCATTGCTCGAGCGATGCTTTCTAAGGATTCGTCTTGTTGATACCTAAGTTTTAATGCAAAGTACCCAGCATCTAATTTAGCCGATATAGCATTGTCATTGCCAATTGCTTTTATTTCTGCAGCCACTCGGCTAAGTAGCGTTTCAGTGACGGTGTTACCGTAGGCATTTGTAATCGCATTTAAATTATCAATTTCTAAAGCAAGTACGACCGTTTTAAAGTTTAGTTCTCTACTCTGCTGAATCGCTTTCTCTAAAGAGGACAAAAAAAGCTTCTGGTTTGGCAAACCTGTTATTTGGTCATAAAAATTAAGATAGCTTGTTCTATCTTCAAGATTCTTTTGCTCAGTAATGTCTTGAATAGCGCCGTTAATAAGTTCGCTTGTCTCCCCTTGCTGTCCCACAAGTCGAACAAAATGAATACCATCATTGGTTTTACATTTTAGCTCTAAGTCAAAAGGCCGGTTATTCTCCATGGCGCTGTCACAATCAGCAAGGAAGCGTTTTCTGTCTTGTTCAAAAACAAATTGAACAAAGTCATTAAATGTCTCAGGCTGAGGTTTTAACCAAGACAATGTCTCTACGTCGTTATTAATAAAATCGATTCGACCCGAAGACGTTTCTATTTCCCAATAAACAAGACCGAACAGTTGTCGTGCATTTTCTTTTTGTTGTTCGCTACGCTTTAGTTTCTTTTCGCGATCTATGTCTCTTAGCGCAAATTTCAAACGCAAAAGCAAAAGCGGAAGGTTGATGGGTTTGGTAATATAGTCTGTAGCGCCGGCATCGAATGCGTTTCGGATAGAGTCCACGTCATCATCTGCCGTGAGCATTAAAATTGGCGTACTTCCTTTGCGCTCTGACTTTCGAATACCTTTAACTGACTCAAAGCCATTCATAATTGGCATTTGTACGTCCATCAAAACAACATCTGGTTGATGTTCGATAAATTTTGCAAGACCTTGCTCACCGTTACTTGCCTCTTGCACGATATAGCCAGCTTTGTTGAGTCCTTTGCGCAGAGTGATGCGAATAGGACCATTGTCGTCGACGACTAAAATGGTTGGTTGATGATTTTGCATTTATATTGCAATTCCTAACTAATTTTTCCGTGCTTTAGCGCTTTTAGAGTACTAACTTAATGGTAAAACGCCCACTTCGCTTTACGTTTTTGAGAAATAAGCTACTGAGCTTGCTGCCAAAAACAACTCAGCGAAAAAGTCCAAACTCCATAAAGGAGTTATAGCACAGTACCAAAATGCTTTTACTAAATTTTGCGGATAAACGTATTAATTATTTTTATATTATTGTATCGACAACACGCTCGAACGACTTGAGCGATATCACAAAAATCAGTATTTTAAGGGCGTCTGCTAATAATCTTATGACATTATTGAAATGATGAGTTGTCTAGCACCACCTGAATCGCGGTGCTCGCCTAAATATATGCCCTGCCAAGTGCCTAAAGAGAGCCTAGTATTGACAATTGGAACAGTCACGCTAGAACCAAATAGAGATGCTTTAATGTGGGCGGGCATATCATCACTCCCCTCAAAAACATGCTCATAGTGTGGCGCATTTTCTGGCGCTATTACATTCGCATGACGCTCTAAATCACGCCTTACACTAGGGTCAGCGTTCTCGTTAATCGTTAAGGAGGCTGAAGTGTGTTTGATGAACACATGCATCATGCCGTTTGCTGGCAGTTCACCACAAGCATTCAGAATCTCATCAGTGATTAAATGAAAACCTCGTTTGCGAGGCTTCAAAGTCAAATTTGAGTGTATTATCATTAATCTTTGCCTTTGTTAGAACCATCAGCATATTGATATTAATTTAACTATTTTGTATTGCAATAGTGTGTTGGGGACTACCGTCGCAAACTCATATATAACAATAAGTTATCTTTCGTTTACTAAAAATAAGGGAGTATAGAAATTGAAATATATTAAATATTAAGTAATAGAGATGCTTATGGAGCGAGGCGCAGGAGGCGCAGGAGGCGCAGAGAGTTAAGATGATTTTAGAGGAGAGCTTCAATAGAGGAGAGCATTCAATCTTGGTCACGACCCTCTGCCAAGACGTCACTAATATAATATTATGCCTTCAACCAAGACTTAAAAGCATAAGAGCAGTAAAACCAAGAAATATTGCCTTAAGACCATAGGACATTAGCAATCAAAACAAGTATTCTGGTTGTAGAAAGCTCGAGGAAGCTTCCTAATCTAGAAATGGATAAAATGAGCGCCCCATGTAGATGCTATTTATGCTGAGCCCAATGCAGGGACGCAAGACACAGGCGAAACAAACGAAGAATACAACAGAAAAATGACTAATTCTGATAACACCGCGTTATTATATCACTCACTTTGATACCGACGAATCAAAACCTATCGACATTGGTCGATTATTCGTCTTACGCGATTAAATACCTGCCTACACTCGTATATAAACGTTATTGAAACCACTTGCTTTTCGCACTGCTAGGTGCTTACTAATTTCAAACATAGGTAAAGTCATCGGCCCTAAACAAAGTGCCGCCATTACCCATCTTTTTTTTGCCATGCCATGTCGAACTGTTTCTATGTAATAATAAACAGTGCAAAGTGCAAAGCTGAGGATCAACCCAAGAATAACCATAATATTCAGCCTTTCACTTTTAAAATTTACACATATATCGACCTATAAACGATAATAAGTTTAAACAATGTCGATACATTAAATGTAATACAAAACTCGATAATTGCGATGAATAGTGGGTATATAAGCACCTATGAAAGACTAAAGTTGCATACGCAAAAAATTTGTTCAAGACCCCTTTAGCTATCATAAAAAATTAAATGGTCACTAATTCAAATGCTTAGTGACCATATTAAATCAAGTAACATTATCTATACTATCAAGATAATTCTATAGCTTTAATAAAAGCTAGCCCCATCATCTTTCATTTGTAAAAGAATATTTGCCGGAGCATATTTTTCATCGTAAGTACTAGCGTAATGCTCTAATCTTTCAACAAGACTCTGTATGCCTATTTCATCCATATATCTGAATGGGCCACCTTTAAATGGCGGGAAGCCTATACCAAAAATTGCACCAATGTCACCATCTCGAGCACTTCTAATAACGCCCTCTTCTAAGCACATTGCCGCCTCATTTAGCATCAATAATGTGCATCGCTCAACTACTGTAGAATCCGTATACTTACTTGTTGGCGATATACCTAACAAGTCGTAAATACTTTCATCGATTTCTTTACCCGATTTTTTTCCAGCATAGTCATAAAAACCAGACTTGTTCTTTTTACCTTTTCGATCATTTTTAAGTAACTTCTCAAAAGCGTCTGGCGACGCAAATCTCTCTCCAAATTGATTCATCAGTATCGGGATGATCTTCGTACCAACGTCAATACCGACTTCATCCAATAGTTTGAAAGGTCCTACTGGAAAGCCAAATTTAACTAATGCCTTATCAATGGTGTCAATTGCTTGTCCTTCCATAGCTAGATAGCCAGCCTCACTCATGTAAGGAGCAAGTATTCTATTTACATAAAAACCAGCGCCATCTTTCACCACAATTGGTGTTTTGCCTTGCTTCTTCGCAAACTCAACGGTACTCGAGATAGTTTGTTCTGATGTTCCTTGATGAGGAATTACTTCTGCCAAAGGCATTTTGTCTACCGGTGAAAAATAGTGCAAACCAATTACGTTTTCTGGTCGCTCTGCATTTTTGGCAATATCAGCAATTGGAATAGACGAGGTATTAGATGAAAAAATCGTATCTTTATTACTGTGTTGCTCTATATCAGCTACCATCTTTTGCTTTAGAGACAAATCTTCAAATACCGCTTCAATGACCATATCTATAGATGAGTAAGCGCTATAATCTAAGCACCCGGTGATAAAAGACATTTGCTTTTGCATCTCGGTTTTTCTGATAAAGCGCTTTTTGACTTTTTTATTCAATATGTCAAACGAATATTTCATCGCGCCAGCTATGCCACTTTCGTTAATGTCTTTGATGCGCACGGGTACCTTCGCTTTAGTTGCGCTCACAAACGCAATCCCGCCTCCCATTAAGCCACCGCCTAGTACACCAACTTGTTGTACTTTTTTCGGAGAAACACCTTCCACTCCATTCTCTTTTTTCATTTCGGTGGTCGCAAAGAATATCTCTCGCAACTGTTTCGACTCAGGCGTCATAACTAATTTGCCAAAGTTTTTCGCTTCAAGGCCATAGCCCTTGCGCCTGTCGCCTAAACCCTCTTCAATACAATCAATAATTAGCATAGGCGCAGGGTAATTACCCTGCGTCTTTGACAGGGTTTGCTCTCTGGCCTTTTTAAACAATAGTTTTCTTCCAAAAGGCGTATCCTCAAGTGCTCTATCACCCCATCCTTTTTTTGCCTGACGCTTTTTAGGTGATAACTTAGCAAGTTTTTTAGCCACATCCATCAGAATGCTTTTGGGTACTACATCGTCAACAATGCCATATTTTTTGGCTTGCTTGGCTCGTGCAGGAGTGCCGGTAAGCATCATTTTCATGGCTTTTTGAACACCAATCAAAGCAGGTAGACGTTGCGTACCTCCGCTGCCTGGCAACAGGCCTAGTTGAACTTCTGGCAATCCTAGTTGGGTTTTAGAGCTATCGCTACACACGCGATAATCACAAGCAAGTGCAAGCTCTAATCCGCCACCTAGGGCAGGACCATGAATAGCTGCAACAAAGGTCTTTCTCATTCCTTCGATGCGATCAAATAATTGTTGTCCTTGTGTAGACAAAGCTTCAGCCTCTTCAGCACTTTTGCAAGCACTTAGCATGGTAACATCTGCACCAGCAACGAAAGAATCAGCTTTACCACTTGCGAGGATCACTGCACTTACCTGAGCGTCATTCTCAATTTCATCAAGAACTGAGCTGACTTCATCACCAAAATCCGCTTTTAGCGTGTTCATGGATTCACCCGGCACATCCATAGTTAATATAGCTATGCCGTCTTCTAATTTTTCTAAAGTAAATGCACTCATTATTCTGTCTCCACAATCATCGCCGCACCTAATCCACCGGCTGCACAGGCCGTCAATAACCCCGTACCACCGCCTCTGCGTGTCAATTCGTTTAACATTTGTGTAATCATTCGCGTGCCGGTTGCAGCAAACGGGTGTCCATACGCAATTGAGCTACCCATCACATTGAATTTATCCATATCAATCTCGCCAGTTGCTTTGTCTCTCCCTAATTTTTCTTGAGCAAACTTATCGCTCGCAAACATCTTCACATTTGCCAAGGTTTGCGCAGCAAATGCCTCGTGCATTTCGATTAGGGTCAAATCGTTGAGCGACATACCTGCTCTTTCTAAAGCCATCGGGGTAGCATATGAGGGTCCCATTAGCATGTCTTCCCATACATCTATTGCCGCAAAAGCATAACTTTTAATGTATCCAAGCGGCTTGTAACCAAGTGCCTTAGCCTTGCTTTCGGTCATCAACATTATTGCCGATGCACCGTCAGTCAGCGGTGTAGCATTCGCAGCAGTCACTGTGCCGTGCTTTTTATCAAACGCTGGTCTTAGCTTTGCGTAACCCTCTATTTTACTGTCAAAGCGGACATTATTATCGCGTGAAAACGCTCCCTTGAATGGTTCGGCATAGGCAGTCATAACTTCTGAGTCTAAATTGCCTTTTTCCCAATTATCAGCCGCATTTGAATGTGAGCGGTGCGCAAGTGCGTCTTGATCTTCACGGCTGATACCATGTGTTTTTGCCATTTGTTCAGCCGTTTGCCCCATCGATAAGCCTGTAGAATACTCTGCAACAGCAGGTGGGACCGGTAATAGGTCTTTTAAGCCTAGTTGTTTGAGAACAGCAAGTTTTTGTCCAAGCGTCTTTGTTTTTTGCAAATCAACTAGTGCTCGCCCTAATTTCTTAGAAACTCCAATCGGTGAAACAGATGTAGAATCTGCGCCACCAGCAAGCCCTATTTCTATATTGCCAACTAACATAGACTCGACAATATTTACTGTCGATTGAAAACTTGTGGCACAAGCTCTCGAGACACTATATGCGTCAGTACCAACGTTCATATTAGTGCCCAAAACAATTTCTCTGGCGATATTTGGCGCTTCTGGCATTTGTACTACTTGACCAAACACCACTTGCTCGACCAATGCAGGATCAAACTCATTTCGAATGATTAACTCATTCACAACCATTTTACCCAAATCGACCGCAGGCACACCATGGAAGTAAGTCGCCATCTTGGCGAAGGGCGTGCGCAAACCCGCAACAATGGCAATTCGATCACCGTTTCGCGTCGTAAGTTCTTGTTTTCTAGACATGCTTGTTCCTTAAAAAAACGTTTGATATCAACCTTCGGCATTGCTTTGTGTGGCAATCAAAGATACACCTCTGGTCTGACCACTGAGGTGGATTGTGGCAAAGTTAGACTAAAATAGCAAATGTAGTGTGGATGAAACTTTTTGTTCGTGCATGAGTCAATAAGACGCGTTTGAACGAATAGCCTATTTTTATAGATTTATTGCTTGAGATTCTTCAATTCGTACACATATTTTCGTTACACCAAAACGCAAGTGACGTATTTCATTATACGATCGTTAGACGCCCGTTGATTAGCGCAGGGGGTAATTATTGGGAAATAATATGCACAATCAATTCAACGCTTTACTTGAGCATTTAGATTCACAAGTCTTAGGGCAACAACACTTAACACAAAGTATTTTGATCGCTCTTTTAGCCGATGGGCATTTGCTTGTTGAAGGACCACCTGGTTTGGCCAAAACACGTGCCGTTAACGCGCTTTCAGATGGAATAGAAGCTGATTTTCATCGCGTCCAATTTACGCCAGACTTGCTACCAGCTGACTTAACAGGTACTGATATATACCGACCGGAAACAGGCCAATTTATTTTTCAGAAAGGTCCCTTGTTCCATAACTTGGTGTTGGCAGATGAAATTAATCGCGCGCCTGCTAAAGTGCAGTCTGCCTTACTTGAGGCAATGGCAGAACGACAAATCACAGTGGGCAGCAAAACCTATATGTTGCCAGATCTGTTTTTAGTTATGGCAACGCAAAATCCACTGGAGCAAGAAGGTACCTACCCTCTCCCTGAAGCTCAATTGGACAGGTTCTTGATGCATGTTGAAATCGACTACCCAAACGCAGAAACTGAACATAGAATTTTAGCGTTAACTCGCTCTGAGGCAATGCATAATAAGGAAGTTTTAGTTAATGCTTCAAAGCTCACCCAAGAAGACATCTCTAAGGCTCGCAAAGATATCCTCAAATTACATATGTCTGAAGCAGTAGAGAAATATTTAGTGCAAATAATTATCGCCACCCGTAAGTCTAGTGATTACGACTCCGAGCTTGCAGAGTGGATAGAAATTGGTGCTAGCCCCAGAGCGACAATAGCATTGGAGAGATGCGCAAGAGCGCATGCTTGGTTACATCAAAGGGACTTTGTAAGCCCGGAAGATATTCAAGCGGTTGCCCACAACGTCCTGCGTCACCGCCTTATTTACAGTTATCAGTCTCAAGCTCAGGGAATAAAACCTAACCAAGTCATAGATAAGATAATGAACATGGTCCCCGTCGCTTGAAACACTTAGCTCTTTTGCTAAATATTTTAAGTGATGTAGCACAGAGCATTTAAAATGGCTTTGTTAATTGAAGAGTGTGGTTAATTTTATGATGGAAATGAATCTACAGGCATATGTTTAATTACTCTAAACGGCAAATAGATGTTTGGCTCGAAAACCTTCAAAGCAATGGGGTAGATATATCGCTTAACGAACTAGTCCGTTATAAAGCGCTATCTCGCCAACTTAATTTGAGACCCAGTAACAGGATCAAGAGTGCTTTGGCGGGCAGCATGAGTTCCAAGTTCAAGGGGCGCGGAATGGAGTTCGATGAGGCAAGACACTACCAGCCCGGAGATGACATTCGAAGCATAGACTGGAGAGTGACTGCACGTACTGACAAAACTCATACAAAAGTTTTTCGGGAGGAGCGAGAGCGCCCAGTTATGCTTTTTGTTGACTTTCATCCCTCTATGCATTTCGGCTCACATTTATTGTATAAGTCGGTACAGGCAATGCATGCCGCGGCATTGATAACTTTCAATGCTTTGGCAAGGCAGGACAAAATAGGATGTGTGGCTGTCCATCAAAGTAATGACCTAGAATGTAAACCCAAAGGCTCATCAAAGCATGGTTTAAACATGCTCAATCAATTAGTCAGCTTGCACCAACAGTCGCCACAGCACGACCATCAAGAAGCAGTGCATGCAGCCAATCAAAAAGGTGAGCCAGAGACGCTTCATTCGGGTATCAGCAAATTAGCAAGGTTGGCAAAGCCAGGAACTCTGATTTATTTGTTATCTGATTTTACACATTTCAATGAAGCATCGTTTCAACTAGTGGGTAAAATGAGTCGCCATTGTGAAGTGAGACCTGTGCGAATATTTGATCCTCTCGAAGAACAGTTACCGGATGTATCTGTTATGCAGGACGTATTGCTGACTGACGGGCAACGAGAACATCAGCTAACACTTGGTGATGTAGCTATCGCAGACGAGTTTAACAAAGAACGGTCGGCCTATCTTGCTCAGCTAAAAGCACGTTTTGAATCTTTAGGACTTAGCCTTCGTCAAATTAGTGCGGCTAAACCAATAGAACAACAACTGCAAGCATCACGCGCTGGTTTAATTTTGGGTGAATCATCTTGAATCCATTGGACCAATTAGCTGATATTACAGTTCCAGATCAAGTCTCAGCTTGGCCTTTAGCATGGGGGTACTGGGTAAGTGCGTTGTTGGTGCTACTTATAATTATTTCGGCTTGGCATTACACGCGTCGTTATCTGCGAATAAATAAAAGAAAGAAATTGGCCATAACAGAAATTCAAAATTTGATGCTCAATGGACCAAACGCTATTTGTAACATGAACGTAATTTTAAAACACACGTGCAATCATTACTTTAGCAATAGCTCAGAAATATCTGTAGCGCCTCTAACCTTGCATGGTGAAAATTGGAAGCAGTTTTTACTGGATAACTATCAAGGAAAAGAAACATCGCGATTAGATTATTCAATAGACATCATCAACCAATGTTTGTATCAAAACCTAACGCAAGAGCAGTTAGCACAAATGGACTTTATCAAAATTAAAATGGCAATTGTCGAATGGATTCAAACCAGCTTGCCGCCAAGAAAAAAGCACTCAAAACTCAAACAAAGAGGCGTTGATAGCCATGTTTGAATTTCTATGGTGGTACTTATTATTCTTACTCCCGCTACCCATATTAGTGTATTTTTTTGCGCCTGCGGCTCAAAAAGATAAACCGTCTGCTTTGTACTTTCCGCATGCGTCATCCCTAGCCTCTAGACCAAAATCAAAGGTAAAAACAAGTCGGCTTAAATTGCTTGTTATGAGTCTAGCGTGGATTGGACTCGTCATTGCATCTGCAAGACCAATGTGGTTCGGAGAACCAATTTCGATTCCTTCGCAGGGTCGAGATTTAATGATGGCAGTAGATTTGTCAGGAAGTATGCAACAAACAGATATGATGGTTAACGGCCGCCAAGTCGACCGCTTGGATATGGTTAAATCGGTTATGGACGACTTTATAGAACGTCGAGTTGGTGACCGTCTTGGATTGATATTGTTTGCTGACACAGCTTATCTACAAACGCCTTTGACCTTTGACAGAAATACCGTAAAACAATTACTAGATGAAAGCGTTATCGGCCTAGTTGGCGACAGCACAGCCATTGGCGATGCGATAGGTCTAGCGGTAAAACGTTTTACTCAAAAAGAACGGTCAAATCGCGTACTTATCTTGCTGACAGATGGGCGCAATACTGCAGGTAACATTTCGGTGGAACAAGCCCTAGAGCTTGCAAAAAGCAATCAAGTTACCGTATATGCCATTGGGGTCGGTGCAGAAGTTCAAGTACAAAATAGTTTTTTTGGTCAAAGACGAATTAACCCCTCAATGGATTTGGATGAAAAGACACTTATGTCGATCTCGAGACAAACTGGCGGTGAATATTTTCGAGCAAGAAGCGCGGACGAACTAGCACAAATATACTCGGTATTGGATGTTTTAGAGCCTGTTGAAGGAAGTGAACAAACTTTACGACCAAGAGCTGAATTATTTTATTGGCCCTTAGGCTTTTCCTTGATACTAGGATTTTTGCTTTACCTTATGCCCAACGCAGGTAGATGGTTCAACCGCTTAAGACGTGAGTAATTGTCTTTTATGAAATTACGGTGAATAGAATATTGATGAACGAACTGATTAACGCCATCGAACAATTTGAATTTATAAGGCCAACACTTTTGTTGGCTCTGATCCCCCTTTTGATTTTTTACACTATAAAATTAAAGTTTGGTTCTCAAGATAACAGTTGGCAGTCGCTATTACCGTCTCATTTGTACCAACAATTAATAGTAAGCAAGCATTTAAAATCCAGTAAATTTAAGATTCATACCTTTGCATTTGCTTACCTGCTTGCAATTATTGCTATTGCGGGACCGAGTTGGGAAAAACTCCCCCAAGCGGTCTATCAAACACAAGCAGGAAAGGTGATCGTTATGGACATGTCAATGTCCATGAGAGCAACAGACTTATCACCTAACCGACTTACCCGAGCTCGATTTAAAGCTATTGATTTGATTAAGCAAGTGAGCGAAGGAGAAACCGGATTAGTAGCCTATGCAGGCGACGCGTTTGTCATAAGTCCTTTGACTGATGATGCTAATACCTTGGTAAGTCTTATACCTAGTTTACGCCCCGAAATAATGCCACAACAAGGCAGCAATCCCATCTATGCTCTAGAAACTGCCTCTGAACTTTTGAAAAACGCAGGATATCAAAGTGGTCAAATCTATTGGATAAGTGATGGGATCAGGATCAGTGATATTGATGAAATAAGAGATTTTCTAAATGCTAGCCAATACGATGTGTCTGCATTGCTAGTAGGTACAGAGGAAGGCGCACCAATTGAAATGCAGGATGGTACTTTATTGAAAGATAGAATGGGCAGCATTGTTATACCTAAAGTTGATGAGCGTTACTTTTCTCAAGCGCTATCAGGTACGGGCGCGAGTTACAGCATATTCACTTCTGATAACTCTGATATTTTAGCAATAGAAAGAGAGCTAAAGTTTGAACAACAGCAATCTAAACAAGTCGAAGACACACAAGGCGACATCTTAAAAGACATGGGACCATATATATTACTTCTGCTATTGCCAATTGCAGCCTACTCATTCAGAAAAGGACTACTAGCAAGCGTTCTAGTCTGCGTTTTGTACTTCCCCCAAGCAGATGTATACGCTCAGGTGACAAATGACCAGAGTACGACGTCTACAAACGCTAACGAACTTGATAACGCAGCAAAGCCGCAGGGTTCTCAAATAAGTGGCACACAGACAATTAAGAACTGGTTTTTGAATCGGGATCAAAGGGGAAAACAGGCTTTTGATTCGAAGCAGTATGATGTTGCTACTGAACTATTTGAAGATAAACAATGGCAGGCGGCTTCGGCATATAAAAGTGGAAATTATGAAGACGCGCTAGCCCTCTTTGACGGACTTTCAGGAATTGAAAATCGTTACAACAAAGCCAACTCTCTTGCCAAACTCGGTCGGCTCGATGAGGCGCTCGTTGAATATGAATATGTATTGGAACAACAGCCAGACCATGAAAATGCCTTGAAAAATAAAGCACTAGTAGAGTCACTCTTAGAACAACAGCAGCAAGACGAAAAACAAAGCGAAAGTCAAAACAAACAAGAACAAAATAACGAATCTTCACAGGACAAGCAAAATAAGCAAGAGAACTCAAATCAGCAAGAAGAGTCTCAGCAAGAGCAATCTGAAGAGAATTCGAAACAAGATCCTTCAAGCAATGAGGGGCAAAATTCAGAGCAAGACGAAGCTTCAGAGCAGAGCGAGCAGTCACCAAATAACGAAGAAAGTTCGCAAGATTCTTCATCCCTAGAGCAAGCTGCCAAGGATCAGACGAACAACCGAGAAAAACAAAACGAAACGGAAAATCAAAGAGATGAAGAGGAGCAAGATAGCTCTGCCAAAAATGCACAAGCTCAACAAAATAACGAACAACAAGCTCAGTCCGAAGAGCAAACGCAAGCGATCGCGCAATCTCAAGTGATGGAAAATATGACCCCGGAAGAAAAGGAAGAATATCAGCGGATGCAAATGATTTTAAATAAAATTCCTGATGATCCTGCGTATCTTCTGCAGAGAAAAATGTTACTTGAAGCGTATAAGCGCAAAAACGCCCCCGTGCCACCTACACAAGAGAATTGGTAATTAACGATGCATAGAGTGAGTGCTTTTTTTATCCTGTTAATATTCAGTATGGCAAGTTTTGCTGACGTAGAAGAACTTGTTGCAAGCGTTGATAAGAACAAATTGTTAGTAGATGAATCTATAAGATTAACGCTCATTGCTACGGGCAGTGCAAGTCGAGATGATGCAGATTTTTCGGTTCTACAAAGTAATTTTAGACTAAGCAGACCATCGTTTAGTCAGTCAACTCAAATCATCAATGGTGATATGACTAGGACTGTCAGCTGGTCGCTTAACCTTTATCCAAAAAGTGTCGGAAAGTTTGAAATTCCTGCATTCGAAATTGACGGTGCACGCTCGCGGCCCTTTTCTGTAGAGGTTTTACCACTTAGCGCTAGCGCTTCGACTGCCCCAAGGGAATTCTTTGTTGATGCCACTGTATCCAATGCAGACTTATATCTGCAACAGCAATTGCTGTACACCATAAAGATCCATTTAGCGCGCGATATTCAGCGAGGTAATTTAGGACTTCCTGAGTTAGAAGGGGCAATAATTGAGCAGATTGGCGAAGATAAAGATTATCAAGAATTGCAAAACGGAATACGCTACCGAATCATTGAGCGTAACTATGCCATTATTCCTCAGTCTAGCGGCGATTTTACAATTAAAGGACCAATTTTCGAAGCTGAGATCCTAACCAACTCGCGCCAAAGCTTTGCTAACTTCGGGAGAACGACCACGATTACTCGTCGCGCTCCTGACGTCCAAATTAAGGTTGCACCGATCCCTGATGGTTATGCATATACATGGCTTCCAAGTGAAGCCGTCGAAGTAAGCGAAGAGTGGCAGGGTAATATAGACGAATTACGGGTAGGAGAACCAATCACTCGAACTATAACGCTTACTGCACTCGGTTTGACTAAAGAGCAACTACCTCAAATCGATGGTCAGTTTCATCCAAGCTTCAAAACGTATCCCGAACAACCTAATTTAGCCAATGCAGAACACAATAATAAACTGGTTGCTCAGGGCGTATACAATACAGCAATCATCCCCTCAGAAGCCGGCAGTTTTGTGCTTCCCGAGGTGTCAGTACCTTGGTTTAATGTCAATACAGGTGAGACTGAGTTTGCACGTATCCCTGCCAAATCTGTAAAAGTGCTACCTGCATCCTTATCCAACAACGCATCAGATAAGCCAAGTAAAGGGCAAGATATCCAACAAGAGCAAGATGAGACACCAAACAAAAGTAGCGAAAACACGGCAATGTCTGAGCCAGCATTTGATCGCCAAGAAGAAGACATAGACACACTGCATTGGGTTCTAATATCAAGTAATTTGTTGAGTATTGTATTGTTGTTAATCTTAATGTTATTGCTCAAGAAGTATAAAGCAGCAGGCCATTCTGAAGGCGTTCAGCAACGCACTGTAAAGAAACAACCACTTAGCGATGAACCAAGTTCTTTTGCTCTCCTTAAAAAGCAATTAGAAAGTGGCCAAATACATTCAATATCAGCTCACCTGGACAAATGGTTGCGTGCCCTGCTTGGTGAGGAGCACAAGTCAATAAGTCTAAGCTTGTCAAAAGGCCACGACAAGCGCGCACTGATGGGCTATAACCAAGTGCTGGCGAATCAGTATTCGAAGGACGTGGCCGAAACAAACGCTAAAGATTTATCAAGTGAAGAATACAGAGCTTTTATTGATGGTTTATGCGCACTTAGGTCAGAAAAATTGCAAAGTGCTCAAAACATGTATTCACGCCTATACCCAACAAGCGGCTAGCATGGAGCCAATTGTAGGCTTAACATGATGACGTAAAATAATATCTTAAAAAACCTGTAAGGTTTTAGGATATGCAGTATATGTGGTAAAAGCTATTCGCTAACAATCAGATTGTAGCCTGTTGTTTTTTGGCAAAGAGTCTCTTAAGCCTATAAACTCCTAATAAACAATGTCTTAAAAATTACTATTGAATTAGTTTAGGCTTTTTCAAATGATTGTCATAGGCTTACTATACCAACTATTTCAATATTATTAATAATTATGGGAAAGAATTCTGCTGGGTCTGCGGTCTTATCCGCTATGAACACAAAACAAACCCGATATGAAGCCTTAGTTAAGGCCTACCATGCAGATGTATATCGATATTCTGTATGGTTGATTAAAGACAAATCTATTGCTGAAGATGTGCTGCAGGAGACCTTTTTGAGAGCTTGGAAATCTCTGGATTCTTTGAAAGAAGAGTCTGCAGCAAAGTCTTGGTTAATTACCATTTTACGCAGAGAAAATGCAAGGCGCTTTGAGCGTAAGCAGTTTGACACCATCGATATCGACGACGTGTCGGTTGCTGACGATCACATACATAGCGAGGATAATATTCAGAACCGCGAGATTAGACGCGCTATTGCCAGTTTGAGTGAGGAATACCGTGAGCCCTTAGCTATGCAAATTATTATGGGCTTTAGTGGTGACGAAATAGCCGACCAACTGAATCTAAACAAAAACACTGTAATGACTCGTTTATTTCGAGCAAGAAATCAACTGAAAGAAATATTAATGAGTAAAATGGGTTATGAGGAGCGCGCAAATGGATGATTTAAGTTTCAGAAAAGCGGTCTATGCCGACCCTTTTACCAAAGATCCAGAAGTGATTGAGGCTGCTAAGAACGACGCAGAAAAACAACGTTTCTGGGAAGAAATCCGTTTAATGGAAAGTCAGCTTCAGGAGGCAATGAATATTCCAGTGCCTGATAATTTAGCTGAAAAATTGATTTTAAGACAATCAATTAAGCAACACAAAGTAAAGCAAAAGCAGCGCCCATGGTACTTAGCGATGGCGGCATCAGTTGCTTTAGTAAGTATTATTAGCTTCGGCGTAATGAATGTGTCTAACAGTAATTTAACTCACGATGTGCTTGCACATATGGACCATTTAAATGCTGAAATGGCTAAAAGCTCGGTCGTAAATATCGAACAGCTAAACGCCAAGTTAGATAGCTTTAATGGTAAAGTAATTTCGAACTCAGACTTAGGTGAAGTAGTTTCAGCTAATTACTGTTACCTTAGTACAATCAAAAGCTTACACCTTGTAATTAAGGGTGAAAACGGTTTTACATCTTTGTTTGTTGTGCCGGAATCTATCAGTGATTCGATCGCGAGTGGGTTTAAGGATGCTACCTATGTGGGCGCTTCATTTTTAATTGAATCTGCAAAAATTATTGTGGTGGGTGAAGATCCATCAGACGTTGAAGATATTTCAGAAATCGCCAAAAAGAACCTAAGATTCTCAGCATAACTTGATGAATGACTATGCCTAGCTCAATAATCACGCAATGTGTTTGTTGGGCTAGCAAGCTCCTTTTTCAATATTGTTTGCACGAAAATAATAAACCAGCATGAGCGGGTTTAATGCGTCTGCACAAGCATTCCAAAATCTACTAGCCTTTAGAATTTTTTATCAAAATGTTAACCTTAGGTATTAGAATTATAATATTACAAGGTAGTACTTCATGGAATTTGGCACTTACGTTTCGTTAGCGATTTACTTTATTGCAATGCTCGGAATAGGACTTTACGCCTACCGAACAAACGAAGAGAGTGCATCCGGCTATCTACTTGGTGGACGCAAACTGTCTGCTCCCGTCACTGCTCTTTCCGCTGGAGCATCGGACATGAGTGGCTGGATGTTAATGGGGATCCCTGGCGCAATGTTTATTAGTGGCGCATCCTCCCTATGGATAGCCATTGGGCTTATCATCGGAGCATGGGTCAATTATTTAGTGGTTGCCCCTCGTTTGCGCGTCTTTACCGAAGTGGCGAATGACTCAATTACTCTCCCTGACTATTTTGAAAACCGCTTTTTTGATAAATCCAGGATGTTGCGCGTAATTTCATCGCTTGTCATTATCCTTTTCTTTACGCTATACACCTCATCTGGCGTAGTCGCAGGCGGAAAGTTATTCGAATCTTCCTTTGGTTTGAGTTATCAATTAGGCATATTTTTAACCGCGGGTGTGGTTGTCACTTATACATTTTTTGGCGGCTTCATGGCTGTTTCTTTGACTGACTTCATTCAAGGCATCATTATGTTCATCGCACTTATTCTGGTGCCAAGCGTAGTCATCTTTGAGTTAGGTGGTATTAATGCCACCTTAAATACACTGGCGGACATAAATCCGCAGTTATTGTCTTTATATACCGACGCAAGTACCTCTGAGGTGCTTAGTACTATTGGTATCATTTCTTTATTGTCTTGGGGCTTAGGATATTTTGGCCAACCCCATATTATTGTGCGGTTTATGGCCATCAGCGGCGTTAAAGCGATTCCTGCCGCGCGTCGCATTGGCATGAGCTGGATGATTGTATCTTTGGTAGGAGCCGCAATGACTGGCTTGTTTGGCTTAGCCTATGTTAGTAACGAGAATATTCGTTTAGAAGATGCCGAGACAATCTTTATTGTGCTGTCGCAACTTCTATTTAATCCTTTCATTGGCGGCTTTTTACTCGCAGCTATTTTAGCAGCTATTATGAGTACCATATCTTCTCAATTACTGGTTACTTCAAGTTCCTTAACACGTGATGTGTACGCGAGCTTTTTAAATACCAGTGCAACAGAAAAGCAACAAGTTTTGGTCGGAAGACTCTGTGTAATTGTGGTTGCGATCGCCGCAATTGTGCTTGCACTTGGTGAGAATAAAACGATATTATCACTCGTAAGTAATGCTTGGGCTGGATTTGGTTCTGCGTTTGGTCCCTTGGTCATTATCTCGCTGCTGTGGAAGAAAATGACCAAACTTGCTGCTCTTTGTGGCATCGTTGCCGGAACCATTACCGTTTTAATTTGGATCTTTGTTCCAATTGACGCATCTGGTACAACACTTTCGTCTGAAGTCTATGAAATAATTCCTGGTTTTTTGGTAAGCTCGGCCGTTATCTTTGTAGTCAGTTTAATGAAGCCCAATCAACAAACTGAAATAAATGACTTATTCGATAAATTCGATAAAGAATACAAAACACAGTAGGCATAACGACCCTAAGGGTCGTGCTTATTTAAGTAGTTGAGCCTAGGAAATAAATGGCCTTTTTTGCTGCAAGACAACCTATTTTAGATATCAACAAAAACGTTTTTGCGTATGAGTTGTTATTTCGAACTAGTATTGAAAATGCTTTCCCTGATGTTGATCAGGAGAAGGCTACCTCAAAGATGATCGAAGGTTTGCAACTTGATTTAGGGCTTGACCGTATACGGAATGGAAAACTCGCTTTCATCAATTTTACGGAAGATTCAATTTTAAAAGGCTATCCTTCTCTTTTGCCAAACAATCAGATTGTTGTTGAAGTATTAGAAGACGTAAGCCCTACTGAAACCGTGAGGTGCGAATTAGAAAAGCTTGCTTCGAAGGGCTACATAATTGCGCTTGATGATTTTATTCATGACATGGCGTGGGAAGGCTTTTACAGAATATGCCATATTATTAAAATTGATATTCAAGCCATATCAGAAAGGCAATTAGATGAAATAGGCGAGTTAAGAAAGCGCTACTCTCATATACGCTTCCTTGCTGAAAAAGTGGAAACTCACGAAGAGTTTCAAAAATATAAAGAACTTGGTTTCGAATTGTTTCAAGGCTACTTTTTCAGTAAACCAGAAGTAATTAAAAGCCATAGCCTTTCTCCATCTCAGTCCCTTATTAGCACATTAATGAAGGAAGTTAATAAGGAAGTTCCTGATTTTAGGCTTATCAGCGAAGCTTTTGAAGCAGACGTTGCCCTATCCTTTAAGTTGCTGCGATATACACAATCACCACTTTTTGCGCGCCGTCGAAAAATCGAAAATATCAAACAAGCGGTAGTTATGCTTGGGGAACGTGAGCTGAAGAAATTCATTATGCTCATTTTTGCTGCGACATTCGGGGAAGGCAAACCGACAGAATTGGTTCGCCTTTCACTTCATAGAGCGAAATTTTGTGAGCAACTCGCTGAGCAAACTCAGTTTAAACAACATATCTCTTCCGCGTTTTTAGTCGGTATGCTTTCTCTTATCGACGCAATGATGGATGCTGATATTGATGAGCTAGTTGGCAAAATGCACCTTGCGGATAATATTAAGGAAGCGTTATTGGTAAATAAAGGTTGGTTAGCAGACTTCGTTAAACTTTGTCATCAGCTTGAAAAAGCGAATTGGAACGATATGGAGAAAACCTGTAAGCGTTTCTCTACGGATACTCATGCCGTTCTGCAGACCTATTTGGAGTCTGGAGTGTGGGCAGACGAGCGTCTAGAAGCCATCTTATAGTCAAGCAATCCTCAGTTTTATTCTCAATAACACGACGTATATTTTCGAGCATTTTTTTACTGCAAGATATCGCGTTATACATTATGGTTATAGAAAGCTATAATTTCGGAATTAAGCATATCAAAACGTGATAATTCATTTACACAGATTGTGCTAATCTCTAAAGTTATGAATTGCGATCGTCAGATTTACTATGACACCGCCCCTGATAAACGTACAAAATAAATTGGATTTATTTATATGAGCACAAGCACGTCCAGTATAAGTCACCTCCGGCAACTAGAAGCTGAAAGTATACATATTTTCCGAGAGGTTGCCGCTGAATTTGAAAACCCAGTAATGTTGTACTCCGTTGGCAAAGACTCTTCCGTTTTACTGCATTTAGCCCGCAAAGCCTTTTCACCCGGTACGATTCCATTTCCCCTGTTGCACGTTGATACAACTTGGAAATTCAGAGAAATGATTGAATTTCGCGACAAAATGGCGAAGAAGCATAATCTCAATTTGTTAGTTCATACTAACCAAGAGGGTGTTGAACAGGGTGTTAATCCGTTTTCAGTTGGCAGTGCAAAACATACAGATATAATGAAAACTGTTGCCTTAAAACAAGCGTTAGATAAGTATAAATTTGACGCGGCCTTTGGTGGTGCTAGAAGAGATGAAGAAAAATCACGAGCAAAAGAGCGCGTTTACTCGTTTAGAGATGAAAATCATCGCTGGGATCCTAAAAATCAAAGGCCTGAGTTATGGAATATTTATAACTCTCAAATTAATAAAGGCGAAAGCATTCGCGTTTTCCCTATGTCAAATTGGACCGAATTAGATATATGGCAATATATCTACCTTGAAGGTATTGAGATCCCATCTTTATATTTGGCAAAACCAAGGCCAGTTGTTGAGCGAGACGGCGTACTGATCATGGTGGATGACGACAGAATGCCACTTAATGAGGGAGAAGTGCCTCAAATGAAATCCGTGCGCTTTAGAACATTAGGCTGCTATCCACTCACTGGTGCAGTCGAATCTGAAGCTAGTACGCTTCCTGAAGTGATCCAAGAAATGCTATTAACGAAAACATCTGAGCGCCAAGGACGAGTCATTGATCATGATTCATCAGGTTCAATGGAAAAGAAAAAGATGGAGGGTTATTTTTAATGTCTACTAATTTAGTCTGGCACCAACATACCGTCGACAAGCAGGCACGAGCAAAGGCCCTGAATCAGTCACCGAGCGTGATTTGGTTAACTGGTTTGAGTGGTTCGGGTAAATCTACCATAGCCAACTTACTAGAAAAGAAACTCTTCGATACCAAACACAGCACTTACTTACTCGATGGTGATAATGTAAGACACGGGCTTTGCGGTGATTTAGGTTTTGACGATAAAGCGCGAGTAGAAAACATTCGTCGCATTAGCGAAGTGAGTAAGTTGTTTGTGGATGCTGGAATGATTGTGATCACTGCGTTTATTTCTCCATTTAAAGACGATAGAGAGTATTGCCGCTCACTTTTAGGCGAAAAAGAATTTATTGAAGTCTTTGTTGATACTCCATTGGAAGTCTGTGAGCAACGAGACCCGAAAGGTCTGTATAAGAAAGCAAGAAGTGGAGATATAAAACACTTTACTGGAATCGACTCTGAATATCAGGCACCTACTTCTCCTGAAATTCACCTTGCGCACCAGGATGAAAGCCCACAAGAGACGGCAGAACGACTTTACTTTGCGCTAAAAGAACAAGGATATGTACTGTGAGTGTTTTTGAATTAAGTGAAACGAATATTAATGCAGTAACCAATATTGCGCTTGATGCAGGTAAGAAAATTCTCGAAATTTATCAGCAAGATTTTGCTGTTTATGACAAGTCCGACTCGAGTCCTCTAACCGAAGCTGATTTAGCGGCGCACCAATTAATTGTCGAGCGTCTTGCCAAAATAAGCGATTTGCCCATTTTATCAGAAGAATCGGCTGATATTGATTGGGAGGAGCGCAAGTCATGGACAAAATACTGGTTGGTTGATCCTCTTGATGGCACAAAAGAATTTATAAAGAAAAACGGGGAATTCACTGTAAACATAGCGCTTATTGAATTTGGTGAACCCGTTTTTGGTGTAGTGCACGCGCCAGTGCTGAACACAACTTATGTTGGAGCGAAAAAACTGGGGGCTTTCAAGCTAGAGGATGGGAACAAAACTGAGATCAAAGTGAAATCACCAAAAGCAGGTGATACATGGAAAGTTGTTGGTAGCCGCTCACATCAAAGCCCAGAAATTCATACTATTTTGGCTAAGCTAGACGGAGATTCTGAACTTGTGGCAATGGGTAGCTCCTTAAAGTTATGTTTAGTCGCATGCGGTGAGGCGCATTTGTATCCACGAGTAGGACCTACGAGTGAATGGGATACAGCGGCAGCACATGCTGTAGTAAAAGCGTCGGGAGGGAAAGTCAGCATCTTGGACGTCAATGATCCATTAAGTGAAGATGCGCACCCGCTACGCTACAACCAAAAAGAATCTTTATTAAACCCTTACTTTATGGTCAGTTTTTAACATGTTTAATGAAACCGAACTTTTACGCACAGACATACACGAATATTTAGCCGCGCATGAACGCAAAGACTTACTTAGATTCCTTACTTGTGGAAGTGTTGATGACGGCAAAAGCACCTTAATTGGCCGCTTGTTACACGATTCAAAAATGATTTACGAAGACCAGCTCGCCGCCATCACCAAAGACAGTAAAAAAGTCGGAACAACTGGCGAAAAAGTAGATTTGGCCTTGCTAGTAGATGGTTTGCAATCAGAACGAGAACAGGGCATCACGATTGATGTTGCTTATCGATACTTTTCGACAGACAAACGTAAATTTATTATTGCAGATACTCCAGGACACGAACAATATACTCGCAACATGGTGACTGGCGCATCGACTTGTGATTTAGCGATACTGATGGTCGATGCGAGAGCTGGAATTAAGACTCAAACCAAACGCCATTCTTTTTTGGCATCTTTGCTTGGTATTAAACACGCAATTGTAGCGATCAATAAGATGGACCTCATGGAGTATAGCGAAGAAGTCTTCAATAAAATAAAAGAAGACTTTATCGTGTTTTCAAAACAACTAAATATTCCGGACATCAAGTTTGTACCAATTTCTGCGCTAGAGGGTGACAATGTCGTCAACCCTTCAAAGAGTACACCTTGGTATGATGGCCCTACTCTGATGACACTATTAGAAGACGCTGAAATCACGAATCAACGTAACGATGATTTTCGATTCCCCGTGCAGTATGTCAATCGGCCGAATCTTAATTTTAGAGGCTTTGCTGGTACGATTGTTTCGGGGCAAGTTAATGTTTCTGATGCTGTCACGGTGTTACCTTCTGGAAAAAGCTCAACGGTCAAATCCATTCATACTTTTGACGGTGATTTAGAAAATGGCAGTGCTCCGAGTGCTGTAACCATTACCCTAAACGATGAAATAGATATTTCACGCGGCGATGTGATTGTAAAATCAAACAACCTTCCCATTGTGAGTAGTCAGTTTAAAACACACCTTGTTTGGATGGCTGAAGAAGCATTAATACCTAATAAGCAATACAGTTTTAAATTCGCAACAAAAACGGTTAGCGGAAGTGTGTCTAGCTTAGAGAACAAAATAGATGTCAATACGCTTGAAGAAAGCACCGCATTGCACCTTAACCTAAACGAAATAGCAGTAGTAGATGTTAGCCTTACTCAAGAAATTGCCTGCGACCCCTATCAGCATAATAGGGCGACTGGAGCGTTTATTGTGATAGATCGAATGAGCAACAGTACAGTGGGGGCCGGAATGGTCATTCATGCGATTGACAAGGCCAAGCAAAAACATGAGTTTTCTGATTTTGAGTTGGAGTTTAATGAGCTTGTTCGTAAGCATTTCCCTCATTGGGGAGCTGCAGACATCAGTAAGCTATAAAACGACCGTGTGGAATAGTGACATGCATCTAAGGTCGTGTCACTATTCTGTTCAAAGTATGGATGTCGACGGCGGGTCTTGGATGAAAATAGCTAAAGATAAACGTACTCGCTGAAAAATCTCTTAAGGTAAAGTTCTCAAACTAATGCTCTTAGAACCCTTACCTGAAAAACTCTCACCAAACAGTCCGAGGAAAGGAGCTATAATTTGTTAATGCGCTTTTTATCAACAAGTCATGAACAATAAAATGTTCCGATATGCCAAAACACGATGTTAAACCTAGATGCTAACCAACTGATCGTCCTGTCGATTTTTATCGTCACGATTGCGACACTTGTTTTGTCTAAAAGTCGACCAGCCAGCGTATTTTCAGCTTGCACCCTTCTGCTTATTCTTACACAGCAGTTAGAATTCAAAGACGTACTTAACAATGCGAGCAACTTAGGTTTAATAACACTCGTCTTGCTCTTGTTGGTCAGTCATTCGATTGACAAAACTGCTTTAATTTTACGACTTGGTCGAGCACTTATTAACAAGTCATACATCTCAAGCTTTTGGCGAATGTTTGCAGTAACCTTTAGCTCGTCTGCGCTACTAAACAACACAGCAGTAGTGGCGAGTTTAATAAGTCCAATCAAACAAAATCAATATATTGCTCCCTCAAAACTATTAATTCCTCTCTCTTATGCTGCAATTCTCGGCGGCACGGTGACGCTCATTGGAACGTCCACTAACTTAATTGTTGATAGTTTTTTGATAGAGCACGGTCATTCGGGCTTTGCATTTTTTGATTTTACCGTCTTTGGACTCACAGCGGGCTTGGGCTGTGGACTTCTGCTATTTATATTAAGCCCGTTTTTACCTGAACTTGAAACTAATCAAGGAAAATATCAACACTACTTTATCGAGGCGGATGTTGAACCAAATTCTCAGTTAATTGGCAAAACTGTTGAAGAAAATCACCTTAGAAATTTACCAGAGCTATTTTTAATAGAACTGGTTCGTCAGGGAAAAGTAATCTCGCCTGTTAGCCCTGAAATGTTGATAGAAGCTGGTGACAAGCTTATTTTCAGCGGAAATGTGAAGAAGTTTGATAGTTTAGGTCACATCAAAGGCTTAAGCATGTTTGCCGAAGCAAACGGATTATTAAAAGATAACTTAACCGAGGTCATAATCTCCAACCGCTCTCATATAATCAATAAAAGTTTAAAACAAGTTGGCTTCCGCGCCCTATTCGACGCAGCGGTTGTAGCGATTCGTCGCGATGGCGAATCTTTATCAGGTAAATTAGGAGAATTGAAGTTACAAGCGGGTGACTTTTTGCTGTTAGCAACGGGTAATGATTTTCAAGGTCGAGACAACATCAATAAGAACTTCTTCATCGTATCCGAAAAAAAACTTAAGCGTAAATTGAGTCCTTATCAAGAAGCCTTCACCTTACTTGGCTTTTGCACAACAATAGCGCTAGCGGCTCTTTCAGTTATTCCTCTAGTCAATGGCTTGCTGTTTTTCCTTGCTAGCTTAATTGTGTTTAATATTTCGTCCATTGCAGAAATAAAACGAAACCTTCCACTGAATCTTATGCTCGTGATAATAGGAGCGCTTAGTTTAGCAACTGCACTCGAGAACTCCGGTATCATCGATATTATAGCAATGAATACGCTTCCGCTACTTGGGGAAATGCATCCTATCTACGCTCTGATTGCTGTTTACGTGATGACTGTATTACTTACTGAATTTGTGACCAATAATGCCGCTGCTGCGCTAATGTTTCCTTTTGCTTATGGTTTAGTAATTGCGATGGATGCCCCAATAATGCCGTTTGCCCTAGCCATAGCTTTCGCTGCGAGCGCTAGCTTTATTTCACCTTATGGATATCAAACAAATTTATTAGTGTTTAGCGCCTCAGAATATAAGTTCTCGCACTTTGCTAAAGTAGGCTTGCCCATATCATTAACTTACGGCACGATTGTTTTGGTGATGCTCAATTGGGTATATTTTCTGTGATATCAATTTATGTTTTCAAGGTAATGCTGTTAGGATTGCCCCGAGTTAATTAAACAAATTATTTAGGTAAAGCAACTTTGTCGAGATCGACTCTGATTATGAAATTAATAAAAATAGACAAACAAAAATACCGAAAACATCTAAATGTGGTCATAATCTCTTCGATCATTGTCTTTGCTTGTCTAAGTTTAGGGATCTCACAAGCCTTAATATCTATTTATCCATCCCCTGATGGCAGTCACTTTCATTGGAACTTAATCGGTGTAATCATCGGTGCGTTAATTGTTGCATTGATTCTAAATAAAATTAAGCACCACCCGTTTATGACAGAAGTGAAGTACGTTTGGGATCTTAAGCAGGTTTTAAACAAGGTCAATCGCAAGTCACGAAAACTAAACGAGGCCGCAGAAAAAGGCAATATAAATGCGCTTACTTCCCTGAACTTCGCTTACGCTGGTAGCCGACTTCTCTGGGAACTCGACGATAACACAATAGTGATGGACGAACTCACTGTAGAACAAGCAAAAATTGATAGCCTTGCTGAAAAGTATCAACTTGAACTAAGTACAGATCGTTTTGAGCTGCGCTTACTTGATGAGTTTTAATTCCTAAATCTTTCTCTACTCTAAAACTTTCCTTACCGCACTTAGAACAACACCCTCTTGTTAAATAATTCTCTTATTCCTGACCATAACTTATCGTGATGATATGGTAAAAATTAAAATGTTACAAAATTGAAACAAAAGCGTTAACAATACGTATATTATGTACTTTTGTTAATCATCAAGCCATTGAATTAGTTAGATTCTCTATACACGGTATTGATTTGTGGGCGCATAATAACGATAGGATAAAAATAATGATAACGAAACAACGCAGTAAAGGCGACGTACAACCTGGCCTACGTTGGGGACCATTTACGATGCGAGTGCCTTTAGTACATTTGAGATGGTCCTTGACCGATGTACTTCAAGGCTTTGCTGTGGCTGGGGCGACCGGCCTCGCGCTTGTTCCTTATTTCATGGCTCTGCTTGGTTTAAGTTTTGAAGAAGCCGTCGTGATGGCTATGTTTCATAGCACTCTTATTTCATTTTCTTGGATGTTATTTGGAGACCCTTATGCACCGGGTTGGTTAACGCCTGCAATACCCTTTGTGGTCGCATTTATAACCTCACCAGCATACCTTGGAGAGCACACTGCACAGTTTCAAGCAATGACCGCTTTATCAATAAATTTCGCCGTAATACTCATGGTATTAGGTTTGAGCGGCTTGGGTGAAAAACTCATAAAAAGTGTCCCTAACGTATTCAAAGGAGGTATTATCTTAGGCGCAGCGATTGCTGCCTTTTTGCGTGTGACTAAGGAAGGTGACGCCGCAAACGTATTCGAATCAGCCCCAATAGCTGGAACACTTGGTGTTGTCGTATGCTTATTGTTTGCTTTCTCAAAACCTCTTCAGGGTCTGGCTGCTCGAAACAAAGGCTTATCATCCTTAATTGGTCTGGGCTTACTACCTGGTTTTATTATTGCAGGAACGGTTGGGTACTTCACAGGAGAGTTTGAATACAATATTCGGTGGGAAATTCTAGATATTGGTGCTGGAGCGGCCTCTCTATGGGCCAAAGCCTCACCCTTTATGATCGGGTGGCCTCCGCTAGATACATTTATTGCTGCATTTCCACTAGCTTTGATAACTTACATTTTATTTTTCGGTGATGTTGTCACTGGTAATGAGATGATTCACCAAGCCCAAGCAGAGCGTAGTGACGAAAAGTTAGAGATTAACAGCAGTCGAGCCCACATGGCGACTTCGATTCGCAACGCGGTAATGGGAGTGGTTGCACCCTTTTTCAGTACCCAAGGCGTATTATGGACAGGCATACAAGTCATCTTACTTAAGCGATGGGCACAGAATAAAGATGAAAAAAGCTCTATATTTGACAGCATAGGGAGCTTTTATTTATTTGGTTTACCCATTCTCTACATTCTTTTACCCTTAGTTACGTTGTTACAACCATTATTACCAGTAGCGCTTGCCGTTACCTTGATCCTAACCGCTTTTGCATGTGCAACCTTAGCCTTATCATTAGTGAATGACGCAACAGAACGTGGGGCAATGGTGATTACCGCAATGGCATTTAGCCTTTTCGAACCATGGGCTGGTCTACTCATTGGCATTGCCACTATTATTGGTTTGTGTGGTGTGAAAATATTTATACCGAACGAGGAGAGTGATAAAACGTAATTGCAAACAAAATAAATTAAGAGCCTATTTTGCACATATAGGTAGAATGTAATTCTGAATTAACAGGTAAGCGAGCGATGCAAGATTAAGGTCATGCATCGATAACTAGTTTCGTTTGTAGCCCAATGTCCACCAAGGAATAGGTAGTCCAAATTTGCTTAAATAATAAATTGAGACACTAGGCTTTTCATTTGTTTTCCATTTTCATTTAAATTTCCACTTGCAATGGATAAATCCTGTACCGCCTGTAATGATTCATCAGAAATGTCTTTAAGGAAACAGACGTTTTGAGATATTTCCATTGCAGCGGCTGACTGTTGTCCCGTTGCAGCTGCAATTTCGTTATTTCTGCTTATTGCGCTATTTAATTTGTCCATGACATCTACAAATGCTCGGTTAGCGTCATCGGCTTGTTGCTTAGTTTTTAACGATGAGGCCTGACTCTGCTCGACGGCTGTAACCGCATTTTTCGCTCCATCCTTTAATCGACTAATCATTTCCTGAATTTCTTGTGTACTTTTCCCGGTCCGACTAGCTAGAGTTCTTACCTCATCGGCAACTACTGCAAATCCTCGTCCCTGCTCTCCCGCACGAGCGGCCTCAATAGCGGCATTCAGTGCTAATAAATTTGTTTGCTCTGCTATTTGACTAATCACCTCAAGTACTGTGCCTATATTTTGCACTTCATCTGATAAAACTGAAATCACACCATTCACATTATTTATATTACTCGAAAGTCCATTTATTTCACTCGCAGTTGAAACTAAACTTTGTTGTCCTTTCTCTGCAGAAACTTGGGCAAGATCGATAGTCGATTTTGCTTCATTTGCACTGCGAGAAACTTCTTCAATACTTGATGTCATTTCTTCAATGGCCGTCGCCACTGATAAAGTATTTTCATTTTGTTTCTCTGCTATAGATTTTGTCCTTTCAGCGACACTCAAAATATTCTCAGCATCTGCAAAAAGGTTACTTGAAGAGTCAGACACTTTGCTCAGTATTGTTTTGATTTTAACAATAAATAAATTGAAAAAAGTCGCCATACTGCTCATTTCATCCGAACCATTTACGTTTATCGATTGTGTTAAGTCTCCATCACCCTCAGAAATTTCTTTCATTCGATCACTTGTGTATATGATGGGTTGAACAATGCTATTTGAAATGAGTGAAATAATAACGAGGCAAGTCAAAGCGATTAATCCAATCCAGATAAACATTGTTATAATCAAGTCATTATGTAACTCATCTACTTCGTTCATGTACATGCCGGATGCGATAACCCATCCCCATGGCTCAAAGTAGGCTCCATAAGATGTTTTGGTATCCGTAGAAGTACTATTAGCCTGTCGCCACTCATACTCGATCCATGCGCCGCCTGATGATTTTGATTTATCACTAAGCTCCTTTAAAAAGGGAAGATTGTTTGCATCTTTAATGTCATTGATATTTTTATTGATTAATTGTGGGTTTGTTGGATGCATTAGCATCACGTCTGCACTATCTTGAATCCAAAAGTAATTATCTTTCTCATATCGTATTGAACTCAACGTTTCGATCACAAGCTCTTTAGCTTCTTTGGTTGATAATTTATCTCTTTGTGACTTTTCAAAATAATGCTGAACAATTGAAACTGATGATTCAACTAAATGCTCGGTTTGTTGTTTTTTCAAGGTAATATAATCTGCTTTAGCTTTAATTAAGGACTGTGACGCAACAGCAATAAAGCTAACGACTATGAACACTATAATTAAAAATAAACGATATTTTATGGAGAGAGAACGAAGAAAAAACATTAATACACCGACTAATTAAACTTTAGAAAGATATTACGTTATCGGTTATTAATTTATCTATTTTAGATCAATGAAGGACGTAGATAGTCTTACGTCATTAGTCTAATACTTGAGAATTAGACTGTTTCTTATATTAAAACCTACTTACGCTCCTTTTTCTCAATTAAAACGTCAGCATAAGAACGAAGTTTGTCCTTTTGTCGAATCTGTTCAAAAGGGTCAGAACTCAAAGGCTCGTCAGAACATACCTTCGAGCCATTTTCAGGTGCTGACGTGTATTGCGTTTTAGTCGCCTTTTGATCTTGGGACTTTTCTGGGCTTTTCGAAGTTCGCATGGTTTTATTTTTTAATATAGTAAAAAGAGAACTGTTTTTTGTCTCTTGAAGATTTTTTTTCTCTTGCTTCTTGTTTGCCAAATGATTGGCATAAAAAAATAACAACACTAAACCGATATAAACCAACCATTTAAGCATGAATGAATAACCGACGTTAATCGCTTCTGCATCACTTTGTCGTTCACTGTACATTAAATAATCGATATGGATTTGTCCCACGATCCAAATACTTGCCACCAACAATACTAAAGACACTATAAAAAACTTATACTTGCGCCACAAAAAACCAGACAAAATTAAATTAATTAGCTTATTCATCACTTTCATTCTACCCGAAAATATTTATGCCAAGTACCGCTAACACCGCAAGCAAACCCTTCTCCTTAATACCTGCATAAATTTTTTCCTCTTCTTCTTGTACGATGACTTCTAGTTCCTCGACTGTGAAGTCTTCAGGCGTTTGCTTCGCAATAACAATACGGGTTTTTGCTCTCGCGATGGCTTTTTCACGGATTGATGACTTAATTTTTTTATTTAACGAAGTAAATGGATTTTGCATATGTACTCACGGGTCTTTGGCTATTCGAGGCTACTGAACAAGTATTACACTTTTTTATATGTTGCTATTGTATCACGCTAATTCTAAATAGCTTAGGTAAGCGAGATTACTGTCAAAATAAAGTATGTCAGTTAGTGGATAAAACAACAGAACTCAATAGCGACCCCCTACCCACATGAACTTATTACGCACTTGTTATAAATGCCCTCTAAGCCTGCCACCACCCCAATAAAAGATATTTGCCTATACGAAAGTCTGACAAGCAGAATAGAGATTTTGCATAAGATATTATCCAAAACGTATTGATTAAATCCCTTGCTTTCTATACCATCATGCCGATTAAATTATTCATCTGAAATTTGAATATATATGTGCAATAAACCAAGTTTTACTCATCACCACCATTTACGCACTTAACCTTCCGGGTCTGTGCTTGGAAGGCTGTGTCCTTCCTTTGGCGATGAACGAAATTTGAAGCCCTCGGAAGGAAACTTTCGGGGGCTTTTCCTTTTAAAGCCTTTTGATTAGTGAAACATCAATTTTAAATTTTGAATTAAAGGAAACAACTATGAGTGATAGCAACCGATTACGTATCGCTGTGCAAAAATCAGGAAGACTCAGCGACGACAGCATCGCCCTGCTAAAAGCAATCGGAATTAAATTACAAATAAGGGATCGGCTTCTTATAGCTCATAGCACCAACCAAGCAATCGATTTGTTGAGAGTCAGAGATGACGATATCCCAGGTCTCGTAATGGACGGTGTGGTGGATCTCGGTTTTATTGGTGAAAATGAACTTGAAGAAAAAATGCTAGAACGCAAAGCATCCAATAAAGCACACGAATTTAAAACTTTACGCAGACTGGATTACGGTGGTTGTCGCCTTTCAATCGCGGTACCAAATGAATTTGAATACGAAGGCGTTGCTTCTTTATCTGGGAAAAAAGTCGCAACAACTTACCCGTATTTGCTAGAGAGGTTCTTCGAAGAGCAAAACGTAAGCGCGTCAGCAGTCATGCTTACAGGTTCTGTTGAAGTAGCACCGAGAGCAGGTGTCGCTGATGCAATTTGTGATTTGGTATCCACTGGAGCAACGCTCGAAGCAAATGGTCTTAGAGAAGAAGACGAAGTATTTGCATCAAAAGCAGTATTGATTCAAAAGTCAGAGGCGCTTACCGAGCAAAAGCAAGCCCTTGTCAGCCGCCTATTACCAAGAATTGATGGTGTGATACAAGCAAAAGAAAGTAAATACATAATGCTTCACGCACCTAAGAGTTATCTGGAACAAGTAAAATCATTGTTACCTGGCGCCGAAAATCCGACTGTTTTACCCCTCACGGGAGATGACGAGCGAGTCGCGATTCATGTAGTGAGTTCAGAAACACTATTCTGGGAAACAATGGAAAAGCTCAAAGCATTAGGCTGTAGCTCAATTTTGGTCTTACCAATTGAAAAGATGATGGGTTGATTCATGAAGATACCGCTAGCAAGCAGTTGGAGTTCTCTCAGCGAAGAGGAGCGTAAGTCTGTGATTGCTCGACCAGCTATGAGCGAGTCACAAAAACTGCAAAAAACAGTTAAAAGTATATTGGAAAAAGTGAAATCAGACGGTGATAGCGCTGTTATTGAATATACCAAGGCATTTGATTGTCCAAATCTTGAGTCTTTGCGTCTGCCACTCGAAAAAATTGAGACTGCGTCTTCATATATTTCTGATGATGTTATTGCAGCGATAGATTTGGCCTATACCAATATCCGAAAATTCCATGAAGCACAAATACCTAATGATGTAAAAGTCGAAACTCAACCTGGTGTCATGTGCGAACTGAAACACACCGCGATCGAGAAGGTGGGGCTTTATATTCCAGGAGGTAGTGCTCCTTTGCCCTCAACTGTTTTGATGCTAGGCGTATGCGCCCAAGTCGCAGGATGTGCAGTACCGATTTTATGTAGCCCTCCTGGAAAAAATGGCACATTGGCACCTGAAATACTATATGCCGCCCAAAAATGCGGGATTCGAGATGTGTTTCTATGTGGAGGTGCCCAAGCAATTGCAGCGATGGCATATGGCACCGAGTCCATAGAAAAGGTCGATAAAATATACGGCCCAGGTAATAGTTTTGTTACCGAGGCAAAGCAGCAAGTAAGCCAGCAAGTCTTTGGCGCCGCAATCGATATGCCGGCAGGCCCATCTGAGGTGTTAGTACTTGCAGATAATAGCGCAAACGCTGAGTTTGTTGCCAGTGACCTACTTAGCCAAGCAGAACACGGTGTTGACTCACAAGCAGTCGTGGTTGCTGATGATGCTGACTTCATTGATCGTGTCCGTGAGGCCGTGAAAGAGCAGTTGAAGGCGCTTGCTAGAAAAGAAATTGCCGAACAGTCTATTGCCAATAGTCGTTTTATAGTGACCGACAGTCTCGAAGCGTCTATCAATGTTGTAAATCGCTATGCCGCTGAGCACTTAATTATCCAGACCAAAGATTCATCAGACGTAGCAAAAAGGGTGAAAAACGCAGGTTCAATATTTGTTGGGGAATTCTCACCTGAATCTGCAGGTGATTATGCAAGTGGAACCAACCATGTATTGCCGACATATGGATACTCGCGAAACTACTCTAGCCTAGGTTTATTAGACTTCATGAGACGTTTTACTGTTCAAACGCTTACTCAAGAGGGACTTAGGCATATTGGACCTGCGATAATTAATTTGGCAAATGCAGAGGGCTTAGACGCTCACGCGAACGCTGTCGCGATCCGCTTGAATCAGTTAAAAAAGGGTGATTCACCAAAATTGGGACCAAAGGCATGAACTGGTTAGACAAAATCACAGCTTCACATGTACGCTCTTTGACTCCCTACGAATCTGCTCGACGCCTTTTTGCCTCATCTGGGCATCAAAGTCGTGTCTATTTAAATGCAAATGAAAGCCCGACCGCAGATTGTTTTGAAATAGATTCAAGCCACTTTAATCGCTATCCCGACTGTCAACCAAGCGAGTTAATTTCCGCCTACGCGGACTATGCCGAACTGAATCCAGATCAGGTAATTGCCACTCGTGGTGCAGATGAAGGCATAGAGTTACTTATTCGAGCATTCTGTACACCTGCTAAAAGCAAAGTACTTATTTGTACGCCAACTTATGGTATGTATGCAATCAGTGCGCAAACGTTTAATGTTGGCATAGTAGATGTTGAGCTATTACCTGATTTCAGCTTAAATTTGGCAGATATTAAACAACAGGTCGGCAATGTAAATATTGTCTTTTTATGCTCTCCGAATAATCCAACTGGCACACTTCTTAATCAATCAGACATACATGAAGTACTGACTGCCTACAAAGACTCTGCGATTGTTGTTTTAGATGAGGCCTACATAGAGTTTAGTGCAAGGCATAATAATGCTAATTTGCTCAAACAATATAGTAATCTTGTGATACTAAGAACACTCTCTAAAGCTTTTGGACTTGCGGGCATTCGATGCGGGTTTATGCTTTGTTCAGATGCGATTCATTCCGTGATCATGAAAGTTATCGCGCCCTATCCCATTTCTGATCCTGTAGCTCAAATTGCGTCAACATCACTCAGCGAGAAAGGGCTAGCACACATGAGCGCGCGTGTGGATGAGCTAAATATCGAACTGAATAAATTAAAACATGCTCTATGTGAGATTGACGCGGTAGATGTAGTAGGAGAGCAATGTGGTAATTTTATTCTTTTCCGTTCATCTCTCAATCAGGAGTTAATGCAATTTCTGGTTGAACAAAACGTACTTATTAGAAATCAGTCAAAACAAACAAACTTAAATAATTGCTTGCGAATAAGCGCTGGGACATCATCTGAAAACGATAAAGTAATCAGCCTTATCCAACAGTTTTTTATTAAACACGCAAACAGCACTCAGCAAAAGGCAAATTAAGATGAGCCAAAAAGCCATATTATTTATCGATAGAGACGGCACTCTAGTAGAAGAGCCGCCGGTAGACAAGCAACTCGATCGGCTCGAAAAACTGGTTTTTGAGCCAATGGTCATTGCAAATCTGCTAAAACTTCAACATGCGGGCTACAGTTTAGTTATGGTATCGAATCAAGATGGCCTAGGGACTGATAGTTTTCCGCAAGCCGACTTTGATGCTCCCCATAATGCGATGATGGCGTTTTTTTCAGGGCAAGGTGTGCACTTTGACGACGTTCTAATTTGCCCGCATTTTGACCACGAAAATTGCCACTGCAGAAAACCTAAATTAGGCTTAGTAAAAGACTATTTGCAAACATCCAAAGTCGACTTTGCACGTTCCTTTGTTATTGGCGATCGCGATACGGACATTGAATTAGCCTTAAATATGGGGATAAAAGGCATCAAATATGATCGGAATCAAAATAACTGGAGTCAAATAACCCACCAATTAACCAGCCAATCTAGAACCGCGTCGGTGCAAAGAAATACGTCTGAGACACAAATTAGTATTGATTTGGATTTAGACAAACAAGGCAAATCTACAATTGAAACAGGCATCGGCTTCTTTGACCACATGCTTGACCAAATAGCAACTCATGCAGGCGTTCATATGAATGTAAAAGTGAATGGTGACTTGCATATCGACGACCATCACACGGTGGAGGATACTGCATTAGCCTTAGGTGAAGCATTCAAAAAAGCGCTAGGTGACAAACGTGGAATTGCTCGTTTTGGTTTCGCATTACCAATGGATGAGTGCCGAGCCGAATGTTTAATGGACATTTCTAATCGTCCTCATTTGCAATTTGACGCCGATTTTAGCAAGGATAAAGTCGGTGAGTTGGCAACAGAGATGGTGCCACACTTTTTCTATTCATTAGCACAATCTATGGGGCTTTCACTTCATTTGAGCACGACAGAAGGAAATGCCCACCATCAGGTCGAAAGTCTTTTTAAAGTCTTTGGGAGAGCATTGCGCCAAGCCGTAAATAAGCAAGGTGACGTGTTACCAAGTTCAAAGGGCGCTTTGTAGATGAGTAAAGCAAAACTCACCATCATAGACACTGGATGTGCGAACATTTCATCCGTTAAGTTTGCGCTTGAGCGTTTGGGTATAGAAGTCTTGGTCAGCGAAGATTCAGCTATAATTAAAAAAGCCGACCGACTGATATTGCCAGGAGTTGGAAGCGCGCCCGCTGCCATGAGAAGTATCAGAGAAAAAGGCCTAATCCCCTTGGTTCAATCACTTGAACAACCTGTTTTAGGAGTGTGTTTAGGCATGCAACTAATGGTGAGTGAGTCTGAGGAGAATACTCACTCTAGTGTACATAATACGCCATGTTTAAACTTAATGCCTGGCTGCGTTGCTAAGATGGAAGTAGGTGAGCTGAGGCTACCACATATGGGCTGGAACCAAGTAACATCATTTGAAGGCAACCCTCTATTTGAACATATTGATGATGGGGCGTACTTTTATTTTGTGCATGGTTATGCAGTAAAAGTATACGCACACACCATTGCACAATGTCATTATCACAAGACCTTTTCCGCTGCTATCCATAAAGACAATTTTTTTGGTGTGCAATTTCACCCAGAGCGTTCATCTGATGCGGGCGCACAGTTACTTAAAAACTTTTCAAGGATTTAAAGATGATTATTCCTGCCATTGACCTCATTGACGGAAAAGTCGTTCGCTTGTTTCAAGGCGATTATAATCGAACTACTGAATATACCTTCGATCCTGTCGAAGTAGTAAAAGACTATGCATCACAAGGCGCTACCGTCTTGCACATTGTTGATCTGACTGGTGCGAAAGACCCAGCTAAACGACAAATCGAACTCATCTCTAAAATGTCAGCAACGGGGCTAATGACTTTTCAATCAGGTGGCGGAATTCGAAGCCGTGATGATGTTGTCAATCTTATTGATGCAGGCGTAGAGCGTGTTGTGATTGGTTCGTTAGCGGTTAGCAAACGGGAACTTGTTGCTAGTTGGTTTGAGGAGTTTGGGGCGGAGCATATTGTGCTAGCTTTGGACGTAAACATCGATGAAAACAACAACAAATTTGTGGCAACCCATGGCTGGCAAGAAGATTCTGGCGTAAGCATTGACGAATTAATTCAATATTACTCTGATTTTGGTTTGAAACACGTATTGTGCACAGACATAAGCAAAGACGGCACATTACAAGGTGCTAATAACTCTTTGTATAAAGAACTAGTCGAGGAATACCCAAATATCACATGGCAAGCATCCGGTGGCATTGGCAGTTTAGACGACATCGACGCCTTAAAACCGACCAAAGTGCATGGGGTGATTCTTGGCAGAGCGCTTCTGGAAGGCAAATTTAGCTTAACGGAGGCAATATCATGCTGGCAAGACGCATAATCCCTTGCTTAGACGTACGCGACGGAATGGTCGTGAAGGGCGTAAAATTCAGAAACCACGAAATCATTGGTGACATAGTCCCTCTGGCACAAAGGTATGCTGAAATAGGTGCTGATGAGTTAGTGTTTTATGATATCACTGCGTCAAGTGATCAAAGAGTGGTGGACAAAAGCTGGGTAAGTCAAATAGCCAAAGTCATCGATATTCCTTTTTGTGTCGCAGGCGGCATTAAGAGTGTTGAAGATGCTGGCAGAATATTATCGATGGGCGCGGATAAAATCTCTGTGAATAGCCCTGCCCTTGCAAACCCAGAGTTAATCACCGAGCTATACGATACTTTTGGTCAACAATGTGTAGTGGTTGGTATAGACAGCTTTTTCAATGAAGAGACCAATGCATACGAAGTTTATCAATTCACGGGGGATGAAACTCGTACTCAAAAAACAAAATGGCAAACACTCGACTGGATTGATGAAGTTCAGCAACGTGGCGCAGGTGAGATAGTACTTAACTGTATGAACCAAGACGGTGTCCGCGAAGGCTATGACATCCAACAACTGGCTGCAGTACGCTCAAAATGTAAAGTACCGCTGATTGCGTCGGGCGGCGCAGGCGCAATGGCACACTTCAGCGAAGTTTTCCTAAAAGCAGATGTAGATGGAGCTTTAGCGGCATCAGTGTTTCATAAAAACATTATCCAAATGGACGAATTAAAAGCGCATTTACGCTCTCAGAATATCGCAATAAGGCAATAAAATATGCTAATCACTACCAATAATTTTCAAGAACTCGCCTGGGATAAAATGGACGGTCTTTTACCAAGTATTGTACAAGACCAAGACAGCGGACAAGTGCTTATGCAAGGATATATGAATCACGCTGCTCTTGAAAAAACATTTGAAACCGGTTTGGTGACTTTTTTTAGCCGCTCCAAGCAACGCTTATGGACCAAAGGTGAGACATCTAATAATACTCTTGAGATGTCGCAGGTGCATGTTGATTGTGACAAAGACAGCCTGCTAATCATGGCTAAAGCTAATGGGCCAACCTGTCATACTGGCACCAGATCTTGCTGGGAACATGCACCTCAGAAATTTAATCAAAATGAATTTTTATTTGAGCTTGAAAGCTTAATTGCCTCAAGAAAAGATGCGCCTGCAGACTCAAGTTATACCGCGTCTTTATACAAAAGTGGTATTAAACGGATCGCACAAAAAGTCGGAGAAGAAGGCGTAGAGACTGCACTTGCAGCAACTGTGCAAGACTTAGATGAACTTAAAAATGAATCAGCTGATTTAATTTATCATCTGCTTGTTTTACTGCAGGCAAGTAATTTATCAATGGCAGATGTCGTAGATACGCTTAAAAGTCGACATAAAAAATAATATAAATTTTTTACTTGAAAAATCTAAAGCTGTACTCATATATTAAATGTGGACGCTGAAAAGGTTCACATTTAACCAAAGAACTTGCCGAATAATCGGGAGTTCATTCTAATTAACATATTGCTTAATAGAAAGGATATGAATATGCGTACTATAGATTTATCACCGTTATACCGTTCATTTATTGGCAGCGAGCATCTTGCTGCGATGATTGATGCTGCTAACCGACAAGAGAAGCAGACGAGCTATCCCCCATATAACATCGAATTGCTAAGTGACGATAAATACCGGATCACGATGGCGATTGCTGGCTTTTCACAGGAAGAAGTTCTCATCGAGGTTCAAGAAAACACCTTGAAAATCGTTGGCCGAAAAGAAAATACAGAGCCGAAAGAAGATGAGGAAAGCAAGCGCAAGTATCTTCACAAAGGAATTTCCGAACGAAACTTCGAGCGAAAATTCCAGCTCGGTGACAACGTAAAAGTACTCGCTGCTGATTTGCAAAATGGCTTACTTCATATAGATTTAGAACGGGTAGTACCCGAATCTAAGAAGCCAAGACGTATTGAAATTGGATCAAAGCTTATTGAGAACAACTAAATAAGCACGTCACCGAATAGTGTAAGTAAAATCAATAGCTTACTTCTAGCGAATAACAAATTTAAAAGGCGCATCATTACTGCGCCTTTTTTAATGTCAGAGCACAAATCAAGTTTCGGTACTCAAATTACCAAGCCCGTAAATAACTCTTGAACAATCGGCAATGCACCAAGCCCCATTATAAATACCCAAGTAGCAAAAAATATTTTTAACTTGAGTGCGGAGAAAAACAGCACAACGAACTTAGCAATTGTCCCACCGATAATGGCACCAAAACCGGCAAACATAACAATTTCCCAATAAACTGCCTGACTAACAAAAACATGGTAAACGATACCCGCTTGGACGCTAAAAGCAGACACAATTACAGCGCATGCGATTGCAAAACTAATATTGTACGCTCTCAAGATTAAGTAAACCGCAAGTAATTCACCCACCCCTACTGACAAACAAGCCGTAACAACGCCGCCGATGAGACTCAGCACTGCGATAAAAGCATAATCTAATGGTTTTATCTCTGTCGAAAATTTACTTTTCTTCATCAAGGGTATTGATGCATATATAAAAACCGCAAGCACAATTGAAAACCCACCAAAATAGATAGGTAAATTGCTTTGTACATCCTTTAAATATTCATTTAACACAAACTGAGTAATCAAAATGCCGACCATCGACAGGGGGGCAGCTACGAAAACTACTTTAGGTAAAGGTTTCCATTCATTTTTTTCTTTCCCATTAAGTTGTTTATGATGCTTTGTCCACGCAATTGCGCCTGCGCTCATTCCACAACACTGAATGGCAAAACTAGTCGCGATAATAGTTTCATTGCTTAGCGACAGTTGATTGAAAAATGGAACAAAAACGACACCACCGCCCGCCCCTGTTGCATTGGCAAAAATAGCGCCAATGATACCCAGGAAAACAAAAGCAATGTAATCAAAGAAAATAGCGAAAGAATTTGTACTATAAAGTAACAAGATCCATACAAATAACACGAATGTTTTTTTGCTTGATAGCTTGAATCTGTTTAGGCTTCGAGTTAACAATATAAACCCTTAAAAATAAAATGACGTGTTTAATAAAAATGTACAAATTGGCACAGGCACTTAATATATGGTGAAAAGCGAACAGGATCAGAATGGTGTATTAATTACACTATCTCCTAATCGCTCAGCTACTTGGCAACAGACTAAGTGGGTCATCTTCGTGATGGTGTTCATTGTGATGGTTATCGCACTAGCTTGGAGCTTTGTAGGAGCTTGGATTGTATTACCTTTTGCAGGTGCCGAGGTAGGGCTTTTTGCCTTACTTATGTATAAAGTCTCAAAATTCACCTACAGCAACCAAACTATTCACGTGCGGGAACATCAAGTATCCATCGCCTCGGGATACCGCAAGCATAGGCAGATTGTAGACCTACATAGAAAATCCTTACATGTCTATTATTCCGAAACCGATAACCACTGGCACCTCCCTCTCATCACGTTCAGATCAGATGAAGAATCTATTGTGGTTGGAAACTTTTTAAACCTTGAAGACCGTCAAGAACTCAAACAAGTCTTGGAAACTGTAGGTTTCCGCATCCTAAAAAACAAATGGTGGCAAAGCTGATCTTTCCCGATTCTATGAGTGTTTAAATTGTAGCCATACAAACACTTATAAGAGAGAAAAGCATGAATCTATTCATAGAATCAATTGAAGGTGGCAAATACATCGCAGCGATTGGTAAAGAATCTGCAGAAGTTGCGCTGCATGACAACTACCGAGACTCGCGCAGTTTCAATTCACTAACTGAATTGAAGGAACATGTAGAAGGCAAGTCTTTTGACAATGTTTATTTAAAGCAAAATACGCCTTACGATGAAATGTGTGGGTCTTATGAGGATAATGAAAAGTTATTAATAGAATTGCATTGGCGGTGATAAAAGTAAATAAATGTATTATGGAGACAAAAGCAATTTGTGAGTCAAATTAAGCACAAAGCACTCAAGAAGTATGATTTTGTCATTGTTGGCGCTGGTTCTGCTGGCTGCGTGCTTGCAAATCGCCTTAGCGAATGCGGCAATTATACTGTCTGCTTGCTTGAGGCCGGCAAAAAAGATTCTAATCCAGCGATACACATACCGTTTGGGCTATCTATCCTCAACCATTTTTCAGGCATTAATTGGGGCTTTAATACCTCTTCGGAAAAGCAACTAAATGGTCGTTCTTTATTCTGGCCCCGTGGGAAAACGCTTGGGGGCTCAAGTTCAATAAACGCTATGTGCTACATAAGAGGAAACCCTCAAAATTATGATGACTGGGTGAAACTTGGTGCGGATGGTTGGGGCTGGAATGATGTATTGCCGTATTTTAGAAAAAGTGAAAATAATTCTCGCGGTATCTCTCGCCTACACGGAAGTGCTGGGCCACTGTCAGTTTCGGACCTTAAGCACATAAATCCCCTTACTTTAGACTTCATCCAATCAGTAAAAAACTCTGGTATCAATGAAAATAACGATTTTAATGGTATCCAGCAGGAGGGTGTTGGCTTTTATCAAGTAAGCCAAAGAAATGGTAGTCGCTGTTCTTCAGCTAAGGCTTATTTGACAGAAGATGTGAAATCTCGTCAAAACTTAACCATCATCACAGAAGCTAATATAGAAAAGTTAGTCATCGAGAGTGATAAAGTCCAGTCTCTCATTTATACGAAAAAATCGATTACCTTTGAAATATCTGCTAATAAAGAAGTGATTTTATGTGCCGGTGCGATTGGTAGCCCGAATATTTTATTGCGTTCCGGGATTGGCAACAAAAAAGATCTAGAAGAGGTCGGTGTAAAGTGTCAAGTTTCGCTCGAAGGCGTTGGTTATAATTTACAAGATCATCTCGATGTAACACTTATGATGCGTCAAAAAAGTGCGCGCTCTTATGGCATTTCATTACGTGGGCTCTTAAAAAACATTAGGGAGCCATGGAGGTATTGGCGCGATAAAAATGGAATGTTGAGTTCCAATATTGCTGAAGCAGGCGCATTTATTAAGTCTACAAAAGAACAGAAACTACCCGATATACAGTTGCATTTTTTACCTGCTTTGTTAGTTGATCACGGTAGAAAAAAAGTATTTGGGCATGGCTACACCGTTCATTTGTGCCACCTTTATCCAAGAAGTAAGGGGAGAGTAGCTCTTAAGCGGAATAGCGATAACGAACTAACGCTAGAAATACGCGCAAATTATTTATCAGAAGATACGGATTTACAAACACTCCTAGAAGCTTATAAAAAAGTTCAAGACATGATTGAAAATAAGCCTTTAATTAACGATGCAAGCTATGCTAATCCGAATAAAAAACTTATAAGAGACAGCGAAATTATCGACTTTATTCGTTCGAACGCAGAGTCAATTTATCATCCAGTAGGCACATGTAAAATGGGAAGTAAAAATGACACTCGTGCAGTCGTTAACGCAGAGCTAAAAGTCATCGGTCTGCAAAACCTTAGAGTAGTTGACGCGTCAGTAATGCCTAAAATTGTGGGCGGTAACACTAATGCACCAACAATGATGATCGCAGAGAAAGCGGCAGATATGATATTGAAAAAACAAAAACCCCAGACTCTTGAGTCTGGGGTTTTATGTGAAAGCTAAAGTCACACTACGCTAGTAGTGATTCTAACTCTTGACCAATTTGATCAACAGGTTTAGTACCGTCTAGCTTAAAGTACTTGCATTCGCCATTTTCAGCAGCTTTTGAATAATAATTAACTAAGGGTTTAGTTTGCTCATGATATACGGACAAACGATCGCGTACTGTGTCTTCTTGATCGTCATTTCTAATCACTAGATCATCACCAGTTTCATCATCTTTGCCTTCCACCTTAGGCGGATTATATACAACATGGTAAACACGACCTGAAGCAGGGTGAACACGTCGTCCGCCCATGCGATCAACAATCACATCATCAGGTACGTCAAATTCAATACAGTAATCAACGCTAACGCCAGACTCTTTCATCGCGTCTGCTTGTGGGATAGTTCTCGGAAAACCATCTAAAAGAAAACCATTTGCGCAATCCTCTTGTGCAATGCGTTCCTTTACTAGCCCAATAATAATATCATCAGAAACTAATTGCCCAGCGTCCATAACTTTCTTAGCAGCAAGCCCCATTTCAGTCCCTGCTTTTATAGCGGAACGGAGCATATCCCCTGTTGAAATCTGAGGGATTCCAAATTTATTCATTAAAAATTGAGCTTGAGTTCCTTTTCCGGCACCTGGAGCACCTAGAAGAATTATGCGCATTGAGCGTCCTCCACTATTCTTTAGTATTACTTATTAATTTTAAATTATGTCGTAATCAAGATTACAAATCGGCTGTTAAAAACGATACAGGTAAGCTCTTACAGGCACAAGCTCAAATCTTTGAAATTGGTCAGACTTTAGGCTAACGATTACAAGAGTGTTATACATTAACGGCTATTAAAAATAAAAACCCGAAGCTTATCACTAAACTTCGGGATTAACTTAAGCATAATGTTTATTGTCGTCTAAGATTGTAAGTTTACGTAAGCGCTTTACGGAACTTACGTTTCACTATTTAGTAATAAACCAAACTGGAAGTAATTTATTTAACCAAATTACTTAAGAGCGCATTTAAGTTCTTAACGAAACTTGCTGGCTCCTTGAGACTGCCTTGCTCTGATAAAGACGCTTGATCAAATAGAACCTGAGTCCACTGATTAAACTGCTCTTCGTCTTGCACATCTGCAACCATCTTAACTAATTGATGCTCTGGATTAAGTTCAAAATTATATTTTGGTTCAGGCACCGCTTGTCCTGCAGCTTGCATTAATTTTGCCATTTGAGTGGTCATGCCACCGTCGGTCGCTACAATACAAGCAGGTGAATCAGTTAATCGATGTGTAAACTTAACATCTTCAACTTTCTCACCAAGTGCACTTTTCATTCGCTCCAGCACACCTTCTACGGCTTTCTCTGCTTCCTCTTTCGCCTTCTTCGCGTCATCATCGTCTAATTCACTTAGATCTATGTCTGCACTAGCTGCTGACTGGAAGGACTTAGAGTCAAACTCATTGAGATGTGACATTAGCCACTCGTCTATGCGCTCACCAAGAAGCAATACCTCAATACCTTTCTTGCGGAAAACTTCAAGATGAGGACTAGTTCGAGCCGCTTGATATGAGTCAGCAGTAACGTAATAGATTTTATCTTGGCCTTCCTGCATTCTCTCTATATATTGAGCGAGAGACACCGTCTGAGAATTATCATCGTTATTAGTAGATGCAAACCTTAACAGACCAGCAATTTTCTCTTTATTACCAAAATCTTCGGCAGGGCCTTCTTTTAAAACATTGCCAAACTCATCATAGAAAGACTGATATTTGTCCGCATCGTTCTTAGCCATTTTTTCAAGCATACCTAAAACACGCTTAGTGCAGCCTTGGCGAATAGCTTGAGTAACTTTATTATCTTGCAAAATTTCGCGAGATACGTTGAGCGGTAAATCATTTGAATCAAGTAAGCCTTTTACAAATCTTAGGTATGTCGGCATGAATTGCTCTGCGTCATCCATAATAAAGACACGCTGTACGTATAACTTCAAGCCGTTTACTTGATCACGATTCCAAAGATCAAAAGGCGCTTTTGCAGGAATATACAAAAGGCTCGTATACTCAGTTTTACCTTCTACCTTATTGTGTGACCAAGTAAGTGGATCTGCAAAATCATGCGAAACATGCTTATAAAATTCTTTATATTCTTCTTCGCTGATATCCGCTTTATCTCGCGTCCACAGCGCCGTTGCTTTGTTAACAGCTTCCCACTTAGCCGGCTCTGCTGGAATCTTTTCGCCGTCAGGTCCATCACGCTCAGGCACTTCTTCTTTGTACAATTGTACAGGTATAGAAATGTGATCAGAGTACTTGGTGATGATAGAACGAATTCGCCAGTCATCTAAAAATTCTTTTTCATCGTCTTTTAAGTGCAGAATAATTTCAGTACCACGGGTCGGACGCTCTATATCAGCGACTGAGAACTCCCCTTCTCCTGCAGAGATCCATTGCACACCTTTACTTGGGTCATCACCTGCTGCACGCGTATTTACAGTGACTCTATCAGCGACGATAAAGGCAGAGTAGAAACCAACACCAAACTGACCAATTAATTGGGAATCTTTAGCTTGGTCACCAGATAGTTGACTGAAAAAGTCTTTAGTACCAGATTTTGCGATAGTACCAAGATTTTTTATCACGTCCTCTTTGTTCATACCTATACCGTTGTCTTTAACAGTAAGGGTGCCGGCTTCTTTATCGAAGCTTATCTTTACGTGCAGATCGCCGTCGCCTTCAAACAAAGCGTCGTTAGAAAGCGCCTTGAATCGAAGTTTGTCGGCAGCATCGGCAGCATTTGATACTAATTCGCGTAAGAAAATCTCTTTATTTGAATATAAAGAATGAATCATCAATTGTAGAAGTTGCTTAACTTCTGTTTGAAAGCCATGTGTTTCGTGTTGGACAGTCTCAGCCATAGCCAAGGGTCTCCTCATCTAGAAAATTACTAACTGTGTTCAGTGCTTAGATTTGAGGTCTTTTTTATGCTTTTCAACTGTCAAATGAATAAAATTTCAGAATTCTCTACGCCCAGTAAATGCGTGAGTCAAAGTATTACCATCAATGTATTCTAGCTCACCACCAACGGGCACCCCGTGTGCGATTCTTGTCGCCCTTATCGACGATTTTTTGCATATTTGTGAAATGTAGTGAGCGGTTGCTTCGCCCTCAACTGTCGGGTTAGTCGCGAGTATCACTTCTTCAATTGGCTCTTTTTCTAATATGGTCTTTAACAGGTCCAGACCAATTTCTTTAGGACCAATGCCATCAATCGGAGATAAATGGCCCATCAATATAAAATACGTACCGGAGTAATGTGACATACTTTCAATTGCAATCACATCTTGCGGAGATTCGACAATACAAAGCTCGCCGCTTTCCAAGCGCTTAGAATTAGAACATATTCGACATAAGCTCGTCTCACTAAAGGTTCGACAACGCTCGCAGTTGTCCACATGCTCCATCGCATTGTGCAGGGCTTGACTCAAACGGTTTGCACCCTCTCGATTCCGCTCTAATAAATTAAACGCCATACGCTGAGCGCTTTTTGCACCTACTCCAGGCAAGCATTTAAACGCGCTTATCAATTCATCGATTAAAGGGCTAAAGGACATAAAAGCTTTAAAACGGCATCTTAAAGCCAGCTGGAAGACCCATCCCGCCAGTAACTTCGCCCATTTTTTCCTGTGAGGTTTCTTGTACTCTGCGCACTGCATCGTTAAGAGCAGCTGCGACCAAGTCCTCTAACATTTCTTTGTCGTCATCCATCAATGAATCATCAACTTGTACTCTTCTTACATTATGATTGCAGGTCATTGTAACTTTCACCATGCCCGCACCAGACTCACCAACGACTTCGAGGTTCGCTAGTTCTTCTTGTGCTTTTTGCATTTTGGCCTGCATTTGCTGGGCCTGCTTCATCATGTTGCCCATTCCACCTTTAAACATAGTGTTCTCCTAAAATTTATTATAAGTACTAGCGTGCTTCGATAGATTCTTCGAGCACTGTCGCGTCGAACGCTTTAATGATTTCTTGAATTGTATCGTCGTTTGATACTAGAGTTTCTGCGTACTGTTGTCGCATGCTATCAATGTTTGCCTGTATTTGGAAAGGCGTATTGTTTACCTGCCCAGTGGTTACCTCAAGTTTAAAGCTTTGATTAAACATCTCACTTAATCGCGCTTTGATCTTGTCTAGAATAGCGTTTTCACAAAGGTGTTGATGTTCTTCACTAATGACAATCTTTAAGGGGTTATTTAGCGAAGTACAGTTAGCATGAAGCAGCAATTGTCGAGTAAGGGCACTCAATCCCGTCTCATCTACGAATGCGCTCCACTCATCTATTTGTGAGGCCTTAACTAACTTTTCACCATCAGTTAGATGTGGATTTACGACCTTTTCAGTTTCTTTGAAAATATATCCTAAGGATATGTTTTGTATCCGATTGGGATCAATGTGACTATGCTCTTCATAATCTGAAGTTTCTCGAGTCTTTGGTGTCGTTGCGTGAGGACTCGCTAAGGGCAGTTCCTGCTCAGCTATGTCTGATCCGAAAACATCCTCCTGAGTGACTTGGCTTTCAGATTTCGCAGTCTCTGAAACGTGTGTGTTTTGAAGCACATTCTCTTTAGTATTATTCTCGCTGAGCTTTGTAACAGTAGGCTCAGACGCTGAAGTATCACCCTCATCGGACTTTTTTGCTGATGGTTCTTCCTTTTCGCTATTTTCTTTTGAGAAAGCCTCTAGCTCCCGCTTAGCTTTCAAGAGCTCTAAGGTATTGTTAAGTGAAGATTCAGCATTCGCTTCAAGCGTATTAGTATCAAGTGTTTGATTATTAGCTTCTTTCGTATCGGCACAATCATCGCCTTCAGAACTGAGAGCGACTTGCATATTTTCGTCAAAGTGAGCGCTTTTATCCTCTGAACTTAAAACTTCCTGAGCAGATGCCACGAAAGCATCTTCGTCGAATCCTTGCTCTCCTTGTGGCGGAAAATAGTCTTCTTCACTGTGGACGCTTACATCAAGGTGCGAGTCGTCTTGAATGCTATTATCATCTACGCGGCTGGGTATGTCCTCTACGGCCTCTTCAATAATTGTTGTTTTGTCATCAGGCGCGCTAAGGGTTTGAACAAAAGCTTCGTTACCTCGATTGCTCTGCGCGTTGCTTTGTATGTTGCTGCTTACTTCACTATTTACTTTACTGTTCTCATCATGGAATTCGTTTTTTTTATTTGATGTATGTGCCGAACCATCATTTCTTGTTGATTTTGAATCTGCCGTCTCAGTCGATGACTCTGTTTCTGCAAAACGCTGTGAGCTTACATCTAAACCTTCGTCATTTTCACTTAGTGTAGACTCATGATCGTTCGGTGATTTCCTATTAGGATCTTGAGGTAACTGAGCATCAGTTGACTCAGGTTTACTACCCTTATGAGCATCGCTTAGTGAAGTATCGATTGAAACGCTATCTATCTGTGAATTATCTTTCGATAAATCATCAAGAACTAACTCTATTTTTTGCCTTGGACTAAAAGCCAACATCCTTAGAATGCACATTTGCAAGCCAGAACGAGAATCGGGAGCAAAAGGCAAATCACGTTGCCCATTAATGCCTATTTGATAAAGCATTTGTATATGTTCAGCCGAAACTGCCTTTGCTAGAGTGTAAATTGCCTTCGCAGAACTGCCTTCCAGTTTACAAATTTCCGGCACCATCTGTGTGAGCCCAATCTGATGCAATAATCCGAGTATCTGCGATAAAACCTGAGCGTGATCAGGAGACGCTGAGCAGATTTCCTCTAACTGCTTCATAGCAGAGATAGAATCTCGCTCACAAATCAATTTGATTAACTTTAAAACCTGATTTCTGTCTAATAAACCGAGCATCGATATCACAGTCTTAGTCAAGACTGTATTGTTGCCTTGTGCGATTGCTTGATCAGTTAAACTTAATGAATCTCGAATACTTCCATGCGCAGACTTAGCAATTTGGGCAATAGCTGCATCGTCGTATGGTATATTTTCGCTATCAAGAATCATTGCCAGATGCGTTTTGATTTGCTCAACAGATATCGCTTTGAGACTAAATTGCAAACACCTGGATAAAATAGTAACGGGGAGTTTTTGAGGATCTGTCGTCGCTAATAAAAACTTAACGTGTTCAGGTGGTTCTTCAAGCGTCTTTAACAGCGCATTGAAGCTGTGTTTAGACAGCATATGAACTTCGTCAATTAGGTAAACTTTATATTTACCTCTGGTAGGACGATACTGAACGTTATCTAAAATCTCTCTTGTGTCTTCCACTTTAGTGCGAGACGCTGCGTCAATTTCAAGCAGGTCAACGTATCGTCCTTCGCTTATGTCTGTACAAGCATTGCATACACCACAAGGGTTTGCGCTCTGGCCTTTTTCACAATTAAGGCTTTTAGAAAATATACGCGCAATTGTCGTTTTTCCGACTCCTCTTGTACCGGTAAATAGATAAGCATGATGAAGCTTATCGTTTTCTAAAGCATTGGTAATTGCATCGACGACGTGTTGTTGACCAACGAGCTCAGAAAAGATTTGAGGGCGCCATTTTCTTGCCAGAACTTGATAGCTCATACAGCGCTAATCTCCTTCAAACTCACATACGCAATAAGGTGTAATATTCGCACCCTTGAGTTTATGTTCACCACCAATGTCCGGTAAAGAAATAATAAAACCTGCGTGATCCACAATACCACCTAAACGCCTTATCAGCTTTGCAGTTGCAATCATAGTACCGCCGGTAGCAAGCAAATCATCTATCATCAGAACCTTATCTCTAGGGCTGATCGCGTCTTTGTGAATTTCTAAAACATCCGTTCCATACTCCAACTCATACGATTCGGAAATGACTTCTCGAGGGAGTTTTTTAGGCTTACGAACAGGAACAAAACCAACCCCTAGTTCAAGCGCTAGGGGTGCACCGAAAAGGAAGCCTCTCGCTTCAGTTCCTACGACTTTATCGAAACTGAAATCTTTGTATTGTTCAACAAGAAGTTCGATACACGCTTTGAATGCGGCAGGCTGTTGTAAAACGCTGGTAACATCTCTGAACATGATACCAGGCTTTGGATAGTCGGAAATGGTGGTTACGGCGTTTTTTATTAGTTCTTGTGACACCTTGGTTCCTTAAATTGTATTTTATATCCTCATAATATAAGGGTTTTGGCCGCCCAAGCAATTATGTGGAGTAGTGGGAAAGCCACTAACGCCCCAAGAATACCGAGAAAATACCACCAATTGAACACTTCTTTGAAATTGTCGCTACTACCCATAATTATCTCCTAATTTGCTCGGTAATTTAGAAGCGGCGATGGTACTTGATCAAGATCAAAAAAAAAAGTGTTCTAATACTTATTGCTCCCTAGTAAATACTCAAATATAAAATGGAAATCTTATAATAAAGAACTCACATGACTATGACGTTTACATTTCGTTGTTCGTCAATTTTTTCTGCATAGACATTCAGAGTATATTCAATAATGTAAGACCTTTACCATTTCCTATATTAGAATTAGGACCTATACGTTTAATTATAAACGGTCGCCATTTACGAGATCTTTTAGTTATTTCTTACTTAACTTTCGTCGTAGACCAATCAAACAAGCACCAACACAAAGCAAAGCCAGAGATTCCGGTGCTGCTACTTCATTTAAAGGGGTATTAGGGGAATCACCCTCGCGAAGCCAAGCAGTGATGTGAGAAACACCATTTTTTCCAAAAGTTTCTATGGTACCAGATATCGAAAATGGCATATTTACTTCAGGCTTTTCAACATCAATCTGATATAGCGCATAACCGTTTCCTGCTTTTACCGATATCACTAAATCAATATATGCTGCAGTTGGGTCTGATGGGGCTTCAGAATTGAATTGAAAATCCGCAGTATTCCAGCCTCCATTATCACATGTTTCAGAATTTTCACCTTCAAAACAGTTAGAGAAAGAAAAGGAAGTTGCTTCATTGTCAAAATCATACTTTTGCGGAGCTAACCAACCATCAGAAGTCGACCCTCCGCTACTATCAAGGTCACCATCAATATTCCATATATCATCGCCATTTAAGGTTAATTTGTTGTCATTTCCTGAGACTTTGCCAAGACAGTTGACGGTATCAAAACCCGAAGACGTGATCACTATGTCTGTTAGTTGGCAATAATTAAGACTATCGTCGTTGCCTTTGTCGTCGTCGTTGTCGTCGTCGTTGTCGTCGTCGTCGTTGTCGTCGTCGTTGTCGTCGTCGTTGTCGTCGTCGTTGTCGTCGTCGTCGTTGTCGTCGTTGTCGTCTTTTTTGTCGTCTTTGTCTTTTTTGTCGTCTTTGTCTTTTTTGTCGTCTTTGTCTTTTTTGTCGTCTTTGTCTTTTTTGTCGTCGCCAGCTATGACCGAGTTTGTCAAAAACAAGCCAACGGCTAACATTATAATTTTGTTCAAAAAACCTATTAGATTGTTTTCTTGGTGTTTTATATTTGATGCGCTCATTGGTCGTCCTTCAATACGTCTCGACTAAATAGTAGTGTCATTATAATATTTAATTATCGAAAATAAGCAATTTTCGAACCAAATTTAATATCCTTATGTTTCATGACCTTATATACAGTGATCTTCGTATGTGTAAAAATTTTTGACACATAGTGCTCACCTATAAATTAAACTTTCATACACGAGAGCTTAACTCAACTTTTAATTCTTCTGCCTCTTGCCGCAATTCAAATTCATCTTTTGTACTTAGTATAGAATCAAGTTCCCGAGTTGCTTCCACCAAACGATCCTCTTTAAATAGAGTAAAAGCTATTTTGTATCTAATATTTAAACTACTAGCGTCTAATGCGTGTGCTTTCCTCAAGTATTGTAAAGCATCGGAAAAACGCTCAAGCTTTACCAAACTCCAACCTTTCGTACTCAAATATTCAGCGCTTTTACTGTTAATATTAACGGCCTTATTTGAAAACTCTAAGGACTTACCGGGGGCGGTATCAAATAAAGTCTTAGCATAATTGTTATAAACTTTCGCCATGCCAGGCAAGTTATCCACATTTACCAACATTTCGTAGAGAACTCTGGCTTTCGAATATTGTCTGCTGGCTGTATAATAGTCGGCCAATAAACTTCTATGAATATGGGCATCTGGCTTCTCCCTTAAAATCGCTTTAATTCGACTTTCAAAGCTTGCAGAGCCTACACCTTTTTCTGCTAGCTGGCCCAAGCGTATTGCGGCTAAAACAAAATTATCATCAAGCTCTAATGCCTTCAGATAGAGTTTTTGAGCTTTTTCGCGCTCATACATATCTGTTAATGCCTCTGCCGCCATGAAAACTATATTTTTGTTATCAGGATACTTTTTCAACCACTTGTTGGCTAATTTCAAAGCCATATTAGCCTGTTTATTTTGTATCTGTAGTTTCATTAACCCTAAGGAAATACTGATATTATTAGGTGATAATAAAAGCGCTTTGTTAATGGAACGAATAGCACCTTCAAAATCTTCCACCGTCGTTTGCAGTTGACTTAAGCGCAAAAGTTTCTCTGATGATTTATTCCATAAATTATAGAGAATCCTTAACTGCTGCTGAGCAGCTTTTACGTTTCCCATCTTTGAATAAACCTCAGCCAAACCAAGAACGTACTTCGGATTCAATATCGTTTGACGATTTAAAGCTTTGTATTCCTTCAATGCCTTTGAATAATCCTTTTGAATGACATACAAACGTGCGCTCAATTCAAAAAGTACATTGTCATAACCGTCCAGGCTTTTGGATTGTTCAAGGGTTTTGCGTGCTTTTATAACTTTTGATTGATTAATCAAAGCCCGAACGTATAGACGGATTGCATTAATATTCTCAGGCGATTTATTTAACGTTATTAGTGCCTGATTTTCCGCTTCTTTCAGTTCGCCTTCCCTCAACAGTAACTTTATGTTGTTTAAATTCGCAGGGATGAAGTTAGAGTTTATTTTTAACGCTTGGTCTACGTAATTCCTTGCTCCTTCATACTCTTTCTGACTAATAAGTATGTCCGCTTTTGTGTTCAGGAAAACATAATTGCTCGGTTCGTTGGATATAATAGAATCAATTACAGACAGCGCCTTATCATTTTTATCGTTCAGTAAGAGCAATTCAACATATCGCAATAAGCTTTGAGGTGAAAGCCCTTGAGTATCTAGCGAGTCAAATATTTCAAGTGCTTCCTTGTACAAACCTCTAGATTGGTAAACCTTACTGCGCATAAGATCAATCGGCAAAAGCTCACCATAAATCTTTCGTAACTCTTCTATGAGACTCAAGCATTTGAATGACTGATTCATTTCGAGATGCAACTGACAAAGCGTTAAGCTTAACCTTAAATTAGATTTAACAACGTCAATGTTTTTATTAAGTAATGATCTTGCTTTATATACAGTATTTTGATGTAAATAACTTTGGGCTAGCAAATCTATTGCTTGTAAATTTTGCCCAGCATGCAACAAATATTTTTCTAAAGCATCCCTCGACTTTTCGTAGTTCCCCAACTCATAGGATGCAAGGGCATCTGCGAATATAAGCTCAGTGTGATCAATCTTGACTTCTTCTGGTACCAAGCTGATTAGCTCTTGTACCTTTCGATACAAATCACCAGATACTTCGCCCATGTCACTATCAGCAGTAATCATCGCTTTATACAACATGATATAAGGGTCGTCTGGTGTTTCTTTTAATATTTTATCAATGAGAGGCGTAGCGTCTTCGTAATTCTTATGAATCATATGCGCATTGATCAGTGAACGAATGAGTAACCCATCGCTTTCATTAAGGCTATACGCCTTTTTGTAATACAAATACGCTGTGTCTCTTTCATTTATTGCATCAAAGTATTGCGCCTTTAAATGAAGCGTTTTCGAGTTATTTGAATCAATATTTTCAGATTCAAGAATTAATTGGTAAGCGTCCTCATACTTTTTCTGTTGTATATAGAAATAAGCGAAGCTGTTTAATACTTTAATATTATCTGGGAATGATTTTATCGCTGTATAGAAATACTCCAGGGCGTCGGAGATTTCTCCAAGCTTTCCGGACGCGGTTGCCTTGAGAATCCAAACCTCGAACAATAACGATTTACGTATGTCATTTTCTTTAAATGACAGGATGTACTGTAAATCACCAAGAAGTAGTTTTGACTGTAATAACGGCACGACAAGAAGGTTGATGTCTGCACCGAAAGACATACTTTCCTCAAGCTCTTCAATTGCGGCTTGAGCTAATCCTTTATTAAACAGGACCCTTCCCATGAGTATTTTTGAAGGAAGGTGATCTGGCTTGTTTTTTAGTACATTTTTTAGATGAATATACGATTCATCTATTTTATTTTCATTGTAACTCTGGAGGGCATTTTCATATACTTCAGAGACTTGAGATAAAACGGTGTTTATGCTGATAAGGTAAATAGCTATAGCGACTAGTACTTTAGTCCTCTTGAACGTCATCATGGCCTCAAATGTATTCAAAGATTTACTCTACAAAACAATGAGATATGGTACTTAATTTCAGTCAATCTAATCAACATTTTTATATACAACAGTATATTTTAATGTACTTTACTTATTTAAATAACGCACACCGTAACATTAGCCCTCTGCAGTATATCCAATTCGGAAACCACCCCAGTGCTTGCCATTTACAAAGATTGGTGCTGACAGATCATGCATTATTTCACCGGTATCCCGCTTATATGTCTGAAGAAGAAACAACTCTTTATTTTTACCGCAACGTGCCCCCGTAGCGTCATCAAAAATTCGTTTTGTTCGACTGTGTAATAAGTCTTGTTCATAATTACCGGTCAATGGTTTACTAAAACATTTGTTATGGGTGGGGAAGTAACCATTTATATCCACGGCTCCTGCATAAATAATAAAGTTGTTATTATTGAGAATCGGCTCCTGAATAAGTGGGAAATGCGAATCACTGTAACTGTCGTATTTTGTTGAATATTTAGGAGGATTAGTATTCTCAATCTGTTTATATTGAGTATCAAAAACTTGTTGAGAGGTCAGTTTTCCATCAGAGATCGCTTTTTCCAAGATATTGCCAATTTCTTTTGATGCATTAATTGCAATCCGTTGTACCAGTTGATGCTTAGTTTCTATCTCGAATACTGATACAGCTCTGAAAATAGACTCTGTTTGCACCGCTATGTCGAATGCCTTATTAGATACGTCTTTAAGATTAGAAGTATGACTCTCTATAGACTCAAATAAATTTCTCGCAATAAGAGAAATGCCAGAACTATCTGTTTTGGCGTTTTCTATACTACCATTTAAGGTTTCCATTGATATTTGAGCTGAATGCACAGACTGACGTGATTCGTCCAGTTTAGCGGAGGTTTGTTGAACCAAGTCGCTCATACGGTTTCCTGATTCAGATACCTGAGTAATCGCAGAAACAGAATCGTGTGTTTTTTGTGTTATTTGGTTTAGTACATCTTCAATACCACTCGTGGCTTCTGTCGTACGTTTTGCAAGGTTTCTGACTTCGTCTGCAACAACTGCAAAACCTCTACCTTGCTCACCAGCACGGGCAGCTTCTATGGCAGCATTTAATGCTAGCATATTAGTTTGTTCTGCAAGCTGATTTATTGTGTCTACAATATTCCCAATTGCGCTGGCATTGTCTCTCAATTCATGAAGTAAACTGGTCGTGTTCGCAATCTGGCTCTCTAAACCTTTTTGTTGATTACTTACCTCATCTAATACCTCAATCGACTGCATTGCTTCTTTTTCTGAATGAGTAATATTGGACGTGACTTCTTCACTCAGTGCAATTACTTTTGTGTTTGCCTCTTCAAGATTTGAAACACGATTCGCAATTTCTTTTGTACTATCTACCTGTTCATTAAAAAATTGACTTAGTTTATCGATAAAATATGAAACGCTAGCACCGCCTATTGCAATATGACTTGATTGCTGCTCAATTGTCATCGCAGTTGAAGATATTTGCTCCGCTTGTTGGTCTTGTTCTAAAGATTCATCTTTAGGAATACTTAGCTTCGCTACAAGTAACAATAGTATTGAACTTAATAAACTAATGCCTGAAATTGCGTAAACAGGAGGAAATAGCCAAGCGCATAGTGGCGCAATCACAAGAACCAAAACAACACTATAAATACCATACTTCACGGCCAAACCTTCAATGCAACAATTTAATTACATTTTTTATCGGCAAAGACCTAGTTAAAATAAGGTTTTTTCGAACCAAAAGGGTGTTTTTTTAACATCTTACTCTGTAAAAATGGATTTAATTCTATATATTATTGATTTTTATATATTTATTTAAAACGAAAGATGTAAATAAAATCTCACCACCCCGTAAGACTCTAGTATTATGCGATTAACACAATCACTCTGCCGAAGTGTCAGTGGATGAGATAGCCTTGCACTGGTATCTTCAATTAGCACCATCCATTGATAGCTTCCATTGATACTTTGCACTGGCATCT
>CBFHTO010000008.1:8219-80763 GCA_965658765.1 Glaciecola sp. | reverse complement strand
CACCGATCATTTATCATCGAAAACAATGGAAGTTAAAGGCATACCAGGCCTCTTTTTTATCGGTGAGGCAGTCGATGTTACCGGTTGGTTGGGGGGATACAATTTTCAGTGGGCTTGGAGTTCAGGGTTTGTCGCAGGGGTATCTTGTTGATATGCTATTCTTTAAGTTATATTGAGAAAATCTAAACCCTAATTTTTTAAGCAACGCAAGGAGTAGCGGCATGAACATGGTTTTACGAGTTTTCGTCATTGTATGCATACTTATAGTTTCTGGAATATCTAAAGCAGAACCACCGTTTAAAACCGACTATCGGGCAAAACTCCTTGAGTGTCACGGGTTCAAGAGAACAGCGACAAGTAAGCATAGCAAAGAGCTAATGATAGCGGTAGGACGTTGCTCAGGAAGCTGTAAAAAGGCACAAGGAAAAAGAGCAAAGCCAGAGGATGTTCAATTGTGTACGGTCAGCTACGAAAAATATCGGGCACTTGCTGGTTATTCAATTCCTAAAATATCAGCTGAAATTCAAGATAAATATCACGTTGATTATTTGACTGCGACACTTTCTGTGAGAAATGGTCATATTAACCGATTTAAGCTAACGCCTTCCGAGCAGTCAAAAGGCGCGAGTTTGGCTGCAGAAAAATGCGTTTTCAAATTAACGCCACAGCAAATTCAAAGCATATCCGGTCGGATGACTCCAGAACGACGCGCAAAACTTGAACAAATAAGGGCTAATGGTCAACTCGCAGTATATAAACTGACCGATATCAACTGGTTCGAAGATGGAACGCTCAACAGATATGAATGCAGCGTCGGGCAAGTCGCGATTATCGGTATTGACTGAATCAAATTCTGTACTTTAATGCCAAAGTTGAAAATCACATGCCTAAATAACAAGAACTCACTAGCGTTGGGGCTTTGATGCTCCTGAATTCAAATGCACAATTGCGCATGAACGTTAAAAATTACTTGTCATTACTTTCTTGTGACCATTTGGTTTCTTCCTAACTCTTTTGCCTCATAGAGGCATTCATCTGCAGCAACTATAAGTTCGTCAAGGCTCTTATAAGTGCTTGAATTATACTCAACCATACCTATTGAAAATGTTAGCTCATGATCAGAGGGTAAATCCGACAAAGCTTGTTTATTAAGTTGCGTTGATAAACGTTGGAAAATAAATTCAGCATTTTGGATGCTTGTATTTGGAAAAACAAGCATCCACTCTTCACCACCATAACGGCCGAAGTTATCATGATCACGAAGACTTTCCTTGCATGATTTAGCAAAGGCTTTAAGCACTTCATCACCTACTTGATGCCCATATGTATCATTTATTTTTTTAAAAAAATCTAAGTCAACAATGGCCAGACAAAATTGAGTATTCAAGGCTTTTGATTCGTCAAACAGTACAGTCGCAAATTTCAGGATTGCACGTCTATTTGGACTCTTAGTTAAACTGTCAAGCATGGCCATTCGTTTGAATTTTTCTCGATTACGAATTTGTAAAAACAGTACTGTGAGTAAGGCCATAATTGAAATGATTGATAATATGGTGATGATTATCCAAACTTTTTCTTTATTTTTTTGCTGAGAAATCACGAGATTATTGATTTCATTCTCTTGGATTAAAAGTTGATTTTTCTGCTGCGTTAAGGTCGTTTCAAAATCAACTTTAAATTTGTGAGCTTCAGTGTTTATTTTTTGTTCTGTTATTTTGGCATCTATTTTCCTAAATTTTTCTAAATATCGATAGGCCATTTCATAGTTACCCTCTGCTGCTGCAATTTTAGAGCGTATAAGTTCATATTGAGAAGATTCCAGCTCATTATCTATATCGGTCACTAATTCACTTAACAGCGGTAATTTATTATTTACTTCAAGCAAATTATTTAATTTTAAGTTGGTCCTGATTAAGCCGATTAATGCTTGAAAGTGAGAGCTTTTGTTGCCCATTTCTCTAAATGCTTTTTCAACCTTACTAAATGAGAGGTGTGCATCCGAGTAATGCTTTTGCGCTAAATGAATTTCCCCTATTTGTAACTCGGCTAACAATACGCCTATTTCGTCATTGATCTGCATGCTAATTTGGCGAGCTTGCTCAAAATACATTGAAGCATCCATATAATTTTCGTTCGCAAATTGTGCTTTACCAATATTAAAAAGTACAACTGACTCTCCAAATGGTGATTTCTGCGCTTGATAGATGCCTAATGCTTCTGTGTAATATTTTATCGCTAAATTTATCTCGCCCAAATCTGAATAACTGTTTGCAAGCGCAATGATAATGGAAGATTGAAGAGCTTCATCCTTTAAAGCCGATGAAATGTCATACGCTTTTTTAAGTGATACGATAGCGCCACTATAATTCAACATTCTAGATTGTTGCAGCCCGACATTCATGTGAGCCTCGGTAATAGCTCTCATATTTTCACTCTGAATCGCTTTTTCTACTGCATTCTCAAATAATTCTTGATGATCCTTTGGGTTGCCCCTAGCAAATTTTATCTTCAGTTCTTGTATTGCTAAGCGAGCATCGATTAGCAAGTCGTTTTGCAGATTTGCTTGAACCTTCAGTTGTTTTAGTAGTTTACTTGCTTCTAAAAATCGTTCTTGAAATACGAGAGATTCAAGCTTTAATGAGGATGCATACAAAAACGGAAGTGAATTAGAGTCTGTTTGAGAGAGAAATGCATCGGCATCAATTTCCATTTGAATTGGGTCAGTGGAATTAATACGGGTAGCTTCTATATTTTCGATAATACCGTTTGGATTGGCCGACGTTGTGTGCACAAGCAAAAGCATTACCGTCAATGATATTACTTTCACAAGCGTTATTGCGCTTTGCGTAATAATAATCGTTGGTGAAAAGCCATGAGCATGTTTCATCATAAATAACTAAAAACGTCTTATTTAAGTTCGATTAACAGTAAAGATCTTTCATTTAGACACACTATGTACAAGAGCTCAAAGAATAACAAGTAGAGTAATACGTTGGTACTAATTGAATTAATTATAGTTTCAGTCTTTTTTCTAATCGGTGAAGGTCAACTATTTTTTATGACACACAGACCCATATAAATCAGGTAAAAAAATTATGGTTTAAATTATGCCATGCGGAAATCGGAAGTGGTCAAACACATCGTATCAGGTGCTTTGGTAGCGGCTAACGAATCTACATCAACACGATGTTTTGACTAGAATGTTGGATAGTATTTGGTTTCTAATGAGCTACAACCCTTAGAAAAACCAAGCTTAACCGCCCGTTTTTTGTCGACTTTAATGTGGAGCTTAGGCTCTTAGCCCCGTTTACAAATCACTTATAAATCAATTGACTAAAAATTTTTGTAACGTCTTCTATTCGCTCTACATAGCTTGCCTTATTGGCCCTTTCGTGGACAGTATGATCACCGTCTCCAAATGGTCCAAAGCCGTCTAAGCTAGCCACACCAGCTGCCGAAACGACGTTGGCATCACTGACGCCGCCACGCTTTTCGGTGATCAAGGGTTTACCAAGAATATTCTCAATGCGTTTGATGTATTGTGTTTGTTTTTCACTAGGCTGCATGACGTCACGCTGCAAACCGCCAGCAACTCTAATAGCGGCGCCGTTGTCTGCCACTGAGTCATTTAGCTTGTTAAAAGCGGACAATACTCGGTCCCGCTCATCGCTTTTTGTAAAACGCGCTTCAACAACTAGTTTCGCCGATGGTGAAATCGTATTTGCTCCAATGCCTCCGCTGATTTTGCCCACATTGACGGTGGTCCCAAGTGACACATTGCTTAATGCGCTTAGTGCCAATAAAGTTTGTGCTGCAGCAATATTTGCGTCGGTACCATCTTCAAAATGATTGCCTGCATGAGCGCCTTTGCCTTCAATGTCGATGTAGTAAGTAGCTATTCCTTTGCGAGCTATGACCACGTCTTGCTGTGGGCCCGCGGCTTCAAATACCATGCAAAAATCGTAGTCTTTAACAAGACTAGTAGTCAGTGCCTTACTGTCGTCACTTCCTGTTTCTTCATCACTGACCATCAACATGTCGATGTTATAAATCTCACCATGTTGTTTATACACATTACGCAATGCTTCAAGGGCTATATGATTACCACCTTTCATATCACAAACTCCAGGCCCATAGATCCAATCATCGTCTTGAGTGAAGTCGGTAAACGTACCTTCAGGAAAGACGGTATCGAAATGTCCTAGGATCAGGATTCTTTCACCCTCTTTTTTTGCTGAGCGGTAATGCACATGGTTACCGATGTGTTCTCTTTTGTGTATGTCAACTTCAAAGCCAATCTCTTGCATTAGCGGAGAAAATCGTTCGATGACTTTGTCGACGCCAGCTTTATTTCGGGTGTAGCTGTTTATTTCGATGAAGGACTGAAGTTCGGCAAAATCGTAGAGGTGGTCCATTGGTTTCTTTCCATGTAATTTGTTAAAAGATGATACAGTTTTTGCTCGCTGTTTACGACTATAATTTAAGCGAAATTTGCACATTATTCACACATGTTCATGGTACACTATGTATCTGTTTTTAAATGTAAATCTTAAGTAAATGTAGTGTGAATATTAAGGTATAAAAAGGGAAGGAAATGAACAAATATACCGTGGGCATGTGGATGTATAAAAATGGTGGGGGAGAGCTAATTCAAGCCAAGTTAATCAGTGCTCTGCGGGAGCGCGAAATTGCAGTGATTACTGACTTAAATTTAGCACATGCTACTGCCCACAATGGCGAAATAATTTGCCACAATGTTGTAATGGAAGAGCTTGATGCGTTCTTTTCTTACAATGCAGGTCAACAGACCGCTTATCAAATGTATTTATATCAAACTTTAAATGAATCTGTCGCTTGTCTAAATAATTTTGATTCCTTCTCGCTCTGTGAAGACAAATTTCGCACTTCTCACAGGTTAGCGCAAGCGGGAATTCGCACAACCGACTATCGTTTATGTAGCACCGACGACAAGCATACCCTGAAAAACACTATTCGTGAATGGGATGGCAGATTGGTCTATAAGCCAACAGATGGCTGGGGCGGAATGGGCATAGTTAAGGTCGAGAATGAACGTTCCTTGGATATGTTGATGCCTTTTTTGGAGCATACCAATCTTCGGCATTTGTACGTTGAGCGATACATTAATTACGATATGTCAGACTATCGTGTCGATATTGTTGACGGTCAGTTTGTGGGTTGTTATGGACGCAAAGCTCCTGCTGATGATTGGAAAACCAATATTTCGAGTGGTGGTACGGTAATGCCTAGAGAAGCGAACGATAAATTAATAGAAGTCGCACTCAAAGCTACCGAGGTAACCGGTCTGGAGATCGCTGGTGTTGATATTATTTATGACGAAGATGCAGAAGAATATGTGGTTCTAGAAGTTAACGGTATACCTGCATTTGCAACACCCGAACAAGAAGCCATAGGTCTAGATTTCAATGATAAGAAAATAGAACTGTTGGTTGATTTAATCGAACGAAAAGCGCACGAAAGCGCAGCAAAAAAAACGCAAAACACAAAATTGGAAGCTGAAATTGAACAACAATAATTCTACCCAAACACTACCTAAAATAGGATTTTTATACTTAAATCATGTTTTAAGGTTTTTTGACCACTCTAACTTTAAGGGTTGGCCAGATAAAATCGAAGAAGTCGTATATCGCTGGGGTAATGATAAACAGCGTTTTATTAACGAAGTAAAATCCAAAAATATCGACGTGCTAGTGGGCAATATACCCGCAACGGCTTATGAAACATTTCGAGACATCGCAAGAGCATTGCCTGAAGTGAGGTTTATACCTTCATTAGACACGCAATTTGCAAATAAATCGAAAGAAAACGTTACTCATTTTTGTAAAAAGCACGACCTACCTATCCCAAAAACGGATATTTTTTATGAGAAAGAGGATGCAATTAGTTTTCTTAAAAATACCGATTATCCGAAAATCATCAAGAACTCTTATGGGCCATCTAATTATGGTGGATATTTTGTTCACAAGGTGGATTCGTTTGATGAAGCGATTCAATTGCTCCAAGAAAAGAAGTATTACCCAGTGTATGCACAACAATTTGTGCCGATGCAGGCTGATATACGAGTCATGCTGGTTGGGCATAAACCTTTGTGCGCATTTTGGCGTCGTCCCCCTGAAGGCGAATGGCTGACTAATACTTCGCAAGGAGGTTCGATGGACTATCAAAATGTACCTCAAGAGGCGCTTGATATTGCCGTTGCTGCTTCTAAAGCGGCAAAAGCCGAATATTGGGCTTGTGATATTGCTCTGGGTATAGACAACCATTACCGGATTTTAGAGTGTGCGACCGCATTCGCTGCGTTTCCTTATGTCCGTGATTGGATTGGCCGCTATTTAATGTGGGATTTATCCAATGGTCGCTTTAGCGCGCCAAATATTCCGAACTACAATTGGGAAGAGTTAGGGAAGTTAAGCTCATCGGTGCTTCGTGTAATGCGACACATCACTTTTGGCAAGGCAAGTACTAGTGAAGACTGTGCGGATGCACTTTTTCTTCAAAATCGTGCAGATTATCCTTTGTTGCCGATCGAGCTTCGTCTAGATGAAGAAGAGTGGCCGAGCGAAACTTGGAACTTCCAAGATAATTATCGAGCTAAGTCGACTAAAGCAAAGGTTACAGGCTATACTACTGCGCAAAATTCAAAGCAGGTTGACAATACTCAGCGAGTACACGCAGTGACGCAAGCTCTAGATATTGGGCTAGAAGATGCTGAGGCATCTGATCCGATAACTCAGTGCGGAACAGAGCTAATTGAAGAAAGCGCGCAAATTGCTTCTTTTACAGAAGCGGAATTACGTGACTTCTTTATCTCAGTTGAAGGTATAGGTGCAAAAACAGTAGATGTTATTTTTAACAGTATGTCTTTGTTTGAGCTTAATGATGCACTTGCCCAAAACCCTGAGAAGCTATTGAGCATACCAACCATAAAACAAAAAAGGCTTGATTCGATCACTAATCGATGGAGCGAAATGCAAGGTTAATAATGAAAAAGCAGTACGCTTCGTACCAACAAACAATCACCCTAATTGAACAACTAGTTGAGCAGCATCCAAGCTTATTGCAAATGCGCAGTATTGGAGAAACTTGGGAAGGTCGTCCGATTGTTATGGTGACCATGACAATTGACGTTGATAAGGCCGATCAAAAACCGGCAATGTTGTACACCGGAACGATTCATGCTCGCGAATGGATTGGCAATGAATTAGCAGTGAAGTTTATTGAGTACGTTGCAGAAAACTACCAAGTTAATCCGCAGCTTATAAAGACGCTTAATAAAAATACCTTGTATATGGTGCCATGTTTGAATCCCGATGGCTTTGAGTATTCGCGCACACATTTTTCGTTTTGGCGTAAAAATCGACGCGACAATGGCGATGGTACATTCGGTGTAGATCTGAATCGTAATTTTGCAGTGCGTTTTAAACGTGGCCCAGACACAAGCTTGAATACCTATTCTGGCCCAGAAGCTTTTTCTGAACCTGAAACACGAGCAATACGAGATTTTGTAGACGCGCATCCTAATATTACAGTGGCACTCGATTATCACTCTCAGGGAAATGTTTTTTTCCCAGCACACAAGTTTAATCATGAGTCTGAAATTGAAGGCACTGATTTGAATGTGCTTTGCGCTAATATGAACCGTGAAATTGAGAAAGTCACTGGCAGAATTTATGGCATTCACAGGGGCAAGCCGCCCGCCAATTTAATTCATGGAAGTGGTCGAGAGTATTACTACTCTAAAGGCATTTTGGCGGCTGTCGTTGAAGTTGGCACACGCAACATTCCAGATTACTTAAGTAATATGAGTCAAAGCGTTGATGAAAATATCCCAGCCCTTCAACATGCTTTGTCAGAAGCGATAAACTACAGTGAACGAGCACCTTCAAGAGTGCAAAATTTTACAACTTCCCAAATCGACGTGTTTTCAGTCTCTTTAAGTTGGGACTACGAGCAAAACGAGGATGTGTATTTTGAGATTTATCGTTCGGAGAAAGTGAAAGGTGCGTGTAAAGAGGATAACATCGTTGGTATCACACGAAATTTATATATCAACGATGTACAACTGAAGAGCGGACATAAATATTATTACAACATACGTGCGGTGAATAGAAAAACAGAGATCAAGTCGCCATTTGCGCCAGAGTTGAAAATCAAAACTTTACTTTCTGAGGACGAATTTTCTCGTTATTTATTCCCTAGCAAAAAAGATGTTGGCTACGTTGGGCAGTATACACTCGAGCGAAACAGAGAACACTTTGGTCTTAACTCTCTATTTGTAGGAGTAAATAAGTCACGTGGGATTTGCTATGGCGTGGTCATGTTTTCCTTAGAAAATATTCCTGATGACGCAAAAATAAAATCCATAAAATTTTGCTTATATCCGATGAACCGCGTGAACGCGAAGATCGAAAATTTTGGTGAATGGACGGTCTCACTGCTTGACGCTTCGAGCATTTCAGACATTACCAGTTTTGAAGAAATTCATAACGCTACACCATTACAAACTCTGAGCAACGCGATCACTTCTGATAAATTGACACAGGGCATGTGGACAGAATGGCCGTTTAATGTGACCGAGCGTAGGATATTTAAAGAGCATATTGAAACTGGTAAGTTTTTGCTCAGAATAGACGGTCCAAATAAATTGCCCCTTGGCGCTGACTCACAAATGATGCAATTTGATATCGGATATGGACGCTTTGGCGGAGGTATCCATTACCGTCCAAACCTCGATATTATATATTCAACTCAGCCACAAGAATCTCGTTTTACTCCTGCAAGTCTTACAACCTTCTATAAAGAAAAAACAGTACAAAAAGAAATAAAAACTGGCTTTGATCAGTCGGGCCAACGAGTTTTTGGATACATGTCGTTTGAGCTTACTGATTTGCCAGATCCTCATAAGTTTGTGATAACCGATGCTTATTTAGAGCTCCAAAATGCCAATACTGTTAATAGTAAGCGCGATACTCGATATACTATCGAACTTGCTGATAATACCTATGATAGTTATGAATCGATTTCTGCAAACGACAATCGAGAATACGTGGGTTATGAAGTCAGTAATTTACAGCTTAAAGAAAAAAGTACACATCACTTTATTTTTGACAGCTCTTGTAAGCAAACCCTTGAGTCGCTTTACGAGAATAGAGATCTTGTGCAGTTTATTATTAGAACGACTGCCTCTTCTGAGGCGAAAAACAGTTTGGTAAGCTGGTTTGATGATGACAATGACAATGTACCGAATCTGGTGATAAAGTACATTGAACGACGAAAGAGTAGCCTCGAGGCTCCAACTCACCTGTCCGCCAAAACCGAAGGAAAAGTAGTTAAATTGACTTGGAAAAACCCAATTCATTCGGACTTCGTTGGCTCTTTTGTCGTGCGTAATCGTTTCCACCCGCCAAAGTCTCCCTTTGATGGCGTTAAAATTTACGCAGGCAAAGACGAGTACACTTATGACAACTTCGGCAACCCAAATGTGCCAAAATATTATTCCGTTTTTTCCTACGACGATGTACCGAACTATTCTTCTCCAACAAGTATCTATTTTGCGAGCGATGAAACAATTCAAATAGAGGAAGAGGAATACGAAGGGCAGTTCGACGACGACCTTAGTTAAACGATCACCAAAAGAGTACTTATGAACAGTAAAGCAGCCGTTTTTGGAGAAGCCCTTTTTGACTTAATCGAGCAACCAAGCGGAGCGATACTGCCGTTTATTGGTGGCTCTCCCTTTAATGTCGCGAGAAGTTTTGCAAAACAAAATGTTGCAGTAAGCTATTTGTCTCCAATCTCGACAGACGAGTATGGCAAGCGTATTCATGACTACGCGATTCAAGAGAACATCAAGTTACCTGTGAATAACCGCTCAGATTTACCGACTTCCTTAGCTCTCGTGTATAAAGATGAGTCTGGACAGCCAGACTATCGCTTATATCGTAAGGGAATTGCCGACTTAGATGCTAGCTTTGATAAATTGCTTTCATTTATCTCTGATGATATTGCGCTGGTTCATACTGGCTCATTAGCGTTAGTGCCCAGTATGGTTCCGATACTAATGCCATTTTTCAAAGAAATTAAGTCGAAAGGGATAGTTCTTAGCTTAGATATCAATATGCGCAAGGGAGTAGAATTAGACGAAGCCGAGTATGTTAAAGCCGTTTATACACTCTTACCTTATGCTGATATTGTCAAAGTAAGTGACGAAGACTTGTTGTTGCTTGGTATTAACGCCTCTCCTATGGAGGGAGCTACCCAAGTGCTCGAGAAACTGACTGATGGTATGGTCCTGCTTACTAAAGGGGAGCACGGCGCTACCTTGCTTACTGATGAACTATCTATCAGCAAGCCAGTTTTTACACCGAACAAATTTGTCGATGCGGTAGGTGCTGGTGATACTTTTTTCTCTGCTTTTTTGTCGTTTCTGTTGAAAAAAGAGCAGATAAATAAAGGTCGAGAAGAAGCTGTTTTGTCACAAGCATTAGCATTTGGATTAATGGCCGCAACGCTAAACGTCGAAAGAAACGGTTGCCAACCACCTTCAGAAGACGAAGTGTATGCCGCTTTAGATGCTCGAGAATAAGTATTAAATTTAAATCAGAGCGAACTTGCGAGCCCTATAATCAAAAGTTTTATATGACATCCCTAGCAGCTGCGCCGCTTTTGCTCTGTTGCCGTTAAACTTGTCTAATGCTTGTTGCAGGCATTGTTTTTCGAAGAGCTCCCAATTTATGCCACCGTCAGGAATTTCAAAATCCTGATTTTGAATAGTGCTGTTGGTATTATCGTGTATCTGGGATAATTCGTCGATTAAAGCGGATTCATCTCCCAATAGTACAAGTCGTTCTATGCGATTGGACAGCTCGCGTACATTTCCAGGCCAAGAATAATCTAGCAATGCTTGAAGCACAGTTTTACTTAAATCAGGCAAAGAGAATCCATATGAGTCCTCAAACTTTTTGAGAAAGAACTGAACTAAGCTTGGTATATCCTCACGCCTATTTCGTAGAGGCGGCATATCGATTGGCACGATGTTTAGTCGATAGTATAAGTCTTCCCTGAAGGTGCCATCTTTGACCATGTTTAATAGATTTCTGTGCGTCGCCGTAATCACTCTAGCATCTACTTTTATTTCTTTATTGTCACCTACCGGCGTAATGGTCCCTTCTTGTAAAAATCGGAGCAATTTCGTCTGAACATTTTGCGATAGCTCGCCGACTTCATCGAGAAACAAAGTGCCTTTGTCAGCACTAAGCAATAAACCAGGGCTGTCCTTTACGGCGCCAGTAAAAGCGCCTTTGCGGGCACCAAATAATTCAGCCTCAGCAAGAGACTCTGGGATTGCACCGCAGTTGACTGCAATAAATGCTTGGGAATTTCTGTCAGATAACTTATGTAAAGCCCTTGCTGTAAGCTCCTTCCCTGTGCCACTTTCTCCAGTTATCAAAACGGTAGCCGATGTCGCACTTACTCTTTCTATGCGCTCATAAACCTTCTGCATACAAGGCGCGCTGCCGACGAGATCGACCAAACTGCCTTGATTACTGAGCTGAGTATTTAAATCACTATTTGTTCTTCTTAAATGGTAGGCATTGGCTATTTTGTTAATACACAGCAGCAATTCTTGTCGTTGGAAGGGTTTACTCAAATAGTCGTCTGCACCCGCTTCAATTGCATCAACTGCGTGCGCAATTGTGCCGTAAGCCGTGGCTATGGCAAAACCAATGTCTGGCCTGTGTTGACGCGCATACTTAAGCACTTCCATACCGGTCATGCTTCCAAGTTTCCAGTCACTGAAAACCAATTCAAAACCCTTGTCGGATTTAAGTGCTAAAATCGCTGATTCTGCACTTTCCACTGCCTCTACTTCATATCCGACTGATTTCAATATTGAGGACACCAGATTTCGTTGCTGAGGGTCGTCCTCTACAACTAAAATCTTCAATTTTTTTATTTGGTCATTATTCAAACTAAAAAGTCCTTGTGATTCAGTCAGATTTAAATAATTTTAGACAGGCATGACAGCCATTTGGATTTCTATTTTTAAGTTCAACACTGCCTGAGTAATAAAGTTGGCAAAGGCGCTTTAGAATAAATAATCCCATGCCAGCGCCTTCAGGCTTACTGGTTACATGTGGCTTAAACAGATCCTTAAATACACCCTCATCAATACCTAAGCCTTGGTCAATGACGTCTAATTGTATACCTGCTTGTTGTTTTGAAATAGGTGTTTTAACGAAGGTCTTTTGAAGTTTAATGCTGACTTTACCCGACTCTTCTGATGCCTCAACCGCATTGCTAATCAAAACGTAAAACATTGCCCGTATTTCATGTTCAGAGCATTTGAATAGTACCGGACTTGTTGGTTCAAAATTCAGCATGATTTGAGTAGTTGAAGATAGTTCTAGCAATATGTCATGAACGATGTTGACCACATCGACGCTTACTGATCGATCGACTTTGTTGTTCGATAAATGTAATAAGCTTTTAATCGTTTTGTCTAAATGCTGAATTTTGTTCTGAATGTCTCGTGTGACACGTGTCTGCTCGTCATATTCTAAATTAGACTGCTGCAAATGTTCGATGCCTAGGCCGATTGTATTCAGAGGATTTCTGAGCGTATGAGCTAATCCTCTGGCCACTTCTCCGAGTTCTGCTAACTGTTGCTGCTGTTGGTAATGTTGCTCAAGGCTTTGAAGCTCTTGCAGCCGAATACTGGTCTTGTTGAACATTTGCAAAGTTTGTTTTAATTCCGCGATGCCTTGTTCTTTGAGCTGAATACCGAATTCTCCTTGGCTTAAATTCGAAAATCCAGTATTCAATTTGGATAAGGGTTTACTGATAAATCCAGCTAGCCAAAATGCCAATGCCAATGCGAACATGGTAACTACCGTTAAAAGTAAAAGGAGATTGTTAAAATACTTGTCGACTGAATTAGTTTCGCGATCAAAGGTAATGATTTTCTGTATATTATCTTGGTCCAAAAAAGAAAGATTTAAGGCGTAGGCACTTTCGGAAAAGGTCACAGCTTCCTTTTTGCTAGCCTCTTTAATAATATCGATTGAACGATTTTGTTGCGGGGAAAGGCGCTCAATAGTGACGGTTTGAGTTTTGTTGCCTGTTACCATTACTAAGTCATCTGTAACATTAATTTTGGCATTAGGGGTATTTGCTATTTTAATCGAAAACTTTTGTCGTGGCGTTTGTGTCAAACCATTATCGATGAATGTTTTCGATAGCTCATCTTGAAGGGTTTTGATGGCAATATTAGAAATAGTGTTGGTCTTTGAACTAATTTCCTCAGTTATTTGTGCTCTAACATTTTCAATCAGCATAATCTGAATGCCAGATACCACTAAAATAAATACCGCAAATAAAGCAAAAAGATAATTTCGCAGTGACATGTATACTCCAATCAGCCACTAAGCTTGAGATTAATAGCTAGTTAGTGAAGCTGGCTGACCTTTGAAGAAAGGACGCCAGAAATGGCTTAAGACGACACAATCAACAAAATTTGATTGGGACTTAACCAAGAATGTAGCAATAAATAAGCCAATCCAAATACGTGTATATCATTGAATTCTTTCCTTATAAATTGCTCTATCAAGTAAAATACATCGCTTAGTTCCTTATTTGAAGAAATATGTTCCTCAAATAAGGATACTGCTTTGTAATATGAACGGCACATACCTTGTTCAACTACTGTAGCCCCCTGTTTTAAATGAAAATAAAATTTTGGTACGAAGTTTGATAAAGCTTAAACAACAAGATGCATTTGTTCACATAAAATGCTCTTGCAACAAAACACTCAGAGCGACTGAATCATTGCATAAACTATCGAGAATGATTTTTAGTCATTATTGGTAAGTGATTGAAACGACGTAAAGCTTCTAACTGAAAAAAGAGGATATTTTTATGTTCAAAACAAAGCAAATGATAAATGGAATGCTTATATCTTTAACGGCGCTTGGCATCCTAAGTGCCTCTGCCCTCGCTGAACAAGACAAAATAAAGCACAAAGTAATTGAAATCAAAGCACAAAATAATGCACCCACCATACTTGAGATAGATAACAACGGTGAGCATCAGGTGATTGAACTTACAAACGCTGAGATCAATGACGCCGATGTTCTTAGTCAAGCGCTCGAAATGCTCGACCCTGAAACAAAAGCAATGATAATGAATATCATGTCGAATCGAATGGGAGATGTGAACATTGAACTTGACCCTGATGCGATTGTAAGCGATGTAGAAAAGGAGTTAATGCTCAAACTTGATGTATCTGGTTTCGACAAAGAAATGTTTACAGATAAGAAAGTAATAGTGATTAACGACGGTGAGGGCATGAAGTTTGAGGGCTTGCTTCGAGGTCATCACAAAGGCATCGTTAGTTTGATTGAAAACGGGGAATTTACCGTCGATGAGCTAAATGAAATTCGAAAAGCGCTTGACGCAAAGTATTAAAAAATACTATTTATAAACTCAGACTTGATTTTACAAATCGAAATATTTCTGTTGCCTTTATCAACAACCCTAAGGTGCGGTTTCCGCACCTTACTTTCGAGCAGGATATTTTGTGGAAATTAGTGTTTTAACTCTATTAATTGAATGTCATGTGTTATTCAAATAGTGTTATTCGAGCTTAAACATTCATCCATTATGATGATTAAACTTATATACGTGTTGTATCCTTAGAGCCGAAAAAGATCATCCGATAACCCCTGCTTTTTTTGATGCAACAAGTACCTTTACTTACAAAAATAGTGAGGGGTATTTTTTTTAAGAAAAGCTCGCAATATTCATTTCGAAGAGTAAAAAGGGTGCACCGAAAATTTCACTATAAGGGATTTTTTATGTATGGCATGAAGTTTGAGTTTGCGGCTTACAATGGTTTAGATGCAGATGAAAACACGATTTATGTGCATATATAGATGCTTTGCACGCGCACCACGCTCTGCATAAACTGCTGATCGCTAGCAAACACTTGCTTAAGATAAATGACTCGCAATTTCAGTACATTTAATGACAGAAATCGTTTGCTTGAGTCTTAGCGTGAGAAGCATTTTTGAGCCCCCGAATACTATTTCTAGTGCGTATTAAGGATTGTTCGCTCGGGAATGCGGCCTGAGCTTCGTCTATAATTTCCATAGCTTTACTGGTGCATGTAAAGCTATTCATGGCTTCACTTTTTTGTTCAACATTGACTGGGGCTAAAAACCAATAATCACCTCTGTGCCAGGTTTTTTCAAACAGCGCAAAGCTCATGCGATGATTGGGGGTAACGCCGGTATGGAGGACTAATTCACTCGTTGCAAAATCGTAGCCAATCACCACTGCGTAGTGCCACTGAGGTAGCCAAGCAATGGATAAGTTTTGAAATACAATGACCGGAATGTCGTCGTTTACTAACTGAATAATTTGTTCTAATTCGCCATGTTCAGAATAAGGTAAAAAGCCGAACTTTCTTACGGCGCTTAGCATTTCTACCTTCAAGCTACCTTTATAATTAGGGATAAAAAGTTTCGGCGCAATTTCATCCGGTGTGAGTGATAATCCGTGATACCCGAATACCTCTGATAATGTGGTAGGACCGCAATAAAAATCTTGCTATTGCAAACGTGCATTAGTTTTACATCCGCACGACCAAACACCTTTTATTGATAATGTAATATTCCTTTACAATTGTGATTTGAATTACCCCCTATTAGCCTGTTTACTATAGTAAAAAGAGATTTTATTGTGTTTTTAAAGAAATTATTAACGGGGCTAAGTACTGCACTTTTACTGCTAGGATGCAATGACCCAGGCTATCCAGATAACGTAATCGTTGAACGTATAGACACTTCTCAACTACAAGGTCTGTTAATTACGCCCAAACATAACAAAGAAACTCACACACAGTCGCTAACCACGGCAATTGTTCTTGGGGGGTCAGAAGGCGGTTATTATGCTGCTAGCCAAACAGCTGTGTTGCTAGCACAAAAAGGGATAGCGGCATTGGTAGTGGGCTACTTTGGATTGGAAAAATTACCTCCAATGCTCAAAGAAATTCCAATTGAAAATGTTGACGCAGCCATTTCCTATATTGATTCTAAGCCTAAACTTTCCCGCAACCGTTGCCAGCAAATACCCGTAGTTGGCAGCTCACGTGGCGCTGAACTCGCGCTCTTGTTAGGCGCGCACAATGATCAGTACGCTCCTATTATTGCGCTGTCCCCCAGTTCTCATGTGTGGGGAGCAATGGGGGACTTAAATGCTGCTGCATGGACATACAATGGCAACTCTATACCCTTCGTACCTCGGCATTCAAAGCCCGATTATTCCGCCGATATATTTATTGGTGTTGACTACTTTAGGCAAGACCTTTCTCACCCAGATGCCGCATCTAAACAGATTGATGCAGGTAATATAAAAGGACAAGTGCTGTTACTTGCAGGTGAGGACGATATGTTATGGCCCTCTGCGGAAATGGCGGCGGTATTGCAAAAGGACATCGCTTCACATGGTGTATCTTCGCGCGTAAATACGATCATCTATCCAGACGCAGGTCATGTAATCAGTCCCGGTATGGGGAGCAATCTTACACAATTTAAAAACGAAAATGGCCAGGTAGTAAAGCTTGGTGGCACGCCCGAGGGCAATGCGTTTGCGCAAAGCGACACTTTGCAGCGCATGGTTAGCTTAATAAAAAATCCTACCTGCTACAAAAGCACGGCTTCTTTTAATGAAGATAAATTGAATGATTTAAGGGCGTTTTTAGAAACAAGCAATACATCATCATTGGTTTTGATGAGAGGTGGAAAAATTGTTTTTGAATTTGGTGATATATACCAAAAACACACCATCCACTCTATCCGTAAGCTAATGCTTAACGCACTGTTCGGCATTTATGTTGACCGAGAGATCATTGATTTAAACACCTCTCTTAACGAACTCAACATAGATGACATAACACCCCTAACTGAGATTGAAAAATCGGCAACAATTCGAGATTTATTACAGTCGCGCTCGGGCATCTATTTACCTTCTGCTGCCACAAGTCAGGGGATGTTGAATAGATTCCCAGAGCGAGGCGCATTCAAGCCAGGAGAAAACTACGTCTACAATAACTGGGACTTTAATGTCGCCGGTGCAATTTTTGAAAAACTTAGCACAAAAAGTATTTATTCCGCCTTCAACGAGGAAATAGCCAAGCCGCTTGGCATGAAGCAATTTAAAGGCAAGTACATCACGATTGCTGAGGATGCTGATTTAGCAAAACTTGAGGTTGATGGTTTTTACCAATTAGAGCCTGAAAAATCTAAGTACCCAGCTTATCATTTTCGAATGTCGGCTTATGACATGGCACTTTTTGGTCAACTTTATGAGCATTATGGCATGTGGAATGACAAGCAGTTAATTTCAAGAGAATGGATAGAAAAAAGTACGACATCTTACTCGGTGACCAATGCTTATATGGATTTCGGTTATGGTATGCTCTGGAACGTTATAAATGCCAATGAAGACCGCGCAAACAAAGCGTTTTATCATACTGGTGTCGGTATTCATATGCTAGGTGTATACCCTAGCTCCGATCTCGTTTTTGTGCATCGCGTGCAAACTGAAACAGAGTACGAATTTGACCAACAGAAGCTGTATGCGATTATTGGCAAAATGTTCGACGCGCTTGAAGAGCGATAATAGTTTTGGTATCCGTATAAATAGCATTAAGCAAACATAAATGTAATAAACACTGCCACCGTCATTTGCGAACGAAAGCAGTGATAGCAATTCGCAGTGAATTGCTATCATCGCACAACGACTTATTGTTTTATCTATCTGGTAAGCGCGATCACTTCGGGGTGAAACAGAAACTCCGCTAGTTCATCTTGTGCATTCGGATACAAGTGCATATGTTTCTTGAGTATATCAATTGCATCGTTGAGCTCATCTTTAGATTCGTCGTTAGTCGTAAGTGTGTCATCCTCATTGTTTTCCTCTTCGACTTCGCTGTTATGCGCAAAGCCTTGGCGCAACTCATCCATATCAATTTTTTTGCCTGGACACGATTTCGATGTTTTGTATTGAGCTTCAAGTTCACCATTTGCAATGAGCGTATTTAATTCTCGATGGCCGATGACTTTGTTCAGAGGTATGCGGTGCTCCCCCATGAGTTGAGTAACTAGCTTTTGTAAACTGACCATTTGAGCTTCGGTAAAAGCTTCTTTATCACCATGTCCAATGCAACAAATACCTAATGAACGCCCGTTTATCCCGTAGGCATGAGCGCCAGTGACATGATCGGGGCGGCCTTTTTCAACTAATCCATCAGGCTTCAATTCATGTCTGTCATTTATAATGACGTAATGATAACCAATACCATTCCATCCTTTATTTTTATGCCAACGATCGATGGTGTCTCTATCGCAGTTTTTGCCGCTAAAAGCAGCCGTGTGGATCACGATGAACTCTGGTGTCATGAGCGCTTTCCTATCTAATGTTTGTATTATTGTGATGTGATAAATTACCAAGCATACACTGGCTATAAGCTTTTGTTGCGTTTAAAAAGTGTACAATTAAGACCATAGCGTATTAAATAGCAGGCATGAAGAAAAACTTTCTCTTTTTGTGAATATGCGCGCTTCGCATGAGTTTTTTAATTAAGCTCTAGATGCTCGTATCGTTGCTTAAAACAAAGCAAATACGCATAACTTTACATGTAGCAAATTTTTCTTCGTTTTTGTAAAGGGTATTGAGAACTTTACTTTAGTACTAATAGTTTTTATCATCTTTTTTGCCTAGGTGTATCTGTACACGTATTACGTTGTTGGTGTGTGCAATTGAGCTGGACAAAAATGTTACTCAATTTAACGCTGTGATAAACGAGAACAATAATGCAACACGCACCCATCTGCAGTTTTATTTACAAGATTGTACTCATCTGTTCACTACTCCTTTTTGTCAGTCAATTGCCTGCTCAGAACAAAGATTATAAAACTTTCCGCTTAGTTGTCGCTGCGGATATGCCAGATATCTTCGATGATTCTAGGGGCAGTTACCCTCATTTAAAAGAGCTTCTAAAACAACAGCGCAATACTCAAGATTCATCTCCTGTTTTATTTTTCTTTGGTGGAGGTTCAATCGGGCCAAGCGCCATGTCAGCTTTTGACCGAGGCTCGCACATCATTGATTTACTTAACACCCTTGAGCCGGATGTTATGGGCGTGGCAAAGCGCGAGTTTAGTTATTTTGAGGACGAACTTTCATTGCGAGCGTATGAAGCTGCTTTTCCTATTGTTACCTCCAATGTAGAAGATTTTCGTATCAACGATGTACTTGACGGACTTCACGACACGACAATTATTCAAAAAGGTGGCCTGTCGATAGGGTTTATTTCTATTGTAAATGAACGATTGATTGACGAATATCTATTAACCAACGTTGGTGTCAATGATCCCTTAGAATCAGTCAAAAGCAAGGCAGTAAAGCTAAGAAAGCAAGGCGTAGATCTGATTGTTTTGCATTACTCATTCCCTTTTGATTTTGTCAAAGATTTATTAGATGACTCAGTCATTGACCTCGCTTTTTTATCAGATACCCGACTTCAAAAACAATACAAAGAAGATGTGATAAAACATGAGAATATTTTATTCATGGAAGAGCCAGGCTTAGCTCAAATTGCCGAATTTACTTTTTATGACAAATTTCAGTTGGAGTCAAAACGCACTGTTCAGCTAAGTGAGCTTGCAACTGATTCTGGGACCAACAATCAGGTATTAGGTTATAAAGTTCGGTTAGATAGACTGTTAAATGAAAGAATTGGTTATTGGTCGTCGCAATATACAACTCGAAGAGAAGACGTTAGAGGTTCAGAAAATGCTTTTGTGAACTTTGTTGTTGATTCGATGCGTGAATTTGAACAAGCAGATATTGCATTGCTAAATGGTGGTAGTATCCGAGGCGACCGCACTTATGAGAGTGGCTCAAGTATTACACGACGTGACATTGCGACTGAATTACCCTTTCGCTCAAGTTTAAGTGTGTTAAGTATTAGCGGTGGTTCTATTATAAAAGCATTAGAATCGGCGCTTGCCGCATATGATGACGTAAAAGGAGCTTTTCCTCATGTCTCTGGTATGGAAGTCTATTTTGACACTTCAAAACCGCCTTATTCGAGAGTCCAAAAAGTATTAGTCGCCGGTAAACCAATTCGAGAAGATAAAATTTATCGACTCGCAACGTCCGACTATCTTGCAAATGGGGGTGACGGTTTAAGCGCTCTTCAGGAAGGTAAAAAAAAGCTCAGATCGCAAGTTGACAACACCATTCTTATAACTGATTTGGTGATACAAAATATTCGTCTTAAGGGAGGAGTAGATGCACAACTAGAAAGCAGGCTAGTTAATCTTGCTGCCCCTGGAGTAACTAATGAAGCTGATTAAATCGTGGAAGGTTTCGAGTTCAACTAAAAAGGGATTAGACAGAGCATGATGCAACAAAAACGAAAGTCTCTTCGTTTGTTTACTGTCGCTCAATTCATTATTGTCGGGATGTTTGGCATCGTCACCGTTATGTCATTGAACCGACTCGCCGATGTCAAAGATGTATTGCAGACAACGGTCGAGGATTCTGTACCTCAAATTACTCGATATGCATCATTAAATAATCAAATACAATCTTTAGCAACCCGCACTACCATTTTATCGGCAGCTGAGAATGAGCCTGCTCGCCGCTTGGCTCGCCGCGAGGTGAATAAAGTGCTCATGCGTCTCGAAAACACACTTTCATCTATGCAGTCAGAAACTTTCTTTTCCAAACAAATGTCGATCATAAAAATGGAATTGGAGGATTTGGATTTTCTTGTTAAGCAAAAAATTAGCCTAAATACTGATTTAAATGACGAGATATTCAGGTTTACGAAAGCTATTGATAATATCCTAAAAGCCGTAGAGCCTAGTCTCGAAAGCAGAGTTTTGAAACAAGAACTCCTATCATTGTCGCTTGATGTGGCCAAGTTGGATCAAGAAAAACGATTGCAGAATTTACGACAATCTGAAGAAAGCTTTAAGGAAAAAGAAGACCTTATCTTTCAAAACCATAAAAAGCTTATTGAGCAAACAAGTCTTGGAAATCAGTTTAATTCTTTATTCTTGGGCCTCAATAAACTGGTGTTGTTGAAAGTTGAGACGCTGCTTATCGATGGTAGAACACGCGGCAGAGACAGTTTTATGAGGAATTTAATCGGTGACTTAGCTAAAACGCTTGAATACCAAACCGAACTTGCTAACAGAGAAATTTTAAAAGCGAGCAACTCATCTACTCAAAAAGCGATTCAACAAACGCGTTTGTCCATCTTTATTAGTATTGCGGCGGTATTAGTCACTATTGGAATTATCTATTATCTGCACAGGAGGATCGTTGTTCGTCTTTTATCGCTTTCCAGACAGGTAGACTTAGCTGCGAGCAAGCAGATCGATAGAATTGAAATGGATGGATACGATGAGATTAAAAACTTAGCACGTACCTTTTCTGTGTATCTTCAGCGGGTCAAAGAACAAGAGAAAGAGCTATTAAACCTTTCTATGAGCGATCCTTTAACTGGGATCCCGAACCGGCGTGCATTTGAAATGAAGCTATCTGAGGCTATTTCGCAAGCGCGTCGTAATAGCTATTCTCTATCGATTTTCTTGATCGATGTGGATTTCTTTAAGCCGTTTAATGACCGATACGGGCATACCGACGGCGACGCATGTTTGCGTTTAGTTGCGAATCGTTTGAACGAAATTGTAGTGAGGAATACTGATTTTTGCGCGCGTTATGGCGGTGAGGAATTTGTTTGTATTCTTCCCAATACCGAGGCTGAAGGTGCGAAACAAAAATCTGAAGAACTTCGAGAGGCCGTAGAAAGGTTACAGATAAGTCATGAGAAAAGTGAAATTAGCTCATATGTGACAATAAGTGTTGGCGTAGCGACCTTTCCATTTGCGCAAGATAGCACATGGGGCTCGAATATCATTGTTGAGCAAGCAGATAAAGCATTATACAAAGCGAAAAGAGATGGCAGGAACTGCTGTCGGTATTTTACAGTCACCTAAATCCTCTATAGCCTTCATGCTACCTTTTGGCTCATAAATTTTCATTAGGGGATCTCTGCGCTACGTCACCGAGTTTATAAAGACCTTAGGTTTATGAAAAGTTACGATAGTATCCTGAGCAATATGTGAAAAATCGTAATCCCGTAAAATTACTAATTAGTAGATCATGAAAAGTTGTCTATTGTTAGGCTGCGCCTAGAACTAAGCCTCACAACTAAGCCTCAGAACGCAGAATAGTACTAGATTTGTGCGTCAGTTATTCACGGCCAAATGCAGTTAAGGTTTGATACAGTATATAGACGCAGGGTTAGGATGATTAAACTTCCTAATAACGTAGTTCAAGTCATAAAAATAAATATAGAGAAGAATGCCAACAAAAATATTATTAGAAAGACTACGCACTTATATCGTAAATAGTGAACAAACCTCATTTGAGATGGAAGAGTTGGAGGATATAAGTCAAGACTTAAAACAGGAGTTTAGAGATTCGTTTAATCACGTTGAAGATGTCATGGAGCATATCCTCGTCAACGAAGCGCAAAAAATGGAATTGCATATTGACTCAACATTGGACAGTCGAACGCAATTATTAAAAGTATTGTATGATTTAGGTATGAACTTTATGGGCTTGGTCACTGATAAAGGGACTGCACGTTTAGAACTGCTATTGACTTTGCAGGCGGTCAGCAAACCGAGTCTCGCTCAGCTCTTATTTGATAGTTCCTATGGCGCATGCGCTGACATTGTGGAAGAGCGTTTGAAAATCGCGCAAAAAAAGAATGTGTTCAACGTGCCTTTTGACTTCCAGTACGTTGCAGAGACATTGATTTCGGTTTGGCAAGGCCTGCGTTTTATTCGAACCCGGCTTGGATTAGAGCAAAAATATCTGATTGACCATCAACAACATGTCAAACGCGCCATTGCGAGTATTATAGTACCGTACATGAACAGTAGAGAACTATGCCTTGATGAATTAAGACGCTTGTAATGGTAAGCAATGAAAGCAATGCCTAAACCCAAGCATTTGTCGTCAGCTTTTTATTAGGCTATTACTTTATTTCACTGTTAATCGTGTAATCGTGATTAGCGCTTAGCAATTATCCATACTGCATGCACTATTCCTGGTATATAGCCTAAAATCGTGAGCAGAATGTTTAAAAAGAACGCACCGCTAAAACCCACTTGAAGGAATACGCCAACGGGCGGGAGTATGATGGCTAAAATAATTCTGATGATGTCCATTTGTAGTTCCTTTATCGTTATATTTGTGTATTGATGCATAAGTAGGGAAAACGCAAAAAAGCCGAGTTTTTAGTGCTACTTTAAGCGCGATCTGGCTATTCGGCACTCCCTTATTGCTAATTAAGTATAGCGAGGAAAGATCCAATAATCATTGACTCATTTGTTGAGTTTACTGTTTTTGTTCAAAAATCATATTTTGCAAGAATGATTATTTCTTATCCCCTGCTTGCATGCTTTCGTCACGCTAGCGTGATTGTATTGATATGTCGGTCAAATTTTCGTAAGCCAGTGTAAATTCTACCTCCGTATGTCTCATCTTTCTTATTAATTTGAATTTTTTCCTACGTCGTTGACACCATTCAACATGAGAAACTGCAAGGTCTATTAAGCCTTCTGGCCATTTTTGCTCTTTTATTCACTGTTATTCAGTCATCTGGAACGATATTTGTAATAATGGTTTATTTGGCCGTTGAAATAAACATAACTGTAGATCTGCATACAGAGTGATGAGGTGTGTGAGAAAAGTATTGTTTGTTGACAAGCGATTATTAGGCCAGCTTAAGGGTGGGTATGGAAAACGAACAAAACAACCAAGTGAAACAACATAGCAGTAGTGAAGAAACGCCTAAGATTGTGTCTGAGCAGGGTGAGCCAATTTCGAATAGGGAAGTCCTTGAGCGTTCTGAGGAGCGTCAACGAGAGAGTGTCCAATATCAATCGGTTATTGTAAAACGCACTGACGAAACGTTTAGGCATGCCGATGATGTATTGGAAATGGCTATAGAAGAGGGTAAACAACAGCTTGAACGTCCATCCTTGTCGCTTTTTCTATCTTCCATTGCCGGCGGAATGATCATAGGTTTTACAGTCATGGCCGTTGGTGTTATGGCTTCGATTGTAGGGCCGATTGAAAATAGCTTTAACAAAATTTTAATCGCTTTGGTTTACCCGCTCGGGTTTGTATTGTGCATACTAAGTAGAACTCAGTTGTTTACAGAGCACACCGCCACTGCGTTTTACCCTGTTTTAGATGGTGTCGCAAGACTCAGTAGTATGCTGAGATTGTGGGCAATCGTTATTTTCGGTAATTTGATAGGTGCTGTGATAATAGCGGCACTGCTAGCAGCCTCAGAGCCTGTTATTCACGCGGGAGAGGGCTATAAAATCATTGCAAACCATGTGCTTAGCTATGAAAGCCGGTCTTTATTCTTCAGTGCTATATTAGCAGGATGGTTAATGGCCATTGGCGCCTGGACGATATTATCTACGCATTCCACCACTAGCCAAATCTTATGTATATACATTGTGACTTTCATTATCGGTGTAGGCGGATTACACCATTCAATTGCAGGGTCTGTTGAATTATTTGTCGCATACTTTTTATCTAACGCTTTTACTCTAGAACAAATCTCCGTCAGTTTAGCGATTATCTTGTTGGGGAATGCCCTCGGTGGTAGTGTTTTTGTTGCCCTGCTTAATCACGGTCATATTCGAGCGCTAAACAAGTAACAATTAAAGTCATTTATACTCACGAAGTAGATAAGCGATTTCTTGTGTTTGAGTGGCTTTAACGATACGCCCTAACTCTGTACCCGATACGCCTTTATCCATTGCTTGTTTTACTGGAGTTTTTGTATCTAAACTACGTAAACGAGTAATCATATTGTTATAAAGTAAATTATAGCTCTTCGTTGCTTTATAATTTTTTTCTTTATTTTTATTGCTTATTGATAGTAGCAAGTGCTTACAAACATTAAGAACTTTGTTAAATCTCTCGGGTTTTGATAAGGCTTGTGTTTGCTGAACAATGAGCTCATAAAAGGCGTCTGGCTTTAGTTCACTAGTATGTGGATAGACCCGATATAGGGTTTGGCAACAATGTACTAATTCAGAAATACGATTGGGTACTTTTAATCGTTCGCATAGATGCTTTTGTGTGGGATCCATTCCTTTATTTTGGCTAGATACTTGCGGATCACTTAAACATAGACACAGCAAAGTAAAACGTTCATCGATCGTGCTTAGATTGTTGACTGAAGCATCTAGTATCGCCATTACTTCTTCGTATCGATTTTGATGCTCAGTATCTAAGGCAAGTGGCTTGCAACGTTCAAGTACATCAAGTTCAGGAAAAATATCTAGGCCAATTAGCGTTGCAAAATATAGGCTCGGAGTGTCTTCGGCAAGCGCTTTTTCAGTTTCCTTCCATACGCGTTCGGGCACTAGATGTTGTAATTCGCCTTTGTTTCTTATTTCTAGAAATAGGGCTTTGGTTGATTTATCAATAGTCCAGTTTTTCCCGTACCTTGCCAAGAAACGAGCTGTCCTTAGCACTCTAACAGGGTCTTCAGAAAACGCTGAAGTAGTGTGTTTAAGTACCTTACTGCGTAAATCTTGCTGACCATTGAAGGGGTCAATGATGTTTCCGTCTAGGTCTTTAGCCATTGCGTTTATGGTTAAATCCCGGCGCGCTAAGTCGTCTTCTAAGCTTACTTTTTTTGATGAATCTACTTTAAAGCCGGTGTAACCTTTGCTGACTTTTTTCTCTGTGCGAGCCAGTGCGTACTCGTCCTTTGTTAACGGATGTAAAAAAACGGGAAAATCTTTTCCAACTTGCTGAAAGCCCGCCTTTTTCATTTCGGACACGCTCGAGCCAACGACGACATAATCCTTATCAAAGGCTTTTCGCCCAAGGAGCTGATCGCGCACCGCACCACCTACTAAAAAGATATTTTTTGTATCAAGCATGTTAGTTATTTATCAAATTCTGTAATCATAGTATAAATGTATACAATGTTTTGATGAAGCTTAGTCAACAAATACCAGAATAGTAGGACGCAAGTATGATTAAAGGATGGATAGATCAATTCAAAGCCAAGTCATTTCAGCGCAAAGGACTTGCCATAATCAAAAGTATTCCCTTTGAAACCTGCATAAGCATTTTACAGGATTATCTAGAACAAGGATGGGAGCTCGCTCCAGAATATGGTGGTATTCAAGATTGCGTTGATAGAAAAAAGTGTCAAATTCGAAAAGGTACCAGTGCGCTAGACTTTGTTCTTATTGAGGACCAAGAATGCAGCGTTCAAGGTTTAAAGCGCATTATTGTCGGTCTTTCCAATCACTACAAATTGAGTTATCAAGAACACCCATAAGCGCATTACCGAGCCTTACTGAACCTTTTTTAGTTAAAACACTCTATTTAATATTAGAACTCGTTTTGACTCGCCGTGGTGCTTGAAGAATGAGTAAAGAGGTCTACATATGAAATTAGCTTTGTTGAAAAGTACATTGAACACTCCACTATTGTTAACAAATTTATTTTTTGCTTTTTTCATGCTGAATCCTTTAAGTGATGCATTGGCTGCACAGGTGCCGCCTCAGAGTATTGCGTTTCCGCCTCCAGTATCACCCCCTCTTAGTTATTTGGACGGTCAGTACCAATCTAGCGCTTCATTAGCGAGCAGTCTATTCCTAAGCAATGTTTCATCAAGCCAAGGACAAGAAAGTAGTCTACAACCAACAACTGACGAAACAGAGCTTTATAATTGTACAGTTGTTAGTTTACAAGACCATGAAGCCGAACTACTGACGAAAGAAGAAAAGATCGCGTTACTTGAAGGCACCTTGTATGAGTCTATCGATAAATACAGCAGTTGTGTTAATCAAGTCAGCGCTAACGCTAATACTGGTTCTACCGGCAATGGAGGGGGCTCAGGAGCAGGTAGCACTGGTCAAGGTGATCTTAACGGGGAGGGCGCTTCCGAAAATGTGGAGCAAGGTGGCCAAGCCACAGACGGTTCCGAAAACAAAAGCCAGAGTCAAAATGGTGTGATTTCTGATGAGTCTATCAATTCGAGTGTACCGAAATTACCACCTTCTGAGTCAGTTACGCCTGCAAAGCGAGGAGTGATTGCACCAAAGGACAATGACAAAATTATTTGTAAACTATTATTTCAAGAGATTCAAACGACCAAAGATACTGTTATGCTTAAGGGATTGAAAGAACAATACGCAAATTATCAGTGTGGCTAGCCAATGTGTTTCGAAAAATATAATGGGAATTCTATGGATTTTTGATGCTACAGTTTTTAGTCGTAAGTTTACTTTATATCCACAAGTTTCGTTGAGGACAAGCCGGAAAAATGCAAAAGCCACATCATCCAATTGAGTGTAATAAAACACCTACTTTAGTGAACTCGATGGTCAAGACAGTCATGTTTATTTTGATTGTCTTACTTGTTTTAGCGGGCTGCAATACAACTTCCAATCGCTTTAAAGAGCCTATATTAGTTGGCCCGACGCCCATCGAGTCACCAAGCACACAGCCTCAGGATGAGCTGACAAAGGCAAATATTTTTTTAGATCTTGCGATACCTGCGTTTGATCCAGGCTTCCCCCTTGATGATTACGGTGATATAGATTCAGACAAATTAGTCGAGGAAGGCATTTGGCCGCAATTGCGCAGAACAGAAGCGAAGTTGTTTGCTGCTGAGATGAAATCGGCTCTAGACAAAAAGCGAGTTTTTGGCAGTGTGAGTGTTGTGCCGGATGCTAGTACTCCCTCAGACCTATTTGTTTTAGGGCAAATTAAACACTCTGACAGCGAAGTCGTTGAAATAGCGGTTACGGTAATAGACAGTACTGGGGAGATTTTAGGGGAAAAAAACTTTGAGCATACAGTCTCAAAAGGGTTTATGCGTGACCAACGAAATTTAGATAAGAACCCTTATGAGCCAGTCTTTAATAGAGCCAGCGATTTCGTAGTAGAAGTGCTTCGTGAGCTTGATGAACCTGAAAAGCAATATATTAAAAATATGTCACTAATGCGCTATGCTCGTTATTATTCCCCTGAAAATTACGATCAATTTCTAACCACCGAATTGAAAAAGAAGAACGGACAACGTTATTACAAGTTTGAGTTGACGGGCTTACCAGATGAGAACGATCCGATGCTTGCAAGGATAAAGGATTTACGTGCTCAGGAGCTTTTATTTGTAGACACTCTGCAAAATAACTATGACGTATTCCAAGCCGAAACAAAAGACGCCTATTCAACATGGCAGGCTGAAACACTTCCCGAAATTATTGCTGCTCGAGAAGCGCAGTTTGAGCGAAACTCAAAAGCTCTGCTAGGGGTTGGTGCAGCCATTATTGCTGCGGTTCTTGCCAAAAATAGTGGTTCTTCTGCAGGTGAGGCTGGTGCAGTGCTTGCAGGTATAGGTTCGGTATGGGCAATTAACGATGCGTTTCAGAATAACGCGCGCATGAAACAACACAGCGCAATCATCGACGAGCAAGGAAAGGCTTTAGACTTGAGTGTGAGTAACACAGTTATTGAGTTTGAAGATGAGACAATAGAGCTACAAGGAACGGCACAGGAACAATACCTACAGTGGAAGACCCATCTGCGAAAATTATTTGAACAAGAGAAAACCCCTGATATTCAATTATAAAAAAGAAGTTTGGCGAAAGTCGATATTACTTGCTGAATAGAGAGGAAGCGCGGTTCAATGCAAAACCAAAATCCAGGTAAGCCAGAAGAGCTTTTAACAGAGCAGGCTAAGCACACTGATGAAAAAATACGAGCTCATCAAGAACAGCGTAAAAAGGTGCTGCGTTTTTATGTGTTTGGTTTCTTATTGGTTTTTTTGATAGTGATTGTGTACTTGGCTTTTCAATACGGTGAAGCTGAGGCTCAGGACGAGCTAGCAACAAATGTTCCCAATCAGGAGTTGAGTGCAAAGGAGCTTGAACAGCTGCGAGAAGTGTTCAAAGATGAGCTAAGTCAATATGAGATGCTTGTTCAGCCCAAAATTGAGCAAATTATACTGGCTGATTTTGAGAATGAGACTAGTAGCGGCTTTTCACTTCAAAAAGACAAAATGTTGAACGATTTTGCCAGAGGGCGTTTTGACCTTGCGCTTAGTGCTTTCAGGGAAATGCAGCGAGATGCCAAAGCGCTCATAGAACGCTGGCAGCAGGCTACTAGTAAATATTTAAGCGAATCTGAGAAGTACATTGATCAGGGCCAATTTAATCAGGCTGCACTTTCATTATCGAAGGCGCGAGAGCTAAATCCCGCCCATCCAAGATTGTCAGAGTTGCAATCAAAACTTGAAGCACAGCAAGAAATTATTGGCTTAATGCAGGCATTAGAGGTTGCTGAGGTAGAACGAGATCTGAGCAAGCAAATAGACTTATTGCAAAGCATTATTGATATTGATCCAAACCAAACCAATTTGGCTCGTGAGCTCAAAGAAGTAAGTGATGAGTATCAAAAATCGAGCTTAGAAGCAAAGCTAAAACAAGTGCGACAAGCTATTGATAAAAGAGAATATCAACGAGCCAGATCTTTTCTGGCAGAAGCGGCCACGATTAAACCAAACAGCCTTGGTGCACAGTTATTACGTCAAGAGCTTGACGAGCTTGAGGCTAATGAAAACCTAATTCGAACGAAGCAAACATTAACAAAGATGGCTTCAGAGGATAAATGGCCGATGCTTGACCAGCAGATCGCTACTATTTTGGCAGAATTTCCTCAAGATGAAGAATTGATTGAATTGAGCCAATTAACGCAGCAGGTCTTGCGTCATCAAGCTCGCTTAAAATCGTTTGTAAATCGCCCCGAGCGTTTATCTGATACAAACGTCAGACAGAGCGCGGCTAATTTACTCAAAGAATTAAAGATGTCTTCGTTACTTTCTCCTACGGTTAAAAGCTTAGGTGATCGCTTACAAGAATTAATCTCATACTATTCTTCGGAAGTGCTAGTTACCGTGCAATCAGACAACGCCTCCTATGTTACCGTGGTTGGCGTGGGTCATGTTGGCGTGCATGAAACAAAAGAAATAAAATTAAAACCTGGTACTTATACGCTTGAATGTCGCCGTGAGGGTTATCGAAATAAACGTATCACCTTTGATGTTGAGCCCGATGCGCCTATTAGTGTTGCCATTGAATGTGATGAGCGTTTATGAAGTTTATTTTTGACCAGCTAATAACAGGGATTTTCTCATAAAATGGAACCTTCAATTGACGCTCGAATCGCGCTTGCTAGACGTAACAATATATGGCTATATCTATTAACCGCAATCGTATGTACGGTACTTGTAGGCTTAGTGCTGGTTTGGTTGTTTTTTGTAAGGGCATATCAAATTCAGATTATGCCAAACGAGGCAAGAGAAACGGCTAATCTCACAGTTAAAGACGGCTTCGCATGGGTGGCTGGCAATCAAGCCTATGTGATGTGGAACGAGGCAAGTTTGTTTATAGAGGCGCCTACATTTGAATCAGCAGAGCTGAGAATAAGCGGGCAAGAAGACTCAAACATCCAAGTCGAGCTTTTGCCAAGCCCTGCGCAGGTTACTGCCAAAATAATTCCTTCAGAAGAGATAAACTCAGCTTATTTGTCAGAAAATCAATGGTTTGTAAATGGTAACTTGGTGGATATAGGTGAGGTACTTCAACATTCATTACCACCTGGTAAGCACACTTTTGAAGTTAATAATAAATACTATATCTCCGCGCCAAAAACTATCGAATTGGAAAGAGCGCAAAAGCTCGACATTGGGTTTGTCTTTGAATCAATTGAGGGAAGTTTAAGGATAAGTTCGCTCCCAGATGGTGCGCAGATCATGGTCAACCAAAAACCAATTGGAAAAAGCCCAATCGATATATCTCTGCCTGGTGGAAAATACGATGTCCAAGTGGCGCTGGAGGACTATCAAACGGTAAAAGACCAACTCGAGATAACCAAGCGTTTTCTTAATCCTTCTCGCCGTTATCAACTCGCCTATGAGCAAGCAATGCTTGATGTGAGAGTCAGCCCTAAAGGGGGCGTTTTGTTGGTCAACAATATCAAACAATCCCCAGGTATGATTAAAACCGACGCTCACGTAGAACAAGAAATTAGATACATGAAGCCAGGCTACTCTAGCTTTTCACAAAGTGTTAAGCCAAGTAGTCTAACAAGTAATGTTATCGATATTACCTTAGTGCCTCTATTCGGTGACCTACAGGTTAATACTAATGTACCCGCAACCGTATTGCTTAATGGAAAACGCATCCGCCCCAATCAAGTCGTCAAGCAAATTGCGGCATTAGAGCATAGATTGGAGGTGTCTGCTCCTGGGTTTAGGAAGCAAAATGTCACGCTTAAAATAAACCCGAATCAGTTGAATAAGGTAAAAATTGAGCTACTTAGCGAATATGACGCGAGACGAAAAGAGGGGCGTCCCTTATTTATCACTGAACTTGGCATTAAGATGAGAGCTTTCAGAGCAGATAATTTTGTGATGGGGTCTGCACAAAATGAGCCAGGGCGACGCCGCAATGAACATGAGCTTACGATAGGCTTTGACAAGCCTTTCATGGTCGCAGAAACAGAAATTACCCAGGCACAGTATGCGCGCTATTTAAATAAATCCTCAAACTTAGATTTACCTGTAAGTAATGTAGAATATTTGGACGTTATAAAGTTTTGCAATTGGCTTAGTGCACAAGAAGGCTTAAGTCCTTTTTATCTATTTGACGGAAATCGCTACATCGGAGCGGATCCAGATTCCAAGGGATATAGACTACCCACTGAGGCAGAGTGGGAATGGCTTGCGAAAAAAGCAAGGCGCGCCCAGAGCACCATTTATGTATGGGGTAATCAAGAAAAGATCCCAAAAGACGCAGGTAATTTTGCTGATCAAAGTCGGACTGGCCAGCAAGTCATTTTGCTTGATGAATATAAGGACAATCATTCAGGCCTTGCCGAAGTAGCGAGTTATCGTGTGGATAGAAACGGCTTATACGATTTAGCTGGAAATGTCAGTGAGTGGGTGCACGACTATTACACGTCTTCGATTCCTGATCAGTCAAAAACTTACACAGATTATTTAGGTCCAAGCCGAGGAGAAGCTTGGGTCATCAAAGGTGGAAACTTTGAGACCGGAAGACTAAGAGAACTCCGAGCCGCTTACCGTGACTTTTCAGCGCAAGCGAGACCGAATCTTGGTTTTCGAATCGCTCGCTATCTTTGAGGATAAAAATCTTTGAGGATAAAAAATCGACATATATCACAATACCGAAATTGAAAAGGATCGCATAGTCGAAGAGCTAAACAAGCTATATGCATAACACAAATGACAGAAAACTTACTATGAACAAAACAAAGATCAAGCTTTGGATAACGCGAATTGTACTAGTCCTGATGGTAGGGGGAATAGGCTATACGGCAGTAATTGCTGCCCAAATTAGTTTAGATTCTCCTGCAACCCTCCCGAGTGATATATAGCATGAACAATAAAATAAATATGAATCCGTCTTGGCCAATTACACTTGGCATTTTTCTCGCCATTGTCGTTGCTACTCACCTTACATATGAAGGTTTAATAAGACCTTTCGCTGATGCAGCAATCGCCTTAAATGGAAGCGGCGCGACGACTAATATATGGGTTATTTTAAAAGACTTCGAACAACAAGCGAGTATTACCTTAGGTATCTTTTGTTGTTTCTTGATGATTTATAAATATCAGAAAATTGTCTTTCACGAAGAGCCTTTATTCACCATGGATTATTTATCGGCATATGATAAAGATACACCTCTAGACGTTGATAAGGCATTGAGAGAGTTAGAAAGCAGCGCATACTCGGAGAATAGCTCCATGTCGACTTGGATTAATTGTTTACGCCGATTCAAAAATACTCAAAATGTGCAACATGCGTCTGCTGCGATCAGTGATAGCGTAGAGATATTAGCGGCTCAATTGGAGTCGGGTAACAGTATGATCCGTTACTTTATTTGGGCAATACCGAGTATTGGCTTCATCGGCACGGTTAGAGGGATAGGCAGTGCTTTAGCTAAAGCGGAAGAAGCCGTTGCGGGGGATATTAGTGGAATGGTTGACAAGCTGGGTGTGGCTTTTAACTCGACTTTGGTGGCGTTGGTCATTTCTATAATCCTGATGTACTTACTACATGTTTTAAACAACCGGCAGGATGAGATGGTCATCAATACGCAAAAAAATTGTGAACGTCATTTGCTTACGCAATTACATAAATAAGTACAATATCCGATATGTTAAAGCTGAGACGAAACGGTGAGTTTAACCTAGCGTTTTTGGACGTTATGGCTTGTGGTCTTGGCGCAGTTCTATTGATTTTAATTATCGTAAATTTTCAAGATGATACGCCAATTCCGAGCAGTGAAATTGAAAGGCTTGAGCAAGAGTTGCAGAGTCTGCAAAGTCAAATGGAACAGGCTCAAGCACTTGCTGAAAGCGCAAAAGAACAAAAAGAGCAACTGAACGATGCCTCTGTTCAGGAAGCAAAGAATGTACAAAGTTTGATCGTGACAAAACTCAGCTTACAACAGCAAATTGCAGAGAAAAAAGCAGTGATTGCGCAACTGCAAGATGCGATTGCCGCGATGGCGCCGATTGAAGCGGATGACTCAATTGATTTACCTGAGGTGAGTGAAGAGCAATACTTGCTAGGTTTAACGGTTGAAGGCAAACAGATAGGTATTCTCGTCGATGCTAGCGCATCTATGACTGACCAAGAATTAATCCAAATAATAAAACGGAAATTGGGCAGTGATAAACAGAAACAGGCTGGCCCAAAATGGCAACGAACCAAAAGAATTTTAAAATGGTTGATTGCGAGAATACCTGAGCAAAGCAGAGTAACATTGCTTGCTTATAATGAGTCAGCAGAAATGATAGGGCCTAACGCTATTATCAATGCAAGATCTAGCAAGGCATTGAAGAGTTTACTCACCGATATTGAAAGTATCGTTCCTCACACAGGGACCAACTTATTAAAGGGCTTACAAGAGATATCACGACTCAATCCCAATATGACCGATTTGTATATTATTACAGATGGCTTGCCGAGTTTGCTGCCTAATACCTCAGGGTTTTCGGGTTCACGCAATTGTAAACCATTTAAGGGCCAACAAAAGACCATCACCGGCGAGTGTCGATCTGAGCTTATGCAATGGACGATGAGAATGAACCCACTCAGCGGGGTCAAAACGAATATTGTACTATTGCCTCTGGAAGGGGACCCTCAAGCCCCGGCTCATTACTGGCAATGGTCTAATTTTACGGGTGGTACCTTCATTCAACCGGCGCCAACATGGCCATGAAAAAACAAAGACGCCCAATTGAAGTATTTAGCTTGTCATTTTTAGATGTGATTTCTTGTGCATTTGGTGCGGTAGTGATGCTGATATTACTCGCTAAAAACGGTGTTCAAGGCGAGTTTAGCGAAGCGGCTGATACTTCCGCAATCATTTCTCAAATTCAAGAAATGAATGACATTGAGGCACAACTTTCAAATATAAGTGAGTCCACCAAATCTTCGCAAAGCGCAGCTAAAAAGCTACTGGCGCAAAAAAGTTCGCTTACCTCTGATTCTGCCGCCTTAGAGACAGACATCGCTAGGGCAAGGCAAAATTTGCTTGAGTTAAATGACCAAGCGCAAGGCTTGGAGCAAACGATAGTCTCTCGTCAGCGCGCAGCCATCGATGTTGGCAAAGCAACCAAGCGTGATGAAGAAGTCGGTGGGATACCGGTTGATAGCGATTATGTAATCTTTATTGTAGATACCTCTGGCAGTATGAAAAGTATGTGGAACAAGGTACTTAATACGATGGAGCAAGTGCTGAACAACCACCCACAAGTCAAGGGATTTCAAGTTATATCTGACAATGGTTTATTTCTAAGAGAAACCACAGCTGGGCGTTGGCGAAGCGATAATAGCGTTCAAAGAGCGGCAGTGCTAGCTGAAATGCAATCTTGGTCGGGAGCCTCTAATTCATCTCCAGTAGAGGGTATATCGACGGCGCTTCGCGTTTATAGTAAACGAACAGATTCCCTTGCTCTGTATGTTTTCGGTGATGATTATTCAGGCGCTTCATACGACATGACTCTACAACAAATTAACCGCTTAAACACTGCTAATGACGGTACAAAGATCGCTCGGATTCATGCTATTGGCTTCAAGCGCCCCAAACGTGGGATCACAAATGATATGCTGAGGTTTGCGACTTTGATGTCTGCCGTAAGTGAGCAAAATAATGGAACGTTCATATCAAAATAAATGCATAGAAGCATCGCCTAGACGACATAAACTAGTGAAAAATTAAGTATTATTAATTCTTAATTTTAGTCACAACTTAAAAGGTAAATTTCGAGCTATATTACCAAAATAGAAGAGAGCTTTGTTACTATGTCAGAACTATTAAAAATGTGAGCATAAATAAACTTGATTAAGTTTTCAGATAGAGCGAACGCGATCCATCCTTTCTATGCAATGGCTTTTTCCGAAAAGGCCAGTGCTCTTGAGTCTAAAGGGCATGACGTAATTAGATTGAACATCGGTGAGCCTAATTTTGGTGCTCCTGAGCCAGTTCTTAAGGCTATGGAGAATGCATTGGCGTGCGGTGATTTTCCTTATACATCTGCCTTGGGTTCTCCTGAACTACGCCACGCGGTGGCTGATTTTTATCAGCAGCGTCACAAGGTGAATATTAAGGCTAATAACGTGGTGATTACAGCCGGAGCCTCGGCGGCACTGTTACTCGTTTGTTCTGCTTTGATCAACCCCAACGATAAGGTCATGTTAGCTGACCCAGCATACCCTTGTAATCGGCAGTTTATTCGTTGTTTTGGGGGCGTTTTACAAAGTGTTTTAACGGACGAAAAATCTCGCTTTCAACTCGATCTAAGTGCGGTTCGAAATGAGTGGCGTGAGGAAACTAAAGGAGTAATGTTAGCCTCTCCGTCTAACCCTACGGGCACATCTGTGTCACCTGAAGATTTAAAAGCCATCTGTGATTTTGCAAAATCTAAAAGTGCATGGCGTATTGTCGATGAAATATATTTGAACTTGAGTCATCGTGATGATGCACAAACTGCGCTAGCATTCGATCCGGACGTGATCGTTATCAATAGTTTTTCAAAATATTTTGGTATGACAGGATGGCGACTTGGTTGGTGTGTAGTGCCAGACGAAATGTTGCCCGTGGTCGAAAAGCTTGCACAAAATCTTTATATTTGTCCGTCTACGCTTGCTCAAAAAGCGGCTCTAGCTTGCTTTAGTAAAGACTCCTTAGCCATTTGTGAACAGCGTCGCCAAAGCTTAATAAAGCGTAAGAATTGGCTATTAGAAAAATTGAGCGCGAGCTCATTGAAAATAGACCTTGAACCAGACGGTGCGTTTTACCTATACATAGGCATAAAACATACAGGTATGTCTTCCATGAATTTTTGTGAGCGTTTGTTGGATGAACATCACTTAGCCCTTACGCCTGGCAATGATTTTAGTGAGACTACTGGTGATGATTATGTTCGTCTGTCTTTTGCCGCCTCAGATAAGGATTTGGAAGAGGGATTAAGACGTTTACACACATTTTTAAGCAAAATTGTTAAATAGTCTTGGTTAATAGCCGAGGTTGCAGTCAGTTATTTAATGCATACCAAAGCGGTCTGTACTAAATTATGCAGCAAAAATTAGAAAGATGAGACCACAATGCCCAAGTGTGCCTTTTTAACTAGTGATGGCCTAGAAGACTTTTTTATATACGATGCACTCGCAAAGCCCCATTTGTTAGAGCTAGGTTGGACAGTCAACGAACTCTGCTGGCGGGATAAGTCGAACAATTATGACGACTATGATCTCGTTGTCGTCAGAAGTACTTGGGACTACCAGCAACACTATAAAGAATTCATTGAAGTCATCGATAGGATCGATAGAAGTTCGGCCACACTTGAGAATGCCCAGAGTCTTATTCGCTGGAATATCTCAAAGAGCTATTTACAAGAGTTGCAGTCAAAAGGGATAAATATATTACCAACGATTTGGTGTGATGTTTTTTGTCTGCAAGCATGCATCGATAGCTTTAAAGAATTTGAGTGCGACGAGATCATTATTAAGCCATTGATCAGCGCCAATGCTGATTTTACATATCGTTTGACTGAATCGTTTTTACATGAAAACTTCAAGCGGCTTGAATCCGAATTACAAGGAAGAGAAATAATGATTCAAGCTTTTGAAAATAGCATTATTGGCGAGGGTGAGTACTCACTTTTTTATTTCGATGGACAGTATAGTCATGCTATTAACAAGCGACCCTGTATAGGAGATTTCAGAGTGCAAGAAGAACATGGTGGTGTTTTGAAGGCGATAGATGCAACCGAAAAAATGAAATCACTTAGTTGTCGTACGATTAATGCGCTCCCAGAAATGCCACTTTATGCTCGCATCGATATGCTTAATACTGTTAGGGGACTTGAAATTATAGAACTTGAGCTGATAGAACCGTCTTTGTATTTCAATATGGATGACTTATCCGCTCAGCGATTTGCAAAAGCAATGCACAACAAGTGGCTAAAAGAGCGCCATCAATAAATAGTCACAGATGAAGCGTTTAGCTAAGAGATTTTTGAACCTTATTTTAGATGGTCAGGGTCAAATTGATGGCCAAGTTTATTCGTTTTGGTTCGTAAATATTGCTTATTATCGTCTGTGATACCATGATCGATGGGGGTTCTGGCTACGACTCTTACTCCCATAGATTCAAGCGCGTTTATCTTTTTAGGGTTGTTTGTCATTATTTCTACTGCATTTACACCTAAAGTATCCAGCATCAGTTTACAAATCCCATAATCACGTAAGTCGGCGTCAAAGCCAAGGTGTTCGTTTGCCTCTACCGTGTCGTAGCCCTTGTCCTGTAAACTATAGGCCTTTATTTTATTGATAAGGCCAATGCCTCGACCTTCTTGCCTTAAATACAAAAGCACACCTAGTTTTTTTTCAACGATGTTTTGTAAGGCTTTCTCGAGTTGAAAGCCGCAGTCACATCGAGTGCTAAATAGAGCGTCGCCTGTTAAACATTCTGAATGAATACGAATCGGCACCACGGTCTCTTCGCTCCAAGTGCCATAAGACAATGCGATGTGCTCTTGGCTAGTGTGGTTGTCAATAAAGCCGTGTATTGTAAATTCCCCGTAACGAGTAGGAAGTTTCGCTTTACTGATGAACTGATAACTTGGATGAATGGCTGTCATTTTTGTTCGCTTAAAATACCCGAAAGGATTGAATGTGGGGTTAAGTTTTTATTTTGCAATATTACCACATTACATGAGCTTCATATCATGCTTTTTCGCGGCCATAGTCTTGATATTCAGATAATGCTGTAGGCTTATCGATACAATACCCTTGCGCAAAGTCTACACCTAATTTGCCAATTTGAACCATTATTTCAGGTGTTTCAACAAACTCGGCGACTGTTTTAATCTTCATGGCGTCTGCCACATCCCTAATGGAGGTTACCATCGCCAAATCAATGGGGTCATGGAGTATATCTCGTATAAAATTACCGTCGATTTTTAAGTAATCAACGGGGAGGTTTTTTAAGTAGCTATAGCTAGAGAAACCGCTACCAAAATCGTCTAATGCAAAGGTGCAACCCAATTTACGAAAATCTTGCATAAAATCGATCGCGTCTTTCATTTTTATAATGGCCATCGTCTCTGTTATTTCAAAGCAAATTTTATCGTGCGGGATTGCGTATTTCTCAAATGCATTTAATAGGAAGAATTTAAAATCGTCATCAGATAAAGACATACCCGATAAATTGATATTGGCTTTGCCAAGTTTTTTAAGATGCCCGTCATTCTTACTTAACCACTTAAAAAAGTGTTCTACCACGTATTTATCAATCTTATGGCTAATATGCCCTTTTTCAGCACTGGGCATGAAAAATTCTGGCGCGACTAAGTCTTGGTCTCGAGTGAACAACCTAACAAGTACTTCATAATATTCAAGTGGGTCATTTTGATTTAAAGGGCGATAGTGCTGGTAATAAAGACTAAAATTATCGTGTTTGATGGCGTTTTGCACTTCGTTTACCCAATACAGCTCGCGCTTATAGTTGCTATGCACACCTAGCTCTTTGGAATATATATGGATTTTATCTCTGCCACCTTCTTTAGCAATGAGGCAGGCGGTATCGGCGCATGATAGCAACTCTTCACCGTTTTCTATTAAAGGCTCATAGGCAGCAATCCCAATACTCATGCTTTGGTTAAACAAGTGTCGATCCCACTTAAATTCAAACTGTCTTACCTTTGAAAGTATTTTACTTGCTAGCATCCTTAACTCATTACCATTTTCATAATGAATCAAAAGACCAAACTGGTCAGCACTTAGCCGCGCAAGTGGGTTTTCTTTACCCACTACGTCAAATAACTCATGAGATAAGTCTTTGATAAATATGTCGCCAGCAGTATGTCCACAGGTATCGTTGATAATTTTGAATTGGTCGACGTCTAAAAACATCAGCGCAAACTTATTAAGCTGATTTTCTTTACTTGAACTATTGCTATCTAGGGACTCGTTATTTTGAATCTTTTCATTCAATAAATGCAGAAAATGACGACGATTAAACAAGCCCGTAAGCTGATCATGTGTGTTTAGATACTGAAGATTTATGTGTTGTAATCGTCTTTCAGTAATGTCGAACAGTGAGCCGAAGTGAAGATATTCTTCATCAATTTTTTTCAGTTGGCATGAAACAGACATCCAAAACTCGTTTCCTTCAGTTCGTTTGCCCTTTACTTCCTTACCTAATACTGTGTGCTGTATGCTTAATTCACCAAATAATAAATCGGCTTCTTTTCGATCTTTAAATACGTCTTCGAGCTTTGGATATTGCACTAGAAACTCTTGCTCAGACTGACATCCGAACAAATGGCACATTGCCTGATTTACTTTTATTATTTCCCCTTTTTGCGTCGCGGTGTAGAGGCCTTCGGCGGAGTATTCAAAAAGGTTTTTGTAATCTTGTAAATCGGTGATTTTTTTGGTTTGAGCCGCGTCCACTCGAGCTTGGATGGATTGCTCTGTATTAATGATAGCGATACCAATAAGCATCACCCCAAAACACGTAAAAGTAAACGCGTAAGGTGCGCTCAGCGACAGCTCTGAACCACTACTCAAAAAGTTGTTCAATTCCATTAGTGCAACGAAAGCTAGTGCAATCCAACCTAAAAAGTATATGGCGGCACTTCTTACATCAAGGCCTTTTCGATAAACAATACTTGCGATTAATTTGCTGATGAAAAATAAAAGTGCGAAGACAATCAATCCAGTTAATTGATGCAGGTCTGAAAGAGTGAAGGTGGCAATAAGCGGAACAAGTAAGAGTAAGTAATGCGCTCGAATCCACCAGCTTGGCATGGGGGCAAAAATTATGCGAGTAATTTTGATTGTGGTAAACAATGTTAACACTAGGCTGATAACAGTTATCTCAGCGCTGAACGCATGCACATTAAACAAAGACGATATTATGCCTTCTGCGCTTAGCATAGTGGTCATTGCTGAGGAGGAAAAAAGAGCAAACCAAAAACGTGCAGGCGAATTTTTCAAAATGTAGGTCAACAAGAAGTAGCATGCCAAAAGAGACAAGCCTCCGCTCATGACACCTAATAAAATTAGCCGCACGTTTGATTCTTGTGCATATGCTTCTTGCTGCCATAATTCTATAGGAAATAGGGTATTGCTGTCGTCTTGAACTCGAATAAATACGCGGTAAGTTGTCTCGCTCCTTGAAACGAGATTCATCTTAAAGCCTTTTTTACTGACATCTGAAGTGCTGCGATTTAAATCCTTTAAATTGCCACTTTGTGTAATTCTTCCTTGTTCATCGATTAAAAAGGCATCGATTTGGTCAACAAAAATATTGCCTGCGATAAGGGTCAACATTTTGTTAGTGTTTGAGTTATTTTGTATAGCAAAGCTCAACCAAATGACCTTATTTTCCGGCACTGCTTTAAATGAATCATAGGCTTGCCAATCTTCTAATTTCTGAACATCTGACAAAAGTAGTTGTGGTTCAGTGATGTGAAAAACGCTCTGGGAGTTAAGCTCTATTGCTTTGTCGAAGTATGCATCTACGGGAACGTTTTGATCTAAAGTGCTGGCATATAAATGTCCGCTCATAGCAAAAAGAAGGCTTAGCAACAAAAAAAAGCGCCGTGTAAATGAAATCATGAATCTGCCTTGCCACAATAAATGTTTTGTATAGCTGCCACAATAAATGTTTTGTATAGCTGCCAATTGAAAATGTTGCCTTTAATTGATGCCAATTTAGCTTACTTGACTTCATCATACCTTAAGCTTTTTTCGCAAGTAATGCCGAGTTGCTAATTTTTTCTAATAAGTCTAGCTTCTGGTCGCTGCTACCTGCGCTCAGCTCAAACCAAATGCTCTGTGTATTGTCGTTCACGTGAAGTAAGACTGTTGACTGTCCAAATTTAAAACGTGCAATAGAATAATCACCACCTTGCTCAATCTCATGTGATTCAATATTAAGGTCATTTAACACTTGTTCAATCCACTGATGATGGTGTTCGTAGCGCGGATGAAGGTATGCAAATACTTCGATGCAATTGTCAACTAACGTTACGCTGCGAAATCTTAACGACGACATGTACTTAGCTGCTGCATGATAAGGCTACGCCTTTTTCGCAAGCGGACGGTGGTTTCGAGTACTCAGCATACTCTTCATGCTCATCAAAAGGACTTTTTAATACATGAAGAAACCGATTTAAGGGTTCATAGTCGCCAGATTCCGCTGCTGCGATTATATTTTGCAAATGATGATTGCGAGCGACAAATTTTGGATTACATTTAAGCATTTTATCTTGAATGTCGCTGATTTTAAGTGAGTTGTTTAGAGATTCATTTAATAGTGCGCTGTAGTCATTTAAGAATCGGGTAACTCTGTCGCCTTGTTGAAACTTATTCACGAGCGAATCGAATTGTCCATTAACAAGGTCTAGTACAGATAGTGATAGTGCCCTAAAACTCTGATGAAAATCAGCTTGCTCATCTTTTATTATGTTTAAAAATTCGTCGAGAACTTCAGCAGATTTGTCTTTGTGTTGTGCTGAGCTCTTAGACCCAATGTGATCGAGACCTAATCGTTTCAGCATAAGTGACTTATATTTCGACAAGAAGCGTGGTTCGTAAGTAGACAAGCCTTGTTTTAATTGGTCTATACTTAAATACGCACTAAAGGCGTGGGCAAGCGCATTTAAATTCCAAAGGCCAATAGTTGGTTGTTGGTTAAACGCATAACGCCCTTCGTGGTCTGATTTGTTGCAAATATACTGCGGGATGAAATCGTCTAAAAACGCATAAGGGCCAAAATCAAAAGTAATTCCATGAATTGACATGTTATCAGTATTCATCACGCCGTGGTTAAAGCCATAGGCTTGCCAAAATGCAATCATGTCTGCAGTGCTTTCGCAAATTTCAGTGAATACCGATAGGTGTGGGTTTGCTTCGTTTGAGAAATGAGGGAAGTGATGTTCGAGGCAAAAATCGAATAGCTCGTCTAACTTATCCCTTTGGTCTGCATGATAAAAATACTCAAAGTGACCGAAACGAATATGACTTGGACAGGTTCGAATGAGCATTGCCCCAGACTCTTGTTGTTCGCGAAACACAGGCTCGTCTGATGATATTAACGCTAGCGCTCGGGAGCTTGGAATCCCAAGAGCATGCAAGGCTTCACTCGCCACGTACTCTCTAATGGTGGAGCGCAAAACCGCTCGCCCGTCCGCATGTCGACTATAGGGTGTTGGACCAGCGCCTTTAAGATGAAGATCGTGTAATTTCCCGTAATTGTTTCTTACTTCTCCGAGTAATAAGCCTCTACCATCACCTAAGTGAGGATTCCAATGACCGAATTGGTGGCCGCCATACTTTTGCGCCACACTCTGCTCTTGTAATATTCCCTCAGGCGAAAACAACTCCTCGAGTATTTCCTCCTCTTGAATGGATGACGCTAGGGCTAGCTCTTTTGAGAGAATATTATTAAATACCCGCACTGCAGGTTTTCGCAAGGGAAAAGGTTTCACTTGAGTACAAAGCCCGGATAGTTGGTTTGCAAAATTATGCTGAATCGTCATGTAAAAATAGTAATGTTTTGATATTTACATAAAGTATACGAGTATTATTACATTAAGACTCATAAGGTAAATATTTTCAGATGATTAAAAATAAAAAATATCACATATTTGGATTGCTCATGTGCTTATTCAGCTTAAGTGCTTGCGGTCAAAGCAATAACTTAATCGGTAACCCTGAAGAAGGCATGAAGAAGTCAATGATCTGTGGTCAATGCCATGGTAAAAACGGTATTGCAATTATTCCTATCTACCCGAACCTAGCAGGTCAGAAGCAAGCTTATCTTGAGTTGCAGTTACAGGCTTTTCGTTCTGGTCAAAGAATAAACGCTGCGATGACTCCTCATGCAAAGAAATTAAGTGATCAGGACATTGCTGATTTATCGGCTTATTATTCAAAGATGGATCCAGCAGGTGGCGGATATCTAAAAGAAAACTCAGGGAAGCCTTAATCTTTATCTCCTGAGTTTCTGTATAAGTGCAACATGTACTTCTAACGAAAGGCACTAAGTCTATGTTTACATTGCACCATCTTAATGATTCGAGATCTCAGAGAATCGTTTGGCTTTTCGAATTACTAAAAGCTGATTATGAAATCAAGGTTTACAAAAGGGATGCGAAGACCAACTTGGCACCAGACTCACTGCGACAAGTGCATCCGCTTGGCACTGCGCCCTTAGTCAGTCATGAGTCGTCCGTAATTGCGGAGACAGGAGCCATTTGCGAATACATAGTTCGAGCGTGTGGAGATGAAACCTTAATCCCGCCAAAGTCAGACAGTCGCTATATCGATGTACAATTTTGGTCACATTTTGCTGAAGGTAGTTTTTTACCACCTTTGGTGACAGCTATGGTGTTAAATAAAGGGAAAGAAAAAGCTTCACCATTCTTTATTAAGTTTGTTGTTAAAAAGTTTGTTGATGCGGTTATGGAGGCATATTTCGGAAAAGTGATTAGCCGAAACCTGAACTTCATAAATGAGCATCTAAAAGACAAAACTTGGTTTGTAGGAGATGGTGTGACGGTGGCGGACATTCAGATGAGCTTCCCGCTCGAGGCAATGAGTAAGTCCGGTAAATTAGAACACTTTCCGAACGTTCAAAAATACGTCGATAGGTTTCAAAGTGACGAAGTTTATAAACGAGCTATGGAAAAAATGATTGATGCAGAGAAAGTATTATAGTCCTTATTTAAATGCATTAAGTTGGTAGTAAGCGCTTACATTTTAATGTTAGTGCCTGCTAACTTTGATGTTTACTTGCTCAATAAATAATCGCTTATCATTTGTGTGAAGGTGTCGCCATATTTTTCTAACTTGTGTTGTCCTACACCGTTTACGCTCAGAAAATCTGCCATGGTTGTTGGCATCTTTGATGCCATATCTGACAAGCTCGCGTCGCTAAATATCGTGTAAGCTGGGGCTTTTGATTCCTTCGCCAATTCTGACCTAAGGTTTTTCAATTTGGCAAATAGCACCCTGTCGATGTTGTTGTTCTCGTATTTGTTGCGAGTCAGCGTATTAACATTAAACTTGGGAACGGCAAGTTGAACACTCGTTTTGCCAAGCAAAACACTCTTCGCCGATGGGTTTAAACGCAAAATACCATTTAATGTCATATCAATGCGCATGTAGCCTTGATGGATAAGCTGCTGTATAACGCTATACCAATACTGTTCGCTTTCATCTTTGCCTATCGCATATGTACTAAGCTCATTATGTCGGTTTTCACGAATACTTTTTAAATCTCGTCCTTTTAATACATCGATTAGATATTGCACCTGGGTATGACGTTGAAGTCGATATACACAGGAAAGAAGTTTTTGTGCAACGACTGAACCGTCAAACATTTTAGGGGGTGATAAGCAGATATCGCAATTTCCACAAGACTTATGGCGATGATCCCCAAAGTAGTTTAGTAGAACCTGTCTCCTGCAGGTTTGTGCTTCCGCAAACGCTTGCATTGCTTCAAACTTATGCATTTCGATATCAATTCTTTCTTGATTAGCCCCGTCTGCAATCCACTTCTTAATTCTAGCTGCGTCTTTTTCGTCGAATAATAGCAGTGCTTCGGCTGCAAGCCCATCTCGGCCGGCCCTACCAGTTTCTTGATAGAAGCTCTCAATGCTTCGCGGGACATCGTGATGTACCACAAATCGCACGTTTGATTTATTGATACCCATTCCAAACGCTACAGTAGCAATCACGACTTGTATGTCGTCACTTAGGAATCGGTTTTGAATATCTTCTCTATGGTGCACATCGAAACCCGCATGATATGCGCCACATCGCACTCCTGCTTTGCTTAATTTATCGGTAAGCTCTTCGACTTTCGCCCGGCTGTTGCAATATACAATCCCGCTTGCATAGGCTTGCTGTTTAATATAATCAAGGACTTGATCTCCGGCTTTGTATTTTGCCAGTAAATTATATTGGATGTTTGGACGGTCAAAGCCACCCTTGAGTATAAATGGATTTTGTAGACAAAGTTGTTGAGCGATGTCTTCTTGTGTGGCGTGGTCGGCCGTGGCGGTTAGGGCAACGATAGGTACATCTACTAGAATTGATTTCAACTGGCCAAGTTGCCTGTATTCCTTTCTAAAATCATGTCCCCAATGACTAACGCAGTGAGCCTCATCAACGGCAACGATTGATATATTTATTTGGTCCAATAGTGAAAGGAAACGACGCTGAAATAAGCGTTCAGGCGCTACGTAAATCAACTTCAACTCTCCAGCTACAAGCTCGTCTTGCACAGATTCTGCTACTTCAGCGCTTTGACTCGAGTTCAGATAGGCGGCTTTTACGCCCTGATCCTTAAGTTGTTGCACTTGGTCTTGCATCAGTGAAATTAGGGGCGATATGACGATTGCGGTTCCATCCATGGCGAGTGCTGGAAGTTGATAGCAGATTGATTTACCACCACCTGTGGGCATTAATACCAGCGTGTCTTGTTTAGACAGAACGCGCTCTATGACGTCCCATTGACCAGTGCGAAACTGGTCATAGCCAAATACCTGTTTCAAAAGAGCAAGACAATCAGACTTAATTGTTGATGTATCTTTTGAGATAGTAGCGCTACTTTGAGCGCTATATGACATGGTTTTGTCAAGCGCAGGGTCAGACTTTTCTATTTTCGAGCAAGCATCGCCATCGTCCCGATTAGTAGAACTTATTGTGCTGCTCAAAGTCGAGGAGGCCTCGGTAATGTCAGAAACTGAATCGGAAACAGAAGACAGATAAACGCTCAATTATTAAATTATAGATTGTGCTAAGTTTACTGATTTTTTGTCTGTTAATCTAATGCACTTTAGAGCGGTTTATATCTGCTCTGCTTAAATTAGTTAAAGCACAGATAAAATTCTCTTTTGCCCAGATTTTCGCTTGCACCTTTGTGGTGTTTACTCGACAATCCCCATTTATTCCAAGAGCGTTAATAATTACAGTGCGTACTTTTACTCAAACGCAAGCAGGCGTGATGTTTGCTATCGCTGCTTACTCTATGTGGGGCTTTGCTCCTATCTATTTTAAGGCCTTATCTGGTATACCCTCTGGCGAAATATTAATGCATAGAGTCGTATGGTCAGCCTGCGTATTGATTCTTCTTATCATGGGGCTACGTCATTTTAATAAAGTACGATTCGCTTTTCGCTCAAGCAAGGTATTGAAAACATTATTTTTTGCTGGGATCTTGTTGGCAGGAAACTGGTTGTTGTTTATTTGGGCGATCAATAACAATCACCTTCTAGACGCGAGCCTTGGATATTACATCAATCCTTTGATAAACGTTTTTTTTGGTTGGCTATTTTTGAAGGAAAAGTTTAATAAACGTCAAAAGTTGGCCGTTATGACAGCTTTATTAGGCGTGTTAGTTTTACTAGTGAACTATGGTAAGTTACCGTGGATTGCACTTACGTTAGCGGTTAGCTTCAGTATCTACGGTCTACTCAGAAAACAAGTAGCAGTGGACTCTATGCCGGGTCTGTTTATAGAAACCTTAATGATGTTGCCAGCAGCGGCAATCTATTGGATTTTCTTTGCGGAAGTAAGCGCAAACTTACCTCAAAACACTCTGCAAATAAACTTTTTAATTATAGCTGCAGGTGTCGTTACGACAGCTCCTTTGTTGTGCTTTACCGCGGCTGCGCGTCGAATCAAATATTCCAGCTTAGGCTTTTTTCAATACATCGGCCCTAGCATTATGTTTGTTTTGGCCACCGTCTTATATGATGAACCGCTTAGTGAAGCCCGATTACTCGCTTTCATGTTTGTGTGGCTGGCGCTCGGCATTTTCACTTATGATTCCTTGAGTACATATCGTAAGGAAAGGAAGCTCAAGACACTCTTACAAATTAAAAATAGACCCTAGTCAAATTGAATCCCTTCATCCGCAAATACTTCGAGAGCGGCTCTGAATGCTTCTTGTGTAGCAGGCGCCCCACAATAAAGTACTGAATGCAGTAATACTTCTTTTATTTCATCGGGGTCACAACCGTTATTGAGAGCACCTCTAATGTGTCCTTTTAATTCTGTAGGCGCTTTTAATGCGGTAAGCATTGCGACAGTTACGAGAGAACGTGTTTTAAGGTCAATACCTTCCCTTTGCCAAGTAGAACCCCATGCGTGCTCGTTGATCCAATCTTGCAAGTCTTGTGTGTATGGATTAGTATTTGATTGTGCTTTTTTGACGAAAGCCGCTCCCATAACCTGCGTGCGCTTTTTCAAACCATTGATTCGGTCTTGCTCGGACATGATCGTTACCTCAAAATTGTATATGATAACAAACATTCCCGCGCTCAAATATATCGATGCGCCTTTATGATACTGATGTCGGTCTGCCCGGTCTAAATAATCGTGGGTACTATCAATCGTTTTATTTGCTGTTATTTTGGTTATTTGATTTTTAAAGTTTCAGTCAAAACTTATTTTGGCCTACAAGGCAGTTCAGCAAGCCTTAAATATCAAAGCTTCTCGAGTTTCGCATACGCTAACATAAGCCACTTGCTTCCGAGCTCGTCGAAATGAACCTGTACTCTGCCATGGTCGCCACTTCCTTCGTAGTTCAAGATGGTTCCTTCACCGAATTTCTGATGCAGTACTCGTTGACCTAAGGTGAAACCAGTACCTTGGAAAGACTCATGAGAGGTTTGTGCACTAAATCGATTGTGGACAGGTTGTGCTACCTGTGAGCGCAGCCTTATTTCTTCTAGATACTCATCGGGTATTTCTTTAACAAAGCGTGATATCGTGTGGTATTTGTCTTGACCATAAAGGCGCCTTGTTTCGGCATAGGTAATAATGAGTTGGTGCATGGCGCGCGTCATTCCCACATAAGCTAGCCTTCGTTCCTCTTCTAACCTACCGGGTTCTTCGCCACTTTGGCTGCTCGGAAACATACCCTCTTCGACGCCTGCAAGCACAACTAATGGAAATTCAAGCCCTTTAGCTGTGTGTATTGTCATCAACTGCACGGCGTCTTGGTCTGCGTCTGCCTGTGACTCACCAGCCTCAAGGCTTGCATGTGCCAAGAACGCAGTGAGTGGAGACATGCCTTCAGCGTCCTCAGGTACGTCAAATTGCTTCACTGCAGTTACTAACTCCTGTAAATTTTCAATTCTTGACTGGGCTTTTTCACCTTTTTCTGCTTGGTACATTGCGAAGAGACCCGAACGGTTAATAACAGCATCTGCAACCTCATTAATAGGGGTATCAACGCTATCTTGGGTCATTTTTTCTATACTTTTACAAAAGTTATCCAAGGCATTTGATGCGCGGCCACTCAGCCTATTTTCAGCAACCATATCGTGACTGGCTTGCCACATGGATAATTGATGTTCCCTAGCGAATTCTCTTATTTTAGACAGGGTTTTGTCGCCTAGACCCCTTGCTGGAGTATTTACAACCCTTTCAAAAGCCGCATCATCGATCGGGTTTGATACCAGCCGTAAATAACTGAGCGCATCTTTTATCTCTTGGCGTTCGAAGAATCTTAAGCCGCCGTATATTCGATAGGGAAGTTTCTGATGTAGCAAGGCTTCTTCTAACACTCGAGATTGTGCGTTGTTTCGATATAGAATAGCGCACTCTCTTAATGCCCCGCCTTGTTCATGAAACTCTTTAATTCGACTGACGATAAACCGAGCTTCGTCAACTTCATTAAAACCAGCATAAAGGGCGATTTTGTTCCCTTGCTCTCCGTCAGTCCATAAGTTTTTTCCAAGTCGATCGCTATTGTTATCTATAACAGCATTGGCCGCCTTCAAAATTGTCGCAGTCGAGCGGTAATTTTGCTCAAGTCTTATCGTTTGTGCGTTAGGAAAGTCCTTTAAAAAATGAGATATATTTTCAACGTTTGCCCCCCGCCAACCATAAATTGATTGGTCATCATCGCCGACAATCATCATGTTATTTTCGCTTGTACTCAGCAGCTTTAACCATGCGTATTGTATGTTATTGGTATCTTGAAATTCGTCCACCAAAATAGCTCTGAATCTTTTTTGGTAATGCTTTCGCAGGGAATCGTTATCTCGAATAGTCTCGTAACACCTTAAGAGAAGCTCTGCAAAATCAACTAAACCCGAGCGTTGACATGCGTCTTCATAAGCCAAATAAATATCCCTCATTTTAGCTTGCGTGGGGTCGTTATGTGTTTCTACTTGCGCTGCCCTTAGCCCTTCGTCTTTGTTGCCATTTATATACCATTGGACCTGTTTTGCTGGCCAGTGTTTTTGATCTAAATTCATAGACTTAATGAGTCGTTTTATGAGCCTTTGTTGGTCATCGGAGTCGATAATTGTAAAGTTTTGCGGTAGGCGGGCTTCTTCGTAATGCAGTCGTAATAAACGATGAGCTAATCCGTGAAACGTTCCCATCCACATCGTGTACAGCGAACTACCCATGAGCGTTTCAACACGGGCGCGCATTTCCTTTGCCGCTTTGTTAGTAAAGGTAACGGCAAGGATGCTCATAGAAGAGAGTTTTTCTACGCCAATTAGCCATGCAATTCTATGGACAAGAACTCGTGTTTTACCGCTGCCCGCGCCGGCTAAAACCAACATGTTTTGGTTAGGCGCGCCGACTGCTTCTCGTTGTTTGTCATTCAATTTGTCGAGAAGAAGTGATACATCCATAAATTGCCTCTGTCTATGATCTAAATTCGAGTGCTGGTAACCCAGATAAAGTTAATCTTTTCAAACAAGTTTACTACGCAGAGTTTAGCAGGTCTTATGCGAAAAAGCTGGTTGTTTATACAGCTTATCTAAACAATTGGCCGATTGAATAGTCGAGCATCTAAGTAGATTATTTATGCTGGTGAGGAGAATTAATTACTATCAAGTATAAACCTTCAAATATTTATCTTACTTGAAGGTTTGTAGCTCGATAAGGTTTATCGTTTGACTGTCCACATGACGAGTCGCTTTGTGAAGTTGGGATGTGACAAGTTTGGATGTGACAGTCAAACTTGATCTGTATATGTTGCGTATCGAATCAAGTGGGTCACATCAAGTAAACTACCGTTATTCGACATCCTCTTTATCCGGCGCTTTTGTTAATACCTGATCAATATCACTGGCAGAAATTCTGTTTTTGAGTTTCTCATTTTCGTTGCCCCAACTTCTATTTACAATTTTGCCGCGTGTTACCCCAGGTCGTTCTGAAATCTTGATTGCCCATGCATGTAGATGTTTGTATTCATGGACTTGCAAAAATTCAGCAGCCTTGTATAACTCTCCGAGCACAAGAACTCCGTACCAAGGCCATATTGCCATATCTGCAATTGTGTATTCGTTTCCGGCGATGAATTCGTGATTGGCGAGCTGTTTGTCTAAAACATCCAGTTGTCGTTTTACTTCCATAGCGTATCGATTGATAGGGTACTCGAATTTTTCGGGCGCATAAGCATAAAAATGACCAAACCCGCCACCCAAAAATGGCGCACTGCCCATTTGCCAAAACAACCATGACATGACTTCAGCTCGTTTCCTCGCATCATTGGGTAAAAATTTGGAGAATTTTTCGGCTAAATAAACAAGAATGGCCCCAGACTCAAAAATGCGGGTTTCGGAACTATCCGATACGTCTAGTAGCGCGGGTATTTTTGAATTTGGATTGATTTCAACAAATTCACTACCGAATTGATCACCTTCTGAGATATCAACAAAAAATGCATCGTACTCTGCTTCTATAATGCCAGCTTGTAATAATTCTTCTAGCATTATTGTGACTTTAACGCCGTTTGGAGTCGCTAATGAATATAATTGAAGATCATGTTCTCCTTTTGGAAGTATTTTTTCATGCGTACTGCCAGAGATCGGCCGATTAATATTCGCAAATTTACCGCCGCTATCTTTATCCCATGTCCAAACGTCCGGTGGCGTGTAATCGTTATCGCTCATTTATTTCTGCCTTAATATTTTGAATTTACAATTATTTGTAGTTATACGTGTTCTTTTGAGATCAGTGTGTCGTCCATCTACACTTCGATGCTATAAAACCCTTATTGTGTCTTATAGACAGAGAATTGAATGAAATTATTTCATCCGTACCACACAGAATGTTTCCGCTGGTCAATGCGGGACGACGAGAATATTAGAAAACTAAGCTAGAGCAGTAATTTCAATTCATTTAGTTCAGCAAGTTGCACAGTGGGTAATAAGCTAACGGGTTCCTTATTCAAATCCATTTCTCGGTTTTGAGCAAACCAAGCTGTTTGAAATCCAGCCATCTGCGCCCCATATACGTCTTTGTGTAAGTCATCGCCAACATGCATAATTTCATGTGCTGATAACTCAAGTTGAGCTTTTACATACTCGAACATATTGGGATGCGGTTTCATTGGTCTTTGAGTATTTGCGTGTACAATCAGAGTGAAGTATTTTTCTATGCCAATGGCTTCGCAGTTTACATTGCCGTTAGTAATCGCCGCCAAAGGTACCTTTGAACTTAAACTTTTCAAGACTTGGATGATTTTTTTATCAACAACAAAATCACTTCGTTTGTAATAAAAATAATCAAAGCAATCTGATACAGCCAAGGGAATTTGTTCGCTCGGCATACCAGCAAAGATAAAAGCTTTAGTAAGCACGGTTGAACGAAGTTTTCCCATATCATTAACAATTTCAGGCTGTTCTTTAATAGCGGATTGTCGCATTTCTTGCCATTTCTCGGATGAGATTGACACCGTAGTTGGATATGTTTCGGACATATATAAACTCAGCGCCTGCTCTGCTGCATAGATATAGGGCATATTGTTGTATAGCGTATCATCTAGATCAAAGGTAAGTGCTTTTATCTTAGTGATTGGTCGATAAACAATCATCGCCGTTTCGCCCTAGGGTGTGCTTTATCGTATATATCAGATAAATGTTGAAAATTCAGATGAGTGTAGACTTGTGTTGTCGAAAGGTTCGCGTGCCCTAATAGTTCCTGTACTCCACGTAAGTCATTACTCGACTCCAATACATGAGTTGCAAAAGAATGCCGCAAAGTATGAGGGCTTACCTTCTGATATAAGGTTTGTTCACCCGCCCATTTATTGAGTCTGTTTTGTACTTGGCGATTCGAAAGTCGTGATTTTCTGAGAGATATAAATAATGCGGGTTCGATGGAAAAAGGAACAATCTCTTCACGAACGGGTAGAAACGCTTCGATGGCATTCAAGGCTTGTTTTGGGAATGGAATAATTCGTGATTTGCTACCTTTGCCATGTACCTTGATTGTGTTGTCATCCAACACATCTGTATAGTCAAGGCCAGTTAATTCTGACAAGCGAACTCCGCATCCGTACAAAAGTTCAAATATGCATTTATCGCGTAACCCAAGGAAAGATTGTTCGTCGAAGGCTAATAATTGTGAAAGCTCGTCAACGTTTAGATGCTTTGGTAAAGGTTTGTTTTGTTTTACCGCATGAATTGCATCTAAAGGATTGTTTTTGAGGCGTTTTGAGCGAACAAGGAAATTACAGAAACTTCTTATAACACTCAGACGCAGGTTGATAGATCGGGCAGACAGCCCAGCATTTGATGCCTTTAATAAGACCAGCTTTGCTTTGTTAGGAGTTAGCTCGGACCAATCATTGAGTTGTATTTGTTTTACTATCGTAAACAGTTGCCGTTGGTAGTTATTAACTGTGTGATGAGAAAGTTGTCTTTCGACACTTAGTTCTCTCAAGTAAGCTTCTATATCTTTAAAAATACTACCTTCGCTATGTTCCATAAGCTTTTACATTACTTTAAAGTAGTGATAATTAAGACTTAATCGTAAAAAATTCAACAATGAAGTGTCCATATCAGGTTCAAAATGGGCGGGATCCTTACTTGCTATCGCAAGCATCGCTTCACTTTTGGATTCTGCGTTAAAGTCATTTGTAATATGAACAAGCGCAAGACTTTTGGCATCCTCGTCATCAAATAAAGCAGAAACTTCCATTTTGCTGAGGCGGCCGAGATAAAAATGACTTTTTGCTAATTTTTTTTCAAACAATTTATGCATGTGTAATTCTGATAAAGGACCTTTATTTGTCTCGTCTATTAAAAATAATTTAACAGCCGTTACATGCAATATTCCAACGAGATACGATTGGAGGAGCTCATGTATCTTGTCACATGTGGTTGCCTTCGATAATTCAATATTCAGCTTTGCATAGGTTTTATAAATTTCTTCATTTCTTCTTGCGTTATTAATTAACTCAGATAATTGCTTTTGTAGTGCACTAATTTTAAGTTGCTGCTGCTCTGTTTGGCGTTTGTTAAGCGAAACAAAACCTTCTTCTTTTGCAATTATATTGAGCTCACTTAGCAAGCCATCAGATTCAAGTAAAAAGTTCGGATGTTTTCTCAAAAACTCGGTCACAAAGATGGCCTCATCTTTACTTGTGATTTCGCTATCGACTGTGCTTTTGCCTATATCTGCTAGATTAGATTCACTCATAAATAAATTTGTCCGTCATAAACATGCTGGGCAGGTCCGGTCATCTTAAGAGCGCTGCCTTCGCCCTGCCAACGTATTTTGAGTTGACCACCGGGTAAAGATACTTTTACGTCTTGAGAAAGCTTACCTTGGAGTTGTCCAACGACTACTGCGGCACACGCACCGCTTCCGCATGCAAGCGTTTCGCCACTACCTCGTTCAAAAACTCTTAGTTTTACTTCCTGAGAATTGATTATTTGCATAAAACCAACATTTACACCTTCAGGAAAGCGCTCATTGCTTCCGATGAGCGCGCCAATTTTCTCAACGTCATAGGTGTCAACATCGTCCACCTCAATCACGCAATGTGGGTTACCCATTGAAACGACGCCACAGAAAAAAGTCTGTCCGTTGTCTCTCAAGATATATGTGTTTTCTTGTTTTGACGCTTTAAAAGGCACGGAATCAGGTGCAAAAATAGGGGAGCCCATGTTGACCGTAACCAAACCATCTTTTTCTAAGTATAAAACCATTCGCCCAGATTTAGTGCTCACGCTAATTTTATTTCGATTGATCAAACCCTTGTCTTTTACAAATCGGGCAAAACATCTGGCACCATTACCACATTGTGACACTTCCGAGCCGTCTGCATTAAATATACGATAGTGAAAGTCTTGCTCAGGGTCATAAGGCGGTTCAACCAGCAAAAGCTGATCAAAGCCGATGCCAAAGTTTCGATCTGAGAGAAGCTTTAGCTTGTCTTTTGAAAAATAGATATTCTGAGTAATGTTATCAATGACAACAAAATCATTGCCCAGCCCATGCATTTTTGAAAAATTGATAAGCGTGCGTTTATTTCTATTGGTATTCTGATTTGAATTTTGCATATTCTAACCAGCGTCAAGCACAAGGTGCTCGCCTTTCCATAAGTCCTCTAACGTTTCTCTTTCTCTCACTACGGTACAGTTTTCTCCGCTGACCATGAGTTCTGCACACTTGCGTCGGCTATTGTAGTTACTGGACATTACAAAGCCATAAGCACCGGCACTTTTGACGGCTAATAAATCGTTTGGTTCTATATTTAGTTCTCTGTCTTTACCAAGAAAATCACCGGTTTCACAGACCGGTCCTACGATGTCATATTTAGTAAGAGCACCTTCGCGCAATTCGACAGGTTCGATCTTTTGCCAAGCGCTATATAAGGCAGGCCGTAATAAGTCGTTCATGGCGGCATCGACGATGGCGAAGTTCTTTTCTTCGCCCTTTTTTAGAAACTCTACTTTGGTTACTAATATTCCTGCATTCGCTGCAATCGCTCTGCCTGGTTCTAGAATTAAAGTCAGTTGTTCTCGGCCACTTAAAGATTCTGCCATGGCCTTTGCGTATTCATTGGGATGTGGTGGGGTTTCATCATCATAAGTAACACCAAGCCCGCCCCCCACATCTAAATGGGAAATGCAGATCCCTTCGGATGCGAGTTCATCAATAAGCATTAATAAGCGTTCTAAGGCGTCCACGAAGGGAGACAAAGTTGTCAGTTGAGAGCCGATATGGCAATCCATACCTTTAATCTCTAGATTTGACAGTTGATTTGCATATCTGTAAGCATTAAGAGCCTCATCCTTCGCGATACCAAATTTGTTAGCTTTTAAGCCCGTAGAAATATAAGGATGTGTGTTTGCATCGACGTCTGGATTAATACGCAAAGAAATAGGCGCTTTCGCATTAAGTGATTTCGCAACGTGATTGATTCTGTCAAGCTCAGGTATCGATTCAACATTAAAGCACTTTATTCCTTTTTCAAGTGCATATTGTATTTCTTCTTCGGTTTTAGCCACCCCAGAAAATACGACTTTTGAAGGGTCTCCACCCGCTTTTATTACACGAGCTAACTCACCACCAGAGACAATATCAAAACCTGAACCTAATTGTGCTAATACAGACAATACACCTAAGTTTGAATTAGCTTTCACTGCATAGCAAATAAGGTGCTTGTGAGACTGAACAGCATTATCAAAGGCTCTGTAGTGACGTTCTAAGGTAGCTCTTGAATAAACGTAAAGGGGTGTTCCGTGAGTTTCTGAGAGTTCAGAGACTGACACATCTTCTGCAAACAAACGATTATTTTTATACTTAAAAAAATCCATTACTTCGCGTCCTCTTCTGATAGCTCTTTGTTGTTAGGCTTTTCTCCTGGGTTTTCTTGATTTTGCTCGGGTGCATCTTTTGGTAAGTAAAGATCGCCTCTTTGGCCACATGATGAGAGGAACACACACGAAAAAAATAGCAATATGACGGTGTATATCGCCGAATATTTATACTGACGCATTGTTGATTCTAAAATACATTTATAATGCGCTTAACCTTGCACTTTTACTCCCTAAAAAGCAAGTTTAAAGTATGTTGTGACTGTCCACGTGCGACATTTAAAACAACAATTTTTTGCCTTGAAATAGACGATTAAGGGCATGCAATGTTCTGATGTTGTTTTTTTATTTTATGTATTAGGTGCAAAAAGTGTTAAGCCTTTTTGTTACAGATTCTGGAAAGGTGACTTCTTTCCACAAGTCTTGGCATAACTTGCCTGTGTCCTGAAACCTTCCTTTCTTAATCCAATTAACAACAGGAAGACAGTCACTAGGGTAATTTATCAAAACGCCTTTTTTTGAATGAATCCATTCATCTATGTCTTCTGCTTGAATATGCATTATAACGTCACACAAATCGAGCGTTTTGAGCGTATGAGCATTTGATTGTTGTTCATACTGCCTGTGTAAAGGCTTAAGAAGCATTGGTTTTCCTAAGCTTAGACTTTCAGTCGCGAGTTCAAAGCCTGAATTACAAATTACGCCTATTGAGGCTTTCAAGTGAGCTTTAAACGTTGTCGTTGAAAGTGGCATAAGTTGAATGTTTTTGTACTTTCTTTCTTCACTAATGCCAGGATGAAAACAAACAAACCGTTGTTCACTAAGAATGGTCAACTGCTCACACACGTGCTTAAGGCTTTCAAATGGCAAATAGACCAAAATAAAGTTTGACGTGATTAAAGGAAGATCTTTTTCTGGATTTGCACACAATTCCTTTGATATGAAAGGAGGAAGAATATCAAAGCCAAAGTGGTACCAATGAGTGCCTAATTGGTAACGAGTTGGGGCGAAATACTTCATGATTGTTTTATCTAATAAGCTTTCACCTGCGCGAGGTACTTTATGCAAAAAAGCCGCTTGATGACTTACAGATAGTGAAGGTACGCCTCTTATTTTTGCAGCCCAAGCTGTGAGTGGCTCGAAATCGTTTATGACAAGGTCATATTTTGATATGTCCAAATCTTTTATGTCTTTTATAAGTTGCAACGGTTTGTTTTCAAAAACCGTTTTAGAGTAGCTTATTTTTCCGTTGCGACTAACAAAGCTAAGACCATCACGAGTTTGGTAGTCGCCAAATGGCTGCATATCAAAATATCGAGTGCGTTTTCGACCGCTAAAAAAGTAATCAATTTCCAGTTCGGGGTCGTCATTTAAGCTTTTGGCCAAATGTCTAGCACGGGTAATGTGACCATTTCCTGTGCCTTGAATTCCATAAAGTATATTCATTTCTTCACCCTAATATGAAAACGCTAAGTGAGGCTATCGAGATGCCGAGCGAAGCGCCAAGTAGTACATCAAATGGATAATGAACTCTAAGGATGACGCGAGATAAGCCAATAATGGTCGCCCACAAAAAATTAAGCTCAGTAAAATAAGGGTAGTAATATGAAACGATGGTCGCCATTAAGAACGCAGCTGCGGTATGCCCGCTTGGGAGGCTAAATTTGTCTGCAGGGGTGACGAAGGTTGTTAACATTGGTAATGCATCTGCAGGCCTTTTTCGCTTGCAAAGGTGCTTAAGAACAAGGTAAAGAGGTATTTGCAACGAGTAAGCGAGTAAAGCACAGTAAAATAGCAATGGTCCTTTGCTTTCGTCGAAAAAATAGATGACGAACGCCAGCGCAAAATACAAATATCCGTCGCCACTTTTCGACGCTAAACGAAAGAATGCAACCAAGCCTGTATTTGTTTGTATATAAGGTTTTGTGGTTAACCATTTGAACATTGACACATCAATTTGATGTAAGTGTTTCATAAGACTAAAGCTCTGACTTACTAAAATGCCTTGAGCTTAAGATTAAGAATAGTTTGTGAACAATACATGACAACCGTCTTAAACATATATGACAGTAATTTGGGCGACCTTAAAAAGTTATCTGACAATGTTATGTGACTGTCCAGATAAGTTCTATGTGACTGTCCAAATAAGTAGAAAAGATGTCTAGCCACTTCGTAGAAAAGTATGCTAGCTTATAATCTGACCGTAAGAATAGTGGAAATTTATGGATTTTAGTACTTCCGAAATATGCGACATGTATGCTGATGGCGTAGACGTTGTTGAGCCTATTTTTACTAGTTTTGGTGCTCGCGATACATATTGCGGCGAAATCACCACTATCAAATGCTTCGAGGATCGAGGCTTGGTAGACAAGGTTTTAGCGACAAATGGACTTGGCAAAGTTTTGCTTATTGACGGCGGTGGTTCATTAAGGCGTGCGCTTTTAGATGCAGAAAATGTCCAACTCGCAATTGATAACGATTGGGAAGGTATTATTTGTTATGGCGCGGTTCGAGATCTTGACTTATTGCTCGAGCTTGATATTGGTTTGCACGCAGTTGGCGCCTTTCCCGTAAGTGGTGATGTTCGTGAAATAGGTGATATTGATGTAGCGATTAACTTTGGCGGGGTAACTTTCTTGCCTGAAGATCACGTATACGTTGACTCAACCGGAATAGTCCTCTCGCCCGAGCCTTTGGAATTTGACTCTTGACAGGCAGTGCTACACAAAGCACATAAAAAAGGAGTCAGATCGACTCCTTTTTACATTTTACAAGTTAGTTGTCAAAAAGCTCATTGAGATAAGCGGCTATTCTGACGCCCGCTTGTTGCAAGCGCAATTTTACTGTGGGTGTGTGGTCGTATAAATATTGCCATGAGAGCTTTTCACCCTTTGGATAGATTGTGTCCCTTATTTCTGCGCTTTCGGCAATGTAAATAAGAGGGTCTGTAATCATCCATTTTTTTGCTTGTGCTTGGGTGATTTTGGGGTGTAAGAATTGAGTCCATTCCGTATACGATAGTTGTTTTCTATCAATCAGACCCGAATCCCAAACCCTATGGAGATTAGAGCCTTCCCAAAAAAATGTGAGTTTGACGTCATTTCCACCCCTGTCGGTGCCATCACCTGCATGCAGTGGTTGATGCAAATCACCAATAATGTGTATTGCAAATCTCAACGCTCTTTGTTTTTCGGATAGCGATGCATTCGGGTTTTTGATTGTCTTAGTGAACATCTGAAGAGCGCTAAACGCATCACCTTGCTCAGGAGCACCAACTTCTTTATAGGTTTTACCTTTTGGGACAGTCACATAATGAAAAGGACCCGCAACTTCCTGCCAAAATTTGTCTGGATTAGACCGCATTTCATCGGCATATGTACTTGCTTCTGCAAGAGTCTCGTTCGGTAGAATTTGTTGCAGAGCCTGCTTAGCCTGCTCGCTTAGATATTGTTGAGCAATTTCACCGCTAACTCTATGACCCGTCTGTCCCCACGCTTGCGCGTTGTTTGCATGTGAAACAGCCCATATGGTTATAATCAAAATCACTAGAGAGTGAAGTATCTTTTTCATTGCTGATCCTTGTTTTATAGCTTTTGTTGTTAGTTTATGAGTCTCTATGATCATATCCCCAAGGCTTTACTAGTGTTTGCTCGACCCCAAGATGAGAGAGTATCCTCGCTACGACAAAATCGATGAGGTCATCAATCGTTTTGGGAGAGTGGTAGAACCCAGGTGCTGCGGGCATGATAGTGACCCCAAGGTTTGACAGTTTCAACATGTTTTCCAGATGAATGCTCGAAAATGGCATTTCTCTGGGTACTATTATCAGTTGTTTCCTCTCTTTAATGATGACGTCGGCTGCTCGCTCTATAAGATTATCGCAAGCACCCACAGCGATAGAAGATAAGGTACCGGTAGAACAAGGGCATATTACCATGCGCTCTGGTGATGATGAGCCAGAGGCAACTATCGAGAACCAATCTTCTTTACTGTAGACTTTTAACTGATGTTGAGACGCATTTGTGTATTGAGTAAAAAATTCTGTTGCGGCTTCAGGTTTTGCGGGTATTTTCAAGTTCTCTTCTGTAGCAAATACAACCTTTGCAGCTGATGAAATCAACAAATGTACATCGAATTGTGCGTTGATTAATTCTTTGAGTAACTTTAATGCGTATGGTGCGCCTGAAGCGCCCGTAATCGCCAATGTAATGGACTTATTATTCATTGTTACTCCGTAAGCGCGTCTAACAGGCGTGAATGGATGCTCTCAAAGCCACCGTTACTCATCACCAATATATGATCTCCGGGGTTGGCAATCGCTATTATGCCGGTGATGATATTTTGTACCTCGTCGTGGACAGTCACCTCAACCTTACTGTTCGACACTAGATCGTCGATAGACCAATCGATGCCTTCGGGATTTTTGATAAATACTTTATCAGCGACTTCCCACGCACGGCAAAGTTGATTCTTGTGAACTCCCATACGCATTGTATTGGAACGAGGTTCAACTACTGCGAAAATGTTTTGATTGCCAACCTTGTCGCGCAAGCCTTGAATAGTGGTTTGGATCGCTGTTGGGTGGTGGGCAAAATCGTCATAGACAGTCACTCCATTAACAACTCCTTTCACTTCCATGCGGCGTTTCACATTCGTAAAAGAGCTTAGTGCTTGAATACTATCACTTATTTGAACACCAGCATGGTGTGAAGCTGCGATAGCCATCAAAGCATTATTCATATTATGTTGGCCAATCAGAGACCATTGGACACGGCCATGTGATTTACCTCTAAAGTGAACATCAAATTCACTGCAATCCGATTTAATCGCAACAGATTGCCAGTCTGACTTATGAGCAAGGCCAGTAAAGGCTTGTTTACTCCAGCACCCCATCTCAAGTACGGACTCTAAATTTGGATCCGCAGCGGGTGATAGAATCATACCGTTCGACGGTACTGTCCGGACTAAGTGATGAAACTGTTTTTTAATGGCGTCTAAATTTTCAAAAATATCTGCATGGTCGAATTCTAAATTATTCAATACCAGCGTTCTTGGGCGATAATGCACAAACTTGGAACGCTTATCGAAAAATGCGCTGTCGTATTCATCGGCTTCGATAATAAAGAAGGGTGACTGTCCAACTCGGGCTGAGATACCAAAGTTCTCAGGTACGCCGCCGATTAAAAAGCCAGGATTTAAGCCTGCTTGTTCCATTATCCACGCTAGCATACTCGTGGTGGTTGTTTTGCCATGTGTACCTGCAATAGCTAGGACCCACCTTTCCTTTAATAGATTATCAAGGAGCCATTGTGGGCCGCTTGTATAGGCTAAATTACGGTCTAAGACATATTCTACAGCTGGATTTGAACGAGCCATGGCGTTACCAATAATTACGATGTCTGGAACAGGAGTAAACTGACTCTCCTCATAACCCTCGTATAAAGTAATGCCAAGTTTTTCAAGCTGCGTGCTCATAGGTGGGTATACGTTCCTATCAGAACCGGTTACCTCGTGACCTAAGCTTTTCGCTATTGCCGCGATTCCACCCATAAATGTGCCGCATATCCCTAATATATGTACGTGCATGTTGTTGCCTAAATATCTTTTTCCGCAAGTGTATCAGATGGTGAGAAGATTAAAAAAATAACTGATTTAAATCGATAGCTAACCTCGTTACAATGTCAAAAGAAGACTAAAGACGGATTAACTTTATCCGCTAAGGGATTTATTCTCAGCTTTACATAACTTAAAGGAAAATTCTTTTCATGAAACGACTCAACTCCCAGTTACAGCAGGATGGCGCGCCACTCGAACTCATTTTATTAATCAGAACCTTATTAGCTGCCTGCAAAGAAATTTCGTTCCGTGTTAGTCAAGGCGCACTAGCGGGAGTCTTAGGGTCAACCTTGAGCGAAAATGTACAAGGGGAAACTCAAAAGAAGTTAGACGTTATCTCTAATCAAATTCTTAAGGATACTTTAAGAGAGTCTGGTTATGTAAAAGCTATCTCATCCGAAGAAGAAGAAGGGGTTGTACCATGTTCTCCTGATGGTAACTATTTGGTCAGCTTCGATCCTCTCGATGGCTCGTCAAATACTGAGATTAATAGCTTGATCGGCACAATATTCTCTATTGCCCATGCTCCACAATGGATGGAGCCTGACGATCCATCAGCGTTTTTACAGCCAGGTACTCAAATGGTTGCTGCAGGGTATGTGTTATATGGACCGTCTACTATGCTGGCTATGACCACAGGGCGCGGAACTCACTTGTATACTTTAGACAAAACGCACGGTGGATTTTTGGTAACTAAATCAAATATCCAAGTTCCAGAGCAGACGAGTGAATTTGCGATTAATACCTCTAATCAAAGGCACTGGGAAGCGCCTATTCAAAAGTATGTTGGCGATTTGATTGCAGGAAGTGAAGGACCTTTCGGAAAAGATTACAACATGCGATGGGTGGCAGCAATGGTTGGTGATATACATAGAGTACTGTGTCGTGGTGGAATATTTATGTATCCATTTGACAAACGTAACCCCGAAAAGCCAGGTAAACTGAGATTATTATATGAAGCAAACCCTATGGCGTTTCTCATTGAACAGGCAGGTGGCTTAGGGTCTACTGGAGAAGGTCGTATTATGGAAGTTATGCCAAATGAAATTCATCAACGTGTCCCGGTTATTATTGGCTCGAAGGAAGAGGTCGAATCTTGCCTGAAATATTATAAGTAACTTGCAGTATGGTTTATTTTAAAATATCGCTGTTTTTTATTTTGTCTTCACTGTTTGTGACTGTCCATCACCAAGTCATTGCTTCTGAGCCAAAGGAATTGTATTGGGAAGAAATGATCCCAGAAGGTTATGTGTTGCCTCCCGTATCAATGGAGCATTCACAAAATATGTCTCAAGTCGAGCCAAATGCGCCCCTAGTTGAGTCTTTAGATAAGCAGTTAGTAAAAATACCAGGCTTTGTTGTGCCTTTAGAGGGCGATTCTGATTCGGTCACTGAGTTTCTATTAGTCCCGTATTTTGGAGCATGTGTTCACGTTCCTCCGCCTCCTTCAAATCAAATCGTTTATGTGAAATTTGAAACGGGTGTTCCGCTAGATAATTTGTATGATGCGGTGTGGGTGACAGGCACACTTTCGACAAAGGGGTGGTCTGGTGATATCGCATCGGTTGGCTACAGCATGACTGGGCAAGCTGTCGAACTATTCGAATAAACAAGCTCGCTCTCACTGTTTTTCAAAATTGTCTGATGTTTAAGCTTGTTAGGCCCTGTCTTGTTTGTGGACAGTCACTAACATGTTTTTTCCCTTCACAATAAAACTATCGAAAATCCATAATTCTGAGCTTTAGTGCAGTGCACTAGAGTGAAGGTATGCAATACACTATATATCTTCATTTCAGGGAGATTATTGTGCCTTTACCAAGACATCAGCTCGTTAATACAAGTGTTACGCCGTTTTATCATGTTATGTCACGTTGCGTGAGACGGTCTTTCTTATGTGGCAAAGATCATATTTCAGGTAAAGACTATAGTTATCGTAGGGCATGGATAGAGAAGCGCTTATTATTGCTTGCGAATGCGTTTTCCATCAATATTTGTTCATATTCAATAATGAGTAATCATTTTCATATTGTACTGCACCTAGATGAGACGAAAGCTAAAAACTTCAATCATGATGAGGTCGCGAGCCGATGGCTAATGGTTTATCCTGGTGACAAAATGCTGAGAGGCTTTTTACAAAGGGATAATTCTCTTGTTAATAATGAGCAAACGACTCTTTTAAAAAAAAGAATTGAGGATTTAAGGCTAAGGCTCTGCAACTTAGGATGGTTTATGAAGAGCTTAAACGAATACATTGCAAAGAGAGCAAATTTCGAAGACAGTGTCTCTGGTCACTTTTGGGAGAGCAGATACGTTTCTCAAGCATTAATTACGTATAAAGCTTTGTTTTCTTGTATGACATACGTAGATTTAAACCCAACAAAAGCTGGCCTATCTCAGGAGTTAGAAGATTATCCTTACACAAGTATTTATCGAAGACTGAAATATCGAAGATTTGATAGGCAAATTCAATTAGCACCATTTTCAGAATTTAACGAAAAAAGCGTGCTACCTATTTCTTTTGAAAGCTACTATTTACTGCTAAAAAAAGCCAAAAGACGCGCCAGTCTGTCTTTCGACAGTAATTATGAAGAAAAAAAGCGAAAAACAAGTACAGAAAATTCATTCTGGAAAAATGCTTTCAGGAGAATTCAGCTAAACGAGGTTACTTTGCTAAATTCAGCTATACCGAGCTTTGATTCTTCGGTTGATAAACAGCTGCAACTAAAGAATGCTGTAAATGAATACTGGATCAGCCGAGAGGGCGGTATTAAATCTCACTAGATATTTAAGATAGAGCGCCGTTTTCTATTACTTAGTTGAATTAAGGTGCATCTCTAACTGGCTGCGTATTGTATCTGGAATTTTTTTAGACTTTTTTGATGAGTAATCAAAATGGACAAGAATTGTCTCTCCTTTTGCTTTGCAAGTTTCATTCTGCCAACACTCCTGATAGGTCTTAAATGAGCTGTTACCAATAGACTGTATCCAAGTGCGTATTTCCACTTTATGTTGCATATATATCTGGTCCAAAAAATCTACATTGTAATTGGCCAGAATCAATGGCCAGTTATCAAGCTTTAGATTTGGAGTGAACATTTTAAAAATCGGCATCCTCGCTGACTCAAACCATCCGACTAATACAGTGTTACTAACGTGCTGCAAGGCGTCTGTCTCATAAAAACGCACAGTGTATAATTCTGAAAACATAAAAAACTTTCCTATAATAAGTGCTTAAGGAAGTGGCCAGTGTGGGAGTTTTCAACATTACAGATGTCCTCTGGTGTGCCTTGTGCAACGATCAATCCACCTCCAGATCCTCCCTCAGGACCTAAGTCAACAATCCAGTCTGCTGTTTTAACAACATCTAGATTGTGTTCTATGACCACAACAGTATTTCCGTGGTCGCGGAGCCTATGTAGGACATGTAGAAGTTGTTTAATGTCATGAAAATGCAGTCCAGTGGTGGGCTCATCTAAAATATATAAAGTCTGTCCCGTATCTCTTTTAGACAACTCCTTGGCTAATTTTACGCGCTGCGCTTCGCCGCCGGATAAAGTTGTCGCTGACTGTCCAAGCCGTATGTATGACAAACCAACATCCATTAATGTTTGTAATTTCCTAGAGATGCTGGGTATAGCATCAAAAAACTCTCTAGCATCTTCGACAGTCATCTCTAGAACTTCATGTATATTTTTGTTTTTATAGCGAATTTCAAGAGTTACTCTGTTGTAGCGCATGCCTTTGCATACGTCACATGGTACGTAAACATCAGGTAAAAAATGCATTTCTACTTTTATAACCCCGTCGCCCTGACATGCTTCACACCTTCCTCCTTTTACGTTAAAGCTGAATCTTCCTGGCTTGTATCCTCTTGAGCGAGACTCTTGTGTACCCGCAAATATTTCTCTTATTGGTGTAAAAATACCTGCGTAAGTCGCGGGATTTGAGCGTGGAGTTCGCCCTATTGGACTTTGGTCAATATCGACTACTTTATCTAGGTGTTCTAAACCAGTCATTGATATATATGGGGATGGTTCGTTGACCGTAGCTCGGTTCAGCTCTCTTTGAGCAATCTTATAAAAGGTGTCATTAATTAATGTAGACTTGCCCGACCCAGATACGCCAGTTACGCAGGTCATTAAACCAGTTGGAATCTTTAAGGTTACGTTTTGCAGGTTGTTGCCTGTCGCGCCAACCAAAGTCAACCAATTTTTGTCACTAGTGACTGTCCGTTGTTGAGGCACTTCAATTTTCTCAATACCAGCTAAATATTTACCTGTCAGAGAATCAGGCGAATTTTTGATATCATCTAGCGTTCCTTGTGCGATAATCTGACCACCATGAACGCCAGCTCCTGGACCAATGTCGACAATGTAATCGGCCTCTTTTATTGCGTCTTCGTCATGTTCGACAACGATGACTGTGTTTCCCAAGTCCCGTAAATGCCTTAGAGTATTTAGCAATCTTTCGTTATCTCTTTGATGCAGACCAATCGACGGTTCATCCAGAACATACATCACACCTACAAGACCTGCACCGATTTGGCTTGCAAGTCGAATTCTTTGTGCCTCACCACCCGACAGAGTGTCGGCGCTGCGTTCTAAGGTTAAGTAATTTAGACCAACATTCACGAGAAATTGAAGTCTATCCATTATTTCCTTTAGGATCTTGTCAGCAATAGTCGCTTTTTGGCCATCGAGCTGTAAGCTTTTGAAGAAATCAAATGCTTCAATAATTGACATTCTGGAGACTGATGGCAAATTAGTTTCCGCAATAAAAACATTTCGAGCTTCTAACCTAAGGCGTGAACCAGTGCAGCTAGAACACGGTTGTTGGCTAAGATATTTACCGAGTTCTTCTCTGACCGTATTCGATTCAGTTTCTTTATAGCGGCGCTCCATGTTTGGAATGATCCCTTCAAACGGGTGTTTTCTTTCCATAATGTCACCACGCTCGTTGATGTATCGAAACTTTATGGCTTCGCCTCCTGAGCCATTCAGAACTATTTTTTTTGCTGCGTCATCAAGTTCTGAAAAAGGTACAGTTAAATCAAATCCATAATGCTCTGCGACAGACATAAGCATTTGAAAATAATAATAACTTCTCTTATCCCAACCTCTAATCGCTCCTCCTGATAAGCTTAATTCATCATTTGTAATTACTCTGCTTGGGTCAAAAAATTGTCGAGTTCCAAGTCCGTCACAGGTCTTACAAGCGCCAGCTGGATTGTTGAATGAGAAAATTCTTGGCTCGAGTTCGGTAATACTGTATCCACAATGTGGGCAGGCAAAGTTTGCTGAGAAAATAATCTCTTTGTCTTGGTCGTCAATATATGCAACCTTCGCGGTGCCAGAAGACAGATTTAACGCGGTTTCGAACGATTCGGCGAGTCTCAATTGAAGGTCGTCGCGAACCTTAAAACGGTCTACTACGACCTCAATTGTGTGTTTTTTTCGTAAATCTAAGTCTGGCGGATCCGATAAATCACAGACCTCTCCGTCTATTCTTGCTCGGATAAAACCTTGTGCTGCAAGCATTTCTAGTGTTTTTAAATGCTCTCCTTTACGCTCCTGAACAACAGGCGCAAGCAACATAAGTTTGGCACCTTCTTCCATCGAAAGTACTTTGTCTACCATTTGACTAATAGTTTGTGCATCTAAAGGCACCTTGTGGTCAGGACAGGTAGGTGTTCCGACTCGAGCGTAAAGCAATCGTAAATAATCATAAATTTCGGTGATCGTACCGACGGTTGAACGCGGGTTATGTGACGTAGACTTTTGTTCTATGGATATTGCTGGAGATAGACCTTCAATATGATCAACATCTGGTTTCTCCATCATTGAAAGGAACTGCCTCGCATAGGCAGATAAGCTCTCAACGTATCGCCTTTGACCCTCAGCGTACAAAGTATCAAATGCTAGAGACGATTTACCTGAGCCTGACAAACCAGTTATCACAACTAATTTGTCTCTCGGCAATATTATATCTATGTTTTTCAAATTGTGCGTTCTGGCACCGCGAACTTCAATCTTGTCCATAAATCGATTACATTGACCTTAGAAAAAGTAATTAACTAGTATGCCACAGTTAATTAAAAATTAATGTGTTGTTTACGCTAGGCGCTATTAGCAGATCAATCAAAAGGTAGTGGACAGTCAAAGCAGCGGCGACTATTGGAGAATAATATTCCCAAAGAAATGGACAGTCACTTTCCCGCTTCTTTTCCACTTGATTGTAAAACGAATAAGCAGACAGCCTATTTCTCTTATTCAATGCACTGACTGTCAACCTTCATGACTCAAATTCATCACAAGCTGACTGTCCACATTCATTTCTCTAAAGCCTAGGTAACGATTCAACTAGTCATCTACTTTTTATGTCTTATGAACACTTGCTATGAAAATATGTGTGAAAGGTTTAAAATGCCGCCCGAACAAATCACTAAGCTCTTAATAAGTTGGAATAATGGCGTCTGAAGCATTAAATAAAGTCGAATGGCAGGCAGGCATATCGCTTGCAACAATTTATGTGCTGAGAATGCTAGGGCTCTTTATGGTAATCCCCGTAATCGCTGTGGCGGCTTTAGAGTATCCTGATTATTCACCGTTATGGGTCGGTCTCGCGGTCGGCGGATATGGTCTTACTCAAGCAATATTTCAAATACCGCTGGGGGTACTTAGCGATAAGTTTGGCCGTAAACCAATCATAGTAATAGGCTTAATTTTATTTTCATTGGGCTCGCTTATTGCGGGGTTAGCCGATAGTATGTGGTTACTTACTATTGGGCGTATATTACAGGGTAGTGGTGCGATTGCTGGTGCGATTATGGCATTGGCGTCAGATGTTACAAGAGAGTCCCAGCGCACAAAAGTGATGGCAATCATTGGAATATCGATTGGTTTTTCATTTTATCTGGCTTTATTACTCGGTCCGGTAATCGCTACTGATTTTGGGTTAAAAGGTATTTTCTTGATCACTTCAGGTTTAGCTTTGTTGTGTGTTCCCATTTTATTAGTCGGTGTGCCGTCCAGTCGTTACGACCAACCCACGGGTGATGCGCTTCCTAGATTAGAGCAAATTGGTGGATTGGCAAAAGACCCTCGACTATGGAGATTAAATGTTTCTGTACTGTCCATTCACCTTTTAATCACCTGTTTTTTTGTTCAAATTCCAGTCGCATTACAAAACGTGGGTATACCACTTTCGGGACATTGGGAAATCTACTCCTACATTCTATTAGCGTCGATGTTGGTGCTAATTGTGCTAATACGAGCAACAGAGAAATTACAATTAGGCCTAAGTTTTCGTATCGCTATATTGCTTATGCTTGCTGCTTTTGTTCTTTTATTAACCCAATCATCGTCTTGGATTGGATTAGTAATTGCAGGTATTTTATTTTTCGGTGGTTTCAATTTTTTAGAAGCTAAAATGCCGGCACTAGTGAGTTCAGTGTCACCAGCAGGGCGAAAAGGCAGTGCCATGGGCCTTTATGCTAGCTTCCAATTTTTTGGTGCTTTTTTAGGAGGACTTTTATCTGGGCTTTTGAACAGCTATTTTTCTTTCGAGGCCGCATTTATAATGTGTTTAATAATTTTATTTTTGTTAAGCTTAATCGTACGCGGTTTGCAATCTGTGGAAAAAGTTAAAAGGGTCACTATAAAGCTCAAACAGACTTCATTAATTAACCAAAGTTCTGTAGATCTAAAGCGTCAATTAGAAGCCTTAGACGGTATAAAAGAGGTTGTGATTGATGTGTTAGAAAATGCAGTATATTTGAAAGTCGATGCGAAGCGATTCGACCTCTACAAAGCGCAGCAACTTCTTTAAAACATTTACATTTAAGCTAACGCATAAGATTAAACGAGAGCCACTGTCTAAATGGCTTAAAATCCAAATTAAATAGTAAAGGAAACATAATGGCCTCCAGAGGTATTAACAAAGTAATTGTAGTTGGAAATTTAGGAAATGATCCTGAAATCAGATACATGCCAAATGGTAATGCAGTTGCAAACTTGAGTATTGCTACGAGTGAAAGTTGGAAAGACCAACAAGGTCAGCAGCAAGAGAGAACAGAGTGGCATAGAGTGACTATGTATCGACGTTTAGCTGAGGTTGCTGGCGAATATCTTAAAAAAGGTTCTCAAGTGTTTGTTGAAGGCAAATTGCAAACAAGAAAATGGCAAGATCAACAGGGGAACGACCGTTATACCACAGAGATAATTGCAGATAATATGCAAATGCTTGGCGGGGGCAGAAGCGATGGCCAGGGTTCGCAACAGGGTGCTTATCAGCAAAACAATAGACCTCAAAACAACCAAGGTCGACCTCAAAATCCACCTCAGCAAGGAAACGTCCCTAAACCAGTCCCAAAAATGGATGAACCGGACATTTCATTTGATGATGGTGACGACATACCGTTTTGACGAATACATAAATAAAAACTGTTGATAAAAATCATTAAGGGCTTGTTTTTACAAGCCCTTTTTTATTTTCCCCATCCTTAATAACGTTGACACTTTTTAATGCTTTTTGAGGAGTGTCAATGCAAATAAGTACAAAGAGAATTCAGAGTAACTGCCACCTCGGTTTCAAATTAGCTGTGTGAAATAAATAGAAAAACCTGAAGTCGCCCATAAATGGGTGCAAGATAAGCATGGGACACAGGGCCGCTCTGTTATTTTTCGTTTTAGAGAATAATCCGAATAATGTTTTGACCTTCAAGACTTTATGTCCCTATAATTAGCCGAAAGAATAGTTTTGACTAATTTCTGTTAAACAAAAAACAAAAAAAGCCGATATCAAGCTAGAAGCAACACGAAAAGTTATTGCTTTATTTTCGTACAATACAAATAATGTTTTTGAGTTAAGAACCTAAAAGTCTGAATAGGGTTTTACCGAATCTCATATTTTGCGGTGTTTGTTAGCGCGATACGACGTACAACAACAAAACGTAACGGAATTTTGACGAATATGCGAATTACTTTGAAACGGTATTTACAATCAAAGTTTAGAGGACGCTCTAGCTTTGACGCAATTGGTCTTGCTTGCACTGCCGACCAAGTACTTTTGTGCGGAATGAAGCAAACTAATGATGGTCTCTTATGGCAATTGGACGAAAGTTTTTCACACAAAAACCTGCAGCATGATCTTTCCCTTTATGTTGAACAAAATTCTTTGCAAGGCACACCTTGTGTCTTTACTTTATCCTCCCATTGGTATCGCCTTCTTCAATTGGATAAGCCTGACGTCGCTGAAGAAGAAGTTTACCAAGCCCTAAAGTGGTCTATTGATGAACAACTTGGAGCAGCCTTACCTTTAGTATATGACTATGTCGACATGCCTCTTCAGATTGCTGGTCAAAATAAGGTCACTGCTGTTGCCATCGCAAAGGAGGAAGTACAAAAATTCAGTCAAATCATTTTCTCTGCAGATTTGGATTTAAAAACAATTAGCGTAGAAGAATTTGCCAGCGCACAGCTTGTAAACGATGAAGATGCGGTAATTACTTTAGTCCAAGAATTTGGTGAAGTGGTTGTACTTAACATCGTTAAAGATAATCAGGTATTTTTAAGCCGCCGGCTTAACGGTTTCGAAAACATTGGCTCGTTTTCTCAACAGGAATTGGAGATGGGGATCACCGATTCACTTTGCGTACAATTACAACGCTCGATAGACTTTTTTGAAAGTCAGTTAAGACAGGCACCCATAAAAAAAATATTGGTAAAGTTAGACTCTCCGGAAACGGAATTCCTATGCGAGAAGGTATCAGAGGCGATGGGTGTTGATTGCTCAATATTAAAACCCCCTATTACATGCGCCGACGATTTGAACTTTCAAATGGCTAGTTTTAGTTGCCTTGGTGGAGCATATTCTCTAGTTAGACAGTCACATGCTTCTAATAAGTGGAACGATAAAGGGCAAGTTAACCCCGTTGAATCAAGAGGGGTTGTTCATGAAAACTGAGTTTAATTTACTCAAAGATGAGTTCAAGCCAAAATTTGAGTGGATATGCGCAAGCCACCTTATAGCGCTTAGCGTGCTTACAGTTTTTATTTCATCTACCGTGTTTTCGGTTGTGAAATATCAACAACATCAAGCTCAAACCAAACTATCTTTGCTGCAGGAGCAACTTGAGGACGCTCAGGGCACGTTTGATAATTTATCTAGAGCATTAAGCGATCGAAAGGTTGCATCATCCTTACAAAACCGTTTGGATCGTATTCGTCGGGAAGCCGCGGTGAAGCGCGAGGTTTTAGCTAAAATAAAAACTCTTTCAAAAAATAAACAGCGTTCTTTTTTTCAACTTGTTAATGCCTTAAAACAAGCGAATAGCGATGATTTATGGCTTACAGAAATTGGGATGACATCAAGCAAAATTATCATCAAAGGCAAGCTGAAACACCCGAAAGCTCTTCCTGTTTGGATTACTTCGTTAAAGGCCCAAGAGTTTTTTGAAGGACAGGTGTTCGATAATGCAAGTGTTCACAGAGAAGGCAGCGAGTTAAGCTTTGTATTATCAAGCGACCTAAGCTCTGAGGAGGCAGATTA
>CBFHTO010000008.1:0-8209 GCA_965658765.1 Glaciecola sp. | reverse complement strand
AAGGGCAATGATAATGACTTCGAATCCAAGTTTTCTTATTACAGCGTTAGATTGGTTTGAACGTTTAAAATTTAGTGAGAAGAGACTGATTTTTGTGCTCTCCCCCATAACTCTATTAATTATGGCTATTTTACTTTTTATTGAGCCAGAACTAAAAAATACTGCACGGATTCAAGACTCTCAGACCTCACTCAAACAACAATTAGAAGTATTAGTTTTGAATCGTCAACAAGTCATGAAACAGTTGTCAGAAGATCCGGATCAGGATGTAAGCGCGCGTATTAGCGCGATAGACAGGCAGCTTGATGAATTTGACGCTCAATTTTCGCAAGAGCTCCGGCAATTAGTAAGTCCAGGGGTCATGCCTATTGTTTTACAACAGTTATTAGACGAAGCTAAGGGTTTGAAATTGCTAACCTTAGATTCAGTTCCACCAACTAAGCTTTTTGCTAGCGGTGATAAGGATGACGTAAGTGGACAACAATCTATCTTCCGTCACGGAATTAAGCTTAGATTAGAGGGTAGCTACTCTGCTACCGAATCTTTTCTAGAAAAGGCCGAGAAGTTAGAGTGGCAAATATATTGGCAAGATTTTACTTATCGCGTTGATGAATATCCACGCGCAACGATTGAGTTATCGGTATTTACTTTGAGTACAAGCGAGGCGTTTATTAGTGTTTATTAGCAACGGCAGTACACTTAATACTCGAGGATTGAGCAGGTGTTCGTTTCTGCTCGGCGTACTTTTGACTGTCCAAGTGAGCACCGCGTCTGGGAATTCAGTTACTAGTAGTGACCCAACCAAGCCGCCGCAACTATCAACTTCATCACAACAAAACCAAGGACTTAACAGTGAGATTAAATTAAGCGCCATTTTTACTAAACGAGACAATCGGTTTGCTGTGTTAAATGACACTATTGTGACAGTCAATGATGTCGTGGCTCGTTACAGGGTTATTCAGATCAACGACCAAAGCGTCACGCTTGCTGATACTTTGGATAATGGAAAGCTCGTTATAATCAGATTGTTTAGCGATACAAATATTAAAAAGCAGGTAAAAAAATGAATTGGAGAAAGATAACTAAGGCTAATTTGTGTGTCGCGAGTGCTTTAGCGGTATTCAGTTGTAGCTCTACTGATAAAAGCCATGTCGAAAACTACCTTTCCAAAGAGATACAAGCACTCAATCACTCAGAAGCACAGACAAAACAAAATGCCTTAGTAGCATTACCTGATTCTGTTTCTGATGCATTGCTACAAAGTGATATGCAAGCAGGTAAGTCTATTTTAGAACCAGAAAAATATGACATTAATGCAAAAGATGTTGACGCACGCAATTTTTTTGCTGGTCTTGTAAAAGACACACCATTTTCTGTTGCTATACACCCTGACGTAGAGGGTAAAATTAGTGTAGATCTAAAGCAAGTGGCGCTTGACCAAGTTTTCTCGCTATTGACTGATATTTATGGTTTTCATATCCAAAAGCAAGACACAATTTATCATGTTTACCCAGCAGGCATGAGAACCGAGACTTTCTCTGTCGATTATCTTATGATGCAACGAGATGGGTCCACACAAACAAGTATTATTTCTGGTGGTGTCTCTCAAAACTCAAACAATAATGGAAGTAATAACTCATTTCAAAATAACTTTTCTGGTGGTGGTTCTAGCAGTGGTACCAATGGAGGCTTATCAGGAAACTTGGGCAACACTGGTCAAAGCAACGGTACAACGATCAGTACACGGATTGAAACTAATTTTTGGGAAAAACTAGAAAAAAGCTTAACCATGATGCTAGGCAACGATGATGGCCGAGCCGTCATGGTATCTCCACAAGCAGGCTTGGTGACAGTTAAAGCGTATCCAAGTGAGTTAAAAACCATCAGACAGTTTTTGAAAACTTCGGAGCAAAGCCTAACGAGGCAAGTTGTGATTGAGGCGAGGATCCTCGAAGTGGTGCTGAATGATGAGTATCAACAAGGGATTAATTGGAACCAAATTGTTTCTAACGTTGGCAGTACTGATTTTACATTTTCTAGTACGGCGGGTACGCTGGGCAATTCAATAAGCTCATCTCTTGGTGGCGTTGCAAGCTTGGCTTTTTCAAACGCAGACTTCACTGGCGTTTTAAATTTACTCTCTACTCAAGGCAATGTTCAAGTCTTATCAAGCCCACGAGTAACCGCTATTAACAATCAAAAAGCGGTTATTAAGGTTGGTGATGACGAGTACTTCGTGACTGATATATCTAGTCAAAATACAATTACTTCAACCACCACTTCAGTTGTGCCAGATATTGAACTCACACCGTTTTTCTCAGGTATTGCTCTAGACGTTACCCCTCAAATTAACAAGCATGGAAGTATTCTATTACATATCCATCCATCAGTGATTGAAACAGAAGAACAAGAGAAAGTAGTTACCCTTAACCAGGAGCAAATTGTTTTGCCTTTGGCGCAGAGTACTATCAGGGAGTCCGACACTATCATTCGCGCTAATTCAGGTGAGATTGTCGTTATTGGCGGCTTAATGCAATCCATAAAATCGATAGAAGAATCTAAAACACCTCTTCTAGGAGATGTTCCTTGGCTTGGCAACATGTTTAAAAACAAGCGAGAAAAAGAAACAAAGAAGGAACTGATAATCTTGCTTAAGCCAACAGTTGTTGGTCCTAACACATGGCGAGAACAGCTTGAGTCAAGTCGTTCACAAATGGCTGATTGGTTGTACGTGGAGTAATACAATGTACTTGTACCATTTTGGATTACAACAACTTCCATTTACATTGACACCTAATACCCAATTTTATTTTGGCTTGCCCAGTCATAACGAGGCCTTATGTGTATTAAAGACGGCTTTGTTTTCGGGGGAAGGTTTTATAAAAGTCACGGGTGAGGTCGGTACAGGTAAAACACTTCTTTGCAGAAAGCTACTTAATGAAATGCCTAAGGGCTTTGTTGCGGCTTATATTCCAAATCCTTATTTATCACCCAGTGAATTGAGACATGCAGTTGCCTCTGAACTACAAGTGGAATTGCCACATAAAAGCGATCAGCAAGAGTTTACTCAAGCGATTCAAAAAAGATTGGTTGAGATTCGCAAATCGGGTAAGGCGGCCGTGCTGATAATTGACGAAGCTCAAGCACTGTCCGACGAGAGCATTGAGGCATTGCGTTTAATGACGAACTTAGAGACAGAATCAACTAAATTACTTCAAGTAATATTATTTGGGCAACCAGAGCTAAATGAAAAACTTTCTCAACCTAAATTGCGACAGTTATTACAGAGGATCACATTTTCCTACAATTTGAACCATATGACGGCTGATCAAATTCATCAATACGTCAATCATCGCATGGAGGTCGCGGGGTATTCACAAGATAAACAGGCTTTTTCAAAAAGTGTGAGTAAACGCTTGTATAAGGCTAGTCAAGGTACCCCGAGAATCGTCAATACACTTTGCAACAAAGCCTTGATGCTTGCTTATGGTGAAGGAACACGAATCATAACTAAGAAATTCGTCAACATTGCAATTAAAGATACCGAGTCTGCGCATAAAACCAGTATTAGTAGGTGGCTTAAATTTGGTCTGACTGGGCTAATTGGTTTGGCCCTTGTTATTTCCATATTCGTTTCTCAGCCACAGAATAGCGCCTACCGTGAAGTGTTGAGTGCAGCGTTGGGGTGGGAAACGTGAGCGTAGTAAATAAAATGCTCAATGACCTCGAGCAAAGGCAGCGTCAGACCATCAATGTTCGAAACTATAATCCTGCGGCAAATAATAAGTCTTCGAAGGTAAAGTACATCGTCAGCGTCTGCATAACGATCGTCTCATTATCAGCGGTAGGTTACTATGGTATTGATTATCTGCAGGTAAAAGAGCTTGTTCAAAAAAATAAACAGGTTCGTGAACCATCACAGGTACCGTCCTCTAAACAGAAAGAATTGAATGTAGACAGTCAAACGAACGAAACCCAGTCGATGCGGCTTGCTCAAGAAAGTAGTGTTTTGCGTGTTGAAAAGTCGTTCGATGCTGGACATACATCAAGTAGTGCAATAAATAACGCCACCAAAAAAATGAGTGGACAGTCACAAATTGATGATAACGAGATTTTGCCTACAACCGTCCTCAGTAAAGAGAGTGAAAATGCTTATTTTGAAAAGCTTGATGTAAATTCAGTGCAAATTATGGACAGTCAAAGCAGTAGGCAAAGCAGCGGAGTGCGAGCTACAAATGAAATTTCGCCTACAATTGGCAGTCAAGCAATAATTTCTCAAGTAATAGCTCCTAAAGAGGGAGGTTCTAAAAACGCTGCTCTTCAAACAAAAAAACAACAAACGATTGAACAAATTAACAAAACGGAACTACCTGAACAGATATTTACAGTACAGGCAAGCGATGGCTCCAAATCAGAATTATCTAATTTACGTGCGAAAGCGCATATCGCTGTCACTAAGGGAGACAACGCTACAGCGACAAAAGTGATACACGAAATTCTAGTGTTAGCGCCAAACGATGCCAAAATGCGAAAAACACTTGCTGCTTTATTATTTGGCGATAGGCAGGTAAAGGAAGCAAAACGGGTGTTAATCGAAGGCTTAAAAATAGCACCAAATGATGCAGATTTTAGACTTATGCTGTCTCGTATTTATTTTAAACTGAGTCAATTTATAAGTGCTTTAGAGGTTTTACAGAAACATCCCAAAGATGCTATACCAAGTGATAAGTTATTGAGTTTCAGAGCGGCGCTTGCAGAAAGAGTAGGGCAGTATATATTGGCCCAACAAGATTATGAGCAACTTGTTTTAATCGAACCTCGAGAGGCGAGGTGGTGGCTTGGCCTAGGGATTAGTTTTGATAAACAAGGTATGAATCAGCAAGCCATCGAGTCCTACCGACGAGCTCAATCATTAAATCAACTTTCTAGTTCGGTAAATAATTTTGTAAATGAAAGACTCAACTTACTAGTGAGGCAGTCGTAATGAGCACAGCCATAAAAATCAGACTGGGTGATCTACTCGTACAAAATGGTTTGATTGACGATACTCAACTTCAGCAAGCGCTTACACAACAGAGACAAACGGGACGTAAACTAGGTTCAACATTAGTTGAAATGAACTTGGTAAACGAGTTTCAGTTGCTAGAGCTTTTATCAGAGCACTTAAAAGTGCCTCTAATTAACCTATCTGACTTTAGGATTGATCCAAACGCGATTGCATTGCTCCCCGAAATCCAAGCACGCCGATATCGAGCCCTGGTCTTAAAGGATAATGGCAACAGTTTATTAGTTGGCATGAGTGATCCAGCAGATATAAATGCGGTTGACGAGCTTTCAATAAAACTGAACAAACCAATAGAAATAGCAGTCGTCAGCGAAACGCAACTATTTGAAGCTTACGAGAATTATTACCGTAAAACAGAAGAAATTGCGTCCTTCGCTCAAGAGCTTGCCGACGAATATCAAAATGAGGCGGAATTTGAGCTCAGCAGTGGCTTGTCAGATGACCAAGACAACGCTGTTGCTAAGTTGTTGCAATCAATATTTGAAGATGCCGTAATTGCCAAAGCATCAGATATTCACATCGAACCGGACGAAAATTACCTTCGGATTAGACAGCGTGTTGATGGGGTTTTGCGAGAAAATATTATTAAAGAAGCAAACATTGCTGCTGCTTTAGTGTTGAGGCTTAAGTTGATGTCTGGTCTAGATATTTCTGAAAAACGTCTTCCACAAGATGGCAGAGCTCAGGTTACAATAAAAAATCATCAAATAGATGTTCGCGTATCGACAATGCCAGTGCAAATGGGAGAGTCCTGTGTATTAAGGCTGCTCGACCAGAGTGAAGGGGTGTTGGCGCTTGAACAAACGGGTATGCCCAATGGTTTGATGTTTCGACTGCGAGAGTTACTAAAACGTCCACACGGCATGATACTAGTTACTGGACCAACGGGGTCAGGAAAGACTACGACTTTATACGGTGCTCTAAATGAGCTTAATCGCCCAGAGACAAAAATCATTACAGTCGAAGATCCAGTTGAATATCGTTTACCGAGGATTAATCAGGTTCAAGTCAACCCCAAAATTGAGCTCACTTTTTCAAATGTGTTACGTACAACTCTCCGTCAAGACCCTGACATCATAATGGTTGGTGAAATGCGTGATAAAGAAACCGTAGAGATTGGACTTCGTGGTGCGCTTACTGGTCATTTAGTATTGTCTACGTTGCACACCAATGATGCTATTAGCAGTGCAATAAGGCTTTTGGATATGGGGGCGCCCGGTTATCTCGTTGCAACGGCCTTAAAAGCCATAATTGCACAACGTCTCATCAGAAAGGTCTGTAATGGTTGTAGCAGACCCAGCGAACCAAGTGAAGATATTACGTTATGGCTTTCCCAATTAGGAATGAAGGTAGAAGGGCATGCTTTTAAAAAAGGAAGTGGGTGTCAGAAATGTAATTTCACAGGATACAAAGGCCGCATCGGCGTATTTGAGTTGCTCCAACTCAATGAGGAAATGAAGAATGCATTAAAAAATAATGATACTGCGGAATTTTCTAGAGTCTCAGCAATGTCGAGCGGGTATCGACCACTGTCTGAAGCCGCTTTTGACTACGCAAAAGCGGGTATTACCAGTCTAGATGAAGTATTGAAATTAGTTGAAACGGTTCAAGAAGGCTCCTTCCCTCAAACTGCAGGACACAGCCAAGATGGGCATAGTGGCGATGCTGCAATTGCTTCAACTTTGAGTCTTGAACCAATGGATGATAAGTGATGGCTAGTTTTCGTTTCAAAGGCCGAAACTCAAGTGGAAAGATTGAGTCAGGTATGATCGAGGCGTCTGACGAAATGAGTGTGGCACGCCTCCTTAATAATCAAAATATTATCCCTATCACTATTTCTCTGAGTGGAGAAAATATTGATAAATCTACCACAAAAAATACCTCGATTAGCTTCTTTACACCTCGCGTGACATTAGATGAGCTTGTTATATTCTCTCGCCAAATGTATTCCCTTTCAAAGGCGGGAATTCCCATGATAAGAGCGGTTTCGAGTTTAACGACAACAAGGTCATTAAGGCTAAAGCTGGCCCTTCAAGACGTTATTAGCAGCTTGGAGAAAGGACGAACATTCTCATCCGCTTTGACGCAACACCCCAAAATATTCAGCCGTTTATTCATTAGTGTTGTCCACGTAGGAGAAAGTACAGGTCGATTGGATCAAGCCTTTTTACAGCTCGCTGATTACTTGGAACGAGAGCAAGCTACTCGCAAACAAATCAAGTCAGCTACGCGTTACCCTATTTTTGTTATTGTGGCGATTGCACTCGCCTTAGTGGTAATGAATATATGGGTGATTCCAGTGTTTGCTGACATGTTCTCCAAGGTTAACACGGAGTTGCCGACCATGACTTTGATTTTACTTGGGATGTCAGATTTATTTGTAAACTATTGGTATTTAATGATTTTTATTGCTTTGGTATTAATTTACATAATTAATCGGTACAAAAATACCCATGCTGGACGAGTAAAGTGGGATTATCTCAAAATAAGGGCCCCAATCATCGGGTCTATTATCGAACAAAGCTTACTTGCTAGATTTTCAAGAAGTTTTTCGATGATGCTCAAAGCAGGTGTTCCACTGACCACGGCGCTAACCTTAGTGTCAGAAGCGGTCGGTAACGAATATATGGGGAGTGCTGTTATTGCCATGCGTCAGCGCATTGAAAAAGGAGAAAGCTTGTCTCGCGTAACGCGGTCAAGCGGATTATTCAGCCCCTTGATCATACAAATGATAAGCGTAGGCGAAGAGACTGGGCGCATCGATGAATTACTTGACGAAGTTTCAGATTTTTATGAGAGAGAGGTGGATTACGATTTAAGTAGTTTGACCTCTAAAATAGAGCCTATTTTGATCACTATTGTGTCTGCCATGGTTCTTGTGTTAGCACTTGGTATTTTTACTCCAATGTGGGACATGATGGGAGCATTACAATAGTAATGAACAGGAGTGGCTTATGGCGATTCGTACTGTTTTTTTGTATTTTGTGTACCATTTTTACGATCACTGTTAAACATTTTGTAAGCGAAAAAGCGTGGCAAAAGGTAACAGGCATTCAGTTGTACACGCTCATTCAAAACGGAGTTAATCAGGCGTATTGGATGTGGCAAGAACAAGGTAGGCCCGCAAAACTAGATTACATTGGG
>CBFHTO010000007.1:0-81272 GCA_965658765.1 Glaciecola sp. | reverse complement strand
GCGAGCGCGCATTCTACACGCTTCTAGTATGCGGTCAACCTTATTTTCGAGAAAAGACGCATTTTTTATTTTATTCGCTTAGTAAGTAGACGGTAGCAAAATACATATTTCATTACTTTCTCTTAAGCCACCTCTTTGTTTTGTTACCCCTAACAACTGCAATTCGACTAGGATGACTTGCTTCTAACTTTGTTAAGCAAGTAATGAATTAAGGTCTGTTGATTTTTTTGTATCGCTTTGCAGCGGTAAGTGCCTTAAGCAAACGCAGAAGTGAAATTGAAGTGCCGTGTGGTGCTGTACATTAAAATAGCCCACACGAAATTCCGCCGATGAAGTATGAGTAATACGTATACGGCACATTGGATTCATTGTAAATGTAAACTGCGAGGATTCAATGTGTAGTAAAAATAAGTCTTCTAAAATTATATCGGTACTTAATACATTACAAATCACATATATTAAGTACCGCTCAAGACTTTGACAAAAATACTATTTAAAGCAAAAGCTTTTTGATAGCTATATATATTGGTTTGTCGGCCAGAACCAAGATACCATTTGTAGCTAAAAGCTTCCTATTGTTTACCGCTTTCACTTTCCTCTTTAATGTCTTTATCTTCCGATGTTACTTCAGCCTGCTCTTCAACTTCCATAAAGTCGGCATCTTTACTTGTTTCACCAACTACATCTTCTAGCGTTACCTTTTCAACTGTTCTAAAGGTGTTTACAGGGCCTGCTATTGTATAAAGTAAGAATACTAAGAAGAGAACTAAAGAAGGTGCTGTCGCAACAATGATGAAAATCATCATAATAACTAGAAGGGCAACAAATGGAACTTTTCCATGCCAATCCACTTCTTTGAATGAGTTGTACTTGAAATTACTTACCATCAATAAACCTGCAATACCTGTTACGATTGCGACGATAATTCCGTAATCATTGCCGTTGATATCATGGTCAATACATACCCAGACAAAGCCAGCAACGACTGCTGCTGCTGCGGGGCTTGCCAAACCTTGGAAGAATCGCTGGTCTGCAACTCCTACTTGTGTATTAAATCTTGCCAGACGCAATGCCGCACCTGCTACGTATATAAACGCTGCTAACCACCCTATCTTACCAAGATCAGTAAGGCCAAAGTTATACGCAACTAATGCGGGAGCAAGACCAAACGATACCATGTCAGCCATAGAGTCATATTCAGCGCCAAATTCAGATTGAGTATTCGTTATCCTAGCAACTCGACCATCAAGACCATCAAAAATCATTGCAACGAAAATAGCAATCGCTGCTGGCTCAAAATGACCGTTCATCGACATAACAATGGCATAAAAACCCGAGAATAAGCCTGCAGTTGTCAGTAAATTAGGCAGTAAATAGATTCCGCGCTTTTTATCGTTTGTTTTCATATAATCTCCTGATAGAGCACGAATGATAACGAAAATTTACATTCACTTCATGTTTATTAGCAGATGTGAATCAATTTACACCATCGGACCAAAGGCGTACTAATACTTTCGAGCCAAAAAAAAGGTAAGTGAAAATGTTGTTTACTTAGCGCTTGCCACAACAAACCTTTCATTTTCAACATCAATTCGAACCACATCACCGATTACTTTGTCTTCTAACAAAGCTTGAGCTAATGGGTTCTCGATATCGACTTGTATTGCCCGCTTTAGAGGCCTCGCGCCATAGACTGGATCAAAGCCCGCTTCGGCCAGTTTGTCTAGAGCAGTAGCTGAGATTTCAAGTTTGTATCCCATTTCGTGAAGCCTCTGTCGTAGAGACGCCAACTGTATTTTAGCGATCGACTTGATATGTTCCAACGCAAGCGAGTGAAACACCACTATATCATCAACTCGGTTGATAAATTCAGGTCTAAAGTGCGTACCCACCACCTGCATAATACTCTGCTTCATTTCGTTGTAGCTTGACTCGTCAGTCTTACTAGTCGAACCAACGCTGTTTTGAGCTTGAATAATATCTGAGCCTAAATTTGACGTCATTATGATAACTGTATTTTTAAAATTTACGGTTCTTCCTTGTCCGTCGGTTAGACGTCCATCGTCGAGCACTTGCAAAAGAATATTAAAAACATCAGGATGTGCTTTTTCTACTTCATCCAACAAAATGACTGAATAAGGCTTCCGTCTGACCGCTTCAGTCAAATATCCCCCCTCTTCATAGCCAACATATCCGGGAGGTGCGCCAACTAAGCGAGAAACAGAATGCTTCTCCATAAATTCAGACATATCGATTCGAACCATTGCCTCTGGAGTATCAAACATGAATTGCGCGAGCGCTTTACAAAGCTCAGTTTTACCTACACCTGTTGGCCCTAAGAATAAAAATGAACCCATTGGACGGTCTGGATCCGCTAGTCCAGAACGACTTCTTCGGATTGCGTTGGACACCGCCGACACGGCTTCGCTCTGACCAACCACTCGTTTACCAAGTACTTCTTCCATTCGTATTAATTTGTCTTTTTCGCCCTCGAGCATTTTTGAAACAGGAATGCCAGTCCATCGAGAAAGCACATCTGCAATCTCTACGTCAGTTACTTTGTTTTTCAAAAGAGAATTTTCACTCACTTGATGTTCCGATGCTTTTTCCAGGCGAGACTCTAACTCAGGAATTTTGCCATACTGTAGTTCAGACATACGACTTAGATCAGAGGCACGACGAGCAATTTCTAAATCCAATTTTGCCTGCTCCAACTCGGCTTTTATGCCTTGCGTACCTTGCATGGCATCTTTTTCGCGATTCCAAACCTTTTCGAGCTCGGAATATTTAAGTTCAGCTTGTTCACGCTCTAACTCAATGACCTCTAAACGTTTGTGACTGGCACTGTCTGTTTCTTTCGCCAAAGCTTGTTCTTCTAATTTCAACTGAATAATTCTACGATCTAACTTGTCCATATCTTCGGGCTTAGAGTCAATTTGTAAGCGAATACTAGAAGCAGCTTCGTCAATTAAATCAATAGCTTTATCTGGCAATTGACGGTCGCTTATATACCTGTGTGACAAACTAGCCGCAGCGACAATTGCTGGGTCGGTAATATTGACTGAGTGGTGGAGTTCATAACGCTCTTTCAGCCCACGAAGTATAGCAATGGTATCTTCAACTGAAGGCTGATCGACCTGAACTTTTTGAAAACGCCGTTCTAAAGCGGCATCTTTTTCAATGTATTGGCGGTATTCATCTAGGGTAGTTGCTCCAACACAATGTAGCTCACCACGAGCCAGCGCTGGCTTTAACATATTTCCAGCGTCCATAGCGCCCTCGCCTTTTCCAGCGCCAACCATTGTATGCAATTCATCAATGAACAGAATCACTCGACCTTCTTCTTTCGCCAATTCGTTCAAAACTGACTTCAAACGTTCTTCAAATTCACCACGGTACTTCGCACCTGCCCGTAAAGAACCCATATCAAGCGACAAGACTCGTTTGTTTTTTAGCCCCTCTGGTACCTCAGAGTTAATAATTCGTTGAGCTAAGCCTTCGGCAATGGCAGTTTTACCAACGCCAGGCTCGCCTATTAATACTGGATTGTTTTTTGTTCTTCTTTGAAGCACTTGTATGGTTCTTCGAATTTCATCATCTCGTCCAATTACTGGGTCTAGCTTACCCTGTTCTGCGCGTTCAGTAAGATCACTAGTATATTTTTCTAAGGCTTGGCGCATGTCTTCGGCGTTTTGGTCAGTGACATTTTGACCATTTCTAACGTGCTCAATGGCTTGCTCAATTTTTGACTTATTCAACCCTAATTTTTGTAGTATTTGACCAAGTTGCGAGCTTTCTTCGACTGCAGCTAAAACAAAAATCTCGCTACTAATGAAATCATCTTTCCGTTTCTGAGCGATTTTATCGCACATATTAAGAATTCGAACCGTATCGCGGCCAAGCTGCACATCAGCGCCCGCGCCTTGAATACGCGGCAATTTTTCCACCGCTTCGTTTAGAGTTGAACGTAATGCATTTACGTTTATTCCAGTGTGGTCAAGTAGCGGTCTTATGCTAGTGCCCTGTTGATTAAGCATTGCCGACATTAAGTGTACAGGCTCGATATACTGATTATCTCTGCCTAGTGCGAGTGACTGCGCATCTGAGATCGCAAGCTGAAATTTGCTAGTAAATTTGTCTAAACGCATGGGATAAAACTCCTAAATTTCCTTACTCATTAAATGGGTATAAGCAAATAACAATTCAAGTAAAAATTTAGCGTATTCTCATGATTACTGTCGCAAACCGCCCAGTAGTGAGATCTCCTGAGTTTTTCGCTTTACGATGACTGTAAAGCAAAGGTGAGTCATATGTGCAAAGCTTAGAGCTTTGAATCTGGCTAACTCCATGCGCTATTAGCTTAGCTTGAGCAATCTTGCTCAAATCCACAAAATACCCGTGAGATGAGTGAGTAATGAATGTTGGAAATTCTTTGAATTGCTCAATAATATCTGCTTGAACTTCAAAGTTTTGCTTAGAAATATTTGGGCCAATCCACACCTTCAGCGCATCGTATTCTTGGAATTGCAATAAAGTCTGTTCAATAATTCCGTCCATCAACCCGCGCCAGCCTGCATGAATACATGCAATTTTAAGTGTTTTGCTACAATAAAAAACGATCGGCATACAATCTGCGGTCATAACAACCAATGGTACAAAGTCTTTATCAGTAAAAACGCCGTCACACGATTTATCATCAAGGTGTCTATAGTCAACAATTTTTGTTGTATGTTGCTGAGACATCCATTTAAAAGGCGCTACAAAATCTCGGTCCGAGTGCTTCAAATTACCATGATTCAATAGCATTCGCTTTAGAAGCGTTCTATTTTGCTCAACGACCTCTTGATCATCCCCAACATGTTTTGCCAAATTGAATGAAGTAAAGGGTCCATCACTAAATCCACCGTTTCTGCAAGTACTAAAGCAAATGACTTTTTTACTCAAAGGTCTATCTGGTGTTATCAGTGAAGGCAACTGATTATGCCTATGCATAAGTCACTACCATTGATCTGGCATGCCGTTTTCTTCTAGATCGGTCTTAAGGGCCATTAAAAGACTTTGAAAGTCATCAGGTAAATCAACCTGCCAAGTCATGTTTTCGTGAGTATTTGGATGAATCAGAGATAGCTGTATTGCATGCAAAGCTTGATGTTTATAGTCACGCAACATGGCAATGAGTGCCTCGCTAGCATTTTTTGGGAGTCTTGCTCGACCACCATATTGAATATCGCCTACTAATGGATGATTTACGTGAGCCATATGCACTCTGATCTGGTGCGTTCTGCCGGTTTCTAACTTCAGTCGAATGTGCGTATGAGCGCGATATTTGGCCTTTACACGATAATGCGTTATGGCTGGTTTGCCAGTTGTGCGAACTGCCATTAGTGTACGTTTACTTTGATGGCGGCCGATGTTTTCATCGACAATCCCACCAGCAATCATATTACCTAGCACAACCGCTTCGTATTCGCGTCCCATACTGCGTGATTGAAGTTGATTTACTAGGTGGGTTTGGGCGCTCAAGTTTTTTGCAACAACCATCAGGCCGCTTGTATCTTTATCAAGCCGATGAACAATTCCAGCTCTTGGAACCTGCTCAATGTCAGGGTAATGGCTTAATAGAGCATTTAACAATGTGCCCGATGCATTGCCTGCCCCAGGGTGCACAACCAAGCCAACGGGCTTATTTATAACCAAAATATCGTCGTCTTCATATACAATATCGAGGGCGATATCCTGAGGCGCATTAAAAACCTGAACCTCTTGTTCCGCCTCAATATTTATTAGTTCGTGACCTTTTAATTTGAGCCTAGGCGTATCAATTACTTTTTCATTGACAGTTACACACCCCTGCAAGATCAACTCTTTTAATTTCGAACGGGAATATTCTGGGAACAAACGCGCAATACATTGGTCTAGTCTTGTATCAAAACATTCTGCTGGGACCGTTGCACTTAGCGATATTACATTGACTTGTTGACTCATAAACCTGATCATATAGATAATAAAGGGTTATTATACCAAGCATGAGAGATAAATGCTGTTCAGAAAAGTTTAATAACGCTTCAATGTTCAACGAATTAACCAAGATAAATTACAAAAAGAGCACCAATACTTAAATGACCACTCGTAATCACCTATCGATAAGCATTCTTTTGATTGCTATTTTTTCAATGAGCGCATGTACCAGCGTTGAAGAAGAACAAAGAGACTTAGTCGCTAATCAAGGAGCTTATGCTTTCTACAAGCAAGCGAAGCAAGCTATGGACGTCGGTAATTTCTCTAATGCCGCTCAAATCTTAAGTACAATTGACTCGAAGTTTCCTTTCGGCCCGCTGTCGCACCAAGTGCAACTAGACTTAATTTACGCCTACTATAAAACAGGCAATGTCGAACAAACGCTCGCGACGATTGACCGTTTTGTTCGTTTAAATCCAAACCACACCGATGTTGAGTATGCAATATATATGCGCGGCATAACCAACATGGAGCAGGACAAGAACTTATTTCAGGAGCTCTTCAATGTTGACCGTTCTGATAGAGATCCATCAAAATCTAGAGAAGCGTTTGAAGACTTTAGACGACTGTTAGGGAAGTTTCCTGACTCTAAATACGCGGCAGATGCAAAGCAAAGAATGGTACACATTAAGGATAGACTTGCTAAGTACGAGATTGCAGTTGCTCGATTCTATATGCGAAGAGAAGCCTGGGTAGCTGCTGCTAACCGAGGACGTTACGTAATTGAATATTTTCCAGATACAGAACAAATCCAGCCTGCTTTAGAAATCATGGTTGCTAGCTACGATCAACTCGGCTTAGATACACTAAAATCTAACGCGATAAAAACCTTAAAGCTGAACTATCCAGACAGTACATTTATTCAGTAAGTAAAACTTTTTTACCAGCAAACACAAAAACGCGCTCAAACCGAGCGCGTTTTTTCATTCATATATACCATGTTTTGGTTTAGTTATTTGTGTAATCTAAAACAAATAAACTGCGGCACTTAGGAACCGTGGAGTCAACAAATTATTGAGAATTCACTTTAAAATATATATTACTGAGAGGATTAATGAGCCGAGCCCATCCAGAAGTGAAAGAAAGCGGTTGGTCAATGATGCTAAACACAAGACAACCCTCGTGCGCCTTTGATAATGGTGTATGAGTCTTTGAATTATCCATTAATACGAAGTCGCCCGTATTGTAAGACTCCATTTCATCCTCAAAGCTGCCGTTAATAACAAGCGTAAACTCATTACCTTTGTGTGTGTGCTCTGGTACACCACCGTTCGTTTCCATGTAAATAAACTGGGCGAGGTAGCCACCACCAATACTCACTGGACACTGCCAAAGCTTACCGACCATATGTGACCAGTCACCGGTGCGGTTTAGTAACCTTCGCAGAGTAGGCGGTAAATTGAATTTCCGGCTGTCTAGTTCTAAGCTATCAAACTGGGATTGGATGGAAGCTTGTTCGGCATTCATTACAAAACTAAGCTCTTGAGAACGAGTCATGTTATCTAAGTGATGGGATACATTTGGCTCGTGGTTAGATCCTTTAATATGAGAATCAACGCATTCATAGCGCGAGAAGGCGTTTCCCGATTCCTTAGACTCCGAAGTTATTGATTCAAACATTACTGCGAAATCTCTAGAGACGACACCCTGCGAAAGATTGTCCCCACATGCTTCTAAATCATCAAATAATTCGTGGGCGAGTTGAGACGTGTATGAATCAAGTTTCTCTCTGCATTCTTCGCACATATCTGCGTGAGCAGAAAGAATTATCGATTCAGCTGGCCTCAAAACGCCTTCAGCAAAAGCTTTGAGTTGAGCTTCATGTGGGTGGAACTTAATCATATTCCTTTAGCATGTCCTTAAGTCTTTGCAACGCGAGTCTGGTTCTCGACTTCACTGTGCCAAGAGGTATACCTAATTCATCAGCGACTTCTTGTTGTGACTTACCGTCTATATAAATCGCTTCAATCACTTTTTGCTGCTTATCTGGTAAGGCCTCAAAGTGATGCCCAACCTGTTCAAGCGTAATCTGCGTGTCCAATGGAGCGGCAGTAGTATCGGCCGTTTGCTCACATAGTACAGGCCACATGTCGTCCGAACAAATATCTTCTTTTCGATTCTGTAACTTACGCAACATATCAAACCGAATATTTCTAGCGATGGTAAAAATCCACGTAGACGGCGATCCTTTCTCTGCGTTGAATAAATGTGCCTTTTGCCACACATTCGACATAGTGTCTTGTACAAGCTCCATTGCCAGTGCTTCGTTACCCATTTGCTTAAGGGCATACGATCTGAGTCGCGGTGCAAAGTAACTAAAAACTTTGGAAAAAGATAAACGGCATCTTTCTTTCGCGACGGTGTCTAAATAACCGGACATTTCGGCTGCGCACTCTTTAGGCTTACGAGCTTCTTTTTGTTGCTGTTCTAATGGTATTCCAATAAGCATCAACTTCTTCCTGTCTACTTCGTTATTCGATGTTTTAGAAGTATAGTCCATTAGTCGTATCTTGATAGTTAAATAAAATTAATAAAATGTAAGGTTTAAGTTGATAACGATGCACAGCACTATTTATGCTCACTCGATTAGTTGTGTAAGATAAGAAATTACTTTCTTACAATCAGACTGTGCCAAAAAATGCTGTTTTTGCTCTGCTCCTACAGGAAGTAATTCTATCCACCGATTTATTACCCAAATAGGATCATCGAAATGAGTCTGGTTGTATAAAGAACTAATATCTGAATATCGCTCAAAAATTTCTTTCAAACGTTCGTCGATAGGATGCAACTCGTCTATATCTAAATCACATCTCCATTTATTCGCAACAGTACATTCCCCGATTCTCAAATCGTCGGATTGAGTCTCCACATCGCTAATCGTTACGCACTCCATACCTTCGACTGTAATACCGAGTAAACCATCGTCCAACATATCAAAATCGATTACTTTGCAGATAGTTCCAACAGGGTACATATGCGTATTATTACTTTTGTCTCCGGCATTGTTTACCATACAAATGACAAAACCGGTGTCACTGGCGCATGCCTCTTTTACCATGCGGACATATCGAGGCTCGAATATTCGCAAAGACATCCGACCTTGCGGTAAAATGTGACTTGATAAAGGAAAAAGTGGCAATTTCATATTTCTTTACTATGCTTGTGAGTTTGTATTGATTTGTACTATGTCGACTATAATAAAGATCCATTTTTAATTCCTAAGCTTTGATCGATGCAAAAATTCTTTCATGAAGTGATTTTCAACTCATAAACTCAGTGATTAAAAAAAGTTAATTTACTGATCTGACATGCCATCCTCACGTAAAATTGGAATATAAAGTTTACAATCCTAAGCACTGAACGAATGTCTATAATTTCAAAATTCTCGTCGTTTTACACTGACCTAGCGTCAATGAAGGTGAGCGACTTAATTACTATTTACGATGAAAACGTCACTTTTATTGACCCCATTGCCGAGCATCAGGGACTTCCAGCGGTCGAAGAATATTTCGCCCGTTTACTCAAGAATGCAAAACATTGCAACTTTACAATCCATTCAACCGAAACTGCATCCAGCGATAAATACGTCGTCACATGGACCATGAACTACAGCTCTGCTCGCATGAATTCCGGCAAAGGCATCTCACTCGACGGAATCACTCTGTTGCAAACCAGTAATGATAAAATAATTTTCCATCGTGATTATTACGACTTAGGTCAAATGGTATACGAGAATATTCCACTACTAGGTAGAATTATAAAAAAAATAAAGCGGAGTATGGCATAGATGAAACGCATCCTTATTACTGGCGCAACATCCGGATTGGGTGAAGCTCTTTCCAAAGAAGCAAGCAGGCACGGTCACCAAGTCATAGCATGTGGCAGGAACAAAAATAAACTCGCTGAATTGAGTAAATTGGAAAATGTACTAACCTTAGAATTCGATGCAACAGATGAAATGAAAACGAAAGAAGCGTTGAAGGACATTAGTTGCGATATCGCAGTGCTAAACGCGGGTACATGTGAATATGTCGATGCTCGCCAGATTGAACCAGACATGTTCAGACGTGTATTCGATATAAACGTGTTCGGTGTAGTGAATGTCATTGCGGGATTGTCACCACAATTAGAGACTGGGAATAAACTTGTTTTCGTAGATAGTTTAGCACGACTACTGCCTTTCACGAGAAGTCAGGCCTATGCGGGCAGTAAGGCAGCGCTTCACTATATTGCCAAAAGCTTTGAGGTTGACTTTGCTTCTCGCGGTATACAGGTTCAAACGATGTCACCAGGTTTTGTTAAAACGCCTCTAACAGAAAAAAATGATTTTCCAATGCCGATGGCAATTAGTGCCGAAAAAGCCGCAGTTTATATGTTAGACGGAATTCTCAGTCAGCGAAGAAGTGTTTTTTTTCCACGACGTTTTAGTGCAATTATACAATTTTTGAATTTCTTGCCAGAAATAGTACAGCGCAAAATATGTATCAACATGCGTAATTCGGTCAAAAAGAATAACAAACAATAACAAGAGAATAATTAGAAATGACTCAGAAAGTGGCCGTAATCGGCACAGGAATTGCCGGTATGACCAGTGCTTATATGATTAACAAAGTGGCTGACATTACCGTTTACGAATCAAACGACTACATTGGTGGGCATACTGCTACAAAACAAGTAGAAGTAAATGGAAAATCCTACGCCATCGATACAGGTTTTATTGTCTACAATGATTGGACATACCCAAACTTCATAAAATTAATGCAACATTTGAACGTCGAGAGCCAAGCGACGGAGATGAGCTTTAGTGTGAAAAATAAGGCAAGCGGCCTTGAATATAATGGAAACAATCTAAATTCTTTGTTTGCACAACGCAGAAACTTTCTATCCCCCTCGTTTTATCGGCTAGTGTTAGACATAGTGAAGTTCAATAAACTCTGCAAAGCTCATCTGAGTGAAGGCAAAGACACAAAATCGCTCACCCTTATAGATTTTATAGAGCAGCACAAACTGAGCAAGGGATTTACGGATAACTATATACTTCCAATGTGCGCAGCCATATGGTCGACAAGTCTTGAAGCCTCTGCAAATTTTCCGTTAGAGTTTTTTCTGAAATTTTTCAACAACCATGGACTACTCAATATCACAAATCGGCCGCAATGGTACACTTTGATTGGTGGCTCTAATCAGTACGTAAAACCACTAACGAACTCATTTTCAAACAAAATTCATCTAAACAGTCCCGTTACTCAAGTAATAAAAACTGAACATGGATACGACGTTGAATCCAATGGAAAGCGCTTGTCGTATAACCAAGTAATATTTGCATGTCATAGTGACCAAGCTTTAAAAATGATCGATAACTCAAGTTTCCCTGAACATGACAGAGAGCGATACAAAAGCATACTCGGTGACATACCCTATTCAGAAAACGAGGTAGTCTTACACACCGATACATCAGTTTTGCCAAAACGTCCATTGGCATGGGCGAGTTGGAATTATTTGATAAAGGGGAAAAAAGACGAGTCAAGCGCACCGGCAAGCGTCACTTACGATATGAACATTTTACAGCGTTTACAAAGCGATACGACATTTTGCGTCACGCTTAACAATACTGCTGACATCGACAAAGATAAAATTTTAGGAAAGTACAACTATGCTCATCCGCAGTTCAGCCCACGCATGGTTGCGGCTCAACAAAGACGTAATGAAATATGTGGTCAGAACAATGTGCATTTTTGTGGTGCGTATTGGTACAACGGATTTCATGAAGACGGTGTAAGAAGCGCATTAGACGTTGCTGCACGTTTTGGTTCAACACTATGACGCAAAATCTAGAAAGCGGAATTTATACTGGCGTGGTAAATCACCGTCGCAGTGTCCCTAAGATACACCAGTTTAGCTATCAAATATTTTTGTATTGGCTAAAGTTGAAAGAGCTTCCAGAACTAAGTGAACAAGTTGCTTCATTTTCTTATGAGGAGAGTAAGTTTAAGTTCGTAAATTTCAAACGAAACGATTACTTAGGTGATGAAAACTCTGACTTAGAAACTTCAGTCATCAAAAGAATGAACGAGCTATCCAATGAACCACTAGACGGTGATATTTTTCTCTTAGGTCAGGTTAGAACGCTTGGAATGTACTTTTCTCCCGTAAATTTCTACTTTTTAAGAGACGCGACAGGTGTATACACCCATATGCTAGCCGAAGTCAGTAACACCCCTTGGAACCAAAGACACCACTACTTGGTTAACTTGAGCAAGCAAGAGAATTCACAAAAAGACTTTCATGTGTCGCCTTTCAATCCAATGGATATGCAATATAAGTGGCGAATCGTTGCGCCCTCTGAAGAGTTAAAATTGCACTTGAGTTGCTATAAAGAGGTGAAGCACTTCGAAGCAGCCCTTGATATGACTTTTGAACCAATGACCAGCAAAAGTCTTAAACGGGCTTTGCTAGCAATACCCAGTATGACTATAAAAACACTAGCCGGCATCTACTGGCAAGCCACAAAACTATTTTTCAAACGCGTTCCAATTTATACGCATTCTTGAAGTGAAGTAAGGAATATAAACGAATGTCTCATGCAGAACAAACCTATACCTCGAATCAAACAATGTCTTTTTGGGAAAAGTCTTGCCGTGCTATCTTTTTGAACATACTAGAACATTTGCCTAAAGGCTTTTTGGTATTAAAAGAAAATGGCGACTTAGTCGGTGAATACGGGGATAAAAATCACGAATTACACGCAGAAGTCAATATTCTGCATACATCGGCTTACCCCAAACTCATGTTTGGTGGCAGTATTGCGTCGGGAGAAACTTTCACTGATAAGCTTTGGGAAAGTCCAAATTTAACAAATGTTATTCGCATATTTGCGCGCAATTTGCCCATTTTAGATAAGTGGGAAAACCGGTTTAAGTGGTTGACAATGCCTGCTTTAAAATTGAGCCACTTTGCTAACCGAAACTCTGCAGGACAAGCAAAGAAAAACATTGAGGCCCACTATGACCTAGGTAACAAGCTTTACACCAAGTTCCTTGACCAATCAATGATGTACTCATCAGCTATTTATCCGGATCCCAACGCGAGTCTTGCAGATGCTCAACAAAACAAGTTAAAAACCATATGCGATAAACTCCAACTTAAGCCATCAGATCACCTTGTGGAAATCGGTACTGGATGGGGTGGACTTGCAGTTTACGCAGCAAAACACTATGGCTGTAAAGTAACCACTACCACAATATCTGAAGAACAGCATGATTTTGCAGAAAACTGGATTAAGAAAGAAAACCTCGAAGATAAAATTACACTTCTTAAGAGAGACTACCGTTTAATGGAAGGCAAGTTCGATAAATTAGTATCAATTGAAATGATTGAGGCTGTAGGTAAGGAGTATTTATCGAACTTCTTCGAGAAATGTTCGTCACTCTTAAAAGACGATGGTTTAATGTTGTTACAATCCATTACGATTGATGACCGTCGTTACAAGAGTTATTCTGAATCTGTTGATTTTATACAGAAATATATATTTCCCGGTGGCTTCCTTCCATCGCAGTTAGTGATTAATGAAAAGCTAAAGAAACACACCAATATGTCAATCGCCGATGTCCATGATATAGGTCTTGATTACGCAAAAACATTAGAAGACTGGTACAGTGAATTTAGCAAGCAAAAGCAAGCGCTTGCGAAGGATGGATACGATGATCGCTTTATGCGAATGTGGCAATATTATATGAATTACTGCGAAGGTGGATTTTTAGAAAGAGTGATTAGTACTGTCCAACTTATTATTCGTAAACCTAATTATCTAAGCCCTCTTGAGCGGGCTTAGACATCTAAGGCAATCAACACAGGCTCTAATCGGCTAGGGCCTTGTGCCCTCTATCACTGAAATTGGATCTGCAAACTTCGGTTCGCCTTGCATTATCGTAATTTCGACACGTCTGTTGTTTGCTCGTGCAGCAAATGTATCAGATGTGTCGATTGGCTGAGTAGCAGCTCTGCCAATCACCCTCATCCGAGTTTCATCAAATCCTCTTGCTCTTCGCAACTCCTCAGCAACTGCAACTGCCCTTTGCGCAGACAGATCCCAGCTAGATCTAAATAATTCGTTGGATACTGAATTACTGTCACTGTGCCCTGTGATTTCTACTTTACCGGGAATATCTCCTAAAAGTTCGCCTAACTTTCTAATAACCGGCACAAATTGTGGTTGTAAAAAAGCTGAACCCGCAGAAAATGACCCGCTTTCTCTGATGCGGATTACCAGCTGTTGCCCTAGGCTTTCAACATCAATCGCACCGTCTTTTATCTCTTTCTTCAGTAGATCTTCGACTTTTTTCTTATTCTTTTCTTGCTGCTCTTTATTTGCAGCAGCGGCAGCCGCTGCTGCAACTTGATTCGCCGTTTGGGCTGACTGTCCACCACGTAATGTACCCTGTTGTTTCTGGCGACCTCCCGCTGAGTCTTCCTCGCCTTCTTGAAAATTAAGCATGGGCTTTGTGATGTCTTGTGTCACTTGCTGAACTGTTTCTATGGGCGTTGGATCAGGTTTCCCTGGTCTGAACTCCAATGCAACGACACTGGTGCCTTTTGGTATATCTTTTAGCTCGATTTTATTTTGAACACCAAATGCAAACTTCATCGATCCAGCAATTTGCTTAAACTTTTTTACGTCCATCTCTGAAAACGACAGCAAGAGGACAAAGAAACACATCAATAAGGACATAAGGTCTGCAAAGGTCCCCATCCACGCAGGTAGTCCTTCGGGAGGACATTTAGGACATTCTTCCTGCTCGTCACTCATTCGGCGTCTCCGCTTTTACGCTTGCCTTCTGCAATATAACCTTGCAGAACCCCTTCAATAACCCGTGGGTTTTGACCGTCAGCAATTCCTAAAATGCCATCTAGAATAAGACTTTGATTAAGTTTTTCTTCAGCCGCTCTAACGCTGAGTTTAAATGCGATTGGTAAACAAAATAAGTTGGCTAGCATTGCACCATATAATGTAGTCAATAGCGCTACCGCCATAGCCGGTCCAATCGCTTTGGGATCATCCATATTCGATAGCATAGCAACAAGACCAATAAGAGTGCCTATCATTCCCATTGCAGGCGCAACATCACCTAAAGATTTAAATATCACTGAGCCTGCATCGTGGCGTTCTGTAGTGTTACTAATATCTTTGCCCATTGTGGCTTTCACAACATCGACATCATGCCCGTCGACCAACATATCCACCCCTTTCTGCATAAAGGAGTTTTCAATCTCTGCCTCTTCTAGTGCCAAAAATCCGCCTTTTCGCGCAGCATCGGCCATCTCTACTATTTTTTCGATTAACTCCTCTGGGCTTTGTAATTTAAATGCAAATGCTTTACCTGCAATTTTACCTGCACCTAAAAATTGCGATAAAGGATATTGCATTAAGACAACAAAGACAGAACCACCGAATACAATGAGTACTGAAGGGACGTTGAAAAATATACCCAGATCACCACCTAGCACCATCGCCATGACGACGAAACCCATAGCACCGATAAACCCGACTAAGGTTGCTAAATCCACATTAGACTCCTGTAATACTAAATCTTTATGGAAGGACTGTTAGATATCGTGTAAGCAGATAGAAGTGTCAAATGCTTTAAAGTCCTTTCAATTCTCTGAATGGGTTAACGGCAAATTTGGTTTTTTCTTTATTGAAAAAGTTGTTGTTTTAGGCGACTAGCAATTGAATTTATATGTTTGCTCAGTTAAGGTTCAGACACGAAAATTAATAGGCAAAAAAATGAATATAAACGAGCTGTCATTTGAACAAGCAATGGAGGCTTTGGACGAAATCGTCGTCGAAATGGAAAGCGGTGACATCCCTCTTGAAAAGTCCTTGCAACAGTTTGAAAAAGGCGTGGCCTTAGCTAGGCACACACAAAAATTACTTCAAGAAGCAGAGCAAAAAGTTCAGATTTTGACGCAAAAGAATGGTCAAGAAAGTTTAGAGCCATTCCAAGAATAATTGAAAAACCTCATATGCCCACACAAAGCGATTTACGCATCAAAATAGACGATGTCGCAAGCAAAATTGACAAGCATTTTGAACAATATCTAAACGATCAAAATATTGAGTCAGCCAAGTTAAAAGAGGCCATAGCATACTCAGTGCTATCAGGCGGCAAACGCATGCGCCCAGTACTTTTGACTTTAGTCGGTGAACTCTTGTCATTGAATTCAAAAGATATGATATTGTGTAGCTTAGCGATTGAGTTGATGCATGCCTATTCACTAGTCCATGACGATTTACCTGCTATGGACGATGATGATTTACGACGAGGTAAACCAACCTGTCACAAGCGATTCGATGAAGCGACAGCAATTTTGGTTGGAGATGCTCTGCAATGCATGGCCTTTGAGTTACTAGCATCTGGGGAAATTAGCGAAAAAAATGAATCAAAACGCATCCTTCTTGTAAGGGTACTTGCCAAATGCAGTGGTGTTCAAGGCATGGTCTGTGGGCAAAGCCTAGACTTATCGGCGACTAATGAACAAATCACTATTGATGAATTACGCAGACTGCATAGCCTCAAAACCGGTGCGCTTCTCACCGCAAGTGTTGAATTGCCTTGCTTGTTGAGTGATACAATTGCACAAAGCGACATAGCACGTTTATTAGAGTTTTCGCGCCATATTGGACTCGCCTTTCAAATTCAAGACGACATTTTGGATGTGACGTCAGACACTGCTACTCTAGGCAAACCGCAAGGTTCGGACGAAAAAGCAAATAAATCGACCTTTGTCTCCTTACTCGGCTTAGATGGTGCGAAAAACGAGTTAAAATATCATCACGAAGAGGCATCTAGAGCCTTATCATGTTTACCTTATGATACAAGTAAACTAAGCTTATTTAGCGATTTTTTGGTCACGCGAACCTTTTAGTCGGTATATAAACGACAGGACATTAAAATATAATTACTATGAGTTTAGATTTATCTCATTACCCGAATTTAGCCAAAGCAAATTTACCAAGCGAATTACGGGCATTGCCTAAAGCGAAGTTATCAAGTATTGCCAAAGAACTTCGCATGTATCTTTTAAACTGTGTCAGCCGAAGCAGTGGCCATTTTGCGTCTGGACTTGGAACAGTCGAATTAACAGTAGCGCTTCATTACGTCTACAACACGCCGTTCGACCGACTAATTTGGGATGTAGGTCATCAAGCATACCCTCATAAAATTCTTACAGGCCGCAGAGAACAGATGACAAGTATTCGTCAGAAAGGCGGACTTCACCCATTCCCGTGGCCACCAGAAAGCGAATTTGATACCTTCGCCGTTGGTCACTCCTCGACCTCAATTAGCGCGGCTCTTGGTATGGCTATCGCAGCAGAGAAAGAAAATAAAGGTCGCAAGGTGGTTGCTGTGATAGGAGACGGTGCTATGACTGCTGGCCTAGCATTCGAAGCCCTTAATCATGGGGGCGATATTAATAAAGACTTATTAATCGTATTAAACGACAATGAAATGTCGATATCTGAAAACGTCGGCGCTCTAAATAGTCACTTGGCAAGATTACTCACTGGAAACTTTTTTAATTCCATTAGAGATGGCGGTAAAAAAATCTTATCCACGCTACCGCCAATCAAAGAATTTGCTAGCAAAGCAGAAGAGCACATCAAGGGCATGGTCGTTCCTGGAACCATTTTTGAAGAACTCGGATTCAGGTATATCGGTCCCATTGACGGGCACGATGTTGATGCCTTAACTGATACACTCTACAACATGCGCCAGCTTCCTGGTCCCAAAATTCTTCATGTTGTGACTAAAAAAGGAAAAGGCTACGAACAGGCAGAACAAGACCCCATAAAATGGCATGCCGTTCCTAAGTTCGATCACAAAACCGAGCAATTTCCAAAAAGCAAACCTTCGTCACCAACCTTTTCAGCTGTATTCGGCGACTGGTTATGCGACATGGCCAAGAAAGACAAAGAATTAATTGCCATAACACCTGCGATGCGTGAGGGCTCTGGGATGGTGAAATTCTCTCAAAAATTTCCTGAGCAGTATATTGATGTTGCAATAGCGGAGCAACATGCTGTTACGCTTGCAGCTGGCCTTGCTAAAGAAAACAAACATGTCATTGTGGCAATATATAGTACATTTTTACAAAGAGCGTATGACCAATTAATACACGACGTGGCCCTTCAGAATTTGCCTGTACTATTCGCTATCGACCGCGCAGGTATCGTTGGCGCTGATGGGCCTACTCATCAAGGAGCTTTTGATATTAGCTTTATGCGCTGTATCCCCAACATGGTAATTATGACACCAAGCGACGAAGCCGAGTGCCGCAATATGCTCTTCACTGGTCATCAGCTCAAACAACCTGCGACAGTCAGATATCCCCGTGGTAGTGGTATGGGTGTTGAAGTTCCAAACGACATGCAATTTATTGAATTAGGTAAAAGCAAAGACTTAAGGAAGGGCAAAAATGTCTGTATTTTAAACTTTGGTACACTATTACCTGAAGCACTTTCTGCGGCTGAGGCACTTGACGCATCGGTAATAGACATGAGGTTTGTCAAACCCATCGACGAACAAGCTATTCTGAAGGCTGCTAAAGAACATGAATTATTAGTGACTCTTGAAGATGCTTGTATTTTAGGTGGTGCTGGCAGCGCAGTGATGGAGTGCCTTCAACAAAACAAAGTTTTACAGCAGGTGCTTACTTTAGGGTTACCAGACGAGTTCATCATGCAAGGTACTCAGCAAGAGATGTACGCAGAACTAGGGCTCGATTCAAACGGAATCACTTCGTCCATAGAACAGTTTTTGTCATAGAACTAAATGGCGCAGTTTTGCAATATTGTAAAACTGCGTATATTCAATTTTTAAATAAAAATTAAAACCCGAAAACGTAATAGCCCGCGTGTAAACAAATCAAAGAAAACAATCCCGCTACGATGTCGTCTAGCATAATACCGAAGCCACCATGAACATGTTTATCAAGCCATTTAATTGGCCACGGTTTTAAAATATCGAAAAATCGAAATAGAATAAAACCAAGTAGTAAACTATGCCAACTGAGCTGTATTGCGATAAATGTGACGAACATGCCTGCGATTTCATCCCACACGATAGAACCATGATCGTGTAGGCCTAAATCATTGCTTGTTTGTTCACAAATCCAGACGCCTAACACAATAATAATTGCGGTAAGTGCAAGATAAATACTTAACGGAAGATAGCTAGCGCAAACCGCCACCAACGGCAGTGCAGCTAAGGAGCCCATTGTGCCTGGCATTAAGGGAATCAAGCCTGAGCCGAAACCAAATCCTAAAAAATGCGATGGCTTTAATAAATTGACTTTCTTACGAAGCTCTTTGTCCATTGTCTTTTATTTAAAATGAAGATAACCACTAGACTCAAATTCACTAATATCAAAAGCTTTTTGATTCAAGCGAGTTTCTAGCTTACCTATTGCACCAGTCATCTGGCCAATATTAGTATAGGGAATAGAATAATTATTTAAGGCTGTTTCAACGCTGGTCTTGTGTTCTTCAGGTACCGTAAATAAAAGTTCGTAATCATCACCCGATGTCAGTGCGTACTTAAGCGCTTGTAATAATTCCTGAACGTTATTTCCAAGAGCTGGAGAGAGTGGAATTTGATCTAAATATAATATAGCGCCGGTTTCTGACATTTTCAAAACATGCTGGATGTCCTGCAACAATCCATCTGAAACATCGATACAAGAGCTTGCCAAACGCCTTAGCACAGTTCCGGCGACAATACGTGGGCTTGGTCGAAGGTGTCTAGATAACAAAAATTGCTTATCTTCTTTTTTGTCGACCACTAACTTGCCCGTCATTACATCGAGGCCCGCACCAGCATCGCCTAGGCTACCTGTCACAAAAATCCAATCACCCGCTTTTGCTCCAGACCGAGTCAACATGCTATCAGGTGGCACAAAGCCTTGCGCCGTGATGGTTACAGATAATGGTCCCTTGACTGTATCACCACCAATAAGCTGAATACTAAAATACTCCGTCAACTCAGCAAGCTTAGTTGAAAACTTATCTAACCAGTGGCTATCTATGCTCGGCATAGATAACGAAAGGCTTATCCAACTTGGTTCAGCCCCCATCGCAGCTAAATCACTCAAATTTACCGCAACGGCTTTGTGGGCAAGATCTTCAGGGTCGCAATCAGCGAAGAAGTGAACACCTTCACTCAATGTATCTGTGGTAGTCACGAGTAACTGGTTGACAGGCACATTAGACACCGCAGCATCGTCACCGATCCCTAATACCACGTCTTTTCGTTTAAAGCTGGCTCGTTGGAAGTAATTCTGAATTAAACTGAATTCGTCCACAGTTTAGCTTCTTTCATGCTTTCGAAGATAGTTCACCGCTTTGTCTAAAGCGCCATTGATGAACTTATGGCTTTCCTCAGCACCAAAGGTCTTTGCTAACTCGATCGATTCATTAATCACAACTTTATAAGGGGTGTCAATGCGCTCTGTGAGTTCAAATGTCGCTAGCCGAAGTATTGATTTCTCTATCGGATCTAACTCTTCAGGTAACCGCCCAAGATATGGTTTGATAGTGCTGTCAATCGTCTCTACATCACCAGATACACCATGGATTATTGCCTGAAAATACTCCATATCAACGTCTTTCATGTCGTTGGTAGTAGCAATAGATAACTCTATTTGAGCCATATCGTTTCCGCTCATTTGCCATGCATATAGCGCTTGAAGAGCGAGTGTACGAGCCTTTTTACGATGCGCAGGTTTCACTACTCAGCCTCGTTGCTTGCGCTGTCTATAGCAGACAGTACATTGACCATTTCTAAGGCAGAGAGCGCCGCCTCAGCACCTTTATTACCTGCTTTTGTGCCAGAGCGTTCTATGGCTTGTTCGATACTATCCGTCGTTATTACACCAAATGCAACCGGTAAACCTGAGTCCAGTGATACTTGTGCAAGTCCTTTATTACATTCACCCGCAACAAAGTCAAAATGCGGAGTACCGCCTCTAATAACTGCCCCTAGTGCAATGATTGCATCATATTTTTCGCTTGCAGCAACTTTTTTAGCAACTACAGGAAGCTCATAAGCACCTGGCACGCGAACTACAGTAATGTCGCTAGGATTAACTTCACCATGGCGTTCGAGAGCGTCAAGCGCACCGTCCAACAAGCTTTCTACTACAAAGCTATTAAATCTAGACACTAATACAACAAACTTTTTACCCGTTGCTCGGATGTTACCTTCAATCACTTGCATCTTCGTGCGCTCCTATAAAAAAACGGCGCAGATTGTAGCACATACAATGCTAACCGCGCGCGTTTTTTATGCTTAGTTGTTATGCTTTTTATTTTTTCTATTTGCCTACCTTGCTTACAAATTCAAGTAACACAATGGTCGGCACGTATGTACCTATCTTTAATCGTGAATATACTCAACAACTTCTAATCCATAGCCTGAAAGCGCTGAGTATTTAACAGGCTTGCTCAATAGCCTCATTTTCTTTATACCAAGATCCGCCAGTATTTGGCTTCCTACGCCAACGGTTCTAGAGCTTCCCTGCCATGTTTTTCCTTTAGCGGTGATACCTTTATCTTCTGCTTCGAATTGTTTCACTTGACTAATCAAATCTTCTTTTTTACCAAGCACAACAATCACACCACCTTTTTCGCTGATTTTCTCCATCGCTGAATTCAGTGGCATTGTGCGATTGATAGCTCGTGTAGATCCTAATAAATCGCTCAGTGTATTGTGCAGGTGAACCCTCACGAGAGTAGGCTCTCCCGCAACAAACTCGCCCTTTTTAAGGGCAAAGTGTATTTGTTCGTCTATAACGTCTTTATATGTAATTAATTCGAAGTCGCCATACAAAGTGGGTAAGTTACATGATGCAACGCGCTCAATCGTCGTTTCATTTAAATTTCGATATTCAATTAAATCAGCAATCGTGCCTATTTTTAAATCGTGCTCTTCAGCAAATATCTCCAATTGAGGACGTCGGGCCATTGTGCCATCGGCGTTCAGTACTTCAACAATAACAGACGCTGGCTCACAACCGGCCAGACGCGCTAAATCGACTCCTGCCTCAGTGTGACCGGCTCGGTTTAATACTCCACCCTCTTTGGCAATTAAGGGAAATATATGACCGGGTTGGACAATATCATCACAGCTAGCATTTTTGGCAACCGCAGCTTGAATGGTGCGAGCGCGGTCAGCTGCGGAGATGCCGGTAGTAACGCCCTCGGCAGCTTCAATAGAAACAGTGAAATTGGTCGTAAATTGAGCGCCATTATTATCTACCATTAAAGGCAATTTAAGCCTTTCGCAGCGCTCTCTCGTCATCGGCAAACAGACTAAGCCTCGTGCATGAGTGACCATGAAGTTGATAGCCTCTGGCGTCACATGCTCTGCGGCCATTATCAAATCACCCTCATTTTCTCGATCTTCATCATCCATGAGGATAACCATCTTACCAAGGCGAATGTCTTCTATTATTTCTGCTGGTGTGTTTAATGCCATTTGAATCTCTTTATTTTAAATATCCATGTTCAGCCAAAAACTCTAAGCTGAGATCATTACTTTCGGAATCTGCGGCTTTGTCGCCTTGTAGCAATCGCTCAAGATAACGAGCCACAACATCAACTTCTAAATTGATGTGTGTACCAGGTTTATAAGTCCCGATGACCGTCTCTTGTAGAGTATGTGGGATCAACCAAAGCATAAATGATGCCCCTTTAACCTCATTTACTGTAAGGCTAACCCCGTCTACCGTAATTGAACCTTTATGCGCAATGTACTTAGCAAGTTCGTTGGGCGCTTTTACCCAAATCTCAACATAATTGCTGTGCTCATGTACTGACTCTACTTTACCTATCCCATCAACATGGCCACTTACTATGTGTCCACCAAAACGACTGTCTGCCCGCATCGCTTTTTCTAAATTAACACCGTCGCCAGATGAATAGTGAGAGAAGCCGGAGTACTTTATAGTTTCTGCTGACACGTCTGCCGCATAAAAGTCCTTACCAAAATCGACTACCGTTAAACACACCCCATTAGTAGCAATACTATCTCCCATGTGTACGTCTGACATATCAAGTTTGCCTGTATTGACAATTAAGCGATAGTTATCACCTTTGTCTATCAAACTTTGTATCGTGCCTACGGCTTCAATAATTCCTGTAAACATAGTCTTGTATTCGGCCTTTTTGTTTAGAATTCTAAGCGTGTTTACTTCACACTATTAATATTAAAATCAATCGTTGTTTTAGTGTCTGAACCAATCTTTTCGACACTTGTAATTATTCCCTGCTTACAATCATCCAATTTTTGCAGCTGGCTGGTATTTAACATTTGCAAGGCATTAGCGCCCAAAATTTTAGGGGCTTGGTAAAGTATTAATCTGTTGACTAAATCTGCGTCAATTAGTGCACTCGCAAGAGATGAACCAGCTTCTACCCATAGGTGATTAATTTCAAACGTCGCAATTTGCTCAAGCATGTTAATCAAATTAAGTGAAGTTTGTCCATTCACCTCATTGCTTTCTATTTGCACTTGATGCGGTGTGTACGTTGTACTCTCGACTTTAGACTTATTTTGAGTAAGCATCGAGTTCACTTCTGCATTTAAGATAAAAGTGTTCTCAGCATCCTGAAAAATTTTGTAAGACAATGTATTTAAGCGGTTTTTAGAATCAATGATAAAGCGTTTCAAGGGTTTACCACGGTATTCAAATTCCTTAGCAAGATCGCTTTCCAACTCAACAGGTCGAACATTTAAGCTCGGATTATCCGCAATCACCGTACTTGCGGTGGATAATATTGCACAGCTGGTCGCTCGTCCTTTTTGAACATCAGCTCTTGCTAGCGAGCCAGTTATCCACTTACTCTCACCGTTTGCTAGCGCAATCTTACCGTCAAGACTCGACGCAAGTTTCAAAGTGACAAATGGTCTGGAATAATTGACCCGATGAAAAAAGTATTCGTTTACTTTTAGAGCCTCACTTTCCAACAGACCCAAGCGAACATGGATACCCGCATCAGTAAGTTTTTTGATCCCTTGGCCTGCCACATTTGGGTTAGGATCTAAGCAAGCGACCACGACAACTGATAAGTTTGCAGCAATCAGTGCATCTGCACATGGGGCAGTACGCCCGAAGTGAGAACACGGTTCTAAGGTCACGAAAGCGGTATGCAAATCATCTTTTTTTGCTCGCTTTGCGATGTCTAGCGCATTGACTTCGGCATGTCCTTCGCCCGCTTTTTTATGATAACCCTCTGCAAGCACTTCACCGCAGCTATCTAAAATCACACATCCTACTTGAGGATTTGGCGTCACACTAAATTGGCCTTTTTTTGCCAGCTCTAGAGCCCGTTTCATTATGCGCATATCTGAGCTTTGTTCGATAGGTGAACGTTCGCTTTTCCGGTCAAATTCTAATGTGCTTTGCGCAATGCGTTCTAAAATAGACTCTGATAGAGAAGAAAGAGAATTGATAGATAGCATAATTAAAAGGTGACTATTTTCATGTGCACGTTTCTCTGCTTAATCATCAGATAATTTGGCAATTTCTTCACCAAACTCTCTGATGTCCTCAAAAGAGCGATACACTGAGGCAAAACGAACATAAGCAACTTTGTCTAAGCCTTTTAGTGCTTTCATTATGAGCTCGCCAATAAATTCGCTACTGACTTCTCGCTCCCCAGTCGCTCTCAACTCTGATTTTATTCTCGCAATCGTCTGATCGATAGCCTCGATACTTACAGGCCGTTTTTCAAGTGCTCTTTGCAAACCCGCAGTCAACTTATCCTCATTGAAAGGCTCGCGAGTTTTGTCGCGCTTAATAACCTTAGGCATGACTAACTCAGCTATTTCAAAGGTTGTAAAGCGTTCGGTGCACTCTATGCACTGTCTGCGACGTCTGATTTGTTCGCCACCCGAAACGAGGCGCGAATCAATCACTTTTGTTTCTTGTGCGCCGCAAAAGGGGCAAAACATGGTTCACTACTCCAAAATAAAAGCCGGTATAAACCGGCTCATTCAAATATATCTAGCAAATAACTATAGTAGAAAAGATTAGCCATAAACAGGATATTGCTCGCATAAAGCAACAACTTTTCCTTTCACTGCCTCAATAACTGTATCGTCACCCATGTTATCTAGCAGGTCACAAATCCAGTGTGCAACCTGCTCTGCTTGGTCTGCTTTAAAGCCCCTTCGAGTTATAGCTGGAGTACCAATTCTTAAACCACTAGTAACAAACGGTGAGCGAGGGTCATTGGGAACTGAGTTTTTATTTACGGTTATATTTGCCGCACCAAGCGCAGCATCTGCGTCTTTCCCAGTGATATCTTTATCAATTAGGTCTAAAAGGAACAAATGGTTCTCTGTGCCATTTGATACAACCTTGTATCCTCTTTGCTGAAGCACAGTACACATTGCTTTAGCATTAACCAGTACTTGTTGTTGATAGGTTTTGAACTCATCCGATAGCGCTTCTTTAAAAGCCACTGCCTTTGCCGCAATAACATGACATAGAGGGCCACCTTGATTACCAGGGAAGACAGAGCTATTAAGCTTTTTATAAATAGCCTCGTCTTTGCACGCACTCAAAATTAAACCGCCGCGTGGACCAGCCAATGTTTTATGAGTTGTGGTTGTCACCACATGTGCGTGAGGGATCGGACTAGGATAAATACCTGCAGCAACGAGCCCAGCAACGTGTGCCATATCCACTAAAAGGTATGCACCGACTTTATCTGCAATTTCTCTAAACCTTGCCCAGTCAACCACGCCCGAATAAGCAGAGAATCCGCCAATAATGAGTTTTGGTTTGTGCTCTAGGGCTAGCGCCTCAACGTTGTCATAATCGATAATGCCAGTATCTGGGTGTAATCCGTACTGCACCGCATTGTAAGTCTTACCAGAAAAGTTAACATGTGAGCCGTGAGTTAAATGCCCGCCGTCTGCCAAACTCATGCCCAATACTGTATCGTTCGCATCGATAAGCGCCATAAAAACGGCTGTATTCGCTTGCGAGCCTGAATGTGGTTGAACATTCGCATACTCTGCGCCAAATAACTGTTTTGCTCGTTCTATCGCAAGTTCTTCGGCCACATCAACGTGTTCACAACCACCGTAGTAGCGCTTACCAGGATAACCTTCAGCGTACTTATTGGTTAGTTGAGAACCCTGCGCTTCTAATACTCGAGGGCTGCAATAGTTTTCAGAAGCAATCAACTCAATATGATGCTCTTGACGTTGCTTTTCGGCTTCCATCGCTGCGGATAATTCTGGGTCAAAATCGGCGATGTTCATATTGCGTGATAACATTTAAGGCTCCTTCACTGATAAACTAGCGTGACGCTGAAATAAAAACGCGCATATTGTAGCCTTTTTCCGCGCTTTGTATAGAAAAAAAGCCGATAATGTTTTCAGGCCTTGTAAACATTCATCTTGTTTGTTTGTGTCAATTGCAAACAGGAACTTTTAGCTTGATTGTTATTTGAAATAAATAGCAAAAAATTCATAAAGTTGAGGGTAACTCTGCCGTTTACTTTGCCTTTTTTTCTAGGTGTTTGATTTTGTCTATCCACTTATTAATTTGGCGAAGTTGTACAGTATTTTTCTGCCAATCTCGATTACCCATTACTGGCATACCCGAAGAATAAACGCCCGATTCTTTGATACTTTTTGTAACCATACTTTGCCCTGTGATCTGAACTTTATCAGTGATAGTCAGGTGTCCGTTAATTGCACATTGCCCCGCAATGACTACGTATTTTCCGATATGTGTACTACCTGCGATGCCTGTACTACCGCAAATGCAACAGTAATCGTCAATCACGACGTTGTGCGCTATTTGTACAAGATTGTCGATAATAACGTGCTTTCCGATGACCGTATCATCGAGCGCTCCTCGGTCTATACAGGTATTTGCCCCGATTTCAGTATGCTCGCCAACAATTACTCTGCCCGTCTGCGGGATTTTAACCCAAACTCCTTTGTCGTTGGCGTAGCCAAAACCATCCGAACCAATCACTGTGCCACTGTGCACAGAAACATATTTTTCTAATATGACTTCGTGATAGATAGTGACGTTAGAACGCAAATTAACTCCACGACTGAGTTGCGCGTTTTCACCGATAAAACAGTTAGCACCAATCGTGACATCATCACCTATGTTTGCCCCGTTTGAGACGACTGCACCCGGCCCTACACTAACATTCGAACCTAGTTTTGCACCCGAGTGGATACAAGCAGAATCAGAAATGCCCTTTTCAGCTACCGGTGTCGAATCCAGTAATTGTGATGCCTTCGCAAACGCAAGATAAGGATCTTTGACTACAATGCTATTTCCACTAAAGTGAGCAGACTGTTCGGCGTTTAAAATTACAGCCCCCGCTTTTGTCGTTTCTAAATCTTTTAAATACTTATTATTCGCTAAGAAAGAAAGTTGCTGTTCATTTGCATTTTTTAAGGTCCCCATTGCCTTAATCATTTGCTCACTATCTCCTCGCACTTCTCCCTCAAGTTGCTGGGCGATGAAACCTAAAGATAATGGTTTGACTGCACTTGTCATTGTTCCTTTCCTTTAATTTTTTAGTCCTCAAAATGGTAGCATAGTATATGGCACTTACTTAAGCTGAGTTTCTAGATTACAATGCACAAACTCACTATATGTAATCGTTTTAGGCTTTAAAACCCTAAATATCACTCTTTAAGTTTAGTATCATATTTAAAATGATTCATTGATAAATGACCGTGAATACTAGACTCAAATTAATGACCATTAAAACAACAATTAGACATTGCAAATAAGGTATAACTAACACTATGGCTCAGTACGTATACAGTATGCATCGCGTTGGGAAGATAGTCCCACCTAATAGACACATATTAAAGAATATTAGCTTGAGTTTCTTCCCTGGAGCGAAAATCGGCGTATTAGGTTTAAATGGCGCAGGTAAATCAACTCTGCTTCGCATAATGGCTGGCATCGATACAGACATTGAGGGAGAAGCTAGGCCACAAGCTGGTCTTAAAGTAGGTTATCTACCGCAAGAACCCAAGCTCGACCCAAATCTTGACGTCAGAGGTAATATAGAGTTAGCAGTAGCTGATGTTGTGTACGCATTAAAACGCTTAGACGAAGTTTATGCACTATACGCAGAGCCAGATGCGGACTTTGACGCATTAGCAAAAGAACAAGGCGAATTAGAAGCAATCATCCAATCAAAGGACGGTCATAATTTGGAGAATGCGCTTGAACGCGCTGCCAACGCTTTAAGACTTCCACCTTGGGATGCAGACGTCACCAAGCTATCAGGCGGTGAGCAACGACGAGTTGCACTATGTAAGCTTTTACTAGAAAAACCAGAGATGCTCTTGCTCGATGAACCAACTAACCACCTTGATGCAGAATCAGTCGCTTGGTTAGAGCGCTTTTTGCACGATTACGAAGGAACAGTAGTCGCAATCACCCATGATAGATATTTCTTAGATAATGTCGCAGGTTGGATCCTAGAACTGGATAGAGGCGAAGGTATTCCTTGGGAAGGTAACTATTCTTCTTGGTTAGAACAAAAAGAAGCGCGCTTGGCACAAGAAGAGCGAACAGAGAACGCACGGCAAAAGTCAATCAAACAAGAGTTAGAATGGGTTCGGACCAACCCCAAAGGCCGTCATGCAAAAAGCAAAGCGAGAATGAGCCGATTTGAAGAACTCAGTACGAGCGATTACCAGAAACGTAACGAAACCAATGAGCTATTTATTCCGCCGGGCGAAAGATTGGGAGACAAAGTAGTCGATGTACATAATTTATCTAAATCTTATGGAGACAGGCTACTAATTGACAACTTATCGTTTTCTGTTCCTAAAGGTGCCATCGTTGGGATTATAGGCCCTAATGGCGCGGGTAAATCTACTCTATTTAAAATGTTGACAGGCAAAGAAAGCGCTGATTCAGGCGAAGTCGTCGTCGGCGATACCGTTCAAATTGCCAGCGTTGATCAATTCCGTGACCATATGGATGAAAGCAAGACCGTTTTTGAGGAATTATCGGAAGGCCAAGATATTATAAAAATTGGGAATTTTGAAATAAACAGCCGAGCCTATTGTAGCCGTTTTAACTTCAAAGGTACTGATCAGAAAAAATTCATCAAAGATTTATCCGGTGGTGAACGAAACAGAGTGCATCTTGCTAAATTATTAAAATCAGGCGGGAACACATTATTACTCGATGAACCAACCAACGATTTAGATGTTGAAACACTGCGAGCCTTGGAAAATGCCATATTAGAGTTCCCTGGGTGTGTTATGGTAATTTCGCATGATCGCTGGTTCTTAGATCGAGTGGCTACACATATTTTAGATTATCGAGATGAAGGTAAAATCAATTTTTATGAAGGTAACTACACCGATTATGCCTCATGGTTGAAAGCAACCTATGGGCACGATGTTGTTGAACCACATCGATTAAAGTACAAAAAGATTAGCTAGATATTTAAACGCAATCAAATATTCAATTTTGCAAGGGTGCTCTTTTATTGAGTGCCCTTTTTTATTTCTAAACGTATTTACTGATGCTTGTACTCAACATAACTTACACATACTGCACCCATTTATATTATGGAAATTTCTAATCGGGCTGTTTTTCGGATGCAAATTTATTTGAACCACTCTCTTCTTTAAGCCGACGCCTACTTAATAGTCTGCTTGCGATTCAGATTTGTGCCGAAATTATATTTGCTAAATAAATAATCGACTATAACAAAGCAAAAGGGTTCTTTTTGTCTATTAAGATATGATGTTATAAGGATGTTAATAACAGAGTGAAATAAAATGGCCAAAATACCTCGTGACAAACAGAATGACTACACGCATCAAGCTGCCACAGCCCGACGAGAGTTTATTACTCAGCAAACTGGTGCTGACTTCCAGCATGTCCAAAAATATTCACTAGATACAGAGAGCTTGCCTGGGAATATTGAAAATTTCATTGGTGTAACTCAAGTACCTATCGGAATAGCCGGACCTGTTTTAATAGATGGAGAACATGCAGGGGGCGAATTCTACGTTCCGATGGCAACCACTGAAGGCACTTTAGTGGCTAGTTATAACAGAGGTATGCGACTTACTAATGAAAGTGGTGGTATAAAAACGACGGTTATAGATGATGCAATGCAACGAGCACCTATTTTTACTTTTTCAGATGCGCGCATGGCTTTAGCGTTTGGCAAGTGGGTCGAACAAAATTTTGAGACTATAAAAGCCAAAGCAGAAGAAACAACCTCGGTAGGAAAGCTTACTAACATCGAGCAATATTCTGTATCCAAAATTCGGTGGCTTAGATTCAATTTTACCTGTGGAGACGCCGCGGGACAGAATATGGTAAGTAAAGCTACTCGACATGCCTGCCAATATATCATCGAACAGAAACCACCTGGACTCGAGCATTTTGCTCTAGCAGCAAACTTCGATACAGATAAGAAACACAGCTTTGTAAATGCACTGCATACACGCGGCAAAAAAGTCGTAGCTGAAGCCGTCATAAAAGCCGATATTATGAAATCACTCATGCACGTTACGCCCGAAGCCTTATTTAAACAACGGCAGTTATCGAACATGGGCTCCATGATGTCTGGCGCAGTTAGTAACGGAGCGCACTTTGCCAATGGCGTCACGGCAGTCTTTATGGCTTGTGGACAAGATGTTGCAAACGTAGCCGAGTCTTCAGCGGGCTACACTTACGCTGAATTAATGGATAATGGTGATTATTACTTTTCAGTCACAATACCTTCGCTAGTTGTAGCAACATATGGTGGCGGTACAGGACTCGCCACGCAAAAAGAATGCTTAGAAATAATGGATTGCTACGGCAAAAACAGAGTACACAAATTAGCTGAAATAATCGCTGCAACAGTCCTGTGTGGTGAGCTTTCTTTAGGCAGTGCGGTTGTTGCAGACGAATGGGTTTCTAGTCACGACGCTTATGGAAGAAATCGACCATGACTTTCGCCAGATATAAGGCTGCGTAATCATCAAGTTTAAAAAGATGAATACCCAACCTTAGTTTTCGTAGTCGAAGGTATCTGAGGATTGTGAGAGGCTCATATCAGCTCTAGAGCCTCACTCAAGCGCGTAACAGGTAATATCTCCAACCCGGTTATTGTTTGTTTAGGCATGTTTGCCTTAGGAACTATTGCTTTGGTGAAGCCATGTTTTGCTGCTTCAGTCAAACGGTCTGTCCCATTGGGAACGGGCCGGATCTCACCGTTAAGCCCAACCTCACCAAATGCCAGTAAGCCTTGCGCTAAGGTGTTATTTCGAAAACTCGATAACATGGCGAGAAGTAACGCTAGGTCCGCGCCAGTTTCATTTATTTTCACTCCCCCTACGACGTTTGCAAATACGTCTTGGTCACTCATTTGTATATTACCGTGACGATGCATAACCGCCAGTAACATCGAAAGACGATTGTGATCTAAACCAACCGCTATTCGCCTTGGGTTAGATAAAGGGGAATGGTCAACAAGCGCTTGAATTTCAACTAATAAAGGTCGAGTTCCTTCCCACACAGACATGACGATGCTTCCTGGCGAAGGCTCCTGAGCACGATTCAAAAAAATCGCTGAGGGATTTGAAACTTCCTTCATACCTTTTTCTGTCATTCCAAATACGCCCAACTCGTTTATGGCCCCAAAACGGTTTTTAGTACCACGCAAAGTTCGATATCGACCGTCAGATTCACCTTCTAACATCATAGAACAATCTATACAGTGCTCTAGTACTTTAGGGCCCGCAAGGCTACCGTCTTTGGTGACGTGTCCTACGATAAACATTGCAATATGATGCTGCTTTGCAAATCGAGTTAATGCAGCCGCACTTTCCCGAACTTGAGAAACGCCTCCTGGAGCACTCTGAACATCGGCTAAGTGCATAACCTGAATAGAATCAATGACCATAACGGTAGGCTTATGTTCGAGTGCTAACTGGCAGATAGTTTCAACATTTGTTTCGGCCAATAATTTCAGCTGGTCTTTGGGCAGCCCCAAGCGTGAGGCTCTCATAGCAACCTGTTGTAAGGATTCCTCACCAGTTACGTACAATGTAGAATTTTGTTGAGCGAGATAACACATTACTTGTAACAGTAGTGTACTTTTGCCCGCACCTGGGGAACCGCCAATAAGGATTGCTGAACCTGGCACTATACCGCCACCAAGCACTCGATCTAATTCCTTAAAACCTGAGCTAAAACGCGGTAAGGCGCTTAAGTCAATGTCGGAAAGAACTTCTACCCTTGCTTGTGTCGCCCCTGCAAAGCCTAATCTCTGCGCCTGAGGACTAGCACTTTGTAAAACAATTTCAGAAACAGTATTCCACGCTCTGCAATCTTTACATTGCCCTTGCCACCGTGCATGTTCTGCTCCGCAGTCATTGCAAACGAACGCTGTTTTTCGCTTTCCCATAAATTTTTATAGTCCTTTCGTTGCTTCTAGGTGTATCCTAAATTACGTTTAGTAAAAAGAAAAACAAAAACCGTCTATAATTTAATGAACGACTCACTTAACTCTCTAACTAATAAATCTGAAATGACGGACGCAATCAGCGCTTATCGAGAGCTTGCCTTAGACTTAGCTTCGTTAGTAAATAAAGAAGCATACACCGCTGAATTTAAACGGCGGACTAAATCAATCGCCAACGACACCGCATTTCTAATAAAAATGGAGAGTAAACGCCTCGCAAGCCCCTGTATTCGTTCGATCGACTTGCGCAGTCTTGTTAAAGATGAATGTCGGCTTTATAGTCACGGCGGAATCGATCATTATCTAAACGTAAGTGCTATTTTACTTTTTGAAAAACTGATTAAGCGATTTGGTGGTTATAACTTTGCTGTATATGAAGAGGTTCTAGCAAAAGCTAAATTAGAGCGAAATCAAATTCCATTTATTGAAAAACCTAATAAAAACGAGCTGGCAGTTCCCGATAAAAAATATCTAGTACAGTGCCAAGACTTGCTCAATTATCCCATTCGTAAGCAAGAGCGCCTTAATTACGTTGTAGCCGTTGAAGTGTTTTTTGCAGATAACAGCAGTGCACACGGAAGCACATTGGATATTTCTGTTGATGGTCTAAGAATTAAACTCAAAGATGAAAAACTACTGCATAAATTCAATATCGACAAACATATTCAAATCGTATTTCGTGGCTTAAACCGCGAAATAGGCCTAAGTCGAGAATCGATAGAGTATTACTTATTACAGATTGGTGGCAGCGACAAGAAAGTCCATATTCACCTAAAACGAACAAAAGCTCGAAATACGCGTTTTAATGACTTTGTCACAAACCTAGTAAAAGCAAATAGACGACGCTACAAAGTAAACTTAGACAACGTAGAAATGTCACTTGCAAGCAAGATATACGAACAAGCTTTTGCTAACACAAGCCCTACTCTTGGCGTATTTGTGTGTAAAGATGAAAATGGGTTTAAATTTGCAAAGTACGCGAGCATGAATCGTTCGAACAAATCTATTCTTGATTATTGGATAGACGAAAAGGGCAATCAACTCATTGGCTTTATGCTGAATAAAGCGCGCATCTATCAATTGTTAAAAGAGACTGAACCGAAAACAAGTATCGTTGTTTATTGCTTCAATCACGTAAAAGATGAAAAAGTGTATTTTTATTCTGCATGTGATTACGAATTAGATAAGCGTGATGAGCTTAAAAACACCTTCTTAAGCTATGGCTCAAGGAAAGCTAGCTGGCGAGTATTCAAGGTTTTTGCTCATCCAATAGATCCCTCCGAAGCACATTCGCCAACGTCTATTCCAAACGGTATTAGTAAAAAAATAGATAAACAAAATAAACCGCCGAGTCCTCGCCTTGCTGCTACTATTCGCAATCTTACTCATGTTATAAGCGTAACAGACATTACCTCCAGAAATGCGCAAGAGTGCTACCAACAGAGACCCTTGGAAAAAGAAAAAATAAAACTACTCTCTACTTTTGGTCACGCTCGCAATAAACCTCCATATCTACTGCATTCTCTGAGACACAAACAAGAAGAACTCAGACGGCAAAGCAGATATATTTTAAGGACTCCTGTGGTTCTTAAAACACAGACGCAAACCATTACCGGTGTTACTGAAGATATATCAGTAAGTGGCCTAAAATTGCAACTTGACCAAGGCTTTACACAGCGTTTGAGCACAAAAGCAGAAATCACTTTTGAGCGCTTACAAGAGATCACCGAAAACTTTGATTTAACTGACTTAAGCTACCGCGTTGTGCACATAAACATTGATAAACAGGTACTGCATCTGCAAGCCATTGCCGAAGATGAAATGAGTATCGCAGAGACTTTTTTTAGTCAATTAATTACAAACAACAGTGACAAGCTAAAAGAAATCAATTACGACGAACCTGTTTACGGTTTATCTTTAGCTCTGAGAAACTTGCACTCGAAATATAGCCCGCAAGTATGTACATATGTTGAAAAAAAGCTGCAAGGTTTTCTTCCAGCTATGAGTTCATCTGGAAAGGTGAAGCCTGATTGGTTAAAACATATTTATCACGGTGAGCAAGCAATAATAGCTGACTTCAGTTTTTTATACCATGACATAGAATTTGGAAAGGACTTTATCAACAAAGCGTTAAAAGTTTTAAAGATCGATCCAAGACCCATAAAAACCGAAATATTCTTAACACTCTCTGATGGGCGAACTAAGATTAAACGTGCCGCTTGGCAATATGAATTCACTAACCATAAATCCAAAGCGAAGTTTATTAAAGACAGCTTAAGCAAGAGTAATCAAGGCTTTCTAGCCTTAAGCGTGACATTGAACAAGGCAATTAAACCCGACTTAGAAAAAGTAGAGCAAGAACTCTTATATCTTAGTCAACATGCGATTCACAAGGCGAGCTACTTTGAAGAGAGAATGTGGGAAATAGCTGGCACTATATTTTTGACGGATATAACTGACGAAGTACTAACTCGATATAATGTATCGAATAAGCGCGGGTCTTTAACAGATAAACGCAATAATATTAGCGATCCCTAACGGCTCTAGAACACCAAAAAACAACTTGTAATAGATAATTTTTCAACGCTAAATCTGGTCGATTTATCTTTCCGTGTGATTTAATCCCAATTAAGGCAGTACATTAGCCCTTCAAAACCACAATAATTTATCGAGGCATCAGCTTCTTTTTTAACCTTTGGCTTTGCCCTATATGCTACGCCTAATTGAGCTTCTTTCATCATCAATAAATCATTAGCACCATCTCCAATTGCAACGGTTTGGATCCGCTCAACACTGTATTCCTTTTGCTTTTGCTTAAGCACCTCTCTTTTAACTTCACCATTTACGATCCTACCGAGTACTTTGCCAGTCAATTCATTATTGTGCATTTCCAAAGTATTACTTATCGCGTCATCTAGATTAAAAGCAGTCTTGATATGATCTGCGAAGTGAGTAAAACCACCAGAAGCTATGCAGGTTTTCCAACCTTTATCATGCAATATTTCAATAGTTTTAGAGAAACCAGGATTAATTGGTAGGCGTTTTCGTAATGCATCTAATTGAACAACGCTAATGCCCTTTAAACAATTTACTCGAGCATTTAGGCTTTGATTAAAATCGAGCTCACCCTGCATTGCTCGCTCTGTTAAATCAGCAACCATCTCGCCTTTATTTACTATTTCAGCAATCTCATCAATGCATTCCATATCGATAATTGTACTGTCCATATCCATGACCAACAAACCAGGAGTGTTGGCCGACACATCACTCACAACGAAACAATCTATAAAGTAGTTTCGAGATATCTCGTTCAATAGCGCAGTGCTGAGGTCTATGTGAGGGCTTGACTGAAACTTAATGACTAAGGCCTGGTTTGAAAACACATCATTAAGCGCATGCGCATGAATACTTATCTTATCAAGTTCTGAAAAATAATCACTGAACAAACTCTCTATGCCTTCAATACTTAACATCTGACCAACGAGCACGATGCAAGTGTCGTGATCGATCTTATTGGATGCGACAGCACTCGCTTGCCATGTCCAAGCAACGCTGTCTTGAAGGGCTTTCTTACTGGCGATTAAGCTACCATTATCTATGCTTGAGTTAAGAAACGATACAGACGCCTTTTGTAATTCAGACATTTTAAGAGTGCGTTCTAACAAGGAGCTGCTCCAAATTGATTAAACATAACGGCATGCATCATACCGAAATCCCTTTTAGTGTAAATAAGACATTGTATAAACAAGAGACTTGGCAAATCTAGTTAATTGCTCTACTGTTTTGAACTATTGTAGTCTGAACGACTTGGTGTAATTAGGCGCGTTTATGAAATATAAGAATCAAAACTCAATATTTAAGCGAATTTCGAATCTCATCTTAGTCGTTTTGAGTTGTGTGTTAGCGTTTAATATTTATATTATGCACGAATGGAATGCAAAAACATGGTACGAAATTGAGTCAGCTCAACTTGGTAGAAGCCTAGCGAAACAAGCCTCAAACCTTGTTGCAGCGCCTCTTGCAACGAACAGTGAGGTTCTTTTGCAAGACTATGTTGAGATGATTAATCAGGGAATGTTTGTAAGGGGTGCGGTCTTGTTCGATTCTGAAGGAGTGAAATATGCACAGCAAGTTGAGCCCGTCTCAGTTGTTGAGTTAATTCGCAATGACAATATTGACCCACTAATATTTGTCGAAGATGTTGTTTACGAAAATAATATCATTGGCTACGTGAAATTAGTGCTGGATAAGCCTTCAATCATTCAACATCATAAAGACTTCAACCGAAATCAATTAAAGCAAAATGCACTAAGCATTGGACTCTCGATGATTTTAGCCGCTTTAGTTACTCGTCTCTACTATAAATTTAAACAGGGCTACACAAAGCAATAACGAGTACCGCAATAACGGAAAAAACGCTTTCACGAATGAAACAAACGATAATAGTTTCCAGTTGTCTCTTCAATAACCTGAGTGACGTCTATATTCTTAAGTTCGGATAAAGCTTTTGCCACCAACGGGAGTTGTGTTGGTGTGTTAACTTCGCCTTGAAAACCACTCAAAGGCATATCAGGCGAATCAGTCTCAAGTAGTAAGCTACACAGTGGTATTTGTTCAATACTGGCTCTCGTTTTCTTTGCTCGGTCGTAAGTGATAGTTCCGCCAACACCTAAATAAAACCCCATATCGAGATATATGAGTGCAGTTTGATACGAACCACTGAACGCGTGTATAACTCCCCCATGACTAAATTGTTTTTGTTTCAGTAATTTGATTAATTCATTGTGTGAGCGCCGGTGATGCAATATTAGAGGCTTTTTAAGTTCGGCAGCAAGATCGATTTGAGTCTCCAGTGCACTGTACTGTCTCTTAACACTGTATCGAAAAGACGGGGGTTGCTCAGTGATATTATCTTCTTTTTTAGCTTGCTTAGCGCATAAACTAAAATCAAGCCCACATTCACCTACAGCGATAATCTTACTCTTGTGCTTTATTGCAAGCTTGCATAAGTCATCTAATTGTATTTCAAATTCACTATCTGAAATGTCGGGAAGGAAATAAGGATGCAGCCCTATCGCGATGTCTAACATATTGTATTGTTGCTGTAGACTCATTAGACCTTGGAACTGCTCAAGACCTAGACCAGGAACTAATAACTTTTGGATCCCTAGCTCTCTACAGCTTTCGATAATGTCTGAACGCGACTGTTCAAACACCTGTAAATCAATGTGACAATGGCTATCAATCATTCTAGCATGCCTTAGAGAATGGTCTGCGCGCTATGGCATCAAGCGCTTATACTCCCAAACAGCATTTTCCTTAAGAGAGTATTCAAACCGATCGTGTAAACGATGCTCGCCACCTTGCCAAAATTCAATTTGGTGAGGAACTATTCTGTAACCTCCCCAAAAGTCGGGTAAAGGTACTTCACCTTGTGAAAACTTCTCTTTCATCTGAGCGAATTGCGTTAGCAATAATTCTCGTGTCGATATTGGGGAAGATTGCTTTGATGCCCAAGCACCGATTTGGCTATCTTTAGGTCGTGAGAAAAAGTATTTCGCAACTTCGGTTCGACTCAATGCCTCAGCAACACCCAAGACTTTTACTTGACGCTCAATGAAGTGCCAAGGAAAATGCAAACTAATCTTCTGATTTTCCTTTATATCTTTCGCTTTTTTACTGCCTAGATTTGTATAAAAAACAAAACCATCTTTGCTCAGGTCTTTCAATAAAACAATTCGTTGACTTGGCTGACCATCGGCATCGACAGTTGCCACCGTCATGGCATTCGGATCTGGGATATCTGCGTCAATCGCGTCCTTTAACCATATTTCGAATAGGTCGATAGGATGCTCAGTCAAAGACTCTTTAGTAAGCCGGCCAAGCTTATATTCTTTACGAAAATCCTGAAGCGGTTTCATTCTTTCACCTTAACGATAGTCTTCTTCATACCCTAATGAGCGAAGGGCTCGTTCATCGTCTGCCCAACCAGATTTGACTTTTACCCATAATTCTAAGAATACTTTGTTATCAAACAACTGTTCCATATCTTTTCGGGCCTCAGCACCCATAGTCTTTATATGGGCGCCATTTTTACCTATGACCATTGGCTTTTGGCTTGGTCTTTCTACTAAAATCAAGCCATGAATATGGTAGACACCACTGGCCGTTAATTTAAATTGCTCAATTTCTACGGTAGTTGAATAAGGAAGTTCATCTCCTGTAAAACGCATGAGTTTTTCACGAATGATCTCCGCGGCCATAAAGCGTGAGGAACGATCAGTGACGTAATCCTCTGGAAAGATAAACTCGCTTTCGGGCAACTGTGAAAATATTAATTGCCGAAGATTTTCAATTTGCTTTCCTTGCTTAGCAGAGATAGGCAATAAATGAGCAAATTCGTGCTTTTTGTTTAATTCTGAAAGTGTATCTAATAAGTCCCCTTGCTCACTTACCTTGTCTATTTTATTGACGATGAGCCAGCATTTACGTCCAGATTGTTTGATTTTCTCGAGCACCATCTCGTCGTCTTCAGTCCAACGGGTACCCTCTACAACAAACAAAACCAAAGAAACATCGGCCAAAGAGCTTGATGCGGCTTTGTTCATTAAACGATTGATTGCACGCTTTTCTTCAATGTGCAATCCAGGCGTATCAACGTATACCGCTTGTTTATTGTCTTGGGTATCTATACCCATAATTCGATGGCGGGTAGTTTGTGGCTTACGGGAAGTAATGCTTACTTTTTGACCTAAAATTCGATTCAAAATGGTCGACTTACCCACATTTGGTCTACCGACGATGGCGATCATACCGCATTGTGTTTCAATCATGAGTTAATTTTCTCTAATGCAGACTTTGCCGCAGTTTGCTCAGCGATCCGGCGACTACGTCCAACGCCTTTGCGATTAAGTTCTAAGGCCTGTATAACACATTCAACCGTAAAAGTTTGGGCATGGTCCTTTCCGGTTACGTCAATTACGTTATATTCAGGCAAATCCAACTGTCGAGACTGCAAATATTCTTGTAGTTGTGTTTTACTGTCCTTAATTTGAATACTTGGGTCCAAACTATCGATTCGACTAGAGAAGAGCTCTAAAATAACTCGTTCGACTGACTCAAATCCAGAATCCAAGTATATAGCGCCTAATATAGCCTCTACCGCGTCTGCGAGTATCGAGTCTCGGCGGTGTCCTCCGCTCTTCATTTCACCAGAGCCAAGGCTAATTAGCTCGCCTAAAGCAAGTTCTCTAGCAATTGTTGCAAGTGTTTCGCCTTTGACCAAGTTGGAGCGCATGCGGGTCAACTTACCCTCAGGCAACTTAGGGAACTTATGATATACGGCATCTGCGATCACCATGCCGAGCACAGCATCGCCTAAAAACTCCAGACGCTCGTTATGTTGCTTCTTCGCGCTTCGGTGTGTCAGGGCTTGTTGAAGCAAACTTGCATCTGAAAATTTGTAATTCAATTTATCCAATAGCTTCTGATTGATTGACAATTTTTTCATGCGCTTATTGAATCGCCCCTATACGCTCAAAGCGGACATCGGTTGGGATAAATGTAGGCAGGAAGTCATCTGGCGTACGGCCAAATTCAAAGCTCATCCACACGAACACAGCTCTTCCGACTAAGTTTTCTTCCGGTACATAACCCCAGAAACGCGAATCCTGCGAGTTATCGCGATTATCACCCATAACAAAATACTCACCCTCAGGGATAACATATTTACCTGGAGCTTCTAGCCGACGAGGATTTTGTAGAATTTGATGTGTCGCCTCACCGAGTTGCTCTGTAAATAGTGTCAATCGTGTCCCGCCCTGCATAAAATCACTCCGACCCTCTGGGTTCAGTTCGACTATGCGCTCTGGTGGGCATGGTGCTCCTTGTTCACAAGGTGCTTGAATAAAAATACGTTTGCCACGATAATAAATAGTCTCCCCTGGTAAGCCTACAACTCGTTTGATGTAATCAATTGACGGATCATCTGGATATTTAAACACGACAACGTCTCCACGTTTGACTTCACCGGTTTTTAAAATTTCATTGCGTGCAACAGGGTCTTTCAGGCTATAAGCGTACTTTTCAACTAACAAAAAATCTCCCACTAATAGCGTAGGGAACATTGAGCCAGAAGGGATCTGAAAAGGTTCAAAGAGAAACGAGCGGAAAATCATGACCCCGAAGAATATCGGGAACATCTGTTTACAAAAGTCAACTGCCGGCGGCATCTCACTTGCGTCAGAATCGAGAGCAAGTGCACTTGAGCCACCGCTATCAACATTTAAGCTAGCCTTGTTTTTCTTCGGTGCAAAAAAGAGCGAATACGCTAACCACACAACACCTGTAATAAAACTCACTGCCACCAAAAATATTGAAAAATAATTCGCCATTAATTATCCACCTTTAGGATTGCTAAGAAGGCATCTTGAGGTAATTCTACGTTACCTACTTGCTTCATGCGTTTTTTACCTTCTTTTTGTTTTTGAAGAAGCTTTTTCTTACGGCTCACATCACCACCATAGCACTTAGCGATAACGTTTTTACGAAGTTGTTTGACAGTACTTCGCGCCACAATTTGATTTCCGATTGCCGCTTGAATAGCAATATCAAACATTTGCCGAGGAATGAGCTCTTTAAGTTTATCGACCAAATCACGACCTCTATGAGCGGCGTTATCCCTATGAGTTATTATCGCTAGGGCATCCACACGTTCGGCGTTAATAAGTATGTCAAGTCGAACCATATTGGCAGATTGAAAACGCGTAAAATTGTAATCAAGAGAGGCAAAACCTCGACTCGTTGACTTTAATCTATCGAAAAAGTCTAAAACCACCTCGGCCATTGGTAAGTCATAAGTAATTGCTACTTGTTTACCATGATATACCATGCTCGTTTGCATGCCACGTTTCTCGACACATAATGTAATGACATTTCCTAAGTAATCTTGCGGCACCAATATATTTGCAGTAACAATAGGCTCTCTGATTTCTTCGATATCGTTTATTGGAGGGAGCTTTGAAGGATTATCTACTTTGACTATGTCACCCTTGGTGGTTTTTACTTCATAAATTACTGTCGGGGCGGTCGTAATTAGGTCTAAGTCATACTCACGCTCAAGCCGCTCTTGGATAATTTCCATATGCAACATGCCCAAAAAGCCAATTCTGAAGCCAAAGCCCAAAGCAGTAGAACTCTCTGGCTCGTAAAATAGTGAAGCGTCGTTCAGGCTTAACTTAGCAAGCGCATCTCTAAAATCCTCGTAATCGTCTGAACTAACGGGAAACAGACCAGCATAAACTTGGGGTTTAATTTTCTGAAATCCAGGCAAGGCTTTTTCTACAGGACGCTTTGCCAAGGTAATTGTATCGCCAACTGGCGCACCGTGAATTTCTTTTATACCCGCGATAATAAAGCCTACCTCACCCGTTTTCAGAGTTGGTTTTTCTGTTTGCTTTGGCGTAAAAACACCAATTTTATCTGCTTGATGTACTTGCCCAGTTGACATGATCTTAATTTTATCTTTTGAATTAAGTTCACCGTTTACGATCCTAACTAAACTAACAACACCCTGATAATTATCAAACCATGAGTCAATGATAAGAGCTTCAAGCGGCGCTTCTGCGTCACCAAGCGGGGGCGGTATTTGATTCACAATGACTTCTAATACGTCAATGATACCGACGCCAGTCTTCGCTGAGCATCGCACGGCATCAATAGCGTCGATGCCAACGATGTCTTCAATTTCTTCTGCTACTCTGTCGGGCTCGGCCTGAGGTAAATCAATTTTATTTAAGATTGGAACTACTTCCATGTCTAGATCAATTGCAGTGTAACAATTTGCTAAGGTCTGTGCTTCTACGCCCTGACCAGCATCGACTACCAATAAAGCGCCTTCACATGCAGCTAACGAGCGTGACACCTCATATGTAAAGTCTACATGTCCAGGGGTGTCAATGAAGTTTAATTGGTAAATTTCGCCGTCTTTTGCCTTATATAGCAATGTTACGCTTTGCGCTTTTATTGTAATCCCACGCTCTCGCTCGATGTCCATTGAATCTAGAACTTGTTCAGCCATCTCTCGATTTGTCAAACCGCCACATTCTTGAATTAAGCGATCTGAAAGAGTCGACTTCCCGTGGTCAATGTGAGCAATGATACTGAAATTGCGAATATTTTTAAGTTGCATAAACTGAGACGTACCTAAATATGTCAATGAAGTTCTTCCTATCCTTGGAAAAACAAATGATAAAAACTTTATGGCGCATCTGTGCCACGATAAAAAACATGCGGATATTACCGTTTTGAGAGCTAAATTGCGACTAAAGAAAGCTATTTACCATCTTAAGAGCATAGTATTGAGGAAAAATTCGAATTGTGCTGTGCGGAAAATGTTACAAAGAATGTCAGTGTAGTTTCTGCATAGGTATCTCGCCTTTTAATAGCGTTACCTGAGAATTAACCGCGCCTAAAAAGATTGGCGCATATAAGTGTTTATGTTTTTTTGAATAGCGAGACGCGAACCAAAGTGCAATAAACGCGAAGCCGCTCGCTATAAACAGTATACCTAACTCGTGCAAAGCAGGCATTAACCACTTTATTCCAACAGCGCTTAAAATAAGAGCAAATAAAGGAAACAAATAAATAAGGATAGATGCTTGTAACAAGGCTGACTCATGTATCCCAATTTTTACATATTGCCCGACTTTCAATGGCTGAGTTGGCTCTATTAAAATGTGCTCTTTGTGGGGATTAAAGGCTTTTGCTATCGTGCTCGTTGGACACGAATCACTTGCTTTGCAACTAGTACAAGTTGTTTTGATTTGTGTTTCTACCCAAGCTTTCGGCCCTTCGAGCGCAACAACTCTGCCTATTTCTTCAATCATTTGATTATCTCAATCAATAGAGTCTGCATTAATTTAGCTCCGAGAGCACAATTGAGTTAGCAATCTTATCAGCGGTGCTAATGGGAACTTCACCCACCACTGTCACTTGAATACGCCCATTAGACAAAGAAACTAGCGAAGTACTATCATTTGCTAAACTTAATTCATCTTGTCCGCCCGGTAAGGCAGTAGTCACGTATACAGAGACGTCAACTAAGCCATCGCTTAGCATCATATATTCAGCAGCTTGGCCTGTAACTGCAACTCTACGTAGATTAGATTTTATGGTCCGCATACCAATCGGCAAATAAGATAAAGTCCAAGGCAAAGGGTCTTGAGCCCCTCGAGAATTAGACACAACAGGAGGCATTTGGTCACTTTGAATATTTTCAAAAAATGACTTCACGCTATCCCCTATACTCACTTGAGTAATTTGTATTTGTTCTAGCAAACGACCATCCAGATCATACATATTAAGTTTCAATAGCATTCCGGTCTTTTCGTCTAACCATAGGTGATACCCATAACGAGTTTGGTCTTTACTAATTACTCTGATTTGCTGCGACATACGCCCTGAAATTCGATCTCTGCCCATTAGCAACACATCGTAAGCATCATACAAAGCGCTAGGTTCGTGCAAAAAGGCGCGTGGTATAGGGCCGTCTATCGCAAACGCGCGAACACTATATGGGCTAAAACCGGGCTCGAAAACACTTATCTTATTATTTATTCTTATTTGTTCGTATCCCGGTCCATTTAAAAGGCTAAGTTGTTCTATCACATCACCATTATCAAATTTTGCATGGCGCCACTTAAAGGGCAAAGTTTCTTTATTTGGGGCTGAAACAACGTAAGAAACTTCGTAAGAAAGAGAGCTGCTTATTGAAGATAGACGTTGTATCCACTCTTGCGCAGTCGTAGGCAAAACTGGACTTGGAGCTGAGTCTTCATTGTCATTTTCTACCTCAGAAATTAACCCATCTGATTTTTCGGATAATACTTTTGTTTGGTTGTTATCATCACCTGATACTTGCGGTAAGGCGAAAACTTTGAAGGAAAGACCTACTATGAGTAGCGAAAATAAAAAAAGAACCTTAAGCGATAAAACGCAATAAGGCTCTTCAGTATGGCTTCGATGTACCATTTTATTGGTTTGAGCTATTAGCGCCACTGCCGTCTTCGCCATTTGAGGCATCAGAGTTCGTTACTTCGCTTTGCGCGGACGATTTGTTGATGACCGTCTTTAACTTTTGTTGTCTCATATGATCTTGAATCAAGGCGTTGATCTGACGACGTTGCTCTAGAAGCTGTGTCATACGGTCTTGTTCTACATCTCTTGTCTGCTGCAAACTAACTGGAGCCATTCCACCTTGAGGGCCAATTACTGGAGGAGCGGTCATAAATGGTTGAGTTACCTCAGGTTGATTAAATGTCTGATAACCAAAGATCACCATTGCAGTAACACAAGCAGCTACTGCCCATTGTCCACTTTGTTTTATCAGAGGTACTACAGTCGCGCCTAATGGAGTATCACGCCATGTGCGTTTAGGTGCCACAATGTCGAGCTCGGACTGCAGAGCTTGGGCAACTTTATCGCTGATATCGAAACTAACGTCATTTGACATGTCATTTCTCAATAGGTCTCTTGTGAGATGATAGCTTTTCCATTTAGCTCTAAGGACTGGATCGTTAAACACCTCAGCGCTTATATCACCATCGACCGAATCACCATCTACCCATGCGGAAATGTTTTCGTACTCTTGTGTCATACACCTATTTTCCCAAACAACGTTGTTGTTAATGTTAACTTGTTTTTCTCAATACGACGCTACGACTATCTATCTATGCATCAAGTTCATTTTTTCTACACTTGAACACGAGACTATGTTTGTGGCTAACGCCCTAATCTCAACAAATTCAGCGCCGTGTATTACATTACCTGCTTTTTTTGCGGTCATGGATTTCAAACGTACTTTCAATTCTTTCGTTCCATGCTTTTTGCGGCAACTTTTATCGGCTCAATATCCACGTACCAATGCCCATTGAATGTCTAACGATTATTTTCCGCTATTCATCAATTCTGAGTCAAGGGCACTATGACTTTATCGATGGCTTCTCGTGCTCTAAATATCCTTGAACGCACCGTTCCAACTGGACATTCCATGACTGCGGCGATTTCCTCATAGCTTAAACCCTCTATCTCGCGCAGTGTAATTGCCGCTCGTAGGTCATCTGGCAAGCTCTCTATTGTGGCAAATAATTTTGCTTGTAGTTCATTAGAAAGCAAAGTTTTCTCCGGTGATGCGTTCTCTTTTAACGCGTCACTCCCGTCATAAAAATCAGCTTCTTGCGCGTCTACATCGCTAGCAGGTGGCTTACGCCCCTGCGACGTCAAGTAATTCTTAGCTGAATTCACCGCGATTCGATACAACCAAGTGTAAAAAGCGCTGTCACCTCTAAAGTTAGGCAATGCCCTGTAAGCTTTAATAAACGCTTCTTGAGTGACATCTGCCACGTCACCTGAATTTTTAACATATCTAGCTACAATATTCATAACTTTATTCTGATGGCGAATAACTAGGAGGTTAAACGCGTTTTTATTACCACTTTGGACTAACTTTACTAACTCATGATCTGTCTTTTGCTCGCTCATTAATGCCATTTCTCCTTTCGCTACTTTCTACATGGCAGCGGGCAAGTTGCTACTATTGACTCAAGCTTTCGCATTAAGTTCGATATAAATCACTTTATTAATGTAATAAAATTGATTTTTATGCGTTTGCTTGCACACTTCTTCTTTAGTTTTGTGTTTATATGGGTATTATCAAAAAAAACTAGTGTTGTAGACTTCTAAGTTTTATATCTTCCTATATCTTCTTGGCCAAACGTTTTAATGTGCAACATATAAATTCTACAATAAAAGTGCATTCGCTATAAAAAGGTAAAAATATTTGATGAACAATACAATTGAACACTCCTGTGACCTCCTTGTCATCGGTAGCGGCGCTGCGGGTCTAAGTTTAGCGTTAACCAGCGCAGAGAATTGTAATGTCATTGTGCTTAGCAAAAGCAACTTGGACGAGGGCAGCACAAGATATGCTCAGGGCGGCATCGCAGCCGTATTTGATGATAACGATAGTATCGAAAACCATATTCAAGATACCCTTAAAGCTGGCGCTGGTTTGTGCGATCCTGATGTCGTTCGATATACTGCTGAAAACGCTAAGGAAAGTATGCAGTGGCTTATCAATAAAGGTGTTCCTTTCGACCAAGAAAAGGACGAAAATGGCGAGCTACGCTTTCATTTAACCCGAGAAGGTGGGCATTCTCATAGACGCATATTACATGCTGCTGATGCTACAGGAGAAGCCGTTCAAGCAACTCTATCCGATAGTGTGAAACATCATCCTAACATACACCTTTTTGAGCGTTACAATGCGATAGACCTGATAAAAACGGCGAAGTCAGATAATCACGTAGTGGGCGCGTATGTATGGAATCGTAAAAAGGAACAAGTTGAAGTCATAAGAGCGCGTTTTGTCGCCCTTGCCACCGGCGGAGGTAGCAAAGTGTATCAATACACCTCAAACCCGGATGTATCAAGCGGAGACGGTATTGCGATGGCATGGAGGGCTGGTTGCAAAATAGCAAATATGGAGTTCAATCAGTTTCATCCAACGTGTTTATATCACCCAGATGCCGGTAACTTTTTGATAAGTGAAGCACTGCGTGGTGAGGGTGCTCAATTATGTCATAAGGATGGCACTCGATTCATGCATAGATTTGACGAAAGAGGAGACCTTGCACCTCGCGATATTGTTGCACGAGCCATTGATTATGAAATGAAGCGACTGGGTGAAGATTGCATGTATCTGGACATCAGCGATAAACCAAGTGATTTCATTGTGAAGCATTTTCCAAATATATATCGAAAATGTCGCTCCTTAGGGATCGATATCACAAGGCAGGCCATACCCGTTGTCCCTGCTGCTCACTACACATGTGGTGGCGTTGCAACCGATTTAAATGCAAGAACTAATCTAGACAACGTTTATGCCATCGGTGAAGTTGCATATACCGGCTTACATGGCGCGAATCGCATGGCGAGCAACTCACTTTTAGAGTGCATTGTTTTTGCGCATGCCGGCTCTAAACACATCCTCAGTCAATCTATAGCCAACGTCAGTGATATTTCTATTCAGCCATGGGACGAAAGCAGAGTAATAGACTCTGACGAGGCAGTAATAATTCAGCACAATTGGCACGAATTGCGTCTGTTTATGTGGGATTATGTGGGTATTGTTAGAACAGACAAACGCTTAGAAAGAGCTTTCAGGCGCATTAATCTACTCAAACAAGAAATGGATGAATATTATTCCAATTTTAAAGTCAGCAATAACATGCTGGAACTGCGAAACCTTATCTGTGTTGCGCAATTGATCGTCATGTGCGCAATGGAACGGAAAGAAAGCCGAGGGCTTCACTACAACTTAGATCATCCTGACCTAGACGAGAACTCCCAGCCAACGTTTATTTGCAAAAGCAAAGGACTAATGGATTAGCCTAGCTTTAAAAATCTAAGCTGAAATAGACGACCAAACTTTGTTTTTCTCCTTCGCTGATATCATTGTCGTTGTTATCTGGGTAAAGAGCCAAACCTGTAATCTCTTCAACGGCTCTTAGGTCTCCTATTCTAATTTGTCCATCCCCCCATTTGTAATACGTGCCAAAACTTACGGGAAAATCAAATACTTTTGTTTCGTATGCTATGCTCACCCCTAGCAAATCTATAGACTCTGTTCTTTGATAAGGGATCGCCGGATCTGGCTTACTGTTCGCATTATCAGTGAAAATTCCAACTCGTAAGTTCTGATAGTTACTGAATGCATAACTCAGCCCTAACGACGCATTAGTCACCTCCTCTAGTTTGCGAGTAATCGGCGCTTTAAAGATAGGTAAAAATTCTAGTTTTTGGTCTTCTTCACCAAAATAATTTATATCAGCGCTGATTTGCAAACTGCCGATCTTATATGAAGTGCCCAAGGTTATTTGCAATGGTAGGTCTTGCTTGCAACAAGCTTCTTCTCTATCTCTAAATGAAGTTACAACACCAGGTGTTGTAGGATCGACTCCCGATACAATTATTGAACTAGTAAAGCTATGAACGCGGTTAATGTTAATTGGTTGTGTAATCTTAGCTCCAATATTTATATTGTCAGTCTGATAAAAAATAGAAAGACTAGGATTTAATAACCAGTTTACATCTGAAAATCTTGCTGTAGCTTCAAACCCAGTATTTACTGAAATATTCGGTGCAATAAGATTTTCAATTACAGTTCCTGAAGACTGATCAGTCAAGAAACTTTTATATTCGATACCAAGAGAAACACCAAGAGATAAGCCATTCGATACTTTTTTAGCTCCTGCAAAAATTATTTCATATGCACTATTATCTATATCAATAGTAGCGAATTCTTGTATATTTTGACCCAGTCCTTCATCAAAAGCAGGAATTTGATAAAAGACTTCATCATCTGAACGTTCTTGTCCATAGTCTTTAACAATTAATGCTGCCGCAGTATGCCAATCCCCTAACTCGCCCTTGACACCGAAAAATCCAGGAACGATTGAAAATGCATTTCTTTCAAAGTCTGCACCATTACCAAACACACTGAAAAACTTAGTCTGTTCCCATGAAAAAGTATTGATAGAGGCCATATTGCCTGACTTTACATTGGAAAGACCCGCAGGATTATAATGAATGGTAGACAAATCATCAGCAACAGCGGCAAAAGCACCACCTAAACCAACTGCATTTTTTCCGATCAACAAATTGTTGTAATGGTATTCATCGGCTTTTGAAAAGCCGATATTTAAAGAAATTAGGAACAAAAATAAGAAACGAAGCTTGTTCAAAAAAGATGTCCATGTGTTTGTCATGAGTGATTTCCCTTTATGTCTTTTACTTATCAGCTATCAGCTAAACTTTAGTATTAAATATACGGTGTTAACTTACAATACGTCAACAAACCACGCTACCTTGAATATGACTTCTTGTCTTTTTTCTCTGCTCAGAAGTTAAGGTGAAATCTCGGCGCTTAGAAGTGAGAACAGGCTCATTGCTAGAGGCATGGCGCTGGTTTTCTTTTTCGCTCGAACTCATTTGTACTGCTGCAGAGTCAAACTGACCCACTTTTACGCATAAATTGCAGTTAGTTGGTAAAAAGTTTGGTTGTTGAAACAAACATCTTATTTGTGCGTCTTTGTAAAAGTAATCAAGCTCTTCAGCCATATTAGACAATGCTAAGGCCTTTGAAAACATACCATGTGCAATGGCTCGTCTAAAGCCGAATATTCGAGCTGTAATTGGAAGTAAATGGATAGGATTATAGTCACTCGATATTCGAGCATATGCCCTTCCCGAATTTGACTTAAATGGCAAAGTGACACTTCTTACATCTGACCAACTTCCAGTGTCTTTTGACAACCTATCATGTGGATGTGATATCCATGACGGCGTTTTAAAATGAGATGCCCCGCTCTCGTGCTTGCTCTGATCATCATTAGACATATCAGCAATGTCTTCGCTTATTTTTTTGGTCTTAAGATTGGCCTGTTTATTGTCCTTCGACAAATAATAACTTGTAGCTTCAACCGCAAGCTCGTCAGAAACATAAGCAAGCGTCCTTAGCTCAAATAACCACCCCCTGCGGTGTTTAAAAATATGACCAAAAACGGTTTTTAAGACTAGTCGGTCGCTCTGCTCTGGGAGTTGAGATATTTTGATTTCATTACCGATGTGCACAAGTCCCATAGGCGAAAATACAAAGTCGGGACGCACCATCATCGATAACTGCATTTCTAGCGAAAGTGTTTGTATGTAGTTCGGGTGCACTATCGCAGAATAAGGACGCCAATGTGTCAAGCGATTGTACCTTTGACAATGTTCCCGTTCGATTGATGTCTCGAGTTCATGACAATAATCCGTCAAAGTAATTGGAGGGGCTGGGGTTTTGCCTCGACTCAACGATGACATAAATGCTTTTGCATACAATTTAAGCATAAATTTAACTTTGTTTATCCCATGTCAGATTGTTGGTTTAGCTTTAGGGTCTGTTGATTTCAGCAGCTCCCTAGTGAGAGACCACTCAAGATGCTAAGGGTTTCTAACCCAAACATCATTGTCTTTTTTACCCTCAAAACATGCACCCTATTGCCAAATTATCTCTCTACATAGACTTCGATAAGCATTAGTATCGGTATTCAGCGGACTCAAGAAAAGCGTGAGGGAGCATTGAAATTTTGGGTGAATTTCCTTGATTTGCTTATAGTCAGTGCCATTACAATTACCACAAGCATCATCATTTCCAGTCTGTTTTCTCAGCATTTCAAAACGTAAAAACAGGCCAAACCAAGTCACACGAGAAGCCTTATAATTTAGCCAATATATGTTTCCTTCACTTGAGTAACAAACGCAAGAAGAACACGCTTGAGAATCAAATTGATCAACATTTTTGCAAGGTTCCTCCGACGCCAAGGAAGCCTTGTTACCGGACAACTCTTCGCAACCATTGCAAAAAGCACTACTGCATACATCACTAATTGCAGTTATGCTTGAAACAAGTGATTCAGGGCGACTTGTTTGTCTATGTATCGGTGATACTAGGTCATTTTGGTGGCTGTTTTGATTTAAAAGTAAATATAGCCGAGAAGGGGAATACTGCAAGGAAGGAAAACCTAAAACCCTACGGCTTACACCCCACGCACAACACAGTATTATTGAAAAACAAAATATGCTCTGCAAAAGGCTATGAGTAAAAATCACTCTTATTACGCCATTCAAAGAAGCAATGACTATAAAGAACAGTCCTATATCAACGATCTTAGATAGATTAGTAGTTTTTTCAAGATCAATAATAAATCGCATAAGCATTCCTTGCTTAGTGTTAGCCGTTCCATTATTTATTGTATTGTTAGCTAAGAATTACGACCTTATTTTTATTGAACTGAGGACTGTTTCTACCATTTTAGCGAGTTCTGGATCTTTACATGAGTGATGCCCCATAAACCATGCAAACAAATCAGGATCATCGCAAGTCAAAAGTCGCTCAAAAGTCTCTTGTTGATCAAAGCTTAAGGTATCCCAAGCTTGTTCAATGAATGGAAGAAGCAAAACATCTAGCTCCAGCATACCGCGCCTGCATGCCCATTTCAGCCGAGCGAACCTTTTTTTGTCAAACATATTAACTCCTTTATTTTATTTCGATAGTTTATCAGCTAAGCCCCAAAAACAGAAACGCATGGCTATAAATTTTGTTGATACCATAATGAGTTAGTCAATTTTATTAATAAGGATTGTAAATGACTCTCTCTGCCCATACCCTCCGTATACAAACACATGAATATTCTTAAGGATATAAAACGTGAGTACAGATTTTGAATTCATTAACGAAATGCGCAATGTAGGACTTATATCGATCGCAGGTGAGCAGCGCCACGAATATCTGCACGGACAACTAACTATCGCGACCAAAGAGTTTGAAGTATCTTCAGCGAAAATTGCAGCTCATTGTGACTTCAAAGGAAAGATGTTTAGTGCGCCAATATTAAGTGCGTTTGAAGATCGATTTTTAATGAGTGCGAACAAAGAGGCGCTTGAAGTTAGCTTTGAACAGTTAAAGAAATATGGTGTATTTTCAAAAGTGACGATTGAGAAAGATGACGAACATAGAGTTGTCGGAGTCGCAGGTGAGAAGAGTATTCAGCACTTAAACATCATTTTTCCCGAGTTAAGTAACGAAAATTTAAGCACTACATCAAATGAGTTTGGACAAGCCATTTGTTTCAACGATACAAGTCTTCGTTACATCTGCTACTTAACCAACGAGGCTATTCAAAGGCTTGAAGACATAAGGCAACATGAAATAGTCGCAACTGATGTTAATTTCAATGCTTTACAAATTGAAGCTGGAATAGCAGAAGTCCACGAAAAAACAATCTCAAGTTATGTTCCACAAATGCTTAACTTTCAAGCAATTGATGCAATTGATTTCGATAAAGGCTGTTACATGGGCCAAGAAGTCATAGCTAGAACTAAGTTTTTAGGTAAAAACAAACGAGCCACATTTATTCTTAAGGGAATAGCAATAGATGGTTCTGCAGTCGCCATATCTCCTGGTGACGATTTAGAAATTCAGATTGGTGAAAACTGGCGCCGGAGTGGAACGATCAATCGAGTGACAGTGCGCGACAAACAAATTATCGCGCTTGGCGTTTTGTCAAATGACACTGAGGTAGGGGCTGTGTTACGCTTGAAAGGTTCAGAACAATTACTGACAGTAAACGCGTTACCGTACAGTTTATAAACCCACTTATTTACATTCAAAAAAACCACATCAAGGATCATTATGCAAATTGCTGATAATCATGTAGTCACTCTTCATTATACTGTTAAAACAACTGATGGCACACTTGTTGACAGCTCGCAAGATCAAGAGCCACTCTCATTTATTCAAGGCTCAAAATTTATGATAGCTGGGTTGGAAGAAGCATTATATGGCAAGGCGATTGGCGATAAGTTTGAAATTACCATTGAACCGGACAAAGCATATGGGGATAGACAAGAACAGCTTTTGCAGCAGGTGCCGCTGAACATGTTTGAAGGCATGGAAGTCGAGGTCGGTATGAGTTTTCGAGCCACGACTGACCACGGTGAACAATCAGTTATCATTGTTGATAAAGACGATGATAACGTGACCGTCGATGGTAACCACCCATTAGCAGGCGTAACTCTCGCATTCGACGTGAGCGTCGAGGATGTTAGAGATGCCACCGCTGAAGAGTTAGAGCACGGGCATGTGCATGGCGCTGGCGGGTGTGGTCACGAACACTAGAGAAATCTTGTTTAGATAGGGCTTCATCATAAGAGTGAGACCCTATCTTATAACGCTAATTCATATAACGCTATAAAGCACGCTTAAATTGCGTCCTCACCTTCTTCACCAGTTCTGATACGAATCGCTCTTTCGACGTCGACAACGAATATTTTTCCATCTCCTATCTTACCTGTTTTTGCAACTGACGAAATTGCCTCTACCACTAAATCTAGCATCTCATCTGAGATGACCAACTCAATTTTTATCTTGGGCAAAAAGTCTACTTGATATTCAGCGCCACGATAGAGCTCTTGATGTCCTTTTTGACGGCCAAATCCTTTAACCTCAGTCATAGTCAAGCCCGACACTCCTATATTTGAAAGAGCTTCACGAACGTCATCCAACTTGAAAGGTTTAATTATTGCTTCGACTTTTTTCATTTTTTACTCTTCGTCATAGACAGTTGGTATAGGCACACGTTTGTGCTGCGTACGTGTATAAATCTCGATTAATTTACTAATCGCATGATCATCGGTACTTTTACCCTCTAAAAAATCATCTATTTGATCATAGCTAAGGCCAAGTGAAGCTTCATCTTCTAATTGTGGATTCAAGGACTCAAGGTCAGCAGTTGGCGCTTTGTTTATAATCACATCAGGCGCACCTAAAAATGCTGCAACTTGTCTTACTTGACGTTTGCTTAATCCAAACAAGGGCGCCAGATCACATGCACCATCACCGTACTTAGTATAAAAACCTGTAATATTCTCAGCAGAATGATCAGTGCCTAGTACTAGTCCTCGCGTCAAACCGGCGATATCAAACTGAATGGCCATTCTTGTTCGAGCTTTTGTATTACCTTTAACAAAATCGTCAGCCTTTGCGTCTACATTATATGCACCTGCACTTTTTAATGCATTGACCGCAACATCGTGAATTGCATCTGCTCCAGACTTAACATTGGCCATAACCGACAAAGATGGTTGTATAAAATCAATACTTAATTGCGCGTCCGCCTCATCGGCCTGAGAATCATAAGGCAGTCGAACTGCAATAAACTGGTAATTAGCCCCATTTTGATTAAGCTCATCGACGGCAATCTGCGCGAGTCTGCCAAGAGTACAAGAATCTATACCTCCGCTTATTCCAAGCACGAGTGAATTCAGGCCCGATGAGCGTAATTGCCGCTTAATAAAACTTACTCTTCTTTTAACTTCAAATTCAGGGTCAATTTCAGCAAGAACCTTCATTTCCTCAATGATGGCTTGTTTGTTCATTTTGCTCTCCGAGATGTATAAGTAACGTCGACTAGATAGAATGCTCAGCTATGCAATCAGCATTTTCCGCTCTGTATATTTTTCGCTAAGTATATAAGGCTGCCGATACGCAACGATTGGCCGATATGTTGTATAGTGTACATGGAGAATTCTGGAGTAGTGAAGTGTTTTTTAACATTAGCAGGTGTACAACAAATATTAAACGTCAACGAGGTGTGACACTCCTCGAAATGATGATCGTTCTAGCGATAGTGGCCATCGTCATGACTGTGGTTGCGCCTAGTGTAAATACTATTTTAAACAAGAACAGTATTACCGCAGAAATTAATTCAATCAGCGGCGCTGTTCAGTTTGGTAGATTTGCAGCCATCGACAACAACGCTACGGTCGTAATTTGTCCATCTAAAAATTACGAAAGTTGCACGAGCACTTGGAATGACCCTAAAATTGTGTTTCTTGATTCTAACGATAACGGTGCTCGAGAATCTGACGAGACTTTGCTCGTCAGCACAGATCCTGCGTCGTCCTCTAATGTAATTACAGGGCCTGCAACCAGCATAAAGTTCTTTGATTCAGGTGCGGCCAACATGCTTGCCAGTATCGTAATATGCCCAACTTCAAAAGATAAGACCTTGGCCAGGGCCCTCAATGTTAATTTGCAAGGGCGAGTTCGAGTAAGTAAAGACTCCGACAATAACGGCGTTCATGAAGATATCAACGGTACCGAATTAGGCTGCTAGAAAAACACTCCTTCTCTAAATTAATCCTTTAAGGCAGTTACAGTAAAATTACACAACTTTTAAAATGAACATTAATTTGCTGATTTTAAAGGTCTATGTCCACACACACTTCCCATTCTTATAAAAAACATTCCCAATTTAAAACTATTTGTAACAAGGTCAATCGGGATAATAGAGTCAGAATTAGACTACAGCTTGGTCTGAGTTTACTCGAATTGTTGATCGCCTTATCAGTATTTTCATTTACTTATGCGTTTTTTATACCTTATTTAGATGATTATTTATTACATAGCAAAATGGTAAGTCGAGTAAATGAGTTCAGTATGATTGTACGTTTGAGTCGCTTTACTGCAATTGATATTGCTAAAACCGTTCGCGTTTGCCCAACAATCAATGGAGTAGACTGTGTACTCAACTGGAATAATCAAATCATGGCATTCGTTGACGAAGACAATAATGGCAAATTTGAGCAACCTGAGCGTTTGCTAAAAATGACATCGTTACCTGACCCTCAGATTCATTTGAGTGGCCCCAAAAAAACGGTCACCTTTTATGACTCAGGCATAAACAGTTCGCCCGCTAGTGTGACTTTTTGCCCTGCAAATAAAAAAGAAAAGTTCGCTCGAGCTATTATAATTAGCCTACAAGGTAGGGCCCGTTTGAGCAAAGACCATGATAAAAATGGTGTTCATGAGGCACAGAAAGGAAAAAACCTTAAGTGTATTTAAACCATTCAGTCTTGCTATTAGATACTTAACATTGCCAGCAATACTCACCAGCTTCGATACTATTATTTGCGTTCTGGTCCCACGCTTTTCTACCATCGCTAAAATAAAATAACGCACCATTTCCATCGACGCTAGAGCCAGTAACCGGTGTCGCTTTCAATTCAAAGCTCTGCCCATCAGAAGAAACTGCAGATATAGTCAGCTCGTAGCTCTTATTTGCTTCAGGCTCTGAAGCTGGCGAATAACTAGAAAAGATGGTTGGTTTGCCCGTATTTGCACCAGACGCGGCAGCTCCTTTATATGAAAAGTTGGACGCACTATGCCGCTCCATGGCACTGGCAAGGGACATTAAATCAGCTTGGGCTGTACTTCTGGAACTACTCGCAATGACTCCTTGATAACTAGGGTATGCGACCGCCGCAAGTATTCCTACTATCGCAATCACAATAAGGAGTTCAACAAGGGTAAATCCATTTTTATTGCCGATGTTAATCTGTACTCTATTGGCCTTAATATTCATATTATTCCTTCTCTACTTCAGTCTTCCAGATGTCTTTTTGTACTCGTTGAAAACGACCATAAATATTTTGAGCCAAACACTCAAAATCAGTACCGCAAGCTATTTCATTACCGTTTGCATCAAGCTCAACGACAGCAGAGACACATTCAGCGCCAAGGCAAACAACCGGCTTGACAATACTCTCAATCAAAATTTTGGTGTCCGGCGCAATGCCCGTCTGAGATAATTGTGCATATCGGTCATCTGCGTCTTTTTCACCATTTTTGTTCAAGTCCGTGACCGCATTGCCATTTAACAAATTAACCAAATAGGCTCGACTATTACCCGTTGGTGGTGCACATAAACTTGTACTGGCCGAGGCCGGTAAATAGCTAGTGAAAAACACCTTATAATCAAGGATCAGGGGAGACGCTAGTACTTTCTCACCTCCCTGTGTCAATCGAATATACCACCCATCCTTGTTGGCAAAAGCGGTAGACTCAAGTCCCTGCTGAGTTTGGTCAGAAGAGGTCAAAAGATGATTTGTAGCATCATATAAGTCAGCCTGAGTCCATGTGCTGGTAGGACGCTTAAAGTGACCATTCACATCTTTTTGGTAAACACCTTTGTCCTTGAACATATAGAATTCATCTTCAATGGTTGTATCAAGCGGACCAGCCCTAAATCCACTACCCACTGCCACTGCATAATATTGTTCTTCTCCAAGAATAACCTCTGAAACATCTGGGCCATAGTAAAAACGACGGTTTGTTTCGGCTGTATCGCCGGCTAAAGATGCAATCAATCCACCTTTGATAAAATCGTTCCCTGTTTCACCATTATAAATGTCAAAGCGGAATAACTGTCCCCCAACATCGGCTACATACAAATGATCCGCAAGTCCATCAGTGTCTCGGTCTACTGCCGAGACACGAGCCGGTATGCTGTATTGCATTTCTGCTAGGTTTAAATCAGCGTTTTCTTTGCTAGCGTGCCATAAAAGAGAACCGTTGTCGGCATCTATAATGTAAACACTATTACCAACGATATCGGCAGTACGAACACTCTTAGTGTCTTGGGTAAGGTCATAACCGCCACCAACAATCATGACATTTTTTTCAGTACTGCCTATTTTCACTTTTGTTATAATTGGACGTGACCAAGTTTGTCCCATATTACTAAAGTCGCCAGACCCACCGTCGATTTTAAAAACGAGCTTAGGATTAGTCTTTTGCGTGATATCGAAAACATAGTAGTTATTCCCACCTCGTCTCATACCAAGGTACAAGTAAATTTTACTTCCGACGTTTCGAATAACGAGATCACCATCTAAGCCATATTGATGATTCAAGGTTGTCCCGTCGCGATAAAATTCATAAAGATTCCCCAAAAGCTCTTTAGGGATAACAGCAAAGTTTTCGCTGCCGTCTTCAGCGTCGATAGAGTGCAAGAAACCATGGTTAGTCGCCACAAAAATTGCACTATCAGTATCGGAGTAATTTACAATAACTGGCTGCGAGTGAATAGGGTCTCCCATTTGTAGTCTGACATCGGTGTTACTTCCATCGCCGTCATCATCACGTACGTCTACGCCCCTCGCCCATTTCAATACCTCAGTTCTAAGCGTTGCTCCATCAGTGAATACATCTACGGCTAGGTCAGATTGAGAAATGTTTGAGTTATTCTCACTCAATTCATTTGCACTTGTAATGATCGTGCCTGAAGAACCGTCAAAGAAATAAACGTTCCTTACCAAATCAAGACGACTTGCCGCGCCCCCCTCTCTTACGTCATTGCCGTCGGCCAGTGGCGACCAATAACTATGACTGTTTTCCGAGAAAAAACCAGTAGCAGAATCAACGGCATCTAGACCGTTCTTATCTAAAATTTTGTCGCCTTTAATTTTATATTTTTTAAGATTACCCGGCCACAGAGTACCCTCTGCTGGCTTAAATAGAGCAAAATATAACTCATCTCTATGGGATAAGCGATTGAGCTGATTTACTGCTACGCCAGGCGAGACGAATGTTGCATTAACGTCTTTAACCTGACGTAAAATCGTTTCAAATGCATTAAGAAGCTGCGTACTGTCGTTTGCTTGATAAAACCCGCCTCCACTCTGTAAAGCAATTTTATTTAAAAAGTTGTTGGCAGTCGCATTTGCAGCAAACCCAAACGTATGAGTAACGACGCGAGCATCGATGACAGAGTCACCACTATCGCTGATGTTTTTAACGAGTTCTAAACCACATTTCTCACCACCGCTGCCAGAGCATGATTTACCCAACATAGATTGAATTTTAGTAACGCTATGATTGTTGTTTGCTTGACCATCAGATAACAAAACAATGTGGTTGTTTGTCTGACATTGTAAGTCTTGAACTGGCGATATATAGGTCGCACCAAATGGAATGTATTCACCTCTACAATAATAACTGCTCAAATTGTCTTCAGTACATCCAGCCGGCCTTACGGGGTCAGCTCCGATATAAGATGAACGATGGCTTACCCTAGTAGAACGTCTAACACTGCTTGATACACTGCTTTCACCTCTTTTACGCCCGTAGTCAACGTTTTTGCCTCCGTAATACATTGAAGCTTCGTAAAGCGTGTCTACGATGGGAGTCATGCCGTTTGCACTCAGCTCATCTACTTTACTGATTAAATGCTGACGGACCGTAGAAGTACTACCGGGAGTGGCGTTTCCTTCAAACTCTAGTACTAATCTAGCAGCACCAGAGGGCTTGCCGTTGTATGTATAAGCTCCTCTTTTAGCATAGTTAAAACCTGACAATATAATCATCAGTTCGTTTTTAAATTGCCATCCTGGACGATTGATGATTTCCTGAATAACATTAGTAATAGGAGGGCTTTGGTAAACACCATTGCGATACCAAGGAGGGATGCTACTCCAACTCACGCTAGCAGAAGTCTTCGGCATGTTATGCAACAAATAACGCTTATGCGGAGAAAAGTCGTTTGGATCGTCCTGCGCAGCACCGCGAATAGTCATTCGAGCACCGGATGACGTGCCATTCTGATAAGCCGTAAACTCCAAGTAAGCGTTTAACACACTCGCGCCTTGAGGCAAGGTAATATTTTTAAATCTTAGCCCGATAAATTCATTACTGTCAGCATGAAAAGTTAACTCTGACCCCGTTGATGCTCGACCATTTGGTCTCTCTTCGGCGTTTTCATCTTGCTGGTCAACTTGATAGATTTTTTTATCTCTTACACAACCCGTTGCGGTAGATTCATCGTAGCTAATGACCAACTGAGGAGCACGGCTGTTTCCATCATCATTCGTAAAGGTTTTCCTTTCATTGCCTGTAGAACCGTTCACACTTTGCATGATAATCGCTATGGAATTACCTCCACACCAATCTGCGCGGTTTACCGTCTCTTGAATAACTGAACTTAAATCAGGTGTTGATATAGCTTCTCCATAATTAGGCCATTCGTTATTGGTGTCCCACACAACTTGACTGGTACTTAAGCTACGCGAGGAAATATTATTTGTTGAACTTGCAAACTCAGGGGCATTGCCGCTCGCTTCAGCGCTAATGAGTAATTCTGTCGGTGCCGTGTTTAAGCCTGCTGAAGTAAATCGAATAACTGCACTTGTAATTACAGCGCCTTTTGGAATATTAATATCTTGGTATCGAAATCCGCTGTATATAGTATCTGAATCCTTAGACAGGACAATTTGACTATCGTTAGTATCTACACTCCCTGATATTTCTGTTGCATCGTCTTTCGTCGCAACTACAGGAATAACCAATTCGGGGGTGACAGGTGAATCAATGTCTCTAACAGGAAACAACACCGGGCCACCATAGTCAGAAAATCTCATTAATCCTGCATTGATATTGGTCGCGTTTGAGAGCGCCCCGCGCAATGCGTTTTGAACTTTCTGCATGCGTGACTCTACACCATCGTCTTTGGTGCCCATACTTCCTGAGGTATCCATAATGAACAATACATTCGGGTTGTATTGAACTTGGGACGAACTCGTTCCGAGATAAATATCTAAATCATCACCAAAAGCACTGAAGCTGATTAAAAAGCTGAGACAGCATGCACATAGGGAAATACCGACTTTACTAGAATACATGTTACACCTCATTGATTTGACGCAGGCGCGAATACAGCAGCAGTAAGCGTATTTGCTACAACGTAGCTACTGCCTTCTGTTTGTCCGCAACCTCTGACAATAAATACATGACAATTGATATTGCTTCCGCCAATTACATTGCTTGAACCTCTGCAAGCCTGCTCTCTTACAAAAGCGGTACGAGACCAACTCTGTACAGCAGGGGTATCAGAGTACTTACCCGCGTTTACATGCCTTACACCGAACGCTAGGCCGGAGGATGTTGTTACCCGATCCGTTCTATTATTGTCAAAGCAACTTAGTTGCTCATTTTCTAAGTCGATCGCAGTCTGTTGACGAGCTTCGGACAATGGGTCAGTCTTGAGTGGATCTATCAACAGCGATTCATCTTCAGATTCGAACACAACCCCTGCAATGGCTGCTTCAGCCGCATCAAAAGAAATTGATTTACGTTCTATCGAACTGGCCATTTTTCCTTGTAAGAGGCTACTTGATACAGACGAAACACCCAATATTGTGATTGATAGCAAGACCAGAAGCGCAAACACCATGACCAAACCATGTTGATTTTTCATACACTGCTCCTCGCAAAGTTTTTCATATTTCTTAGGGTAACGGTGGTCTCAAATGATTTGTATAAGCCATTATCTGGGGCTGTTATTGAGTCCTCGTTTAATAACTTGAAAGAGGCTTTTTTATCTAAACGAACATCGCCTTCTCCCTTGACTAAAATCGCTAACCTTATACTAACGACCTGTTGGTCATTAGTATATGCGACTGCTAATTGACTAGCATCGCTGTACTGTGCGGGAGACGTTGTGCTGCCGACGGCTGAGGGGTCAGTTACTCCATAGGTAACTTGAAAACCAAAAACATCGTCTAATATGGTAAAAGCTGCATGATTATTATGGCCAACTGCAGATTTCAGCCCGCGCAGTACTCGTCCATCGAATCCTCTGCACTTGAGTTTATTGTCTTCAACAAAATACTCATTTACTACATAGAACTGCTCTTCATCAGCGTAGCCTAATTTATACCCACGACAATCTCTCTCTGCTTGTAAGCTAATAACTAATGAGTCACTGGCGGAATTTGCACCTTCACTCGCACCTAAACCGACTCTCGAGACGAAATCACCGGGTAAGGGGACTGGATGATTTCTGACAAAGCTCTGCTCTTCTGCTACATCAACCAATCGGCTTAAATTGGGGTCAGTCAAATCATATAAACCCACCATATACAGGTCGCTGCGCAGGCGACTCATAATATATCGTCCACTTTCTTGTGTACTAGCAATAGCTCGATTTAACTGATCTGTAACACTATTGCTCACCATGATTTGTATTATTGCAGCAGAAATAACTAAACCAAGGGCAAGCGATATCATCACTTCTATAAGTGTGAAGCCGCTTTCATATTTTTGAGAGTAATTAAATGCTCGCTTGCTTTTCATTAGAGAGTTACCTCTACGACAACACAATCGTTATTTGCGGTATTGCTAGCATTGCATTTAGGATTAGCAATTTTAACTTGCTCTCGCCAACTCTTCATCGGCCAGGTGATCATAATTCTATGCAATGAGCCTGCAGTACATGCATCTGCATCGGTATTATCTAGGTCATCACAAGTGACTGATATTGATGCATTGGGATTTTCTTTTACCGTTGCACACGACATTTGGTGCGCATCAAATGCTGCAATTTCAGCTGGAGTACATTGATTTGATTCACAGTCCGCTAACCCAGCGGGTAAGGCCAAGCAAAAACACTCATATGGCGGCTTTCCAGAGGTACAACTTAAACTAGCAAAGTTGTATGCATTACTATCAAAGTAAGTATTGTTCACGACAAATCCATCGGTCACATTTGAAACGACACTACTTGCACGTAGCCTCTCGCTCATCTGTTGAGCGACCAAGACAGCATTGGTTCGTGCTAGAGCTTCTTTGTTCGAAAACGACCCTACAAATTGTAAGGAAGCCACCCCAAGGAGACCGACAGCCAATATCACGAGCGTAATCAATATTTCAATTAGCCCGACGCCTTGCTGTGACAGCAAGCCAGTATTTCTCAAATTCACAGTTCGCCCTTTGTCTAAAGCTTTGTCCCCTTTAGATGTAACGGTCGTTTGCTGTTTATTTTGAGTAATATTTGACATACCAAACACCAATCCTACGAAAGTTTTCTGCCATATGAACACTATAAAGTAGTGTGTCAACAGTAGGTTATTTTGAATTAGTGTAAGGTATGAAACTAAGAACGTAGACTGTATTGAAGAATAGTAATGAATTAATCAATTGGCGCAAGTAACTCGCCGTAAGAAACAAACAATTATAAATCAGAAACTTAAGCTTAAACCGTACTTATAGCGAATAATTTGGTAAGAAATGAAATATCACGCTCTGGCTATCACTTATTAAGGCCTATACCAAAACCTTATTGTTTTTTATTCACTCGCTATAAGCATTATTTTCGAGCTCGCACAGAAACAATAAACGTAAACCAAGTATAAACTAGGTAAGTTCTTTTATACGTAGCTCTTTTGGTACTGCAAACTCAATGTTCTCCTCTCGACCCAGTCGTTCGCTTGATTTAACTGCACCTAAGCTCATCAAATGGGCGATAACGCCTTCAACTAAAACTTCTGGTGCTGAGGCCCCGGCAGTTACTCCGATGTGTTTGACGTCAACCAACCACTCTTTCTGGATACAATTTTTGTCTGCAATCAGGTAAGCTCGCGCACCTATTTTGTCCGCGAGTTCTCTTAAACGATTTGAATTTGAGGAATTTTGTGCACCTACCACAAGCAAAATATCACAGTCTGCGGCCAGCTCTCTAACCGCATCTTGTCTATTTTGAGTAGCGTAGCAAATATCGTCCTTTCGTGGTCCGTCAATCTTGGGGAAGCGCTCTCGAAGCGCATCTATCACCTCGGCAGTATCATCTACAGAAAGGGTTGTTTGGCTACAATAGTATAGTTGTTCAGGGTTTTTCACTTCAAGTTCCGCTACATCTTGAATGGACTCAACTAGGTAAATCCCCCCTGTAGGATTCGAATATTGACCCATAGTACCCTCCACTTCTGGGTGACCATGATGACCAATCAAAACACACTCAATCCCTTTCTTACTCGCCCGCATGACTTCCATATGTACTTTTGTAACTAAGGGGCATGTAGCATCGAAGATTTTTAAGCCTCTATCTTCAGCTTCATCTCTAACAGCTTTAGAGACCCCGTGCGCCGAAAAGATAACAATAGCATCGTCTGGAACTTCATTGAGTTCATCCACAAACACTGCGCCGCGTTCATTTAAACCATCTACCACAAATTTGTTATGCACAACTTCGTGTCTTACGTATATTGGAGGACCAAACATTTCTAGTGCCCGCTCAACGATAGTAATGGCTCTGTCGACCCCCGCGCAAAATCCTCTTGGATTGGCTAAATGAATTTCCATCACTATTTTACCTCAATAATTTCAACACTAAATACGACGGTTTGCCCTGCCAAAGGGTGATTAAAATCTACTGTAACAGAATGACCAGCAGTACTCCTGATTATACCAGGCAACTCGCTTCCATCAGGCTGAGCGAAGCCCATAATCATACCTTCCTTTAAGTCCATATCCGCTGCAAATTTACTTCGGTCGACATAATATATATTGTCAGGATTAGGATGGCCAAAAGCGTCTTCAGCAGGGAGCGTAAAAGATTTTTTATCGCCCGCCTTTAACCCTCTTAAACATGTTTCAAAATTCGGTGTTAAGCTACCATCGCCCATAACCATTTTTGCGGGTTTGTTATTTGCACGAGTACTATCGGCAGCGCTTCCATCCTCTAAGGTAAGATCAAAATGCAAGATAACCTCGCTATTGTCGCCAATTACATCAGTCGTCATTCTGCCGATCACCCTCTTTGTTTTTAAACATATCAATTATTAGTAAAGCTGCTCCGATAAATATCGAAGAATCAGCAATATTGAACGCAGGCCAGTGGTAAGTAGCGTAATAAAAGTCTAGAAAGTCAATTACATAACCATGCACAATTCTATCAAAAACGTTACCAAGTGCGCCTCCTAAGATAAAGGCAAATGCCACAGGCAATAGAACTTGGTTTCGTGCAGTTTGTTTCAACCACCAAATAATCAAACCACTTACAATTAACGCAATAGCTGATAGAAAATAACGTTGCCAACCACCTGCATCATACAAGAAGCTAAACGCGGCGCCATAGTTGTGCACATAAGTTAAATTAAAAAAACCTGTGATTTGAATCGACTCATATAAGTCCATCCCATTCACAACGCTTACCTTCGACCATTGATCAAGAATGAATGCAATAATCGCGATCCAACTAAAACGCAATCCTGTCTCGCTAATAAGCTTAGGCATAGCGGCGAGTTTCTCCTTCACCATCTACATTTTCAATACATCTGTTACAGAGTTCTGGATGTTTAGGATCCTTTCCAACTTCCGCTTTGTGATGCCAACATCTGGCACACTTTATGTCATCAGATTTTTCAACAACAACGACCAGTTTTTCATCTTTAGACCTGTGCTCACTGGGGCAATCAGCAATTGGACGTAAACTAGCCTCAGAGGTAATCAATACAAACCGCAACTCATTCTCAAGTTTTGACAACACATTCATTAGTTCATCATTTACAAACAAACTTACTTTCGACTCAAGTGAACCACCGATTTCTTTGTTGTTTCGAGCCTGCTCTAAAGCGCTATTTACCGAAGCTTTAACCTGCATCAACTGCTCTACATAAGCGTGGTCAAAACCATAAGCGTCTAACTCTGGCAAGGCTTGATACCATGTTTCTGTAAACACGTATTTTGAACGCTTGCCCGGCATTTCTTCCCATACTTCCTGAGCAGTAAAGCTCATAATAGGTGCCATCCATCGCACAAGTGCTTCCATGATATAATACAATGCGCTTTGACAAGAGCGTCTAGCGATACCATCAGACTTCGCCGTATACTGACGATCCTTGATGATATCCAAATAGAAGCTTCCCAATTCAATCGAACAAAACTGCATCATTGACTGACAAACAATTAACATGTCGTACTTATCGTATGCCTCTAATATTTGCTTTTGTACCGCAGCAGTCCTTGCCACAGCCCAAGCGTCCAAGGCGACCATGTCTTGCGGTGCTACGAGATCCGTCTCAGGATTAAATCCATTGAGGTTAGCCAAAAGAAATCGACAAGTGTTTCGAATACGTCGATAAGCATCAGCTGAACGTTTGAGAATTTCATCACTGACCGTCATTTCTCCCCGGTAATCAGTAGAAGCCGCCCACAACCTTAGGATATCGGCACCGAGCTTGTTTGTGACTTCTTGCGGGGCAACAACATTACCAAGACTCTTAGACATTTTTTTGCCATTTGCATCTACTGTAAAGCCATGTGTTAACACTTGTTGGTAAGGAGCATGACCGTGCATCGCAGTTGAAGTCATTAAAGAAGACATAAACCAGCCGCGATGTTGATCAGAACCCTCTAAGTACAAATCGGCACTTGCTGGTATGTCATCTCGTTTATCCACAACAAAATAATGCGTTACACCCGAATCAAACCATACGTCAAGAGTGTCTGTTACCTTTACATAATCTTTCGCATCGTCACCTAACAGATCCTCATCCGTCAGATCCCACCATGCTTGTATACCTTTCGCTTCAACTGCGAGCGCTACAGTTTCCATTATTTCGGACGATTTAGGGTGCAGCTCACCGCTTTCGTTGTGTACAAACAAACAAATTGGCACACCCCATGTACGTTGACGAGAAATACACCAATCTGGTCTCCCCTCGACCATCGTTTTTATTCGATTTTCGCCCCATGCTGGGATCCATTGCGTGTTCTTTATTTGATCCAATGATTGAGATCGCAATCCCGCTTTATCCATGCTCACAAACCACTGAGGTGTTGCTCGAAAAATAATAGGTGTTTTGTGTCGCCAACAATGCGGGTAACTGTGTTCGTATTTTTCATTCAATACTAAAGCATCTGCGCTTTCTAAGGCTTCGATTATTGAATGGTTAGCTTTAAATACATGCTGTCCAGCAAAATGCGGAGTACTTTCTAAATAAACGCCATTCGGGCCTACAGGATTATACACTTTGATATCGTATTGTTTTCCGACATTAAAATCGTCTACGCCGTGAGCAGGAGCTGTATGCACACAGCCGGTTCCCGAATCAGTTGTGACGTGATCACCCAAAATCAGTGGCACAGCCAGCTCAAGTAAGGGGTGTTTTACGGTGATATTTTCTAATGCTTTACCCTTGCATTCAGCGAGTCGTTCTATGCTGTCTGCTGAGTAGCGTTTAGCGCAATCATCTACAAGTTCAGAAGCCAAAACAAAAGTATTATCCTTACCATTATGCGACATCTTTACCAAGGTATAGTCTAAATCAGGGTGCAATGAAATAGCTCTATTCGCTGGGATTGTCCATGGTGTGGTTGTCCATATTACAACGGAAACTGTACCATTTGAAAAAGCACTTTCGTCAACATTAAATACTTTCGCGAATTGAGCATTGTCTTTCGCCGCAAAGGCAACATCAATCGCTGGGGATACTTTATCTTGATACTCAACTTCGGCCTCTGCTAATGCAGAACCGCAGTCTGTACACCAATGAACAGGTTTAAAGCCTTTCTCTAAATGACCCGATTTCACAATTAATGAAAGCGCCCGAATAATGTCGGCTTCACTTTTGAAATCCATTGTTTTATAAGGTTGTTGCCAATTACCAAGCACACCTAAACGTTGGAAGTCTCTGCTTTGACCTTCAATCTGCTTTTCCGCGTAGACCCGACAGCGACTTCTAAATTCGGCAACGCTTACCTTCTTGCCCGGTTTACCAACCTTCTTCTCGACCATCAATTCAATTGGCAAACCATGACAATCCCAACCTGGAACATAAGGCGCGTCAAAGTCAGATAAAGTTTTAGACTTTACAATAATGTCTTTTAGAATTTTATTAACTGCATGTCCAATATGGATATCGCCGTTTGCATACGGAGGACCATCATGAAGAATGAATGGCGTTTTACCTGCTTTTGCTTGTCTAATCTGTCGATAAAGCTCATCGCTTCCCCACTTTTTCAACATATCAGGTTCACGTTTTGCCAAGTTTCCACGCATGGGAAAAGAGGTATCTGGCAAATTTAACGTCGGTTTATAATCGCTCATATTAACTTCCATTGCTTCAATTAATTGACAACAAGCGCCTTGCTTGTTCTGCATCTTGCTGAATTTGTTCTTTTAATTCATTGAAATTTTTAAACTTTATTTCATCTCGAATTTTATGTAAAAACTCCACTTCAATAGTCTCACCGTATAGGTCACCATTGAATTGGAATAAATGTGTTTCTAGTTGTAAGTTCTTACCGGATAAAGTTGGCCTTATACCTAGGTTTGCAACACCAAAATAATGTGTACCATCTATGCTAGCCTTTACCGCAAATACGCCTTTTATCGGAGCTTTGTGTCGGTGCATCAAAACGTTCGCTGTCGGAAAACCGATGGTTCTGCCATTCTTTTCACCATGTACGACCTTACCTCGCACTACATATGGCTTACCAAGCATGGTCTGGGCTTTATCGAATTCAGACAAGGCCAATGCGCTGCGAACCGCTGTAGAGCTGATTCGACAATCGTTCATTCTAAAGCTTTGAGTACTGACTACCTCATACCCAGCAGAATGGCTCATATGGCGAAGCATATCAAAGTCGCCTTCGCGCTTATGGCCGAACCTAAAGTCATCACCAACCACAAGAAATTTGACGCCTAGTTTTTCAACAAGTAACTCTTGGATAAAAGCCGTTGGACTCATACTTGCAAAATCATGAGTAAAACGCACGCAGAGTAAGCGATGGATACCAATTTCTTTCATGTAAATGAACTTATCGCGGAGCAATGACAATCGAGCAGGTGCGTAATCTGGCGCAAAAAGCTCTTCAGGCTGGGGCTCAAAGACCATCACAACCGCAGGCAGAGATAACTGGTGCGCCTTGAGTAATAGATTTTTAAGCACTGCTTGATGCCCAAGATGAACACCATCAAATTTGCCGATAGTAAGAACGCACCCATTGTGTGCTTCTTGAATATTATGTAAGCCTCTTATTAATTCCACACTAAATTCATTTATTTTGTTTTGACTGTAGCCGCAGGTATACAGGTAATCGAAACTTCTTCGATTAAAGGCGCCCGATTATAAACGACTATACCTTCAATACCAACGTCTAAGCGGTGTCTCAAAGGAATTATTTCAAAATTCTTTTTAATAAAGTCATAGGACATTAACTATGGATGGACGCTTTTAAGTGACTAGGACGTACACCCAACAGATACAGAGAGAGAGCATAAGTAAAAAGGCCAATGAGTATCAATTGGCTTAATAGTAAAATTCTAGTGAATAAATCTGCAGACTCAAACAAAAAGATTGTTGTGCAGTAATACAAAGAAAGCGTCATTAGGAGCGTAGCAACTACCACCTTACAAAGAAAGAAAATAGTCTTTTTACTGATTCGATAGACCCCTAAGAATGCCAAGCGACGGTAAAGCAAAATCGCGTTTATAGTACCAGAAATAGCGGTTGCCATAGCAAGCCCGACATAACCGAATGGCACTGCTAAAATTAGGTTAAACAGCATATTTGTCGCCATGGTAATAATGCCGTATTTTACCGGAGTTTTTGTGTCTTGGCGCGAGTAAAATGCAGGAGCGAAGATTTTTACCATCATAAAACTAAACAAACCCGCCCCATAAGCCATCAAACTGTAAGATGCCATATAGCCATCTTGAATAGTGAACTCACCTCGTTGAAAAATAACCAGTAAAAGGGGGAGAGCAATCGTCATCAAAGCAGCGCTAGCGGGGATCCCCAATACTGCAATTAGACGCAACGCCCAATCAATATTACTGGAAAATGCCTGTTTATCATCAGCCACATGATTACGCGACAATGTAGGCAATATAACCGTAGCAATTGCAATTCCAAAGAGCCCTAATGGAAATTCGAGTAAACGGTCTGAGTAGTACAACCAACTGATCGAACCTGTCATCAGAAAACTAGCAATGAGCGTGTCTAGAAGCAGATTAATTTGACTAACCGATACTCCAAACAGAGCGGGTATCATCAAGATGCGGACTTTTTTTACGTTCGGGTCTGACCATCCCCACCTGGGCCGAACTAAAACACCCGCTCTAAATAAGAATGGCAATTGGAAGGCCAGTTGGATAAATCCACCAATAAATACGCCCCAAGCTAGCGCATATGCTCCTTGGTCAAAAAATGGCGTTAGATAATATGCGCAAAAAATAATTGATATATTAAGCAGTACAGGTGTAAACGCAGCGACGGCAAATTTATTCAATGTATTCAATACTGCACCAGCAAAGCCTGCTAGCGAAATAAAAAAGATATATGGGAAGGTTATTTTTAGTAGCGTCGAAGCAAGCTCAAACTTTGCACCATCAGGCTCGTCGTTTAAATAATCTAAAAACCACCCTGTACCAAACAGCGCAGCCAGCACGGGCGAAGCGATAACACCAACAATTGCCGTTATAAACACTATGGCGCCCAACGTGCCTGATACTCTGGCAATAAACTGGTTTAGCTCTCTTTGATCGTTTTTTGCGTGGACTTCGGTCAAGACTGGGATAAAAGCTTGAGCAAACGCGCCTTCTGCGAATAATCTACGCAAAAAGTTAGGTATTTTGTTAGCAAAAAAGAATACATCCGCTGCGGCACCGGCTCCCATAAAATTCGCTACCACGACGTCGCGAACTAAGCCAAGTATTCTAGACAAAAACGTCATAGCACTAACAACGATGCCTGCTTTTAACAATCCTTTTGCCAAAATACCTCTGCCTTAACTAGCCGATTAAGATTAATGATTATACTTAATGGCTATTTATAATGAGTGTTGCCTAGCTAATGTTTAATACTGACGCTACTGAGAATTCTACTGGCGTCGTTTTTACATGTAATTTAGTCGTAATCAAAGCTGGAAGTCACCGTGTTTAGCACCTTACTACAAACAATCCAGCCTTATTTGCTCAATAGAGATAACGACAATTTTACAAAGTCTGAAGAACTCAACATACCAACTAAATGGTCGTCGTCATCAAATACTGGCAAACAACCGTGTTTATTATTCAAAAAAAACTCTGCTGCGTCTTTTAAACTTTGGTTTTGATTTATCTTTTGAAAATCCGTAACGGCAATATCCATAACGGATGTTTTCATCTCTTGCTCAACAAGTCGATCTGGGCCATGTAAAGTTAATAAGCTTACTACTTTTGAAATCATATTTTTATGAGTGACTAAGCCAACCATGACTGAGTTAGACGCGTCCACGATAGGAATATGGCGTATTCCTTTTCTTGTGATTAGATCATGTACATTTTTCATTGTCTTGTCATGACCAATCGTCAGTAACTTCGTTGTCATCAATTCTGAAATCGTTTTCATTTATTATTCCGAAATTTGCTATAACTCGAGTATAACTAAAATTATCTACGACTATACGACTTTTTTAAGATAAATTAAGCAATACCATTGACAATTATGGTGTTAACTTAGATAATCCGCACCCTCAATTTTTGACATAATATTTTAGGAGTTACACCTTGGCTAACATTAAGTCTGCTAAGAAACGTGCAATTCAAGCTGAAAAGCGTCGCCAGCATAATGCAAGCCGTCGCTCCATGACTCGTACTTGCATGAAAAAAGTCGTCGCCGCTATCGAAGCTGGCAACAAAGAAGATGCTCAAGCAGCTTATACTGCGGTAGTACCAGTACTCGACAGAATGGCAACGAAAGGACTTATTCACAAGAATAAAGCCGCTCGACATAAGTCTAGACTGAATGCTCAGATAAAAGCGCTAGCTTAAGCACTAAGCGAATTGTTAAGAAACCGGCTATATGCCGGTTTTTTTTGGTCTAAATTTTGAGCCAGCAAGGATTGCTAGCGTATAAATCCAAAATAATAAGGAGTTATGCTTTGGTAAAATATATATTTTTGTTTCCGCTTTCCTTATGCCTGCTTTGGTATATTTATCTTAACGTGAATGGGTATACCTTCGAGCAAGGCAAAAAAGGATTTGTTTACATAGCGGTTGTCTCGGCTGTCATTGTTGCTTTTTTTGGCGCAGCCATGTGGCTAACACGGTAAAGTTGTTAAACGCCTGCAATATCTTAATAGCTGCAATGCACGTTAGCTTTTTTTGTGAATTTTAATTAATAAAAAAGCCCTTTAAAACAGTTTTAAAGGGCTTACAAACAAAACAGATACGCTTAGATTTTACTGATTAGCTACATATTGGATGCTGGAGCTCTCGCGAAGTGCTTCAACAAAGTTTTGATAGGTTTGTTGAGATTCACTCGAACGTAGCTGCTGTAACGTATCGGCGATTAAACTCTCATCAAAGTTATCGACCGTCTTTACGCTTGATAATTTAACGAGTCCAATGTTGCCATTATCAAGAGTAACTACCGACGTATTTTCACTAGCGTTCGGACTAAGAGAAAATAATGCTTCTGTCATTTTAAAGGGCAAGCTGTTAGCTCTACGTCCAATATTTTCAAAATCAGACCAAGACAAAGAATGTTGCGCAAGTAAACTGTCTAACTCTTTCCCTTCAAAAATCGCGGTTTGAATATCCTGGGCATAAGCGAGAGCTTGTTCTTGCGCTTTATCAACTTTCAAACGAGCGACGATTTGCTCTTTTACTTCGTCTAGGGAGCGAGTTCGTTGCGGCTCGTAGTCTGCTGCTCGAACTACCATCACAAGTTCATTACTAAGCTCTAATAAATCACTGTTTACTTGATCGTCAATCAGCTCACTTGAAAAAGCAATGTCGGCAACTTGTGGATAATTCACACCCGCTGGTAACTGTTGAGGAGAAAAGTAATCTGTTTCAATGATGGGTCTGCCCACGGCCTCAGAAACGGTTTGCAATGAATCTGGCTCTTCAAATGCAATACGAGCCATCTCAGACTGCAAGGCAAAATATTCATCTGTTGCCTTTGAGGTTTTTAGTTCAGCTTTTATTTCATCTTGCACATCAGCGAACTCTTGCACAGTTTCTTGGCGAAGCTTAGTAAGCTTAATAATATGATATCCAAACTCCGTCTGTACAATGCCAGAAACATCACCCTCTTGCGTCAAAGCAAAGGCGGCTGCGTCAAATTCCTCTGAATAATCGCCTTCATTGATGACGCCAAGGTCTCCGCCATTCTCAGCACTTACGATATCGTCTGAATACTCTGCGGCGAGTTCGGCAAACGATTCACCCTGTTCCAACTTGGATAAAACCAATTCGGCTTCAGATCTTGCCTCCACGCCCTCATCGAAAAACTCAAAAAGTATATGCGATATTTCTCGCTCTTCCTGATTTGTATAAAAGGCTATGTTATCTTGATAATACTGCAAGGTTTCATCTTCGCTTACACTCACCTTAGATTCTAAGTCTGCAACAGATAAGCTTACATACGCTAATTTAACGCGCTCTTCGGTATCAAAGCTGGAAAGGTTATCATTGTAAAAGGTATTGATTTCTTCCTCTGATACATCCACTGTATCTTTGTATTTTTCGATATCGATTTCTATCGATTGGCCGCTGCGCTCTTGTTGTTGCAATGCTAAGAACATTTTCGCCTGATAATCAAGACTAAAACTTGAACCATTCAGCGACTGAGCGAGTTGTTGCTGTGTCATTTGCTCTCTAATCAGTTCAGCAAAATCACTCGGTGTATATCCGGCTCTAGCCAGTGCATTTAAGTAATTTTCATTATTAAACTGCCCAGCAATCTGAAACTCTGGCATTGTTGCGATCGCTTGTTTTACTTGCTCATCACCTACGCGCAGACCTAATTCAGCCGACTTTTGGGCGACCAACTCATCATTTATTAATCGCTCTAAAACATCAGAACGAAATTGATTGATGTATGTCTCGCTAGCAAAAAGTGAGTTAACCGCTTCACCAAACTGGCTTTCAAGTCTAGCGCGTTCATTATCATATGCGTTATTTAAGGTATTAACGCTGATTTCTTTGTCATTAACAATTGCAACTGCATCACTGCCAGAAGACGAAATATAACTTCCTACGCCAGTGAAAACGAAACTCACTACAATGAGTGCTACAATGCCGATTGCCCAAGGACCTTGTATGCCCTCTCTGATATTTTGTAACATGTTTTACAACAACCTTTTTTAATAATTTTTCGCTTCGATAGTAAGCTGTTAGATTGGACTAATGATTTTTTGACGCTGAATTATACCTACACAAGGCTTTATACGCGAGTAAATAACAATGCGATGAGAAAAAAATACCTTGTTATTCTAAATTAAATGAATCATTTGTTTTTCAGGCACAAAAAAAGGCGAATAATATCGCCTTTTTTAACGTTTTTCGAAAAATTAGTTACAAGCGTCTTTAAGCGCTTTACCAGCTTTAAATGATGGAACCTTAGCTGCAGAGATTTGGATTGTTTCACCGGTTTGCGGATTACGACCACTTCGAGCAGCGCGCTCGCGTACAGAAAAAGTACCGAAACCAACTAGAGCAACTTGATCGCCTTCTTTAAGAGCAGATGTCACAGAGTCAGTAAATGCATCAACCGCACGTCCTGCTGCTGCCTTTGAAATATCTGCGCTTTCCGCGATTGCATCTATGAGTTGAGCTTTATTCACAATATGATCCCCTTCGTTGTTATTATATTGCTTTCTTTAAAAAATTGTTAATATCATTGGTGCGGTGATTCGCCATTTTTCTTATTACGAACGGACCAATAAATTTATTTTACTTTTAAAATCTCTTTCAAGCCCTTTATCTACAAGGGGTCAAGCGAGTACTTGAATAAGGTAGCATAACTAGAGTGAAAGTGAATACCTTATTTTAAAAAAATAACAAAAAAGTCGATTTTCAGGCCTCGATGGCACAGAAAACCGACAAAAGTCATAAGAATTGCTCTAGTTTTGTACAATAGAGACCGACTCTACCGGATTAGCGAGTGCTATATCTAACACCTCGTCAATCCATTTAACTGGGTGAATAGTCAAATCACCTATCACATTTTCGGGTATTTCTTCCAAGTCGCGCTCATTTTCGTGTGGTATCACCACCGTTTTAATACCACCACGGTGGGCAGCTAACAACTTCTCTTTTAATCCACCGATTGCTAGCACCTCACCTCTCAGTGTAATTTCCCCCGTCATAGCGACATCGCACTTAACCGGATTACCTGTTAGTGAAGACACTAGGGCAGTACACATACCGATCCCCGCACTAGGACCATCTTTAGGTGTCGCTCCCTCAGGGACATGAATATGAATATCGCGTTTTTCATAAAAATCTTCGTTTATTCTGAGCTTCTCAGCTCGTGAGCGAACGACCGTAAGCGCTGCTTTTATCGATTCCTGCATAACATCGCCCAAGCTTCCGGTTGCCGTAGTCTTTCCTTTCCCCGGCACGACGCTTGTTTCTATCGTAAGTAAGTCTCCGCCAACTTGAGTCCAAGCCAAGCCTGTAACCTGCCCTACTTGATTATTTTTATCTGCTTTTCCATAATCGTGCTTTTGCACACCAAGGTAATCTTTTAAGTTATCTTGACTGACTTTAACTGTACCTTTCTCTTTTTTGAGCAAAATATTCTTTACTGCTTTTCTGCAAATCTTCGATATCTCCCGCTCAAGCCCTCTTACACCAGCTTCTCGCGTGTAATACCTTATGATGCCGACGATAGCAGAATCTTCTATTACAAGTTCTTTTTCCTTTAAGCCGTTTCGACTCATTTGCTTTGACATCAAATGCCGTTTAGCAATATTTAACTTTTCGTCTTCGGTATAGCCAGATAAGCGAATTACTTCCATTCTATCAAGCAACGGTCCCGGTATATTCATAGAATTTGAGGTTGCCACGAACATAACATCTGACAAATCGTAGTCGACTTCCAAATAGTGGTCGCTAAAGGTAGAGTTTTGTTCGGGGTCAAGCACTTCAAGCAAAGCTGAGGAAGGGTCTCCTCGCATGTCTGAAGACATCTTATCTATTTCGTCTAACAAAAAGAGCGGATTTTTTACACCGACCTTCGACATTTTTTGAATTAACTTTCCAGGCAGGGAGCCAATGTATGTCCGTCGATGACCTCTGATTTCGGCTTCGTCCCTTACACCGCCAAGCGCCATTCTTACATATTTGCGCCCGGTTGCTTTTGCTACCGATTGCCCTAATGAAGTCTTACCTACGCCCGGAGGACCCACTAGACAAAGTATCGGTCCTTTTAGTTTTTTAACACGTTGTTGTACTGCAAGATACTCTACAATTCTCTCTTTTACTTTTTCTAAACCATAGTGATCATTGTCCAAAACTTTCTCTGCTTTTGGCAGATCACGTTTTACTGCACTGCGCTTAAACCATGGCACAGACACAAGCCAATCTATATATGAACGCACAACCGTCGCTTCGGCTGACATAGGAGACATCATCTTTAGCTTATTTAACTCTGCGTTTGCTTTGGCTTTCGCCTCATCTGGCATTTTCGCTCCTTCAATCTTCTGATTGAGCGCCTCAAACTCGTCTGGAGCATCATCTAACTCGCCAAGCTCTTTCTGAATGGCTTTCATCTGCTCATTTAGATAGTACTCACGCTGGCTCTTTTCCATTTGCTTTTTAACACGGGTGCGAATTTTCTTTTCTACCTGCAGAAGATCTATTTCACCTTCCATCAAAGCCATTAAGAATTCTATACGCTCTATGATGCTTTGCATCTCTAAAACTTTTTGTTTTTCGCTGAGTTTTAGGGGCATATGAGCCGCCATGGTATCAGCTAGTCGTGCCGCGTCTTCAATGCCGTTTAAGGAAGTAAGAACTTCGGGAGGTATTTTCTTATTGAGCTTTACATATCCTTCAAATTGACTTACCGCAGAACGAATTAAAACTTCTTGCTCGGCATCGTCGATATCTTCGTCAGACAAGACGTTTATGTCGGCAACAAAAAACGGTTCTGTATCAAGGTAGTTTTCTACTTTTCCTCTCTGGTTACCTTCTACAAGTACCTTCACTGTACCGTCAGGCAATTTTAAAAGTTGTAGAATCGTAGCAACAGTGCCTATTTCAAAGACCTCACTTGTACTTGGCTCATCAATACTCGCGTCGGTTTGTGCTAACAAAAATACTTTTTTATCATTATCCATCGCGGCTTCTAAACATTGGATGGATTTTTCTCTTCCAACGAATAAAGGAATAACCATGTGTGGATAAACCACAACATCGCGCAGTGCCAATACTGGCATGCTTTTGAGCACATTACTCTCGGTCATTTTTCTCTCTTATTTTCTTAAACTAAGGTTTTATATGGGGATACTGATTAAAAGTTTAAAGGGGTGAAAAAAGGGCCTTGAATGGCCCTTTTGCGCAGATTACTCAGATGCTGCTTTTTTGTCACCACTTTGATAGATCAACAAAGGATCAGATTCTCCCTTAATTACAGCTTCGTCAATTACCACTTTCGAAACTTCAGGCTCCGAAGGCAAGGAATACATCGTATTAAGTAAAACCGCTTCTACAATTGACCTCAATCCTCGAGCCCCTGTCTTACGAGACATTGCTTTTTGTGCAATCGCTTTGAGTGCATCTTCTCTAAATTCTAACTCTGTATCTTCTAATGCAAATAGCGCAGCGTACTGTTTTGTTATCGCGTTTTTTGGTTCCTTCAATATTTCAACAAGCGCTGTTTCGTCTAATTCCTCTAAACTTGTAACGACAGGTAAACGACCAATAAATTCAGGAATTAGACCATACTTTACCAAGTCTTGGGGTTCGACGTCTTTGAACAAAGTAGACACAACATTGTCGTCAGTTTTAGTTTTCACCTCTGCTCCAAAACCAATACCTGTGCCTTTCGCTGACCGCTGCTCGATTATCTTATCAAGTCCTGCAAACGCCCCGCCGCAAATGAATAAGATTTTAGAAGTATCCACTTGTAGAAACTCTTGTTGAGGGTGCTTTCTTCCACCTTGAGGAGGAACGGACGCCACTGTCCCTTCAATTAGTTTTAGCAGAGCTTGCTGAACACCCTCACCAGATACATCTCTTGTAATTGATGGGTTATCAGATTTACGAGATATCTTGTCAATTTCGTCTATATATACAATGCCACGTTGTGCTTTTTCTGGATCGTAATCACACTTCTGCAAAAGTTTTTGGATTATATTTTCGACATCTTCGCCCACATAACCTGCTTCAGTTAATGTGGTGGCATCTGCCATTGTAAAAGGCACGTCCAATAATCGGGCTAAGGTTTCTGCCAGAAGGGTCTTACCACTTCCGGTAGGACCGATTAATAAAATATTACTTTTACCAAGCTCTACTCCGTCATGCACGTCACCATTCTTTAGTCGTTTGTAATGGTTGTAGACTGCAACCGAAAGCACCTTTTTTGCGTGCTCTTGTCCGATTACATAATCATCCAAATGTGCGTGTATCTTGTTAGGAGTAGGCAAAGCATCTGCTTTTTGCTTGGGGGAAATCTCTTTTATTTCCTCACGTATGATGTCGTTGCACAACTCAACGCATTCATCGCATATGAATACCGAAGGCCCTGCAATTAACTTGCGGACTTCATGTTGGCTTTTCCCACAGAACGAGCAATATAAAAGCTTGTTGTCCCCGTCTTTGGTACTATTATCACTCATATTAAATGCCTTTTTTGTTTCAGCGCCTTGCTGTTGAAAATTATTTGCCTACGTCGGCGCGATTATTAAGGATAGCGTCTACCAACCCATAGTCAACCGCCTCTTGGGCGCCAAGAAAATTATCTCTGTCAGTGTCTTTTGCCACTTTGTCGTACTTCTGCCCAGTATGACTCGCCATTAGACGATTAAGTTTCTCTTTGATAGACAGGATTTCTTTCGCGTGTATTTCAAAATCAGACGCCTGCCCTTGGAAACCGCCCAAGGGTTGATGAATCATCACTCGCGCATTCGGTAACACGTAGCGTTTACCCTTCGCTCCTGCTGACAGTAAAAATGCGCCCATACTTGCGGCTTGTCCTACGCATACTGTACTAACATCGGGCTTAATAAAATTCATTGTATCGTAAATCGCCATCCCCGCTGTTACCGAACCACCGGGCGAATTGATATATAAAAATATGTCTTTTTCTGGATTTTCCGCTTCTAAAAACAACATTTGCGCAACAATGAGGTTAGCCATATGATCTTCGACTTGTCCCACCAGAAAAATTACATTTTCTTTCAATAACCTAGAATATATATCGAATGAGCGCTCGCCGCGAGACGTTTGCTCTATAACCATAGGTACGAGGGCGTTCATTGGATCGTTTATATTGTTTTTCATATAGTCTCGTTTTTTAGTTAAAAAAAATGCCCGGATAGTCCGAGCATTTAATCAGTTGATTACTAGTTAAGTCAATCACAACGTAGTAATTTACGCCTTTTTGTTCATAACTTCATCAAACGATTTTTTCACTTCTTTGACATCTGCTTTATCTAATATAGTGTCAATCGCTTGCTCTTCAAGTGCAAGATTCTGGATCTGCTGCAATAATTCTTGATTCGATTTGTAGTATTCAATAACTTCGCTCGGATCTTCATACGCAGATGCGGTTGTTTCGATTAATTCATCTACGCGAGCACTGTCCACTTCGATTTTGTTTTCTTTAATGACTTCACCAATTAACAAGCCAACAGAAACTCGTTTCTTTGCATTTGCAGTGAACATGTCGTCAGGAAGTTCCGGTAAATTCTGAGCGTTACCTTGTTGCTGGAAACGTTGCTTTGCTTGCTCGCGCAATGCTTGTATTTCTTGTTCGAGAAGCGCTTTTGGAACATCGACTTCGTTCGCCGCAACCAATGCTTCGATCACCGCTTCTTTTACCTGAGTCTTAAGAGTCTGGTTGAGTTCGCGTTGCATGTTTTTCTCAACTTCTTCCTTAAGCGCATCAACACCGCCTTCTTTCACGCCAAATAACTCAGCAAACTCTTCATCAAGCTTTGGTAAATTTAAACCTTCAACTTTAGTAATTTTGATATCGAACTTGGCGTCTTTGCCTTTTAAAGCTTCTGCGTGATAATCTTCAGGGAAAGTCACTTCAGCAACGACTTCTTCACCCACTTTAGCGCCAATCAAAGGGTCTTCAAACCCAGGTATCATTTGACCTTTGCCAAGCTCTAATGGGAAGTCATCTGCCTTGCCACCGTCGAATTCTTCACCGTCGATACTTCCGACAAAGCTTATAGTTAACTTGTCACCTTTCTTCGCTTTACGCTTACATTCTTTGTAAGTAGCGTGCTGCTTTTGAAGGGTCTTCATCATTTCGTCGAGATCTTTGTTTTGAATTTCAACGACTGGCTTTTCGATAGAAAGTGTTTCTAAGCCTTCGACTTTTACTTCTGGGTAAACTTCAAAAACGGCAGCAAACTCTAAATCTTCGCCGTCTACGTCTTTAGTTAGCTCAAAATTAGGCATACCTGCAGGGTTAATTTTTTCCTGCATTATGGCTTGATAAAAATTCTGCTGCATAACATCGCCAGCGACTTCTTGCCTAACCGCGTTTCCAAAACGTTTCTTAATTACGCTTACTGGAACCTTGCCTGGGCGAAAACCGTTAATACGCTGTGTTTTTGCTAATTGTTGTAAACGTGATTTAACTGCTGTATCCACAGACTCAGCAGGAACGGTAATAGTAAGACGGCGTTCTAAACCTTGAGTCGTCTCGACTGACACTTGCATTCTTCTACCTCAACTATGCGCCAATTGCGCGTTTTGAAATCAATCATGGGCCATTTGTTAGTGGCTTACCATGGATGGCACCCAAACAACTTTCAAAGGTGCATGAATTTAAAAAAAGGACGCCAGATTATACAGAGTGAATTTATCAGAGTCGAGAAATTCATGGTCTAAGATAGAAAAAACTACATTTTTAGCTTTTGTGACCAATATATTCGTAGAAAAAGTGCTTAAAAGAACAATCACAACTTGCTCAGACCGCACTCGAACATCGAATTCAGACAAATTTTGCGATCTTTTTTGAAAATCTGGTCGGTGAGATAGGATTTGAACCTACGACCCCTTGGACCCAAACCAAGTGCGCTACCAAGCTGCGCCACTCACCGACATAGAAGATTACTGTATAGATGGTGCGGAAGGAGAGACTTGAACTCTCACGCCGTGAAGCACTGGAACCTAAATCCAGCGTGTCTACCAATTCCACCACTTCCGCATAACAAAAGGCTGAGGCTCGCAAAAAAGTGGGGTGGACGATGGGATTTGAACCCACGACAACCGGAATCACAATCCGGGGCTCTACCAACTGAGCTACGCCCACCACTGTATTGCGTCTAATCAACTTTCCACTTTACTTCGACGAACATGGCGCGTCCGGCAGGATTCGAACCTGCGACCACCCGCTTAGAAGGCGGGTGCTCTATCCAGCTGAGCTACGGACGCTCACTCGAATCACTAAAGTGAAAATGGTCGGTGAGATAGGATTTGAACCTACGACCCCTTGGACCCAAACCAAGTGCGCTACCAAGCTGCGCCACTCACCG